>DIDP01000085.1:707-86116 GCA_002418205.1 Anaerolineales bacterium UBA5797 | reverse complement strand
GCAATTCCATTCTAATAACAACTGAATAATCAAACGGGCAAACCAGGCTGGGAGAAGGATGCTAACAGTGTGATAATAAAGCTGGAGGTGAGGCATGTATCCTCTGGTGGAATTTCCTGAACTGGTGAAGCACTATGCTCATTTCTATCAAGATGTTTTTTCTGCGGAAGCGTTCCTTGAGTTTGAGCGCTATATCAGTGGACTGATCGTTTCCGAGAACAAGACAGTGGAGGGGATCAACCGGTTATTCGTGAACGAGAGCCGGAACCAAAGCTCGCTGAACCGTCTGCTGACAGCCAGTCCGTTCTCGCTGGAAGAGCTGCACCGGGCGCGCCTGGCGATGCTGGGCAGCCTGTCGGGGACACAGATCAAGCCCAAAGGGGTGTTGAGCGTGGATGACACCTTGCTGATCCACTATGGTCAGGACTTTGAGAAGATTGCCCAGTTGTTCGATCATGTCAGCCAGAGCTATGTCTGGGCTCATGATCTGGTAACGATCCACTACAGCGATGAGGAGACGGACTACCCTGCGCTGTTCCAGTTGTGGGAGCCGGTGGAGCTGGAGAAAGTGGAAGCGGGGCTGCGGGCGGCCGGGATCAAGCTGAAGGAGAGCAAGGAGCCATGGAAGGAAACGGATCCCAACAAGTGGCGCGGTTATGTGCTAGGTGTATGGCGCAGGCAGCAAAAGAAGCACGAAGAGCTGCGGGGTCTGTATGACACCAAGTTGATCCTGGTGGAGAAAATGCTGAGCCAGTGGGTGGCAGAACATCCCGATGCCCATCTGCCGGTGACTTTCGATAACTGGTTCACCCAGCCCGACTTCTGCCGTTTCCTTGATGAAGAACTCCACCTGGCCTATGTCGGCACACTGGCCAGCACGGACAAGGTCAACTTGAAAAACGGACAGCTGTCGGTGGGCGACTTCGCCGAGCGTCTCAAGCAGGAACATCTGGCAGCGATTGCCCACGGCCACCCACCCGTCTTCCAGCGCATCCGCATCCCCTTCAAAGGCGAGCATGAAATCTACTACAGTTACTGCAACATCCATCGCTTGCACAATTTTGGACGACAACGCCTGGTGATTAATTTTCGTCAGGCGGATCTCTCGGACAACCCAACCTTCTACATTAGCAACCGTTTATCCTGGCGTGCCCCTGGCATCACGAGAATTCGACGTCACCGCTGGTCGGTGGAAGTTTTTCATGAGGAAGGCAAGGCCGAAGGACTGGACCAGTACCAGCTGCGGGACTTCTGCGCCATTCAAAGACATGTCGCTCTAGTCGCCGTGGTTTACTCACTACTGCGCGCCGCTCAGCATGACCCTGTTCTTCACAAGAAGCTTCACCGGATCCTTCACCTCGATCTGGATGACAACCCAGCGTCTGGACGTCGAACAGCACAGGCCCAATCATTATGGTGCCTGGGCTTGTTTATTAGTGCCGGTTTGACACAGGGACAAACTCTGCGCCAGATCATGGAGCCTCTCTTGCGGATCATGTGCCGGGCCTGAGAAAGATTGGTCATAAACGGTTGCCTGCTTGCCTGGCGTATCCCTGGCAGGATAGGTTTGTGTTGCCAGGATCTGCTTCCCGGGCCTTCAATTCTTGGCTTTCACCGCCGTTTGATTATTCAATTCTTAAGGTGCAAAAGTCGAGAAATAAATATGAAAGATTTTGACCCTGCGACAAGTTTTGGCTCAGATGCAGCTGCACATTACGATGAATACAAGCGCGGCGATGAAGAAGATGCGGCTGCATTTCTCGCAGAATATGCAAAAGAAGGCTCTGCTCTTGAATTTGCAATTGGTACAGGTCGAATCGCACTTCCATTGGCAACAAAGGGTATTCAAGTGGATGGTATTGAATTATCGCCCCATATGGTTAAGCAACTTCATGCCAAACCCGAAGGGCAAAATATCAATGTAATTATCGGAGATATGAGCAGCGCAACAACCAATCGTCATTACCCGCTCGTATATTTGGTCTTTAACACAATATTCAATCTCCTCACTGCAGATAATCAGATTCGCTGCTTTGAAAACGCTGCCCGCCACCTTACACCCAATGGACATTTCATCGTCGAAACCGCATTGCCTCACGCATGGATTTCCCCAGACAAGTCAGATTATGTTCACACTGAATATGTAGGCAAAGAAATGGTCGTACTTGATGTCGCTCGTTATGACCCAGCAACACAGTTGCTTGAAGAAAACCATGTTCAATTTACAGCACAGGGTATAACGATGTCGCCAATTGTTTGTCGCCTAATTACCCCTGGCGAAATGGATTTAATGGCGCGGATTGCAGGAATGCGGCTTATCCAAAGATTTTCCAATTGGCAGCGAAGCGCATTCGATATAAACAGCAAAGCGCATGTATCAATTTATGGTTTTTAACAACCGCCCACCGATTAACAGCACTGTCAACCCCCAAAAATGAAGAAAGTCCCGAGCCAAGGAAAAGGCATCGGGACTTTTTCTTTTTGAAGCAGGGATTCAACCCAGCGAAAGTGGAATACTCATCACCCCCACAAATCCTGCGCCACATCCTCCAGCCCCAATTCGATCAACTTCCCGCGCGTGGGCTTGCCGGTCTCCGGGTCCCAGCCGCGGGCTTCGTAGTACGCGGATAACATTCCCCGAATGTCGGGTACAAAGCCCGCCGAGCCGCCATCCGGGAAAGGCTCCAGCAACCCCTTCGGCAATCTGTCGTTTGCGGCGGTCAACCCCATGCGGTTATTGATGGCGCGCTTGAGGTTCCACGACCGCTCACCGAAGCGCATCATATCGTCCACGCTCCAGTCCAGACCACAGGCGACGTTGATGAGTTTCACCTTCTCCTCCGCCTCCACGTTGGCAAAGATGCACATCACGATGGCATTGTCCACGGAGCGCCAGTTCTGGTGCCGCGCCACATTCCCGGCTTTTTCGGCTTGCGCATGACGCTCGAAGAATTGGATGCCAAGCTCCTCATGCGAATGACCCCAATCCACAAAGAAATAATCGGACTGGTTATGACACGCCCCGCGCGGGCTGGTCGCATACGAGAGCGCCATCCCTGAAACGCCGCGCGGATCGTGATACGCGACCTCGAGCCCGTTCACCTGCACGGCTTCCTCCTCCACGCCAAAATGCGCGGCAAAGGAACGCGAACCCTGCGCCATGAGGTCGCCGATCCCTTCGCGCGAACCGACCAAGCGCACCAGCGCCTCGATCGCATCCACATCGCCCCACTTCAATTCGATCCCGCCGGTATCCTCTTTTGTGATGATGCCCTTTTCATACAGATGGAACGCCAGACCGATCGTATTACTGGCGCTGATCGTATCCATGCCATAACGGTCGCACAACTCACCCAGATCGACGATCGATTCCAGATTGTCGTTTAACAGGTTCGCACCGAACCCAACCATCGTCTCATGCTCGGGACCTTTGCGCTTGGTCCTGTCGCCCGGCAGTTTCACCACGCGCCCGCATGCGATCACGCATCCCTGACAGGCGCTGCGTCCCACCAGGATCGTCTCGGTCATCTTCGCGCCGGAGACGTTATCCACATTCTCAAAGGAGCCGCGCGTATAATACTTCACCGGCAGCGCGCCGAGATATTCCGCATAGTTCGCCGCGCCCGCCGTACCAACTTCACGGATCACTTTCGCTTCATTATCTTCCTTCAGCTTGCGGTTCGCCTCCGAACGCAAAGACTTGTACTTCGTCAGATCGAACACCGGGATCTCGTTCGTACCCTGCACGGCCACCGCCTTGAGATTCTTGGATCCCATCACCGCGCCCATGCCGGTCCGCCCTGCCATGCGTCCGTGGTCACACATGATGGAAGCGAACAGCACCTGCTTCTCCCCCGCCGTTCCGATGACGCAGACTCGCGCGGATTTCTCCCCGACTTCATCTTTGATCTTGTCCTGCGTTGTGTACGTGTTCTGCCCCCACAAATGCGCCGCACTCCGGACCTCGAGTTTGCTTCCGTTTAACCAGAGATAGACCGGCTCCGGGGCTTTTCCCGTGACCCACAAACCATCGTAGCCTGCCTTGCGCAGTTCGGGTCCCCAAAAGCCTCCAATGTTGGATTCCGCCCATAGACCGGTGGCAGGTCCTTTTCCGCAGATGACGAAGCGTCCGGTCGTCGGACCGGATGTCCCGGTCATGGGTCCGGTCAAAAAGAGCAGGGGCGCCTCCGGCGAGAGCGCGTCCAGTTCGGGGGTCAGGGATGGATACAAAATTCGAGCGGCGAGTGATGCGCCGCCCAGAAAATCCTTTTCCCATTCTTTGGGAATCACAATTTCTTCCGTTGCGCCGGTGGTGAGATCGATTTTGAGGATGGGTTGCACGCTTCTTCTTCGCTACTCTCCGCTCAGCGCGGTTATAAGATTTCCTTTGTCACTTCCTGCGCACAGCGGACAAAATCCAGCACGGTCGGCACGTTGCGCATCATATACCCCATGCTGCCCTTGACCTTTAACTTGCTCGTCATCATGGCGGTCATCGGGTTCAGCTTGCCGGAGAGGATCGCGGTGATGTTGTTATAGGTTGCCGAGAGCGTGAAGGTCGGGTTGGGGTGGGCATCTGTTGAGGGTTTGTATTCCACTTTTCGGCAGGCACCATGCCAGAGGTCCAGATAGAACGTGAGTTGTTCCTTCAAATTCCCCTCCGGCTCGATGAAAAAGAACAGGTCGCCCTCCCAATTCTTTGCAATCTCGGCATAACGCCCATCGGTATTCAACTTCGTTTCCAACCCCTTCAGCCATTCTTCGCTCGGAAAGACAGCGGTCATGGATATGCCTCCAGAATCATGATGAGTCAATTTTACCATTCCGGAAATTAATGGACACAAATTACTTGCACAATTGGAAAAAATGGTCTATGCTTAAGTCGAGAGATGCGCCAATCAAAACTCTCAAGGCAGCGATCGCCGTTGCCTCAATCCAATCCATTACTGGAGGAGAAATGAAGAAACTGTACAACGTTTTTGTCGTGGCACTGGTTGCGGCGCTCGCGCTGACTGCCTGCGGTGGGGGCGGCGCCAAGGCTGACAACCTGCTCGACGCCATCAAGGAGCGCGGTTACATCCTTGTGTCAACCGACCCGAACTACGCACCGCAGTCCTTCCTGAACACCGAAGGCAAACGCCCGGCGGATACCAAGTGTCCATCCGATGCTCTCACCACCGCCGAGATGCAGGGCTTCGATGTGGATGTTGCCAAGGCCATTGGCACAGGTCTCGGTGTTGAGACCTGCTTCGCAACCCCTTCATGGGATGCGATCACGGCCGGCAACTGGGCTGACAAGTGGGACATCAGCGTCGGTTCCATGACCATCACCACCGCCCGCCAGCAGATCCTTAACTTTAGTGTTCCTTACTACTACACCCCCGCGGTCATCGCGGTACGCGCGGATTCGGGGCTTAGCACACTCGCCGATCTCGAAGGTCAGGCACTGTGTGTCGGCGCCGCCACCACCTACGACCAGTGGCTGAACAACGACTTCGAAGGTCTCGGCCTGCCGGCATCCTCCATCTATGCCCAGCCGCCCGCCAACGTAACAGTTGTGCCGCTTGAGACCGACCAGGAATGCGCCCAGGCGATCGCCGCCGGTCGCGAAGATTTTGTCGGTTACGTGACGTCCGAGACCGTTGTGGATGCAAACATCGCTGAAGGCTTCCCGGTTGTCAAACTCGGCTCGCCGGTCTACTCCGAAGACCTTGCCGCCGCGATCGACAAGAACGCCAGCCTGCCCACTGATACCTTCCTCGCAGAAGTGAACAAGATCATCACCCAAATGCATGAGGATGGCACACTTTCCAACCTGTCGCTCCAATGGTTCGACGTGGACCTGACGCAGGCCCCCAACTAAATCACCCAACGTTGAAGACAAGGGAGGCGGGAATTTCCGCCTCCCTTCTCCCATATGACGCTTTCCGGGAAAGGATAACCCTGTCATGAGCACAGCCACCCAATCAGAAAAGGGAACAGGTAAGACCCATGTCGAAATGCTTCATGAGGCGCAGTTGCGGAAAGCTCGAGATTTTCGCAGGAACGTTTCCCTCTCCTGGGGTATTCTGTTTCTCATTCTGGTCTACATGTTCAGCGGTCAGAGTTTCCTTGGCCTGAACACGATCCAGCTTGACTTTGATTTCATACGCAAAAATCTTTCCTTCATCGCCGGGGGACTCGGTCAGACACTGCTCGTCTCATTCCTTTCGATCACCCTGGCAACCATCCTCGCCCTGCTCGCTGCGCTGGGGCGACTCTCGAAATTCCCGCCATTCTACGCACTCAGCACTTTTTATGTCTCGCTCATCCGCGGGACCCCCCTTTATCTCCAAATCTTTTTCTTCTTCCTTGCCCTGCCGCAGGTGGGCATCGTCCTGACCGGCCTGATCGCAGGCGTGATCGCCCTCGGTCTTAACTACGGCGCCTATATGAGCGAAATCTTCCGTGCCGGGCTCGAATCCGTGGGCAGGGGTCAGCGGGAGGCGGCTGTGGCTCTTGGCATGACGCCCATGCAGACCATGCAACGCGTCATACTTCCGCAGGCATTACGCTTCGCGATCCCCCCCATCGGCAACGACTTCATCGCCATGACCAAGGACTCGGCGCTCGTCTCTGCAACCGGATTTGTCCACGAAGTGATGTGGCGCGCCATAAGAGTTGGACGCTCCCAATTCAAGGGTCTGGAGGCGCTTGTCATGGCGGCGCTCTTTTACTGGGTCATGACCATCATCCTGACCTATTTCCAGGGGATCATCGAAGCCCGCCTCGCCAAAGGAGATCGCTGACATGGCACCGATCGTCAAGGTATCTAATCTCGATAAATACTTCAGCCTGTTGCACGTATTGAAGGATGTGTCCATCGAAATCCAGCCGCGTGAAGTGGTCTGCCTGATCGGGCGCAGCGGCTCCGGTAAAAGCACCCTATTGCGCTGTATCAATTTCCTCGAAGATCCCTCCCGCGGGACCATCGAGGTGGATGGAATTCAAGTCCAGGTAAAAAACGGCACTACGCGGGAGCACAGACCTCAGATCCACGAGATCCGGTTGAAGACAGGGATGGTATTCCAGGAGTTCAATCTCTTCCCGCACATGACCGTGCTGGAAAACGTGATCGAGGGACCCGTTACGGTCAAAGGCATGAACCGGCAGGAGGCGGTTGCCCTTGGGGAGGAGAATCTCGACAGTGTCGGCATGCTCTTCAAGAAGGACGAATATCCCAATCGTCTCTCCGGCGGGCAAAAGCAACGCGTCGCAATTGCCCGCGCCCTCACCATGCAGCCCAGAGTCATGCTCTTTGATGAACCCACGTCCGCCCTCGACCCGGAACTCATCGGTGAAGTCTTGAACGTAATGAAAAAAGTGGCGAAGGATGGCATGACCATGCTGGTGGTCACGCATGAAATGGGATTCGCCCGCGAAGTTGCAGACCGCGTCCTTGTGATGGCGGATGGCGAGATCGTCGAGGCTGCAAAACCGGAAACCCTTTTCAGCAAACCAAAAGACCCACGCACAAAGGCATTGATCGACCGCTACCGCACCGGGGGAGGCTAAGGTGGTCATCGCGATCACCCGCGATGTCAGCCCTCGATTCAATGATTGCGAGATCACTCACATCGAACGGACGCCCATCAACCTGGAGGTTGCCCGCGCTCAGCACCGCGCCTATGTGGAGGCCCTCAAGCGTCTCAGTTGCGATGTGATGGAACTCCCTGCCGAGGCGGACCTGCCCGATTCGGTCTTTGTGGAGGATACGGCATTCATCCTGCCGGAAGTGGCGGTCATCACCCGACCCGGGGCTGATACGCGCAAACCCGAAACAGAATCCATCATCCGGGCATTATCCCCGCACATCAAAATCGTCCGAATCCATGAACCCGCCACGCTCGATGGCGGCGATGTGCTTGTCGTTGGAAGGAAGATCTTTGTTGGCTTGTCCACGCGCAGCAACCAGTCCGCGATCGACCAATTGAACGAACTGCTGGGCGGATACGGATATTCAGTAACAGGCGTGGATTTGCGCGACTGCCTGCATTTGAAGACGGCGGTCACCCGCATCGATGACACCACCCTGCTCATCAACAGGAATTGGATCAACGCCAAACTCTTCGAAGAATTCGACCTGATCGATGTCGATCCGTCCGAGCCGATGGCGGCAAACTGCCTGCCCGTCGGTGACGCGATCATTTACCCGACGTCCTTTCCAAGGACGCGTGCAAAGCTCGAGGAACGCGGTCATAGAATCGTCAGTGTGCAGGTGGACGAACTGGCAAAGGCTGAAGGCGCGGTAACCTGCTGCAGCCTGATCCTTGACCGCTAAACGGAGGCAACTTCAGGCTTGGCGCGCTGCGTAATTTCCGGCTCATGCGGAAATTCATACATAACAAAAAAATCCCCGTTTTGGGGATTTTCTCATCCTAGTGCGCTGGAGAGGACTTGAACCTCCACGCCTTGCGGCACATGGCCCTCAACCATGCCTGTCTGCCAATTCCAGCACCAGCGCCCGGGCACGGCGTATTATAATCTCGTTCATCGTATTGTCAAGCAAGGCAGAATTAACGGTAGATCATGACCAAGGAACAACCGGAAAACATCAGCGAGATATTGGGAAACGACAAGACAATCGGAAGGGCATTGTTTTGGATTAGCCTCGCGGTATTGCTTGCCCTCGGCATACTCATTGTGATATTTATCGTCGAAGGCATGCTGAGCGATGCGATTGTGATCCTGATCAGTTCCATCCCGATCGCGATCGCGATGATCTTCAACCAACGCGGCGGGCATCGAGCCGGGGCGGGGCTGATCGCAGTCGTCCTGATCCTGATGGTCACAGTCCTAGCGTCCATCGGGCGGGGCATCCATGATATTGCGATCATTGCATATCCAGCCATCCTCATCATTTCCAGTTTGATCCTGGAATGGAGGATGACCACGCTCCTGACCACATTGACCATCCTGTGCGCCGGATGGCTTGTCTTCGGTGAGATCTACGATCTTTACACTCCCAGCCGGAACCCGGATACATCTCTTTATGATTTTTTTACCGTTTCTATTGTTCTTGCAGTGACTGCGATTGCAATTCAACTTCTGGCAAGGATGATCCAGAGGAGCCTGGTGTTAAGCAACCATGAATTAAGGGAGCGAAAGAAGACAGAACGGGCATTACACGAAGCGGAGGAGATGTATCGCGCGCTGGTGGAGAAAACCACCACCGTGACGTATCGAGATGTTGCCGATCCGCGGGGCAGTTCGCTTTACATCAGCCCCACGGTTGAAAACCTGATCGGCTACAACCCGTCCGAATGGACGAGCAGTCCGGAATTCTGGCAGGAACTGGTTCACCCCGAGGATCTGCCAAGGGTCTTGAAGGAACTTGAAACCTACATCACCACAGGCGAAAGATCGATCAGCGAGTACCGCCTGCGGACAAAAAATGGGGACTGGGTATGGGTGCGGGATGAGGCGGTTGTCGTCAAGGACGATGAAGGCACGCCGAAATTTGTACACGGCGTGTATATCAATATCACCGAACAGAAAACAGCCGAGAAGAAATTGAAGCAGCGCGAAAAAATTCTTGGGGCTGTCGCCTTAACCGCCCAATTATTGCTGAAATCAAGGAACTGGCGCATGGAAATCGGTACCATCCTCGATCAACTTGGGGAGGCCACCGGGGCAAGTCATGTTTATGTCTTCGAAAACCATCCGGGGTCGGATGGAACTCCCTTGTCCTCTCAAACCTATGAGTGGACCGCGCCGGGTATGCCACCCGAGATCGACAACCCCATTTATCAGAATACTTCTCTCATTCCCAACACGCCCGGATTGGAAGACTGGATCCTCAACTTGAGCGCCGGAAAGCCCTTCTATGGAAGTGCAAAACAATACCCCGAATATTGGAGGCAGGTATTCGAGGCGCGCGGGATAAAAACCTTGCTGGATGTGCCCATCCTGGTCAACGGAGAATGGTGGGGGATCATCGGATTCGATGATTATGTCAATGAAATGCCATGGTCACAGGTCGAGATCGACGCGCTGGTGGCTGCGGCGGGGAATCTGGGCACTGCCATCGAACGCCAGCAGATGGATAATGCCCTGCGAGCTTCGGAGGAGAAGTTCCAGCGCGCATTCCATCACACCTACGTCTCCATGGCGATCAGCCGCACCGCAGACCACATCCTCATGGATGTGAATGAGTCCTTTTGCAAGGTGACCGGTTACTCGAGGGATGAGGCGATTGGCAAAAGAGCCGGGCGCGACCTGAAGATCTGGGCAAGACAGCAGGACCGCGACTTCATCATTCACACCCTGGAACAACGCGGTTTTATCGACGAGTATCAGGCCGAGTTCCGCCGAAAGAACGGCGAAATCGGAATGGGACTGTTGTCCGCGGCGAGCGTGAGCATCGCAGGTGAAGCCTGTCACCTTTACACCTTCTATGACATTTCGAGAATAGATCAATTATTGAAGGAATTGCGGGCGAAGAACGAGGAACTGCAGAGTTTCACCTACACGGTCTCGCATGACTTGAAAGCGCCTCTGGTGACCATCTCCGGATTCCTTGGGTATCTCGAGCAGGATGTCCGGCAGGGGGATGTCGAAAAGGCGGCGAAGGACATCCAGCGGATCAATGAAGCGGTCATAAAAATGGAAAGGCTGCTGAGCGAACTGCTCGAGCTTTCACGGATCGGACGGATCATGAACCCGCCGGAAGAGGTCCCCTTTGAAGAGATCGTGCGCGAAGCCCTGGGCCTGGTGGAAGGCAGGTTGCACGAACAGCAGGTCCAGGTCACGGTGGAGGCGGGTCTTCCGTCTGTGTATGGGGATCGGGCGCGGCTCGTCGAGGTCGTCCAGAATTTGGTGGACAATGCCGCGAAGTTCATGGGCGACCAGCCGGATCCCATGATCGAAATCGGAACAAGGACCGAAAACGGCATACCTGTTTTTATGGTGCGCGACAACGGGATCGGGATCGAGCCCGAACATCAGGACCGGGTGTTTGGTTTGTTCAACAAGATGAACACACATTCAGAAGGCACCGGCATCGGGCTTGCCCTGGTCAAACGGATCATCGAGGTGCATGGCGGGAGAATCTGGATCGAGTCGGAAGGCGAGGGCAAAGGCTCGACATTTTTATTTTCACTGGCAGACCGTCCGGCAGAATAGACCGGCATCAGCCGATCAAAAGAACATCGAAGTACAAGGCGGTAAAATATGAGTAGAATCAGAACCGGGCAAGTGTGCGAGAATTTTCTTCACAGTTGAAATCAAAGAACAAGAGGAGACATCATGACAAAGATCGTCCTGGATGCAATGGGGAGCGACAATTTTCCGATACCGGATGTGGAGGGCGCGGTGATGGCGGCGCGCGAATATGGGGTGGAGATCATTCTGACGGGCGACGCATCGAAGATTCAGCCGATCCTTAATTCCGTTGGTGGAGCGGACCTGCCCATACGCGTGGTCCACGCACCCGAAATGCTGACGATGCACGACAAGGGCGAAGACCTGGTGATGAAGGCGCGCCACAAGGAGGCGCAGAACTCGATGGCGGTGGGGCTCGACCTTGTAAAGAGCGGCGAAGCGGACGCGTTCGTCACGGCGGGCAACACCGGCGCCGCAATGGTGACATCGTTGTTCCGCCTGGGCCGCATCCGCGGCGTGGACCGTCCTGCGCTGGCGCCTCCCTTCCCAACCGCAACAGGCATCTGCATCATTCTGGATATCGGCGCCAACCCGGATTGCAAGCCTGAAAACCTCCTGCAGTTTGGTATCATGGGCAGTGTCTTTGCCGAGCGCGTACGCGGTGTGAAGAATCCGCGCGTGGGGTTGATCTCGAACGGCGAAGAGGCCGGCAAGGGAAGCGAACTTGTCAAAGGGGCGTATCCCCTGCTCGAAAAGGCAAACCTGAACTTCATCGGCAACGTGGAGGGCAAGGAAGTCTTCGGCGGTCACGCCGATGTGGCTGTGACGGATGGCTTTACGGGCAATGTCCTTTTGAAGTCAACGGAGGCGGTCGCCAAACTCATCATCGAGAAAATCCGCGAATCGATCAAAGGTGGCGGTCCGCTGGCGTTGATCGGTGGAGCGCTCGTGAAACCTGCACTGGGAAAAGTGCGTAAAATTCTCGACCCATCCGAGGAGGGCGCGGCTCCGTTGCTCGGCGTGAATGGACTGGTTTTCATCGGGCACGGAAGATCGGATGCCTTGGCGATCAAGAACGCCATCCGCGTGGCAAAGGAAGCGGCTGAGTCGAAGGTGCTGGATGCGATGAAATCCGCCATCGAGGCAAGTTTGAAGAATTAATTGCTCTCGGTGGTCGAGTAGGGACGATGCTTGTCCGTCCCATATCGAGACCACCAGTTCCAGTCAACCTAGAACTCCATATCTCCAAAAGGAAATCATGAAAATCATCAAAAACGAAAAACGAATCAAACTCAACGGGCAGATCGGTCAATGGACGAGTCTGGCCGCATTGGTGGTGCTGGGCTTGGGCATGTACATCTCCTTCACACGGACGGACCTGTTCATCTACTCCATCGCCGCGCTCCTGCTCGGCTTTACACTGACACAGATCGGCATGTACTTGGGCAACCGCTACGGGCGCTCCCCGCGCCTCGATGAAAGGATCGATGCGGGACTCAAGGGCTTGCAGAACGAATTCGTCATGTACCACTACATGACGCCCGCTTCGCACCTGCTCGTCGGTCCCGCCGGGGTCTGGATCCTTATGCCCTACCATCAGCGTGGACAGGTCACCTATAAGAAGAACCGCTGGAGGATGAGCGGCGGAGGGTTCCTGCAATCCTATATGCGCATCTTTGGGCAGGAAAACATCGGCAGGCCAGACATCGAGATCGAAAGTGAGATCAACGCGTTGAAAAAGTACCTGACCGGACAAATGGATGAATCCGGGGTCCCCGAGATCAACACATTGATGGTCTTCACCAGCGATGATATCCAAATCGACGCGGAGGATGCCCCTGTCCCCGCGATGAAATTGAAGGAGATCAAGGAATTCTTCAGGAAAAAGGCGAAGGAGAAACCGATCGGTCAGATGCAGCTCGCGGCAGTGAAAGCCGCGCTACCGGATTGAATCCTGTAGGGACGGGCAGCTGCCCGTCCCTACACATTTATGATACACTTGTTCTACTTTCCAGAAACGAGAAACGAATTGAACATAATATCCAATCTTGAACACCACAGCAAAGTACACGCATGAATTCAATCGTAGCCATTGACATCGAAACAACAGGACTTAACCAAGACCGCGACGCCATCATCGAGATCGGAGCGGTGAAGTTCAAGGGCCATCGCGTGGAGGATGAGTGGTCTTCCGTCATCAATCCCGGCAGGCACATCCCGGAATTCATCACCGGCCTCACCGGCATCAGCGACGTGGAGGTGCGCAATGCGCCGCGCTTCAACGAAATCGCCCGCGACCTCGAAGCGTTCGTGGGCGGCGCACCAATCGTCGGTCACAACGTCCGTTTCGATCTTGGCTTTCTCCAAAAAGGGGGGCTTTTTCAGTACAACGAAGTTATAGACACCTACGAACTCGCCGCGGTGTTAATGCCCACCGCCAGCCGCTACAACCTCGGCGCGCTGGGCAAACAACTCGGCATCCTGCTCCCTGCCACCCACCGCGCCCTCGACGATGCCAGGGTCACGATGGCGGCGTTGAATAAATTATTCGAGATCGCCCGCGAGTTGCCGCTCGACCTCATTGCCGAGATCGTCCGTCACGGCGAGGTGCTGGATTGGGATGCAAACTGGGCGTTCCAGGAAATCCTGCGCTCGCGCGCCAAAGAGGGGATCAAAGCGAAGAAGACCAAGAAACAAACGGCATCCTTCGATGACGAAAAATATCCTCCTCTTGGCAACCCCGAGGAACCCGCACCGCTCAACACGGATGAGGTTGCCTCCATCCTCGAATATGGCGGACCATTCTCCCAATATTTTGAATCATTCGAACAGCGCCCCGAACAGATCGGCATGATCCGCGCAGTGAGCGATGCGCTTTCGTATGGAAATCACTTGATGGTGGAAGCGGGCACCGGCGTTGGCAAAAGTTTTGCATACCTTGTGCCTGCCGCGCTGTTCGCCCTGCAGAACAACACGCGTGTCGTCGTCTCCACCAACACGATCAACCTGCAGGACCAGCTCATCCAACGCGACCTGCCCAATTTGAGTCAGGCGTTGAATCTCGATTTTCGTTTCTCCGTCCTAAAGGGGCGCTCAAATTATCTTTGCCCGCGGCGGCTCGAGAACATACGGCATTACGGTCCGCGCAACGCGGATGAGATGCGCGTGCTGGCAAAGATCATGGTCTGGCAGTTAAGCAACTCGAGCGGGGATCGAAGCGAGATCAACCTCACGGGACCGACCGAGCGTGAGGTCTGGAGTCGAATGTCGGCTGAGGATGATGCGTGCACCACCGAGACGTGCATCAAGCGCACAGGCGGCGCGTGTCCGTTCCACCGCGCCAAGTCCGCTTCGCAATCCGCTCACGTGCTGGTCGTCAACCACGCGCTGCTCTTGTCCGACGTCGCCACAGGCAGCAAGGTCCTGCCCGAATATTCGCACCTGATCATCGACGAGGGACATCATCTCGAATCTGCCACGACCAATGCACTCTCGTTCCGCCTGAGCCAGTTCGACATGGAACGCATGATGAAGGAGGTCGGCGGGACGAATGCGGGTGTGCTGGGACGACTGCTCGGCGAGACCAACGAAACGCTTCGCCCCGCGGACTTCGGCCTGCTTCAGCAAAAGATCAACCGCGCCACCGACATGGCGTTCCGCATCGAGCAGATGAACCGCGAGTTCTTCAACGTGTTAAGCGAATTCGCGCGCCTGCAACGCGAGGGACAGCCGCAATCGAATTACGCCTGGCAATCGCGCGTCCTGCCCGCCACACGGACCCTGCCCTACTGGGACGAGGTGGAGGTGGCATGGGACGCGACCGGCGAGACACTGCGCAACCTGCTCACCGAACTCTCGAACATCTACAAAGCCGCCGCGGAATTATACGCGGATGGACACGACGAACTCGAAGACGTGATGGGTGACATCAGCAACGTCTTCCGCAGGCTGACCGAGGCGGAGGCAAATATTTCAGGCATGATCTCCAAGCCGAATGCAGGCATGGTGTATTGGATCGAAGTCCAGCCGAACCAGAACCGTCTGTCGCTGAACGCCGCGCCGCTGAGCGTGGCATCGCTGGTGGAAAAATATTTGTGGCACGAGAAGCGGTCTGTCGTTCTCACCTCCGCCACATTGACCGCGCACGGAGAATTCCAATATCTGCGCAACACCCTCGGCGCGGATGAAGCGGACGAGATGCAGCTCGGCTCGCCGTATGATTACGAGAGCGCGGCGTTACTTTACATCGCCAACGACATCCCGGAACCGAACCAGCACGGCTATCAACAGATCCTCGACCGGGCAATCATCAACACCGCCAAAGCCACCGGCGGACGGATGCTCGTGTTATTCACGTCCTATGCCGCATTGAAAAAGACCTCCCAAGCCATCACGGGTCCGCTGGCGCGCGAGGAGATCTACGTTTACGAACAGGGAGACGGGGCATCGCCGAACGCCCTGCTCGAATCCTTCAAAGCCACAGACCGCGCCGTTTTGTTGGGCACCAAATCCTTCTGGGAGGGCGTGGACGTGCCCGGCGATTCGCTCTCGGTGGTCTTCATCACCAAACTGCCCTTCGATGTCCCCACCGATCCGTTGATCGCGGCGCGCTCGGAGATCTACGAAGACTCGTTCAACCAATATTATTTGCCTGAGGCAATCCTCAAATTCCGCCAGGGATTTGGACGACTCATCCGCACCCAATCGGACCGCGGCGTGGTCGCCATCCTCGATAAGCGTGTGTTGACCAAGCAATACGGGCGGCTGTTTTTGGAATCCCTTCCGCAATGTACGGCGAGACAGGGTCCCGCGGGGAATCTACCAAGAGAGGCTGGGAAGTGGCTGGGGATGTAGATGCGAGGTAGAATTTTTTTATAAGTTCTTTCCAGCCTAGCCAGTCCACAAGACAAAAGGAATAAAATGCCATGTCAATCTCAAGAAGTCAATCTGCCAAGAAAGCATGGGAAACACGGCGTAAAGCTACATATAAAGCCACCAAAAGCGAAAAAGCGAGCAAAATTGCATTAGCGTCCTGGTGCCAAAAGAACGGATGGAAAATTGCATTCTTTGAGGGAAAAAGTGGTGCTCCCCGCACAGGAATTGTTGACGCAGTATTGACACGCATTAAACCAAAGCACGCAGATATTATTGAAATCAAACTCGTCCAATTAAAGACTGGGGCAGGTGGGTTAACGGCTAGAGAGATAGTTCGACTAAAAAAAGCTACCTCGCAAGTCTCAGTAGATTGGTCTCTGGCCGCTTACGATGGTGAGAATATTCACTTCCTACCTGAAATCAAAGGTCAATCGAGATAAGGAATGGTAATGAATAACAAAACAAAACTGGGCATTCTATTAACAGATGCGGGCAATGGTGAGCAGATAGGCTTCATCGAATTCGACACCAGTGGTGTTTTGGTTTATCAGATTATAAAAGCAGGCTTGCATGTCTTTGCTTTCAAACCCATTGACAAGCTCCTGGTTGAGGAGTGGATGAAAGAACCCTTATACGTAAAACATGCGGATTTGCGTGATGAAAACAAAACTCTCCCTATCGAGATCCTTGAAGAAGAGGCAATTTCCTGTGAGGAATTTCTAAACTCTCTCGAAAAACCGCTGACGCTAGGCATGCATATTGTAAAAGCCAATAAAGTTTACGTGGGAGTTTCTGGTGAGTAATGTCATGGTGCATTTGCCTACAGGTTTTTTATAATCTCTCGGTAATTTCACCATCTCATCCCACATCTTCGTGGATCTCTCAAAAAAGCAGGCGATTCTTTCAATCCCTGTTCTGAATAATTCGAAAATGAAAATCACCGATACCATCCACACCATCCCAAACGTACAAGCCAACTCCTATCTCATCCTCGAGCCCGATGGTTTGACGATCATCGACACCGGGATGCCGTTCAGCGAGAAGCAGACTCTGAGATACATCGCCAGTCTGGGACGGTCCGCTGAGGAGATCAAGCGCATCCTCGTCACCCATGCCGATCTGGATCATTACGGCTGTCTGGTTGGCTTAAAACTGGCAAGCGGAGCACGCACGTATGCCAGTCAACCCGAAGCCGAGGCGATGGCGCGGGGAGTTTCGTCACGACCAGTGAACGGCAGTGTTGGTCGCTTTCAGGCGTTCGTCATCCGATTGATGGGAAAACTTTTGAAACCCACCCCAATTCAGGTGGATGAGATCCTGAGGGACGGACAGATCCTGCCGGTGTTGGGTGGACTTCAGGTTGTGGAAACGCCGGGACATTCCCCAAGTCATCTTTCGTTTTTTGCCCCCTCCGTCCACGTTCTGTTCTGCGGCGACTCGATGAAATCGGACAATAAAGGGCTGCGCGGCTCCCGTTCGCGCAACAACTGGAACCAGACCCTGGCAGATGCCTCGGTAAGGAAACAGTCCGCACTTGGCGCTCAGATTGTCTGTCCGGGTCATGGTCCTGTCGTGAAGGACGCGGACGGGAAATTCCCCGTGTGATCTCCCGTTATCCGAATATCTCAAAGATCAGCGCATAAAGAATAAAGAATTCGTCCACATTACTTACCCGCTAGGGGCCAGAAGATCGGCAGGGTCACCAAAATGACGAAGAACAAAAGGATCGTCAGGGGCAGGCCAACCTTGAAAAAGTCCCTGAAACGATATCCCCCCGGACCCATCATCAGGATATTGACCGGATGCCCGAGCGGAGTGACGAACGCCAGCGAAGTCGCCAGCGCAACCCCCATCGCCATGGCGCGCGGGTCCACACCGAATTGCTGGGCAGCCTGAATGGCGATCGGCGCCACAACCGCCGAAACCGCCGCGCCCTTCATCGCCTGGGATAGCAAAACCGTTATTACAAGCAGTCCCAGCAACAGCGCGAGCGGACCCAGAGGTTTCAACATGCCGGTCAGCGCGCCGGCAAAAATTGTGGTTGCCCCCGTTTTCGTCATCGCCAATCCCAGCGGCAGCATCCCCGCCACCAGAAAGACGATCCGCCACTCAATGGCACGATAGACCTGCTCCATCGTCACCACACTGGCGATCACCATTGCCAGCGCCCCGGTCAACATCACCTCGCTGACCGAGAATCGCCCCAGGGCAGCCACAAGGATCGTCAGGCCGAATATGGTCAGCGCCAGCCAGCCTTTGTTCGATACAGCCTGTGACTTTTCCTCGTCCTTGCTCAACACGATCAGGTTCGGATCCTGCCGGAGCAGCGGCAGTTTTTTGCGGGGACCCTGCAGAAGCAGCGCGTCGCCAAACGCAAGTTTCAGATCAGAGAGCCGGGTCCGGATGACCCGCTCCCCGTTCCAAACCGCAAGGACCATCATGCCGAATTTTTCGCGGAATTGAGTCTCCTTAAGCGTCCGTCCGACAAGCTGCGAACGAGGCGACAACACCGCTTCGATCACCGCGACCGAGGCGGATTCCAGATCCGATTCGCTGTATTGGCGCATCGGCAGGACATCCAGATACGCTTCAGCATTGAGTTGACGGAATTCATCCAACCGTCCAGCCAGCAATAAAATATCACCTTCATGAATGATGAAATCCGGTTCCGGGGCAAGCAACGTCCCGCCGCTGAGTTCGACCGCCACCACGTTCAATCCGAATTTTTCCCGCAAGGCACTCTCGGCAAGATCCTTTTCGATCAGGGACGAGCTTGAAGGTATCCGCGCCCGGAAAAGGCGTTCGCCCAGATGATACATTTGCAGCAGGTCGTAATCCGCCTGGTGAATGACATCTTCCACTTCGGTCCGTGATTCTGCCGGGAGCAGGCGCCTGCCCCAAATCGCCATGTAAACGATCCCAACGATCACCAGCGGCAAGCCCACCGGCGCGAAATCGAGCACACCGAATCCGCGATACCCATTGGATTTTAAAACGCCGCTCACTACGATATTCGTGGTCGTGAAGAGCGTCGCGGTGCCGCCCAAGAGTGTACCGAACGCCAGCGGCATCAACAGCCGTGAAATCTTGATGTTGGTCCTTTTGGCGATGGAGGAGGTCGCCGGCAGCAGGATGGACGCGACCGCAATGTTATTCATGAACAGGGACATGAACGCCGCAGCCGACATCAAGGCAACGATCAGGCGGACCTCGCTCCCGCCGGCGGTACGCACGAGGACATCCCCCATGCGCTCGGCGATGCCGGTCACTTCAAGCGCGTGCGCCAGGACAAAGATCGCCAGGATCGTAATAACGGCAGTATCGCTAAACCCCGAGAAAACCTCCTGCGGGGTCAAAACCCGGGATAACCCGAGAGCGACCAGCACCAGCAAGGCAACCAGATCGACAGAAAGTCGTTCACTTAAGAACAGGACGATCGCTCCGGCAAGGATGACAAGTGTAATGATCAATTCATTGTTCATGAAGAGCGCCTCGATGAAAGTGGATCCAAAGCCTGTTCAAACAAAATCTTCCGTTCGTAATGGGAGGTATCGTATATACTGATACAAACCATTATACCGCCAGAGAAAAACCGCTCATCGAAAACATGCCGGGCGGTGTAAAATATGGCTTCTCTATGCCATCCACATCGATCAAATCCAAACCCGACCTCTCCCACAACCTGCGCGCCCTCCTCACCCTGACCGTCCTCAGCGCGTACTTCCATGCCTTCATGGAGTGGCTGTTCTTCGTCACCAAGCCCTCCTCCCTCTCCACCCTCTCGCTCTACGAAAAGGCAAAAGTCCTTTTCGTCACCGGCGGGGTTCTCGCCTTTCTATTACTCACAACCCTTCTACTGCTCTCCATCCCCGGTCGGCTGGTCAAACATCCAAAGTGGCATGGACGCCTGCAAAACCTGCGTCTCCTCCCTGCCGCCTTCATGCTCTCCGTTGCCGCGCTGATCCTGCTCGACAACTTCACCTACACCCTCTTCAAATTTGGGATCATCACCACCTTCGACGGATGGCGTCTCATCTACATCCTGATCTTCATCCTGATCCTTCGTTGGATGTTCCGTTCTGTAAAACGGATCCGGTGGACAAGCCGGACGCCCGCATCCTTCCTGACTTTGGGTCTGCTCGCCGCTTCGACGCTGGGAATCGCCTCGATCTATCTTTCCCGCGACCCCTACCTCACCAGCCGCAACATCCGTTTGCTAAACTCCTCCGCAAACCGCCCCAACATCATCATCCTCGGCGCGGACGGCTTGAGCGTCAGCAACATGTCTGCTTACGGATACGAATTGGAGACCACGCCGTTCCTCGACGAGCTGGTCAAGAGTTCGCTCGTTGCCGAAAACGCCTTCCCCAACGCCTCCAGCACCACCGCCTCCACGGCTTCCGCCCTCACCGGCAAGGAACCCGCCGAAGTCAGCGTGTATCGCTACCCCGATATCCTCTCGGATGAAGATTCGTTCGAACACCTTCCCAGCATCCTGAAACACCAGGGCTACAAGACCGTGGAGATCGGCACGCCCTACTATGTGGACGCTGAACAACTCAATCTGCTCGACAGCTTCGACATCATCAACGGAGCATCGCAGGAACAGCCCGCCCTCGACGCGCTCCGGTCTGTGTTGGGAAATTCACCTTCCACATACTTCATTCAAATGGTCGTCGGGAGAGCCGCCGAGCGCCTGCTCCACATCTTCTTCATTCAGGATATGGAAAACCCGCTCGAGGAGGTGAACAACCCCCAGGTCCGCATGACCGATGCAGAAAGGGTGGACCAGATCAAGGAATTGCTGGATCGGTCCAATCGTCCGCTCTTTATCTTCGCCCATTTCATGGATACGCACGGTCCGCATTTTTCATCGGAGGTGGAGGTCTTCTCGGATGAGTCCAACGACGAGGAGGCGGAATGGGACGTGGACCGTTACCACGATGCCATCCTCAGCTTCGACGGACACGTGCGGGAAATCTACAAGTATCTCGAGGACACCGGCAAACTGGATAATACCGTGCTTGTGATCTACACCGACCACGGGTTCAAATACACGGTCAACCAGCGCGTCCCCATCATCATTCATTTCCCAAAGAGCTCACACGCCGGAGTCCGCCGCAACAACGTGCAGATCATCGACCTCCCGGTCACATTGCTCGATTATCTCGGCATCGCCCGCCCGAAATGGATGAACGGTGTTTCGATGTTGGGCGATGAGCCGCCCGCCGACCGCGAGATCGTCAGCATCGTCGCCGGGTCGCCGCGCAAGATCGAGCCGCCTTTCTTTCAGATCAAGACCGTGCAGGTGATCGTCTGCCAGAAATGGTACAGGTTGAACGTTCAGGAAAACATTTGGAACAGCGGAATGATCGCAGGACACACCGCCGAATGCGATGAAGGCGCTCTCCCCCCGGATGAGGATATCCATGCGCGGATTTTGGAATATCTCCAGAACTACGGCTATGACATTGATTCACTGAAGCCGCCTGCGTCAGACTGACAGATCCTCCATCTGCAAAAACACCTCCACGATTTTGGGGTCGAAATGCGTGCCCGCGTCGGCTTTAATGATCTCCCGCACCTCATCGGGAGGCATGCTCTTGCGGTACGGACGGTCTGAAGTCAACGCGTCCCACACATCCACCACCGGGAAGATGCGCGCCGCAAAGGGGATCTGCTCGCCCTTCAAGCCGCGCGGATAACCGGTCCCATCCCACTTCTCATGGTGACAGTACGGGATGTCGATCGCGCCGCGCAGGAATTCGATCGGACTGAGCATCTCGTAGGCATACACGGGATGCTTCTTCATTTCCTCGCGCTCCGCCTCCGTCAACGGGCCCTCCTTCCTCAGGATCAGATCGGAGATCGCCATCTTGCCGATGTCATGTAGCAAAGCCCCGCGGGTCATGTCAAGCAGATCGTCGCCGACCACGCCCAGCATCCGGGCGAGGCGTTCCGTCAAAATGGTGACGCGCTGAGTGTGTCCCTCCGTCTCCTTATCGCGCAGATCCAATGCGCGCACCCAGCCGTTCAATGTGGCGTCGTAGGCGATCTTCAGTTCCAGGTTCGCCGCCTCCAGTTTAAAGTTCGTGTTCTCAAGCTCGGTATTGGCTGCCAGCAACTCATCGAACAGGCGCGCATTGTCGATCGCCACCGCAGCCTGATCCGCGAAGGCTTTGATCAACTCCCTGTCCTCCTCGCCGAACATTCCAACGTGTGCCTTGTTATCGACATAGATGACACCGATCAACTCGCCCTTGACCTTCAACGGCACGCACAGGATCGAGCGAAGTTTGAACGCGGCAACGCTGAATTGATTTTCGAAACGCGGGTCATCCTGGGCATTGGTCGTGAGGATCGGCTCACCGCTTTCCGCCACCCGGCGCGCGATCGTCATGCTGACCTTGAACTCATCCTCCCCCAATCTGGCATTGGACATCCCGCGCGCGATCTCAAATTTCAGCTCTCCGTTGGATTCGCGGGACATCAGGAAGCCGCGCTCGGCATGCGTCAGATCGATCAAAGCGCTCATGACCTGTTCCAGCACCCGCTCCCTCCCCAGGGATGAGTTGATCATGCTGCCGATCCTTGTCAACGCTTCAAGCCGGTTCTGCTTGACGATCATGTATTCATCGACCGTCCGTTCGAGATCATCGAGCATTTGCACAACCTTTGAAACATCCTGAATGCCTGAGGAGATTCTGGGGTCTCCTGTATTCGGGACGTTTCCAACCACCCTTGTCAACAGCGCCTTTGCGTTTCCGAATTGTCTCCGGATTGAATTTATGTCAGCAGGTCGTTTAAACATGTAAGACTCCATTTCGAGACACTTGCCATATTTCCATTTTACTCTCCCGTCTTGATTCGTACAGTTCGACGGTTATAATCACGCCCAATGAATCTGACCGAATATTTCGACCGCATCGGCTACACCCAACCCATAAATCCAGACGTTGACACCCTGAACGGGTTACAACGCGCCCACATGCAGACTGTCCCATTCGAGAACCTGGATATTGGCTTGAAACGTCCGATCCGGATCGATGAAAAATCCATCTGGGACAAGCTCATCGACCAGCGACGCGGCGGATTCTGTTACGAGTTGAATGGTCTCTTTGCGTGGCTGTTGAAACAGATCGGCTACCAAGTGACCCATCTCAACGCCCGCGTCTTTAACCGCGATGGAAACCTGGGCATCGATTTCGACCATCTCGCGCTGCTGGTGCAGGTTCCGGGGGGACCCGGGCGCTGGCTGGCGGATGTCGGTTTCGGAGATTCATTCATCGAGCCATTAAGTTTCGATACAAAGGATGAACAAACGCAGGGATTGCGCGCGTACCGGCTCGAACAAACCGCGGATGGATTCATCGTCTGGCAAAAAAATTATGATGGGACGTGGGAACGCCAATATTTCTTCGACCTCGAGCCGCATCGCTTCCCGGATGAATATGAATCCGCCTGCCTGTATCACCAGACCTCGCCCAGATCCTCCTTCACGCGCGGCAGTATCATCAGCCGGGCGACACCGGATGGGCGCGTCTCACTCGAGGACGGAAGATTGATCGTGACCAGAAACGGTCAACGTACCGAACGATTGCTGGATTCACAGGATGAATATCGGGCATTGCTGAAAGAACATTTTGGGATTACTTTATAAAAGGAGCTTTTATGACCGTTGAAAATTATCTGGCAGAGGCAGGCGCGCTGGCTAGCCTGGCAGGGATCATGGCGGGTTTTTCGCTCGCGGCGGTGGTCCAATTGCTGACAACTTCCGACCGCGGCAGGCTGGCGACCGCGGGGATCGTGGTCTTTTCCGGCGCGTCGGTGATGTTCCTGTATTCGCTCATCGTGGCGGTGTTATCGTTCTCCGCCACCGCCGAACTGGACCGCGTCCCCACCGAACTCGACAATCTCAACGTGGGCGCTTTCCTGATATTGCTGGCGGCGATCTATGTCTTCGTGGGTGGCATCGGTCTTGCAGGCTGGATGAGGTCGAAGGTCGCGGGAATCCTTACAACGGTCTTCGCTGCCATCTCCGTATGCCTGATCACGTACGCCATCGGTTCGGTTATTTCTCTCTTTATGTAACGCAACCTGAATCAAAAAAGACGCCTCCATTTGCGAAGGCGTCTTTTGGTTTTCATCCGGCTTATTTGATCTTGAACATCTGCATCAACTTCATCGCCAGGTTCAGATCGCCGCCAAGTTTGATCTTGCCCTGCATGAAAGCCTGCATTCCATCCAGTTCGCCGGTGAAGATCCTGACATAATCCGCAGAATCGGCAGTCAGGGTCATGGTCGCTTTTTCGGCGGGCTCGCCCTGCGCCACAGCGACTTTGCCGTCCGCGATCTTTGCGTTCCAATCGCCGGCTTCGGCGCCGGTGAACTTGAAATGGATGGTGGCATTCACGCCCTGTGCCTTTTCTGGGAGGAACGCGCCGGGCATTTTTTCCATGAGTTGTGATACTGTGAGTGGCATAATCTTGGTCTCCTTGTTTATTTATGTCATTGCGAGGGCAAAAGCCCGAAGCAATCTCCATTATGGTGAAGGGGATTGCTTCGTTAGGCGGCGCCTCCTCGCAATGACATTTAATTTTGTAAATTCTCGAAGATCGCCGCGGCGCCCATGCCGCCGCCGATGCACATGGTGACCATGCCATACTTCGATTTGCGGCGACCCATTTCGTAGATGAGCTGGGTGGTCAGTTTTGCGCCGGTGCATCCCAGCGGATGACCGAGGGCAATCGCGCCACCGTTGACATTGAGGATCTCTTCGTTGAGTTCCAGCGTGCGGATGACCGCCAGCGACTGCGCGGCAAAGGCTTCGTTCAATTCTATCAGGTCAATATCGTTCAGGGTGAGGCCAGCCAGTTTTAAAGCCTTCGGGATCGCGATCACAGGCCCGATGCCCATGATCTCAGGCGGGACGCCTCCAACCGCGAACGAAATGAAGCGCGCCAGTGGAGTGAGCCCAAGTTGCGCGGCGCGATCTGCCGACATCACCACCACGGCCGCCGCGCCATCGGACATTTGTGACGAGTTGCCCGCGGTCACCGTGCCGCCCTCCTTGAAGGCGGGTCTGAGTTTGGACAGTGCTTCCATGTTCGTGTCGGCGCGCGGACCCTCGTCGCGTTTCACGGTGAAATTCTTCTTGACCGGTTTCTCGTGTCCGTTGAACTCGACCACTTCCACATCGATCGGCACGAGCTCGGGGTCGAACAACCCGGAGTTCACAGCCTGTGCGGCTTTCTGGTTGCTCTTCAAGGAAAACTCATCCTGGTCCTCGCGGCTGATCCCTTGCCTGATCGCCAGGTTCTCTGCGGTGAGACCCATATTGGTGTAATAGTGCGGAAGTTCCTGCGCGAAGAACGGGTTGGCTGAGAACTTGTACCCCATCATCGGTACCATGGACATGGACTCAACCCCGCCCGCGATGGCAACCTCCATCTGCCCACTTCGGATTGCGTACGCGACATGCGCAATGGATTGTACGCCCGATGAACAATAACGGTTGATGGTCTCAGCCGGGATCGAATCAGGCAGACCAGCGCGTAATGCAACCATGCGCGCGATGTTCATGCCCTGCTCGCCTTCGGGAAATGCACACCCCAAAACGACATCGTCGATTTCGGCGGGGTCGAGATTCGGCGTCCGCTTGAGCAGTTCCTGCATAACGGTGGCAGACATTTCGTCAGGACGAACCGTTGCAAGTCCTCCACGTTTGGCTTTGCCCACGGGAGTACGTACAGCGCTTACGATTACAGCATCTTTCATGGTCATCTCCTTTGGAAATGTGGAAGGCAGAACCAATCGTCGCCTTCCACATTCACTTCCTAGTTCCTAAGCGGTTTACCCGTCTGCAAAATGTTCCACATCCGCGCCTGGGTTTTCTCCTCGCCAAACAACGAGAGGATGGCTTCACGTTCAAGATCGAGGATGTATTGTTCGCTCACCCATTGCGGACGCGTGAGTTCGCCGCCGCACATAACGTAGGCAAGCCTGGATGCAATGTGATGATCGTATTGCGTGATGTAGTTGCCTTCCTTGAACGACCACGCACCAATGCGAAGGGCGGCAAGCGCGTCGCGACCCGCGGCAAAAATTGGTTCGGGCGCAGGCGGTTTATATCCCGCCGCGACCATGTGCAGGACCTCTTTTTTCGCTTCGCTGAGCAGGTGGTCGCGATTGAACACGATACGATCCGCGGGACCAAGGATGTTCATGCCGCGCGCTTCCTCGGCGCTGGTGGCGACCTTCGCCTGACCGATCTGCAGGAAGGCGCGCTGCAAAGCGGGAAGGACCTCGACATTATCGACTCGCATCATGGGATTGACGATACGGCGTAAATATTCCTTTGTACCGCCGCCCGCCGGGATGACCCCCGCGCCGAGCTCGACGAGACCGATATAGGTCTCCGCCGCGGCAACGATGCGCGGCGCATGCATCGTGATCTCACAACCGCCGCCAAGCGCAAGCCCGGCAGGCGCGACCACGATCGGTTTTGGCGAATAGCGCATGCGCATGTTCATATCCTGCAATTTTCGCACGGCGGCATCGAGCATGTCCCACATGCCCTGCTGCGCGCCGACCACCATCATGAAGAGGTTCGCGCCTGCGCTGAAATTCTCCGCTTCGTTGCCGATCACGAGTCCATCGAAATCGGTATCGAGCCGGTCGAACGTCTCGACCGTCATGTTCATGATGTCCTCATCGAGGGCGTTCATCTTGGTATGGAACTCGAGGCAGGCAACACCATCGCCGATGTCCCACAGGGTTGCCCCCGCGTTCTGTGACACGACCTTGTGCCTTTTTAAAACGACCATGTCCTCAGGGCGCTTGATCTTCACATGCTTCCCTTTGACCGCGTCGTACACAGCAACCTTCTCACCGTTCTTGTACTGATAGAACGACTCGACGCCCGCCTTGAGCATGGCGTCCACCCACTTGGCCGGCGCGTATCCCGCGGCTTTCATCTTTTTGACCGTCTCTTTGACGCCAAGCATATCCCAGGTCTCGAACGGACCCGCTTCATGCATGAATCCCCAACGGACCGCGTCGTCGATCGGTTTCACGGTATCCGCCACTTCAGGGATGATGGACGACGCGTACTGGAAGCCCTGATACGTCAACGCTTTGACAAGTTCCGCCGCCTTGTCATCCGCTTCAAGCAGGACCTTGAGCCTGTCTCCCAATTCCTCGACATCCTTCGCCGCCTTGACCGAATCGAAGCGCGGCTTGGTAGCTGGGGTATGTTCCAGGGTCTTCAGGTCGAGTGACCAGAACTCCTTTTTGCCCTCCGCGTCGCGGACTTCCTTGTAGAAACCGACCTTGGTCTTGTTGCCCAGCCACTTGCGCTCCAAAAGTGTTGACATCAATTTGGCGGGCGCCTCGGCTTTGAGATATTCCTGCCCCAGTTTATCGTGCGGGATCAACGGCGCCAGGTTCCGCCCCACATGGTCCCACACATCCAGCCCGACCAGATCCATCAGACGGAAGGTGGCAGTCTTCGGTCGTCCCATCAGCGGACCGGTGACCGCATCCACCTCATCCACGCTGTAATCGTTCTTGAGGATGAAATCCATCGCGAATGCGCCCGTGCCGAACGCGACGCGGTTGCCGATGAAGTTGGGCGTATCTTTGCACAGCACGATTCCCTTCCCCAGCCGATACTCGCCAAAGTGACTAATGAACTCGGTCACTTCCTTCGCCGTGTCCTTTGTCGGGATGACCTCCAGCAACTTCAGATAACGCGGCGGGTTGAAAAAGTGCGTCCCGAGGAAATGCTTCTTGAATTCCTTCGAGCGTCCCTCCGCGATGGATGTCACGGGAATTCCCGATGTGTTTGTCGAAACGATCGCGTTCGGCTTGCGGACCTCGTCAATGCGCGCCATCAGATCCTGCTTGATCTCGAGATTCTCGATGATGGCTTCACAGATCCAGTCTGCTTCGGCGATGACATCGAAATCATCCTCCAGGTTGCCCAGAGTGACGAACGACTTCAGATCCGCGGACATCAAATTGGCGGGTTTGGCTTTCAAACAGGCTTCCCACCCCGCGTTGACGATCCTGTTGCGCGCGCCCTTGTCGTCCGCCGGTGCATCCTTCGGGACGATATCGAGCAATGTCACAGGCACGCCCACATTGGCAAGATGCGCCGCAATCGAGGCACCCATTGTCCCCGCCCCGATCACCACTGCTTTGTGAATTTGATATTTCATAATTTTTTCCTCCGTAGCGGGGTCTCCCCGCCCAGGGGCGGCGTCCTGCCGACCCTACGTGTTGTTACCTCAAATCCTTCCCGCTGTAATCCAAAATCTGTCGCGCGACGACCAGCCGGTTGATCTGTCCCGTGCCTTCGTAGATGTCCGTGATCTTCGCATCGCGGAACCACTTCTCGGCGAGGAATTCGCGGCTGTAGCCAAGCGGACCGAGGATCTCCACCACCTTCTGTGTGATCTTCGTGCCCACATCCCCCGCCTTGACCTTGCTCATCGACGACTCGAGTGCGTTCGGTTTTCGGTTGTCCGCCATCCAGACCGCCTTGATCACCATCAACCAGGCGGACTTCAGCATGATCTCCATGTCGATCACTTCCCGTTCGATGTTGGTCAATTTCTGACGCGGCAGACCATAACGAACCTGGACTCCATGCTCCGTGAGTTTTTCCTTCAGGAATTCGAGAGCGGCTCGCGCCACGCCCAGGCCTGATGCCGCCACGAGGGGCCTCGTCGCGTCGAACGTCGCCATCGCGCCCTTGAAGCCTGTTGTCGTCTTCTCAACGGTCGGGCTGCCGAGGATGTGGTCGAACGGAACGCGCGCATCCACCAGCGAGATCGAAGCGGTATCACTCACGCGGATGCCGAGTTTATGCTCCAGCTTTGTGACCCTCACACCGGGCGTCCCTGCCTCGATGACAAAGGCGCGCATCCCCGCCCGTCCTGCGGAGGGGTCGATGCTAGCCCACACCACGATGAAACCTTTGCCCAGCTTTTCATATTCCGTGAAGGACTTGTCTCCACCCGTGACGAAGATCTTCTCGCCGTTGAGCACCCATTCGTTGGTCTTTTCATCCAGGATTGCCCGCGTGCGGATGGAGGCGGTATCCGACCCCGCACCCGCTTCCGTCATGCACATGGCGGCGAAGGTCGGTTTTTCCTCAGCGAAGCGCGCCAGGAACTTTGCCCGCTGCTCTGGAGTCCCCGCCGCCTGCACCGCCGCCGCGCCCAAGCCGCCGCCCGGTGTGACGAGGTAAAAGCCAACATCGCCCCAGGCAAGCGCCTCGATCTGTGACGCCAGCACCTGGTACGCAATTGGCGGGCGTTTCTCCTTCTTCTCATCACCATCGTGACCGTTCCCCTTTTCCTTCGGCGCCAGCGACCCGACTCCCATGGCCTTCATGGCGGTGTGCATGAACTCGATGTAATCCCAGGGAATCTCATGTTCATGCTCGTCGAAGTAACGCGACTTCGAGCGCATCATCTCCTCGGCAACGGTTTTCAGCACGAATTGCGTTTGTGCGATTGGTTTGGGGGTTTCAAATTCGATTGGCATCTCTTCCTCCTATACGATTGCAAGGCCAGTGAACATTGCAAAACCACGCCCGTTCCTCATCCACATCTCGACCGGATGTTCGCGGATGTAACCGTGCCCGCCCAGGATCTGCACAGCGCGGTCGGTGACCATCATCGCCATGTCGGCGGCGCCGGTGAAGGCGAGGTAGGCTTCGGTGGCGGCGTCATCATGGTTCTGGTCAAGTTTCCAGGCGGCCTCCCAGTTGAGCAGTCGGCTGGCTTCGATCTCGGTCCGCATCTCGGCGAGCATGAAGGCGATGGCCTGTTTCTGCGCGATCTTCACGCCGAAGGCTTCGCGCTCCTTGGCATAGTTCTTGCTGTATTCGAATGCTGCATTTGCCACACCGACCGCGGCAGAGGCGGCGGCAAGGCGCATCGAAGCGAGAACAGGTTCAAAGTCCATGCCCGAGGCGCCGCCCAGACGGTTCGCCGCGGGGACTTTGACGGAGTCCAATTTGACGCGATACATCGGCAGCGCGTTAAGGCTCATCAGTTTTTCGCATTCGTCACTGATGGACAACCCCGCCGCATCCCTCGGGACGATGAATCCTTGAGTCTTCCCATCGAGATTGGCATACACGAGGAGCATCTCCGCGTCCTTCGCAAACAGGACGAACGCCTTTTCCCCGTTGAGGAGGTATTCCTCGTCTCTGAGCGTGGCGGTCGTCTTCAAATCGTTAGGGTCGAAGTCAAAGGCATATTCGATGAGCGCGGCGGTGTAGGGAGCCCAGTCGCCCTCGATGACCTTCGGCAGGTATTCCTGTTTCTGCTCCTCTGTGCCAGCCAGCAGGATCGGTGTTGCAAAGAGGCTGGGCGTCATCACCGCCAGTGTCCCCGCCAGGTCACCGAACGCCATCTCCTCGACAGCCAGCACACCCGTGACCGCGCTGCGTTCACCGAAGCCGCCATAAGCCTCCGGGATGGATGCCTGCAACAACCCCAACTCCCACCCTTTACTCACAAGTTTCCCCGGCAGTTCATGGTTCTCCTCCGCATCACGCGCGGCAACGCGCAGATCGTTGACGGCGTATTTGTTCACCGCTTCGACCAGCATTTGTTGTTCCTCGGTAGGATCAAATGAGTACATATTCGCTCCTTTCTCCTTTCATTGAGTATGGAAATTGATCCATCATCCATCCATTAGTTCATGCAATAACGTTCGTATGTTCCTTCGAAAGGATCAATTCGTCGGGGATTTCGCGAAGCCTGCGATATCGCGCCGGCGAACCCTGCTCCACTTCCTCGGGGTTGGTGACTTCGATCATGGCATGCTCGTAAAGATATTCGATGTACGCCCCGGTCTTTTCCATGACAAGCAACTGGTTGTAGCCAGACATCCCGCCATAGATGGCAGTACACACTTCCGATATGGTGAGGGGTTCATGCAAGGCTTGCAAGGCGCGACTCATGCGGCGGATAATATGCTGGCGGGTCAATTCGATGCTTGCGGACAGATCGGTAATGGGATCGTCATGTCCGTTCAGAATGAGTCGCGCCCCAACCGCCCATTGCTTGAGTTTCTCCAGCGAAGTAAGATAATGATCAAGCCCACTATAAGGATTGATGGATTCGGGGGATAGGTGCGGGGTGACACCATCTACGACCATGTCGCCGCAAAAGAGGACATCCTCCAGCCGCATCACAACGTGACCCGGACAATGTCCCGGCAGATGGACCAATTCAAACGGCCCGACCTGCATGTCTTTTGATTCGTAGGTAAAATCCACGGGGACCGACCGATAGATGGCTTTGGTAAAACGGTAGATTCCGAGGAGCTGTTCACGCGTCTCTTCAGCGAGGCCGGTTTCGGCGAGGTAGGAGGCGAGGCGGCGTCCGATCAATGCCAGCCTGGCATCGTGATGTGCGACCGTCTGCACATCCAATTCATGGACACCGATCTTTGCATCTGTAAGAGGTTTAAGTTTGGAAAGCCCGCCATAATGATCGATGTGGGCGTGGGTCAATAAGATACAGGATAATTCCGAGGGTTGGATTCCCGCCTGCTGCAATCCGCTCAAAAGGTCTTCATGGGAGAGATCCGTGCCGGAGCCGGTATCGATGAGGAAGTTTCCCGCTTTTGCCTGAACGAGGTAAGCAAACGCCCAGAAATTTGGGAAGGCCTGGAGCGGGATTCGGTGGACCTTCGTCCCGCCCGCGGTTTCGAACACGGCAGGTACAGGATGATCGGTCATTTTTTCAGCAGACCATTCAAGAGCAAATTCGAATACTGGTCGGCGATCTGCTCGATGCTTAATTCGCCGTCCGGACGATACCAGGTGATGGTCCAATTCATGATGCCAAGCAGGGCGCGCGTGGCAAGTGCAGGATTGTCACATTTGAACAGCCTGGCGCGGACTCCCTCCGAAATGACTTCGCGCCACAACGATTCGAATTTATCACGGTTCGGCACATGACGGGCATGCAGCCTGCGTTCGAGCGAACGATGTTCGAAGAGCAGGACCGCCGCAAGGTCCGTGTTATCTGACAGGATGCACAGATAAGCCCGAACCATTTGCTGCAATTTTTTATCTGCGGGGATGGCTTGTACGCTCAGCGGGGATATTTTTTCAAGCAGGAGGACAAGTGCCTGATCGAGCAGCGCCAGCAGGATCTCCTGCTTGGATGATACATGATGATACAGACTCGCCTTCTGCAGGTTCACAGCCTCGGCAATATCATTCATGGACGCGCCGTGAAATCCCTTCTGGCGAAAGACCTGTGCTGCGGCATCGAGGATATCTTCTCTGGTCATGGATGCTCCCTACCGAACGGTCGGTTGTTATGCTATAATACCCTCAATAATACGCAGAGTCAAGAAAAACATTAACGGATCCTTTATGACCGTTTGGAGAGCATCCGTCGATGAAGTCTCCCCGCCGGGCATGAAACAACCATAATTGGCTATGCTATAATCAACCTATGGCAACACCACAATCAATACCAGATACCACGCAAACGCCCTCGCCTGAAGAACTCGCCGCACAGCGCGAACAGGAAAAGCAGATGAGAAGGACCATCATCGGCATCACCATTGGCGCGGTGGTCCTGCTGATCCTGTTGGGCGTGGCGATCTACTTCCTGCTGCAACCCGCGACCCCCACCGATAAGATCCGCGACATCTTCATCATTGTCGTGGCGCTCGAGTCACTGGTCATCGGCGTGGCTCTGATCGTCCTGGTCGTGCAGCTGGCAAGCCTGATCAACCTTCTGCAAAACGAGGTCAAGCCGATCCTCAAAGCCACCACGGATACGGTCAATAACCTGCGCGGCACGGCGGAATTTTTGGGCGAGAATGTCGTAGAACCTGTCATCAAACTGAACGGCTATCTGGCAGGTTTGTACCGTATGTTAGAATTAATGGGCATTCGGAAGAAATAAGTGTATACCGCGCTGAGCGGAGTATAGCGCAGTCGAAGCGCGAGCATACTGCACGGATGTCCTTCGACCGCAAGACTTCACCCGCTCAGGACGTAATATTACCAACAACCATTAAGGAGGTTTCTATGTCTGATCGTGATGAATTTGGCGCCTTTCTCGTAGGGTTCATCGTTGGCGGGCTTACCGGCGCTGTGGTAGCCCTGCTGTTCGCCCCCCAATCCGGTGAGGAGACGCGCGCATTAATCAAGGATAAATCCATTGAACTGCGCGATAAAGCCCAGCAGTCGACGGAAGAGGCGCTGGCACGCGCCGAAGCCACTGCACAGGAAGCCCGCGCCCGCGCCGACGAACTTGCCAAGCAGCTCCGCGAACGCAGCAAGGAAGTCTATGATGATGTACGCGAACGCGGCAAGACCGCGGTCGAGTCGCTTCGCAAGCCAAAGAAATCTGACGAAGCGCCTGCCGCATAAGGCGAACTTCCAACATGCGAGGGTTTGGCTCCGGTCAAACCCTCGTTTTGTTCACAAAGCAACTGCCTGCACCCGTGCGCGCCCTGCTCCGGATTTTTTTCCACCTCCTCTACCATCAATTCGCATTCGCCTACGACATGGTCGCGGCGGCTGTTTCATTTGGGCGGTGGAACGACTGGATCCTGGAGGTGGTCTCCTTCATCAAGGGGACCCAAGTTCTGGAGATCGGTCACGGACCCGGTCATTTGCAGCGCGTCCTGCTAAGCCGGAACCTGGTCGCCATTGGGATGGATGAGTCGGCCCCGATGAGTCGTCTCGCCAAGCGCAGGCTGACAGAAACGACTCCTCCGATTTCGAAGATAAAAACTTCGCCTTCAAAGCCCAATCGATCTCAATCTGGCTACGCGCAGATCAATTTGGCACGCGGGATTGCCCAACAACTCCCCTTCCGCGACGAGGCGTTCGACACGATCGTTGCGACCTTTCCATCGGAATATTTTGTTGACCCGGTGACGATGTCAGAGGCGGGCAGATGCCTGTCAAACGGAGGCAGGTTTGTCGTCCTGCCGATTGCGTTGCCGAAGAATCGATTTCTATCGTGGCTGTATCAGGTCACAGGTCAGGCGCCGTCCGCTGCGCTGAAGGGCATCCAGGAAAAACTGCAGGAGCCGTTCGTCGAATCAGGATTTGAAGTCGAAACACATGTGCTCGATGTACAATCAGGCATGTTAATCATCATTGTTGCAAAGAAGAAGTGACTGTCATCTCGTTGGCGACTCTCACTTGGAAACAGGAAAACCATGTTCAAGAAACTTCGTGAACCCGTAAACAGCATCACACATTGGGTCGGCGCGGCGCTGGGGCTGGCAGGCTTGGTCGCCCTGCTGATCGTCGGCTGGAGCACCCCCGCCAAGATCATCTCACTCACGATCTACGGGCTCAGCCTGATCGCCATGTTTTCCGCCAGCGCCACGTATCACATGGTGCACGTCAAGGATAAGGCGCTCGAGATCTTTCGCAAGATCGACCATTCCGCCATCTACCTGTTGATCGCGGGAACATACACCCCGTTCTGCGTCAACGCTTTCTCAGGCTTTTGGAAGTGGGGCATGTTGAGCATCATCTGGTCGCTGGCTTTGATCGGGATCATCGTCAAGGTGTTCTACATCCGTGCGCCGCGCTGGTTGAATGCAGGCATTTATCTGGTAATGGGCTGGCTGTGCATTGCCGCCATTGGACAGATGCTTGCGGTGCTGCCTGCATGGGTGATCGGATGGCTGATCGCGGGCGGAGTGATCTACACGCTCGGAGCGATCGTCTATATCACCAAAATCTTTAATTTTTTCCCCGGCAAATTCGGGTTCCATGAAATCTGGCATATCTTCGTGATGCTCGCCGCCGCCGCACACTTTGTCGCCGTGCTGGGCGTGGCGATATAAAAACAGAACGCTCCCGCATGGGCTTGGCCTATGCGGGAGCAGTGAACGGGAGGGAACACCATGAAACGAGGAGACCTCGTCCGCATCGAATACATCCGCCCTGGCAAGGAAACAACCTATTACGAGGAGGATTTTTACGCACAGGACGAAACCTGCCTGCGGACGTTCAAAACCCTGCCCGAAGATATTTCAGCAAGGTTGAGCGAATCCCTTGTGGCGCAACGGTTGATCCAGCCGGGACAGCAGGTTGGAACGATCTCCAAAGTGTACTTCTTTAACGAGCCATTCAACCTGTTGGAATTCCGTGCAGTGGACGGCACACTGCTGGGTCACTATTCGGACCTTGGCGAGCCTGCCATACGAATTTCACCAAATGAAATTCAGATGACCGACCTCTTCATCGACCTCTGGTTTTTCCCGGACGGACGCCTGCTCGAATTGGACTGGGACGAATTCGAAGAGGCGATTGAAAATAAAGTGATCACAGCCGCACAGGCAGATTTGGCACGGGAGACAATGCAGCGGCTTATTGAAGAAACCAACAAAGGAATTTACCCCTCGAAGTACACAACGCATATCGAAGCAGAATGGAAATGAAAGGAGGCATCCATGCCCGCCTACGTGATCGTCGATATCGAAGTGACAGACGCAGAGAACTATAAAGAATACATAAAGCTCTCGCCGCCTGCGGTTGCCGCCTACGGCGGAAAGTTCATCGCCCGCGGTGGCAGGACGGAGGTGCTTGAAGGAGAATGGATTCCGAACCGGCTGGTCATCCTTCAATTCGACAGCATCGAGCAGGCAAAGGCATGGCTTAACTCGCCGGAATACAGCAAAGCCCGCGCCATGCGGCACAAATACGCCAAATCGAACATGGTTGTCATAGAAGGGGCATAACCGCTACTTCAAAATCTGGAACAGGTTGCTGTAATCATCGGTCCACAATCTGATATTCGTGGAATAACCGCTCAAATCGACCGCACGTTCTTGTATAGCAGAGACATCCAACAACGACGGATCGCGCGCCAGCAAAATCCAGTGCGAGGCATATCCCCCGTTTGAGTCGCCTTCATAGTTGATTCGCACCATGCTCAAGCCGTAATACTGCGCTAATTGCCAGAAAACCGGTTGGAGGTCCAAATGCAGGTTCGTGATATGCGCGGCGATGACCCCATCGGGGGCAAGATGCTCGAGATACAAACCCAGCGCTTCTTTCGTCACCAGATGAACGGGGATCGAGTCACTGCTGAACGTATCCAGCACGAGGACGTCGAATTTTTGCGATCCGTTTTCGGCAAGTTCGCGTTCCAGGGAAATGCGCGCATCGCCGAGCACCAGCGTGACATCCGCCTGACTGTCCCTGACAAACGAGAAATACCCGCCTCCCCCCTCCGCCAAATCTGTCACCACAGGATTGATCTCATACAGGCGATAGACATCTCCGGGCTGACCGTAGATCGCCAAAGTCCCTGTGCCGACGCCCAACATGCCCACGCGCAAGCCCTGCCCGTAACGCGGATGATTGAGGATCGCCAGCCCCGCTCCCCCACCCCTGACGTAATAGGTTGTCGGCAGGTAGCGGTCCTTGCCGAGAAACTGCAGCCCATGGACCGTGATCCCGTGCGCCATGAGAACCGCGGGGCGCGGCGGATCCCCCACCAGTTCCTGGCGTACGCGGATCACGCCATAGAAATTCCGCCTGGAATATAACGAACCCGAAAAATATTCCCCGACCAGAACCAGCATCGCGGTGACCAATCCGAAGACGAAGAAGATGAAGCGGGCGCGTTCAGAGTTGTCATTGCGAGGGAGCGAAGCGACCGAAGCAATCTCCTCGTCATGAGCGGGAGATTGCTTCGTCGGGCGTTGCCCTCCTCGCAATGACAGAAGGATAGCCATCGTCATCGCCAGGCTGACGAAAAATTCCCAATACCCATTGAAGATGACCGGCGCGATCAGGCTGACGAAGAGTCCGCCCAGCGCGCCGCCGATGGAGACCATCAAATAAAACGTGGTCAAATGATCCGCGGCGGGACGCAGGAGATACAACTCGCCATGGCATAACATGCAAGCCGAAAACAACAGCAGGCAATACGCGAGTATCTGCCAATACACATGCAGGGCGGTCGCTTTGAGCAGGACGAACAAGGTCAACGCGGTGGCAAGGACGAACAGGACGGAATAGACCCTGCGGTTATAGCCGCGTTCACCGGAAAACGTCAGGATAAAGGAGAGCAGATACAACGCCAGCGGCAGGATCCACAGGAACGGGATCACCGCCACCTCCTGCGAGATCTGATTCGTCACGGACAAAAGGAACATGGACGCGGTCGCGCTCAGCACGATCCATAACGACATCAAAGCCGGGGGCGGGTGCGGGCTGTCCACAGCGGAATCAGGCGCGGGCTTCGGAGGAGGCGTAACTCGTCCGTTTTGAACCGCAACCCAAACAGCAAGCAATCCAAAGAGGACGAATCCACCGCTCCACATCCAGCCTTGTTCACGCAAAGTCAGGAACGGTTCGATCAACACCGGGTAAACGAGCAATCCGAGCAGTGACCCGATGTTCGAGATGGCGTACAAACGCGCGTAGGACCGCTCCGGAAAGATGCGGCTGAACCATGCCTGCATCAACGGACCGTTCGAGGCAAGAATGAAATACGGCAAGCCAACCGTGACAATCAGCAGTTTGAAAATATCGAGGATCGGCGCGCTGACATCCGCGGGCTTCCAGGTGGCATCGGGCGTGATCGGTGATGTCCAAACAAAAGAAAGAAAGGCAAGGAGAAAAACGGCAGACGTGATCAGCGCAACATGGACGACAGTCTGTCGTTTAAGGCGGCCGATCAGCCAGTAGGCATACGCGTATCCGCCGGTGAGCAAAACCTGAAAGAACAGCATCACGGTGGACCAGACCGCAGGCGTGCCTCCAAACCACGGCAGGATCACCCTGCCGATCATCGGCTGGATCTGGAAGAGAAGAAATGCAGAAAGAAAAATGCTGATCGAAAAGATAAACATGACAACCCAATTTTACAGCAGATGCAATTTGCAAGTAGAATCTGTTTATGCGACCACTCGAAACCCTCATCCCCATCCTCCTCACAGTTTATCTGCTCTGGTCTCTCACCGGCAAAAAACGCCCGACCGTCATCGCACTTCTGCCCGCCCTCGACCTGCTCGTCATCGCGGTCCACGCGAACATCGAAGGGACGCGCTGGCAGATGATCCCGCTTTATGCATTCGCAACAGTGACATTTCTGTTAAGCGTTTTGACTTTCAAAAATCCCGTTGTGACGGGACGACCGTTTCGCCTCATTCCAAGCCTGATCCTGCTCGCCGTTTCGACGGCTTTGCCCTTTCTACTGCCGGTTCCCTCAATCCCTGCCCCGAGCGGACCGTACCAGGTTGGCACGCGCATCTACGAACTCACGGATGAATCCCGCAAAGAACTGTATTCAGGCAAGGACGAAGCGCGCCGCTTCATCATCCAAATCTGGTATCCAGCCGAATCAAGCCCGAACGATCCACGCGCCCCGTGGATGGCAAACGCCGACATCTTTGCACCAGCCATTGCAACCTACATCGACATGCCGTCTTTCTTCCTCGATCATCTGGCTCTGGTCAAAATACCGGCGTATCAAGAGGCACGGGTCGCCTCCGCGGCGGGCGGATTCCCCATCATCTTCTTCTCTCACGGCTGGAACGGATTCAATGCACAGAACACCGGGCAGGCATTGCAACTGGCGAGTCACGGCTATGTTGTCGTCGGCGTGCAACACACCTACGGTGCAGTCGTGACCGTCTTCAAAGATGGTACGATCGCGAAGAACAACCCGGCTGCATTGCCGAGCGGCGCGCCCGACGATGAATATGAGATCGCGGCACACAAACTGGCGGATCAATGGGCGGGCGATATCGGATTTTCAATCGACTTTTTGCAGGCACAGAACCTGGATGCAGGCAGTCCGTTTTATGAGGTACTCGATCTTTCACGCATCGGCGTTTATGGACATTCCACGGGCGGCGGCGCGGCGATCCAGTTTTGCGGCATAGACGCGCGCTGTCAAGCGCTGCTGGGACTCGATCCGTTCATGCGCCCGGTATCGTACGAAGTCCTGGAGCGCGGAGTCTCGCAACCCGCGTTCTTCATGTTCAGCCAGGCCTGGGCAGACGACCTGAACAGCCGCAACAACCAATTGTTCGATCCCTTCTATTCAATCTCCACAGACACTTACGGCGCTGTCTCCATTGATGGGACTTCGCACTATGATTTCTCCGACCTGCCTCTGCTCTCCCCGCTCGCGCCGCAACTCGGACTTAAAGGTCCGATCAACGGAAAACGCGTGACCGCCATTTTGAACGATTATCTATTATCGTTCTTCGATATGACTCTAAAGGGCAAGGCAACCGGCCTGTTCGAGAACCCAAGCCCCTATCCGGAAGTCAAACCAAAACAGTCATCCTGATCGAAAGGCAAAACAATCATGAAACCGAACAAACGCAGGGCGTCCGGGGCATTTCTCATCCTCGGCATGACATTCTTCGTCATCGGGTTATCCACAGATAACACCGCCTTCACCTGGGCAGCAATTGCCTTTATCGTCATCTCCCTCGTACTCGGCGGTCGCTGGCTGAGACCGCGGAGGAAATAACCCATCAACAAAAGGAATCTGGTCATGGAAAAGAAACCCGCTTTAGAGGCATCACTTGTTGAAGAATTTGTCGGCAATGCGCACGGCAATCTGGAGCGCGTCAGGGAGTTACTACAACAGGAACCGGCGCTCATCAATGCCACATGGGATTGGGGCGGCGGCGATTTCGAAACCGCCCTGGGCGCTGCCTCTCACATGGGCAGAAAGGATATCGCCAATTTCCTGCTCGAACACGGCGCGCGGCTCGATCTCTTTGCCGCAGCGATGCTCGGAAAACTGGAAATCGTCAAAGCCGCGCTGGATGCTTATCCCGAGGCGATCAATACACCCGGTCCACTGGGATTCCGTTGATCAAGCACGCCGAAGCGGGTGGAGAAGATGCGGCGGATATCTTGAAATATCTACAGGCGCTGCAATAACAGAGATGAGATGCGCTTGCATCCCATCTCCAACATAACTTCCGGTCAATCTGCCGCCGCCCGCATCTTCTGCCTGATGATGGCAACCCGGAAGATCCGGTCGAAGAATCCTTTATAGCCATCCCTGTCATAAAGGATCATGTAATCCGCGGGTCCATATTCCTCAGGCCTGAGCATGATCGCGCCGTTGGGATTGATCTCAAGGATGAACAACTCACCCTTCTCGTTCATGCGGATGTCACAGCGTCCGTAGCCGACTCCCTGCATCGCAAGGAACATCCGTTTGCCCATCTCCTGCAAGCGACTCACCAGTTCGGGATCGGTGACCTGCTTGAAATCGAAGGGCACGTTGTAATCCCACTTAATATCCGTATGCCAGAACTCCTCGCCGGGCGGAAAGATCAGCTCCGTGGGCGGATACACAAACGGATCGCCAAAATCATCGGGGTTTTCCACAACAAACACATTGAACTCCTTCCCGACGATGAACTCCTCCATCCGCGCCGCGCCGAATTCGGAAACGATCCGCTCCACCTGCGGGCGCAATTGCTCGAACGCATCCACGCGCGATTCGCGGAACATCCCGGTGCTCCCATAGCTCTTCGGGTGCTTGACCATAATGGGATAACGCAGGTTCTTCACAAGCCGCTCCGCCTCCTCGGCGGATTTCACCTGATAGCCCTTGGCGAACCCGATGCCGTTCGCATCGGCAACCGCCTGCATCTCTTCGCGCGTCGGGTCGAAGAACCGTTCGTCCGCGCCGGTATAGGGGAGGTTGAGTTCCTCCAACGCCCTGACGACCTCGATTCCGTGATAGGTATATTCATCCTCTTCCCCATCCTCGTACCCTTCACAGATGTTCAGGTACACATCGAACCTGTTCTGCTCTGCAAGCGATTTTATCTTCTCGAATACAGGGGCATACAAGGTCACCATCTCCCACTCATAATCCTGAAGGAACGGACTGGGATCGAAATCCTCGGGCTCTTCGTCCGTCAATACACAAACACGCATGGTTCACCTCCGTAAAGTTTTGATGAAGCTGAAAACTCTTTCAAGCACATTCTGCAGATTATTACAACATTCCTTCAACATGACAATACTTTTGAACATTAAAAGTTTCCCGGTTTCAGAAACCTTCCACAGAAACCTTCCACAGAAACCTTCCACACACTTGACAGGATTCGGTTTTCCCCCTAAAATTTAGGTATACCTAAATTTTTCTTTAGCCGTAAGGAGAGTTCGATGAGCAATTTATCCAGAAGAGACTTTCTCAAAATGGGCGGCCTCGCCGCTGCGTTTGGGACGGCCGGGGTCGTCACACTAAACCAGAACGGTCCCGCCGCCATTCAACACGATACGAATCACGAAGGCGTCAATGTCCATGTCATGCAGCAAGGCGACCACGGCGACCTGCCCGGTACCGTCGGCGAAGTGGATCACGAGAAGAATGGCTTCAACCCGACCAATATCCTGACCGACTTCGATTACGGCAAAGTCTCCACCCTGCCAAATGGACAGACTTTGCGCGAATACAAGATCGTCGCCATCAACAAAAATATCGAAGTGATACCCGGTCTCGAATTCCCCGCCTGGACGTATAACGGACGCATTCCCGGTCCCACCCTGCGAGCCACCGAAGGCGACCGCGTCCGCATCCAATTCACGAACGGCAGCAACCATCCGCACACCATGCACTTTCACGGCTTTCATCCCGCCGAAATGGACGGTGTACCCGGCACAGGTCCGGGTGGCCTCGTTGAGCCGGGAGGCAGCTTTACGTACGAGTTCGATGCGGAGCCGTTCGGTTTGCATCTTTATCACTGTCACATCTTCCCTCTCGCGCGGCATATCGCAAAGGGGCTTTATGGTGCATTCATCGTGGACCCCCGGGAGGGACGCCCGCCCGTTGACCATGAAATGATCATGGTCCAGCATGGTCTCGACGTGGACTTCGACGATGAAAACGATTTTTATGCAGTCAACGGAATTCCATTCCATTATCAAAACCACCCCATACAATTCAGGGTCGGTGAGAAGGTTCGCATCTACCTCGTCAACATCCTTGAGTTCGATCTGCTCAACTCGTTCCATTTACATGCGAGTTTCTTCCATTACTACCCCACCGGCACAAGCCTGACACCCGCCGAATTTACAGATACCATCGTTCAAGGACAGGCACAGCGCGGCATCCTCGAGTTCAGCTACAAGCATCCCGGCATGTATATGTTCCATGCTCATGTAACGGAATTTGCCGAACTCGGCTGGATGGGCATGTTCGAAGTGTTATCTTAGAGGTGAAAAATGACCAAACAACCGACAACAAACCGCTTCACCTTTCGGACCTTCGTCCTGCTTCTTGTCCCAATCATTCTTCTCGCCGGGGTGATCGCCGTTTTCCTCTCCACTGGCGGAGGGTTGGACCTCGGGTCTCCCGCGCCTGTGGAGCACCTGGATATCGAACGTTATCACCTTGAATCAAACACCATCGAATTGAACGTCCGCAATACGGGACCGGACGAACTGACCATTGCATCTGTGATCGTCAATGACGCTGTCATGCCGTTTCAGGTCGAACCAAATTCGACCATTCCGCGTCTTGGGCGCGCGACCATTCACGTAAATTATGCCTGGTCGCATGGCGAATCGTATGGAATCAAAATTCTGACAGGCAATGCCATCCCGTTTGAACTGGAAGTACCCGTGGCATTTGCCACGCCCAAGCCATCCCCTGCAACATTCTGGGGTTTCACCTTGATCGGTCTGTATGTCGGCGTGATTCCTGTTTTCCTTGGCATCTTCTGGTTCCCGGCCCTGCGGACCCTCGGTCGCCGCACAATGACATTCCTCATGGCAGCAACCGCGGGATTGTTGATCTTCCTGGGACTGGATACACTCGCAGAAGCGTTGGAATTTGCAAATGAAGTCCCCTCCGCGTTTCAGGGAATCGGCCTGATCGGCATTGGCATCGTCGCGACCTTCCTGCTGCTTGACGCCATATCAAGGAAACAGACCAATGCAATCGGAAGCGAATCCGAACGCAGGCTCTCCATCGCGTTCATCATCGCCATCGGGATTGGTTTTCACAATCTTGGTGAAGGGCTCGCCATCGGCGCGGCGTATAACGTTGGCGAAATTGCACTTGGCACGTTTTTGGTCGTGGGTTTCATCATCCAAAACATCACGGAAGGCTTGGGCATCATCGCTCCGGTACTGCGCGACAAGCCCGGACTCGGCAAACTTGCATTGATGGGACTCATCGGCGGCGGACCGGCGATCGTCGGCGCATGGATCGGTGGATTCTCTCCATCGCCATTCCTGGCTGTATTATTCCTCGCCATCGGGGCAGGCGCGATCTTTCAGGTCATTTATGAGATCGCAAAACTGATCCAAAAGGACACCGACCGCCAGCCCATCCCCATGACAGTATTCAGCGGTGTGCTGACCGGCATGATGCTGCTCTGGGTCACTGGCTTATTGATCAAATAAGAGGCCTTCAATGGAACAACTCTCTCTTTCAATCCGCATCACCGGTTTGCTGGCATTGCTTGGCGCATCCCTGTATGCCATCGGCGATGTACTCCTGCTCGCGAGCAGGGCAAATCTCGATGATTATCCAAAACTCAAACCGTTCGCAAAATTACTTTCCGATGCGGAGAAAATGGTCGTGCTGTCCTCCAACCGCATGATGTGGGGCGCGTTGCTGGGTGTCTTTGCCACGCCTTTGGTATTGATGGGCTTCTGGCAGGTGTATCAGGGCCTGGGCGGCGCGCAGACCTGGGCTGTGCTGGCAACTGTCGGGTTGTTTGGAAGCGCAACCGTCATCGGGGCATTCGTCCACGGGACGTTCTATTATCTGGGCGAATACGTCCAGGCGCTGAACAAGGTCGAAGAGTCATCCCAAACAGTGATCGCCGACATGTTTGCCCGCCACCGCAAGGTGATGATCGCCAGTTACGGACCGTTGCTCATCATGATCGTGATCGCGTCCAGCCTGTTTTCGGTGCTGGTCGCAACGCAACAAACAGGGTTCCCGAAGTGGATGGCGGCGGTCAATCCCGTCACCCTGACCATTGCATGGATGCTCGTCAAGCGCATCCTGCCGCAGTTCGTCCGTGACCGGACCGAAGGCGCGGGATTCAACATTGCCTATCTCGCGTTCTTTGCCTGCACAACCTTCACACTTTGGAACTGACCGATGAAACAAAAGCTTACGATCTCGATCCAGGATTATTTGAAGATCATCTACGAGTTGACCGAAAGCGGAGAGAGCGCCAGCACGAACGCGCTTGCAAAAAGGATGAAGATCAGCGCCCCCTCGGTCACTGGCATGATCCAAAAACTTGCGTCGTCCAAACCGCCCCTGGTCGAATACCAGAAACATCAGGGCGTCACATTGACGAGGGAAGGCAGGCGCGCCGCGCTGGAGGTGATCCGGCATCACCGCCTGCTCGAAGCATGGCTGGTGCAGACCCTCGGCTATTCGTGGGATGAGGTGCATGAAGAGGCGGAGAGGCTCGAGCATGTGATCTCGGAGGATTTCGAACAGCGCATCGCCGCAGCCATGGGAAATCCCGACCGTGACCCGCATGGTGAGTTGATCCCCACCGCAGATTTGAAAATGCCGGTGGACGAATCCCTGCCCCTGTCCGCTCTCCGACCCAAACAATCCGCGACCATCCAGCGCGTCCAATCGTCCGACACAGACCTGCTCCGCTATCTTGAAAGTCTGGGGCTGGTTCCCGGCGCGGTGATCGAGATCAAGGCTTACTCCGCTTTCGACCATAACCTAACGGTCAGGGTTGGACGGAAGTCCGCCGTGCTTGGCTTGAATATCACAAGCAGGATATTCATCGAAAAGAATTAAGAGACAGTCATGCTCGAACGCCCCATCATCCTGCAACACTTAAGACCGGTTGCCAGCACCGATATCCTTATTGTCCTAATTATTGCAGGCATTGCATATTTTCTGGCATTCAACAACTTTGAAAAACACCTCCCGCTCAAAGGGAGGGTCGTCAAGCTTTTTGCAGTTGTGGGTGTGCTGGCAGGCATCGGCATCCTGTTTGGCAGATTCGCGTTCTGGGGTTTCATCATTTTGATGACACTGGGACAGATTTATCTTCACGGCTGGTGTTTTCCCAAACAGGGAATCAACGGTTTAACAGCAGAACCGTACGACAAATATTTAAAAGTAATCGAACAAATGAAAGGTATAAAGAAATAGAAGAGGTAAACGATGAACGAAAACATTTTCCGCATCTTAGCCGCGCTGATCCTTTTCACAGGCGTGGGCATCTCCACCTACTTCCGCCGCAAAGCGGATAAGGACACAGGCGAGAAGATCTCGCGCAGTGTGGACGGCACTCCGATGATGCTCCTCATCCGTATCTTCGGCATGGTAATGTGGCTCAGTCCGCTTATATATCTGGTCAATCCGCATTGGATGGCGTGGTCAAAGGTTGGGCTGCCCGAATGGGTCCGCTGGCTCGGTGTTGGCATGGGCATCCTCTGCACATTTGGCATTTACTGGCTGTTCAGCAGTATTGGCAGCGGCATCTCTCCCACCAGCGCCACACGCAAGGAACATAAACTATCGACCAGCGGACCGTACCGCTGGGTGCGTCACCCGCTGTACACCATTGGCTCATCCTTCTACATTTCATTCGGCATGATGGCAGACAACTGGTTCATCGCCGTAATGGGCATCCTGGCATTCGTCGCCATGGCGATCCGCACGCCAAAAGAGGAAGCCAACCTGATCGAAAAGTTCGGCGACGAATATCGTGAATACATGAAGCGCACAGGACGCTTCCTCCCCAAACTTGGAGGCAGTTTATGAGTTGGATCTGGTCGATCGTCCTCTTGTTGGTCGTCACGCTCCTGCCGCGCGTTGGTCTCCTTTCTTTATATCGGGACTGGCGAAGCGCAAAGGATCGCGAGCAACTCGAGGACGCGCTCAAGCATCTGCTCGACCGCGAGGGACAGGGCAGGCACGCTTCGCCCGAATCCCTCGCCGGGACCCTGAACCTGCCGCGCGTTAAAGTGACCCGCATCATCGCCGACATGGAATCTCAGGGGCTGCTCGAGACGCGCGGCGCGCAACTCCATCTCACCACCGAAGGGACGCGTTGGGCAATGCACATCGTCCGCGCACATAGATTGTGGGAGCGGTATCTCGTGGACGAAGCGCGCATGCCGTTGAGTCGCATCCATGAGGAAGCGCAGAAACGCGAGCACTCTTTCACCGAAGCCCAGCTCAACGAACTCGATGCCGCGCTCGGGCATCCCACCCGCGACCCGCACGGAGACCCCATCCCGACGCGCGAAGGAGTCATGCCGTCGCTGGAGAGCATGCCCATTACGGCGTGGCAGGGCGAAAGTCCGGCAAGGATCGTGCATATCGAGGACGAACCCGCCATCGCGTATGAACAGATCCTGGCGGCTGGACTCCGCCTGGGACAGGTCATCCGCATCATCGAACGGACACCTCAACGCGTTGTGTTGAGCGACGGCGAAACGGAATATCGCCTTGCCCCAACGGTCGCGGCAAACGTGAGCGTTGCACCACTGCCGGAGAGCGAGACCGCAAAAGCAAGCGCCATTTCGCTGGCTGACCTGACCCACGACCAGCAAGCTGAGATCGTCATGCTCGACGATGCCGTGCAGGGATTTACCCGCCGCAGGTTCCTGGACCTGGGACTGACACCCGGAACCCTGATCTACCCCGAGCTTGGTAATTTCTTCAACGACCCGCGCGCCTACCGGGTGCGCGGCACATTGATCGCGCTGCGCAAGGACCAGGCGGCGCAGATATGGGTCAGACCGGTTTAGCCATCTGTCATTGCGAGGACGAAGTCCGAAGCGATCCCCAATTTGACAATCTGTCGCTCACACCATTCGCTCCTTGCAAGGACAGAATAGAGAGAAAATGCCAAGTATAAAATCAACTTTACCCACAGAAAACTGTGAATCGTGTCCCGCGTTCTACAACCTGGAACAAATGGGATTCAAGGTCGGCGCGTTCGACCGCGTGGTGGCACTAGCGGGCAACCCCAATACCGGCAAGTCCACACTCTTCAACGCGTTGACCGGACTCAAACAACACACCGGCAACTGGCCCGGCAAAACCGTCACGCGCGCCGAGGGTGGTTATCAATTCAACGGCGTGAAGTACAAACTCGTCGATCTGCCTGGCACATACTCGCTCCTTTCCGCCTCGCAGGATGAAGAGGTGGCGCGCGATTTCATCCTGTTCGGTCAGCCGGACTGCACCATCGTCGTCACCGACGCGACCGCCCTAGAGCGCAACTTAAATCTCGTGATGCAGGTCATGGAAATCACCGACCGTGTGGTCGTTGCGCTCAACCTCATGGACGAAGCCAGACGCAAAGGCCTCGAAGTGGACGCGCGTTCGTTGAGCCGCGACCTGGGAATCCCCGCCGTGCCGATCACAGCCCGCACCGGCGAGGGGATCCATACACTGCTTGCCACCGTGGCTGACCTGATCAATGGCGAGATCCGCACAAAGCCGCTGCGCGTTGGGGGAACCCCTGAGTTTCAGAAGGCAGTCAGCGAACTGGTGCCGATGATCGAAAAACTGGCGCCGGGCATCCCGAACGCACGCTGGCTGGCGATCCGCCTGCTGGATGGAGATTCAAAGGTACAGCAGGCGCTGCTTTCCGGCGAACTCAGCCAGCGCGTGCAACAGCAACAACAGGCGGACGTGCAATTCAGCCGGAAGATGTCGGTGGAAGGAAGACAATAGAGGTATTCATGACGGAACAAACTTTAAACCCAAACGATGTATTGGCAAAAGCCGAAGCCCTGCGCAACAACCTGTCATCCGGATTTCGCGATGAGATCGTAAAGTCATTGTATAGCGAAGCAGAGACCATTGCAAAACGCGCCGTAAAAGCTGCAAAGGAAAAGAAATACGACCTCGACCAAAAGATCGACCGGCTGGTCACATCCCCCATTGTCGGTCTGCCGATCATGCTTGTCCTCCTGGGCATCATTATCTGGCTTACGGTCTCAGGCGCAAATGTTTTTTCAAGCGCGATCGCAAACGTACTCTTCGGCATTGGCGATTGGGGACGCGCATTATTCGAGTCTGCAGGGTTCATTCCCTGGTGGATCACCGGCTTCATTTGGGATGGCGTTTACCTCGGTCTCGCCTGGGTCATAAGCGTGATGCTCCCACCCATGGCGATCTTCTTCCCGGCGTTCACCTTCCTCGAGGACCTGGGATATCTGCCCCGCGTGGCGTTCAACCTCGACTGGCTCTTCAAGAAAGCGGGCGCACATGGCAAGCAATCCCTGACCATGGCGATGGGATTCGGATGCAACGCCGCCGGGGTCGTGGCGACGCGCGTGATCGACTCGCCGCGCGAGCGACTGATCGCGATCCTGACCAACAACTTCGTCCCTTGCAACGGACGCTTCCCGACCCTGATCATGCTTGCCACCGTTTTCGTTGCTGCCACCTTCCCCCCAGCCTTGACCTCGTTCATCGCCGCAGGGACAGTCGTCGGCGTGGTATTGATCGGTGTCGCGTTCACATTCCTCATGTCGTGGATCCTATCCAGGACCGTATTGAAGGGCGAGGCATCTGCGTTCACGCTCGAACTGCCTCCCTATCGCAGGCCCAATGTCACGCGCATCCTGTACACATCCATCATCGACCGTACCATCTTCGTGTTGTGGCGCGCCATGCAAACCGCCGCGCCCGCGGGCGCGGTCATCTGGATCCTGGCGAACATCCATATGGGCGATACCAATCTGGCACGCGCCATCGCCGATTGGTTAAATCCGTTCGGCTTGCTGCTCGGTCTGGACGGCGTCATCCTTCTGGCTTATATCATTGCCATCCCGGCAAACGAGATCGTTGTGCCAACCATGATGATGGTTTACATGGGCGCGGGCATGATGATCGACGGTCCCGGGACCAGCACAGGCATTTACAACCTGCTCGTCAACGGCAACGGCTGGACGATGCTGACCGCGGTCAACTTGATGCTGTTCGCGCTGTTGCACAACCCATGTGCCACGACCATCATCACGATCTACAAGGAGACCAAGAGCTATAAATGGGCAGCCGTGAGCGTATTGATCACCCTGGGAACCGCTTTTCTGGTAACATTTCTGACGGCCAGTTTCGCAAGGTTGATGGGCTGGGCATAAGGTAGAGCCCTCGGACTAAAATCAATCCAGCCTGAAATTCAATGCTCCTTGACGAGCATAGTGAAATGCATTAACGTTCTGACCCATCAGGAGCATCATTTATGTACAACCCAAAAACGCTCAATTGGAGTGAAGAAATGGGCACGGGTGACCCGGAGATCGACGCCCAACACAGCTATCTGATCAATTTCTTCAATGAACTTGGAGAGAGTATCCGGAAGGGCTACGCCCCTGAAGACATCGAAAAGGTCCTGAAGATAATGAGGTTCTATGCCGAGTGGCACTTCGAAAAAGAGGAAAACTGCATGGAGCGCCATCATTGTCCTGCTGCAAAAATAAACCAGAATGCCCATGCGGTTTTCATTCAAAAATTAAATACGTACCAAAAAGAATATGAACAGTCCGGCGGATCGGTGGAGCTTGCGATCAAAATTCACGAAAACCTTACAGAATGGATCGTCAATCACATCCTGGTTGTTGACACACAATTACGCCCATGCATCGCCGATGAGAAATGAGCCAGTCTCCAGGAGCGCTAAAAACTCCAAAGGTATAATCGCCTTTGGAGTTTTATATTTCGAACGAGGTGCGCAATGACAGAGGCGAAATTTCGACCATTAAGTTCATATATCGAGTATCCCGTCGAAGAGATGAGGGAACGCGCCGCAGCCTTTCGGGAGGCCATGCAAAGACGCCGCACCGTGCGCCATTTCTCCAGCAGAGCCGTCCCGCGCGAGATCATCGAAGAGTGCCTCATCGCCGCCGGGACCGCGCCCAACGGGGCAAACCTCCAGCCCTGGCATTTCGTTGTGGTGAGCGATCCTGATGTCAAGAAGCAGATACGGGTGGCGGCGGAGGAGGAGGAAAGGGAGTTCTATCATCGCCGCGCCCCGCAGGAATGGCTGGAGGCGCTGGTTCCGCTCGGCACGGACGAACACAAACCCTTCCTCGAGACCGCCCCGTATCTGATCGCCATCTTTGGAAAGAACCATAGCGAACTCCCCAATGGGCGGCGCGTCAAGAACTATTATGTCAACGAATCGGTCGGGATCGCAACCGGGTTCCTGATCACTGCCATTCATCATGCGGGTCTTGTCTCGCTGACACACACACCCAATCCTATGAAGTTCCTGAACAAGATTCTGAACCGGCCGTCAGACGAGAAACCGTTCCTTTTATTGGTAACAGGTTACCCTGCGGAGGATGCGCAGGTTCCGGTCATCCGGAAAAAACCATTGGAAGAGATCGCAACTTTCCTTTAAGATAAAATCGAGCGGAGGTCTTGACCTCCGCTCGATTCTGTAACGACCGGATTATTGGTTCTGCCAGCCCCAGCCGCCGCCCATCATCCCGCCGGGACCGCGACCACCCTGGGGTCCGTATGAGCCGTATTGTCCGTCGTGCATGGGGCAGTCGCCGTTGCCATACCCGTACATCATGCCGCCGCGTCCGAAGCCGCGCGATTTCATCCAATCTGCCTGCTCCTGGGTAATGACGCCATCCTTGACCGCGGCATCCAGCGACTCCGCACGGACATCCGCCATCAATGCCGGGAAATCTTCCGCCTTCACGCCGTCAGCGAGTGCGATATCGTACATCGTCTCACCGGCAGCGAGGCGGGCATTGACATCCTCAACCTTCAAGCCGAGTTTCTCAGCAAAGGCTGTGACCATGTAGGTATGGAACGGACCTGTGCCGTCCTGCAGCATGGGACCGCGACCGGCAAAGGGAGGTTGTCCGCCTTGCGCAAAAGCGACACCCACCCCCAATGCTCCCACCGCCAAAACCACCAACGCAACGATCAAAAGTGTCTTTTTCATTTTATACTCCTTTGAGTGAATTTTCAGGTCTTGCCTGTCTTACGCCCATAGGATACAACCCGAATGTAAAGGTTTCATAAAGAATTATTGAAGGTTGGGGAAAGAAAAAACAGGGTGAATCTGACATTCTGTATCACAGTGGGAGGATCCCCTTTCTTTCATCGTCCGCATTCCCCCTCTGCAGAATCCCTTTTATGCGCAACCTATAGTTCTCCAGTATATTGACAGCCGATATATCGGGTAGTATTATAGCGTTGTCCGATATACTGATTGGCGATATAAGAGAGAACATGAGCCCTGACCTTGCCAGATACCTGCCCCTGACCGAGTCGACAGCATATATTCTGATGGCGCTCGCCGAACCGCTTCACGGCTATGCGCTCATGCAAAAAGTGGAGCAAATTAGCCAGGGCACGGTCAAGATCGGACCCGGCACCTTGTATGGGGCATTCTCCCAACTGGAGAAGGAGGGCTTGATCAAAATGGTCAAGGAACAGGACCGGCGAAAGACGTACTTGATCACAGCAAAGGGAAAGTCGGTCCTTCAGGAACATATCCGCAGGATAGAGATCCTTGCGGCGAACGCACGGTCGATCTGACGAACACGCTCACGGGAGGGCGCGATGACTACGGTATCGAAATTCAAATGGTTCTGGGCATGGCAGGATGAAAAGGAAGAAGCCTGGCTGCACGAAATGGCAAAGCAGGGGCTGCATTTTCAATCAGTGAAGTTACCAGGCTCCTACATATTCGAAGCCGGTGAACCGCGCGACGATTACTATCGTATGGATTTCATCACCGACCGCAAGGAGTACGAGAACTACCTGCAACTTTTCAAGGACGCAGGCTGGGAACATCTCGGAGGGATGGGCGGCTGGCAGTACTTCCGCACGGAAGGCAAGGGGAATGCGGTGCCTGAGATCTACACCGACCAGGATTCCAAGGCGCAGAAGTACCAGCGGCTTCTCACCTTCCTCGCAATTCTTTTTCCAATGTATATCATGCTCGTCAGTCGCAGGATCATCCCGGATGGGGATTTCTGGAACGTCTATTTGATCGGGAAGGTTTTCCTGAGCCTCATTCTGTTTCTTTACATCTACGCGATGATCAGGATCTTCCAGCGCATTCTACAGCTCAAATCTAAATAGAAAACAGGCAGCTCTTTGAGCCGCCTGTCGCTCTACTCCTCCCCCGTCAATAACTTGATCCGCTCCCACGGCTTCAGGCTTTCGTCCTCCGCCAGCAGGTTCTTCAGGTCGTAGATCTCGTCACGCAGCGCCGCAGCCTTCTCGAACTCGAGGTTCCTGGCGGCTTCCTTCATCTGCTTTTCCATATCGGCAATGATCTTTTGCAGTTCCTTGCGTGGCAGGTCGCCGGCATCCTTCACCTTGTATTCGCCGCGCATCTCCGCCACAGCCCTCGGGCTCATCTCCTCGGTCAGGTCGTGGATCGCCTTGTGGATGCTGATCGGGATGATGCCGTTCTCCTCGTTGTATTTCATCTGCTTGGCGCGGCGGCGATTGGTCTCGTCGATGGCGCGCTTCATCGAGTCGGTCATCTTGTCGGCGTACATGATCACGCGTCCGTTGACGTGACGCGCAGCGCGTCCGATGGTCTGGATCAGGGCGGTCTCCGAGCGCAGGAAGCCTTCCTTATCCGCGTCCAGGATTCCCACCAGCGAGACCTCGGGCAGATCCAACCCTTCACGCAGAAGGTTGATGCCCACCAGCACGTCGAACACGCCCAGCCGCAGGTCGCGCAGGATGCCGACACGCTCGAGCGTCTCCACCTCCGAGTGCAGATAATGGACCTTCATGCCAAGCTCCTGCAAATACTCGGACAGATCCTCGGACATGCGCTTCGTGAGCGTTGTGACCAGGACACGCTCGCCTCTTTCGACCCGTTGCTTGATCTCTCCGACCAGATCGTCCACCTGCCCTTTGGTGGGTCTGACTTCCACCTCGGGGTCGACCAGACCCGTCGGGCGAATGATCTGCTCGACCACCTGCTCCGCCTTGCCCATCTCATACGGACCCGGCGTGGCGGAGGTGTAGATCGTGCTACCCATCACCTCTTCGAACTCCTCAAACTTCAACGGACGGTTATCCACCGCGCTCGGCAGACGGAAACCGTACTCGACCAGGGTTTCTTTTCTTGCGCGGTCGCCGTTGTACATGCCGCGGATCTGCGGCACGGTCATGTGGCTCTCGTCGATGACCAGCAGGTAATCGCTCGGCAGGAAGTCGATCATCGTCCACGGGTGGGTGCCGGGCGCGCGGTGGTCGAGGTGACGGGAGTAGTTCTCGATGCCCGAGCAGTAGCCAACCTCCTTCAACATCTCAAGGTCGTAGCGGGTGCGTTGTTCGATGCGCTGCGCTTCGAGATGCTTGCCTGTCTCCTTGAAGAACTTCAGGCGTTCCTCCAACTCGGCTTCGATGTCGGCGATGGCGTCCTTCATTTTGTCCGCGGCGGTGAGATATTGCTTGGCGGGGTAGATCGAAACTTCCCCCGGCTCGTCGAACACCTCGCCGGTCAACGGGCTGAACTGCATGATGCGCTCGACCTCATCACCGAAGAAGGTGACCCGGTAGCCGCGCTTTTCCTCGTAGGCAGGGATGATCTCCAGCGTGTCGCCGCGCACACGGAAGGTGCCGGTGCGCAGGTCCATGTCGTTGCGCTGATACTGCGACTCGATCAGTTGACGCAGCAAAGCGTTGCGGCGGTACAACTCCCCCACCTTGAGGGTCACGGTACCTTTGCCGAATTCCTCCGGGTTGCCCAAGCCATAGATGCAGGAGACCGATGCCACAATGATGACATCCCTGCGCGAGATCAGGGCAGTGGTGGCGGCAAGGCGCAGGCGTTCGATCTCTTCGTTGATCTCGGTCTCTTTTTCGATGTAGAGATCATGACGCGGCACGTAGGCTTCTGGTTGGTAGTAATCATAGTATGAGACGAAGTACGAGACCGCGTTCTCGGGGAAGAACTCCCTGAACTCGGCGTAGAGCTGCGCGGCGAGAGTCTTGTTGTGCGCCATGATCAGGGCGGGCTTCTGCACCTGTTGGATGACGGACGCGATCGTGAAGGTTTTGCCGGTGCCGGTGGCGCCGAGCAAAACCTGATGCTTCATACCGTTGTTCACGCCGTCCACAAGTCCGCGGATGGCTTCGGGCTGGTCGCCCATGGGCTGAAAGGGTGCTTGAAGTTTGAATTCCATAATGGTCTGTTGTTGTGAGGGATGTGATCTCGATATCTGGCGCCTCGGCGCCGTTACTCGATCACCTTTGCATTTTGAACGGGTGTTCTATTATAACATGACGGGAGGAATGCCAAGGCTGAGACCCGGCTCGGGAGCAGGAGCAGGCGTAAGTCAGGGATGAGGCGGGACGTCAGGCAGGTATAATCCTGAATCGGAGGAGAAATCCACATGAAAACAACGCTCTATATCGTCGGTGGTCTGCTGATCCTGGGCGGTGGCGTCTGGTTCCTGCAGGGGATCAATGTGCTGCCCGGCAGTTTCATGACCGGCGATCCGCAATGGGCGATCAACGGCGGGATCACAATGGCGGTCGGCGTTGGGCTGATCCTTTGGACGAGGAGCCGAAAGTAGAAGCGGCATGGCTGAAGAGATGCGCGTGGGAGACCGGGTGGAGATCTTTTTGAGCGCCAGGACCTGGGGCGTGGAGGGCTGGTTCGCTGGGACCGTTCTGCGGATCGACCCGTATTCCGCGCACCGCAGTTTTTATTGGGTGGAGTTGGACGACGATGGGATGCAGGGTAGAAGCGGCAGGCTGATCTCGGTGCTGAACCCAAAGAATATCCGCAAGCACCAGGAAATTTAACCCTGAACCGTATCGATGCCCGTCATCCATCCGTAAGGATGCGCGGCACGGAGAAGTCCATCAACCCAAAAGGGAAGGACGAACTTTTTATGAAACCGCTAATAGAGGCAATCGTATGAAAAGAAAGTCTGCCATCCTGCCATCGTTGATCGTGGTATCGAGCCTTCAACGAATACCAGGGACAGATTGAAAAGGATCGACCAACGCTGAGATCGAGTCCTTTATGCACGAACTGGAAGGCGATCTGCCGCAGCGGACCGGTTCCCAAACTGAACCCTCCAAACACACAAGGACAACGCCTCATGGATCCCAACCGCAAACGCTGGAACGAAGGACATCAAAAACTGAACCGCGCCCTCGCCGCCGGTCACCGTGACCGGGCCGTCGAACTCTTCATCGAACAGCACGCCATGCACCACGCCGCCGCATTGACCGGCTCCGTGCTGTGGTCGTTTCAGGATGAAATCTTGAACGACCTGACCGACGAACAGATCCGCCGCATCCCTGAAGGCGGCGAGCACTCCATCGCCTGGATCCTCTTCCATTTGGCGCGCATCGAAGATATCACCATGAACATGCTCGTGGCAGGGACGCCGCAGGTCTTCGTCCGCGAGGGCTGGGCGAAGAAATTGAACGTGGACGTCCTGCACTCCGCCAATAAAATGGACGCGGCGGATGTGAAGGAACTAAACCGGAGCATCGACCTGGATGCCCTGAAAGCCTATCGCCTGGCGGTCGGCAAACGGACGCGGGAGATCGTCCGCGGTCTCAAGGCGGAGGACTTCAAGAAGAAGGTCGAGCCGGAACGCATCCAAAAGGTGAGGCAGGAAGGCGCGGTCATCGAGGAGGCAATGGAAGTTATCAATTACTGGAACACCCGCACCATCGCGGGTCTCCTGCTTATGCCCGCTACGCGGCACAACATCCTGCATTTGAATGAAGCGCTGAGAATCAGGAAACAACTACTGAAATGACCACATCTCTCCCTTCCCTCATCGAACAAGCCATCAGCGCCCGCGCGCATCTGTTCGAACCGCCGCACGAACGCGCCTTCCGTCTCTTCAACGGGTTTTATGAAGGCTATCCTGATCTGGCTTTGGATATATACGGGCGCACGCTGGTCATCCATCATTATGCCGATGACCCCGCAGTGAACCGGTCCGTCATCGAAGCGGCGGTGACGCAGGTGAGAAGCGCGTTGGATTGGCTGCGCGCCGGCATCCTCAAAACGAGAAATGGCAGTTCGCAGGAAGAAAAAAGGGGACGGCTGCTCTTCGGCGAAACACCCGATACACGGATCAAAGAGCACGGCGTCTGGTATCCCCTGCAACTGACGCTAAACCAGGATGCCGGTTTTTATCTCGATACGCAGAACCTGCGAAAATGGCTGATCGAAAACATGCACGGCAGAACCGTGTTGAACACTTTCGCCTACACCGGCAGTCTGGGCGTTGCCGCAATGGCGGGCGGCGCGAGCCGGGTGGTGCAAACGGACCGCAACCGGCAATCCCTGAACCTCGCCAAAGACTCGTATTCGCTCAACGGCTTCCCCGTTCGGAAAAGGGATTTCATCGCCGGGGATTTCTTCCCGGTCATTGCCCGCTTCAAAGCGACCCGCGAACTGTTCGACTGCGTCATCCTCGACCCGCCCTTCTTCTCCACCACCGCCAAAGGCAGGGTGGACCTGGAGCACGAAAGCGCCCGGCTCATCAACAAGGTCCGCCCGCTGATCCATGATGGCGGTCTGCTCATCACGATAAACAACGCGTTATACGTCAGCGGCGCGGACTACATGCGCACGCTCGAAGCGTTGTGCAGGGACGGCTACTTGAGCATCCGCGAACTGGTCCCTGTGCCGCAGGATTTCATCGGTCATGGTCAACCCGGAAAACCCATCACCGACCCCGCGCCGTTCAACCACTCCACCAAGATCGCCATCCTGGACGTGAGGCGTAAATCATGAAAGGCGAAACCGATCTGCAAAAACTTTTGAAGGATATGCAGCCGAAGCGCAATGAGGGCGAATATGTCTTCTGCCTCGTCAAGTCGTTCCAACGCGCTGCCGCGCTCGATCCGTTTTGCATCTTCCGCGAAGACGAAGGGGTCACGGTCATCCTCACCAAGGCACAGGCGGACGTCGCCTCCCTGCCCTACACCGTGGTCTGCGCCTGGATCACGCTCACCGTCCACTCTTCGCTCGAAGCCGTCGGTCTTACTGCCGCCGTATCGAAGGCGCTCACCGAAGCGGACATCAGTTGCAACGTGGTCGCGGCGTATTACCATGACCACATCTTTGTCCCGGTGAAAGATGCAGGGAAGGCTATGAGTGTGTTGGAGAAATTATCGAAGGAGGGAAAAGTAAAGTAATCTGTTGGTCTCGATACGCGCGTTGCGCTACTCGACCAACAATGCTTTACTAAAATAAACTCGGCTGTTCGGGAACGTCGGGGTCGAGCGCATCCCACGGCAAGGGCGGGATGTCCACATCCTGCGCGACCCGCCGGTGCAATTCCCTGCAAAGATACGGCGCGATCCTGTTATCGGGCGAGTGGCAGAACGCAAAGACATCTGCCTCCTGCCTGATCTGCTCCGAAAAATATCCCGCCCATTCCTCGATGAAAGGAAGATCGATCTCCAGATCGGGATGACCGATATAACGGACGAAGACGAAATCGGACGTGCGCATCGGGACTACGGGGACATCTGGTTTGTTCTCCCGGGCTTCGAGCAAACTCTCATAGGCTGATCCCGCCAAACTCTCATCCCCAGCCAGACTGCGTATCGGACGCGTGTCAATACTCACGCGCGCCATGTTGTGTGCGGCAAGCAATCCGTTGAGGGCTTCATCGTGCGGCGGATCGAACCAGTCCAGGTGGCGGACCTCGATCGCAAGGCGCACATCCGCGGACCAAGCGGAGAGAAAGGCTGAAAGGTCAGCGAGCAGGTTCGGGCTAAAACGAGGCGGGAGCTGCAGGAACATCGGTCCGAGACGAGTCCCAAGCCCACGCATCACGTCCACAAATCCACGCGCCGCGTCGATGTGATCCGTCAGCCTGCCGGCATGGCTGATCGCTTTGGGAATCTTCGGGCAAAAGCGGAAGGTCTCCGGCGTATCCGCCACCCACGCTTCAATCGTCTTCATTGCAGGGATGGCATAGAACGTGGTATTGCCCTCGATGTCGGTCAGACGTTTTGCATATTGAGATAGAAAATCCGCGGGCTTTGTGCCTGTGGGATAGAAATTCCCCACCCAACCCTTGAACGACCAGACCGGACAGCCAACGTAAAAGGACATGCAACGATTATAACGGCTTCGAAGGCCGGGCAGATTCGATCCACCCGAAAGACCATGCAGAAGTGTTACCTTTGTTCCCTTGATTTTCTCTTTAAACAGTTGTATAGTCAGTATTAATTGGATAAATTAAGTCCAATTTAATATTGGATAATTTCCTGTTGTATGATGCGCCCTTGAGGAAATCCGGGTCACGTTGAAATCTGCAAAATGCAAATGAATCAAAGCAGGTCGGGCAGGACAATGTGACTGGCATCCGAGGATTTGGAGACCACATACCAGGAGGCTGACATTTCAACCACCCGGAAAACACGACCTGTCTTCCAGGACCATAACTTCCTCCGCCTGCTCGAAGCGGCGCCAGACGCCATGGCGATCGTGGACGACGATGGCGTTATCACGCTCGCCAATTCGCAACTGGAGGCCCTCTTCGGGTGGAAACGTGAAGAGGTCCAGGGAAGACCCGTCGAAGTATTGATCCCCGGCCGTTACCACAATGGGCATGAAAAGCACCGGACCGGCTATTTTACCGATCCACGCGTCCGCCCCATGGGCAGTGGACTCGAGTTGTTCGGCGTAAAGAAGAACGGCATGGAGTTCCCGGTGGAGATCAGTCTCAGCCCGCTGGAAACCGAAACCGGGGTATTTGCGATCGCCGCGATCCGTGACATCACCGAGCGCAAACGGGCGGAGGAAAGGTTCCGGCGATTGCTCGAGACCGCGCCGGACGCGATGGTGGTCGTGGATGAGAATGGGACGGTCCAACTCGTCAATTCGCAAACGGAGAAATTGTTCGGGTATCAGCCATCCGAGATCATGGGACAGCCCATTGAGGTCCTTGTGCCGAAACGGTTCCGCCCACAGCATGTTCATCACCGCGCCAAATACAACACCGAACTGCACGTGCGCCCGATGGGCGCGGGCTTCGAACTGTTCGGTCTGCGAAAGGACGGCACCGAGTTCCCGGTGGAGATCAGCCTCAGCCCGCTGGAGACAGAGGACGGATTCCTGGTCAGCGCGGCGATCAGGGACGTGACCCAGCGCAAACTCATCGAAGCCGACGTGCAGAAACTGAACGAGGACCTCCGGCAGCGCGCCGGTCAACTGGAGGCAGCAAACAGGGAACTCGAATCTTTCAGCTATTCCGTCTCGCACGACCTGCGCGCGCCCCTGCGCAGCATCGACGGGTTCAGCCAGGCGCTGCTCGAGGATTATGGGGAGGGACTGCCCCCCGAAGCGCAGGGCTATCTGGGACGCGTGCGCACCGCGGCTCAGCGCATGGCGGTATTGATCGACGACCTGCTGGAGCTGTCGAGGGTCACACGTACATCCGTGCAGCCCCGTTTCATCAACCTGAGCGCGATGATCGAGGAGATCCTTGCAACCCTGAAGGAGAGTCAACCCGAGCGCCTCGTGGAGACATCCATCACACCCGACCTGATGGTGGAATGCGACCCGCGTCTCACCCGGATCGCCATGGAAAACCTTTTGAACAATGCCTGGAAGTTCACGTCAAAGCGAAACCCGGCTGTGATCGAGTTCGGGCAGAAACGCAAACACCGCGAGCGCACGTTCTATATTTCCGATAACGGGGTCGGGTTCGATATGGCATACGTGGACAAATTGTTCGGTGTCTTTCAGCGCCTGCATTCCGTCGACGAATATCCCGGCACCGGGATCGGGCTGGCAACCGTCCAACGGATCATCCGGATCCAGGGTGGGAACATCTGGGCGGAAAGCGAGGCCGATAAAGGCGCGACATTCTACTTTACCCTGTATGGAGGGCACGATGGAAAATCAATTGATCCTATTGGTGGAAGACAACCCCGACGATGAAGCGCTTACATTGCGCGCGTTCAAAAAGAACAATATCGGCAACCACGTCGTTGTGGCGCACGACGGCGTCGAAGCGTTGGATTTCCTCTTCTGCCGCGGCGCATACGCGGACCGCGATCCGCACGAAAAGCCCCAGGTCATTCTTCTCGATCTAAAACTCCCAAAAGTGGACGGGCTGGAAGTGCTGCGCAGAATCCGCGCTGAGGAAAGCACAAGCAGACTGCCGGTCGTGATATTGACCTCCTCCTCCGAGGAGCAGGACTTGATCCAGAGTTACAGCCTGGGCGCCAACTCCTACATCCGCAAACCGGTGGATTTCAACCAATTCATAGAGGCGGTCCGCCAGTTGGGACTGTATTGGCTGGTACTCAACAAAACTCCGTCCTTTTGACGATCGCTTATGGATAAAGCATTACGCCTCCTGTTGATCGAGGATGTGGACGACGATGCCCAGTTGGTATTACGCGAACTGCGAAGGGGCGGATACGATGTCATCTGGGAACGCATCGAAACACCGTCCGCGCTGAAGAGCGCGCTTGCCAGGCAGACCTGGGACCTCATCCTGTGCGATTATTCCCTACCTCATCTCAACGCACCAACAGCCCTGGAGATCCTGAAGGAAAGCGGCAAGGACCTGCCCTTCATCATCATCTCGGGCACGATCGGTGAAGAGACCGCCGTGGCTGCCTTGAAAGCCGGCGCGCACGATTTTCTGATCAAGGGGAAATATGCCAGATTGATCCCAGCCATCGAACGGGAACTGCGCGATGCCGAATCCAGAGGCGCCCGCCGGCGCGCCGAAGAGGAGCTGCGGGAAAACGAGCGGCTTCTGTCCGAAGCGCAACGCGTCGGGCACGTCGGCAGCTGGAGCTACCACATCCCCACCAACACCATGCAATACTCGGATGAAGCGTATCGTTTGTTCGATGTATCGCCGGGGGATTTCAAACATGATCTCGAAAGCTTCCTGCGCCTGGGGTATTCGTCCGACCGCACGACACTGTCGAAATGGATGGAGGATTTCAAATCCGGCAGGCGTCCGAACGAACTGGATTTTCGATTCTTTCGCAGGAACAGCGAACTCCGCTATATCCAGATGCGGGGCGCGCCGGTGTTCGACTCTCAGGGCAAGCTCGAACGCATCGTCGGGACCATGCAGGATGTTACCGAACGGAAGATCGCCGAAATACAGATCCGCCAGCAACTTGCGCATCTCACTGCATTGAGGAGCATAGATCACGCGATCACCTCCACCTTCGACATGAAGTTTACATTGAGCACGGTCCTAACGCAGACGCTCGAACAATTGCAGGTGGACGCGGCGGACATCCTACTCTTCGATGAGGAAACCCAAAGCCTGAAGTTCTTTGCAGGAAAAGGCTTCCGTACCAGGTCGCTGGAAAATATGGATGTGCCATTGCAGAACAGCCACGCCGGAAAGGCGATCCTGAAGCGCCGCCTTGTCGAGATCCCAAACCTGAAAGAACAGCCGCTGATACGAAAGATGCCGGAGGAATTCCTCTGTTACTTTGGCGCGCCTTTGATCACCAAGGATAAAGTGAATGGTGTGCTGGAGGTTTTCCACCGCACACCATTTCAACCCTATCCCGACTGGCTTGATTTCTTTGAAGCCCTCGCCGGACAGGCGGCGATCGCCATCGATAACGCCACCCTCTTCCAAAACCTCCAACGGTCCAACGCTGAACTTGAGCAGGCGTACGATGCCGCCATCGAAGGCTGGGCGCGCGCGCTAGAACTTCGGGACAGGGAGACGGAAGGACATACGCGCCGCGTCACCGAGATGACGCTCAAGATCGCCCGCCGCATGGGTGTGCCGGAAGCACAGCTGGTCCACATGCACCGCGGCGGGATTCTCCACGATATCGGCAAAATGGGCGTGCCCGACAGCATCCTCCTCAAGCCCGGTCCCCTCACCGATGAGGAAAGAAATGTCATGGCGCAACATCCGGGTCTTGCATACGACTGGCTCTCGCGTATCGAATATCTCCAACCGGCTCTCGAAATCCCCTACTGCCACCACGAAAAATGGGACGGCAGCGGTTATCCGCGCGGGTTGTCCGGCGAACAGATCCCCCTCGCCGCGCGAATCTTTGCCGTGGCAGATGTCTGGGATGCGCTCACGAACGATCGTCCGTATCGCAGGGCATGGTCCAGGGAGGAAGCGCTGGAATACATCCGCACCAACCGCGGGACACATTTCGATCCGCGCGTGGTGGACGTCTTCCTCGAATTCATGGCAGATGAAAGTCCCTGACCGCCCCCGTTCAAACCGGACCGGAACCCTGCTCCCCTACCCAATCCGCATCCTGATCTGGATCATGACTGTAATTCCACAAGTTTCGGCTTGAAGACAAATAACTTATAATGGTTGCGCCGCAAGGCAGAAACTGAACCGACAAAGCAACCATGAAAAAGTTAATCCAAGCCATCGACTTCATCGAAGACTTTATGCGCTGGTCAAGGAGGCGGAAGGACATACGCGCAGCCGCATTGATCGGCTCCTACGCAAGAGAATCTCCGACAGAATCATCCGATGTGGACCTGGTCATCATCGCGGAAGATCCGCAGGCGTACATCACAGATGCGGAATGGACGAGGGTATTCGGCAGAGTGATCACGCAAAAGGTGGAGGAGTACGGAAAACTCACTTCCCTGCGGGTCTGGTACGAAAGCGGGCTCGAGATCGAATATGGATTCACCAGCCGGGAATGGACAAAGTCACCGCTCGACCCGGGAACGAAAAGGGTCATCGACGACGGCATGAGGGTCCTGTTCGAAAAGGAAGTTCTGCTCAGCCCTCACGAGACGCCCACGCATCGATCTCCACGCGAAAAGCAGGGCTAGCCAGCCCTGCCACGTACAAAAGCGTGCTGCACGGCTGATGTCCCTGCAACCTGGAAGCGACCAGTTCGCGCCGCTTCTGTGTATCGACCTCACCCACAAGATAATACGTGAGTTTGACAATATCCTCCACATCCATATCTGCGAGGCGCAGGTTGCGAAGGATGTTCTCGAGGGCAACGTCAATTTGCTCCAACGGATCTTCGGGCACGGTGCCATCCTCCCTCATCCCCACCTGACCGGAAAGAATTAACATTCTTTCATTCCCGGTAATTTCGATCTGATGCGAATAAGAGCCGATAGGCTTGTGAACATCCCGCGGGTTTCGGAATTCCTTCATCGGCGCCTCCTTATGCCAAACAACATCCTTTGACGCGCCATTATAATGGATGGAACAAGAGGCAGTAATGGAAATCACCCAGACCCTTTATGTGACAAACCGCAGAGACTGGCGAAACTGGCTGAAGAAGAATTACAAATCTTCGACCGAGATCTGGCTGGTCTATCCCAGAAAATCGTCAGGCAAACCGCGCATCGAATACAACGACGCGGTGGAGGAAGCCCTGTGCTTCGGCTGGATCGACAGCATCAACAAGAAGCTGGACGAAGATCACATGGTCCAGCGGTTTTCGCCGCGCAAGCCAAAGGCAAAATATTCGCAGGCAAACATTGAGCGGTTGCGCTCCCTGGTGGCGCAAAAGAAGGTCATCAAGGAAGTGGCAGAGGCTCTCGACAATGTTCTGGATCAAGAGTTTATCATCCCTGATGATATTTTGAAGGCGATCAAAGCCAACAAAAACGCCTGGGGGAATTTCCAGGCGTTTTCAGATTCCTATATTCGGATTCGCATCGCTTTTATTGACGGGGCACGCAAACGTCCCGCAGAATTCCAGAAGCGATTACGTCACTTCATCGAGATGACGGAACAGAACAGGATGTACGGCTTTGGCGGGATCGAAAAGCACTTCTAGACTTCACAACCAACGAAAGGGTTTGACATGAAAGAATCCGAAGTCATGATCAAGACAGAAACGGTTCGCGTACGGATCATGTCCCTTGAGCCGCGCGAGACCGCGGACTGGCATTACCATACCGAAGTGACAGATGACATCTTCTGCCTTACAGGGACGATCATGGTCCGGATGAAAGAACCGGACGAAGCAGTTGAATTAACGCCGGGCAAGAGATGCAGAATCAAACCACGAAGAACACATCAACTTGAAAATCCGGATGAAGAGACGGCAACTTATCTTCTCATTCAGGGAGTCGGCAAATACGATTTCAATGTTGCCGGGATCTAGGGACCAACTGTCCTCCTTGCACAGACTCTTCGATTACGCCTCATCGTGCGCCATCATATCGATGGCAATTGCAACCGCCAGAATAAGAATATCGTTCTGCCCTTCGGCGATGTCCACGCCGTAGGTGTCTGTGATCGTAAACCACTTCTTTGACACCTCTGCAACCTTCCTGCGCCCCTGCTTGATCGAGTATTCCAGGTCAAGGATGTTGCCCTGCACGACAAGATCCTCCCCGCCTTTGACGTTCACATTCCATTTATCGCGCAACGGGGCGATGAGCGCCTTCTTGACCGTGGCAATATCCCTGCCGTGCGCGTCTTCGATGACCATCGTATCCTTGATGGCAAGAATGCGCTCCCTGATCCGGGCAAGTTTCCTGCCTTTCGCATCCTCAAACTCAAGCGTCTTGCGCAGGCGCAGCGCCTTGCCATCCACTTTGAAGACTTTCCCGCCCTGCTGGTTCTCGATCCAGAAATCATCCCCAATGGAAATAAGTTTTTGTCGAATTTTGTACCGGGTTGACATAATGTTTCCTTTCGTAATTTAGAAAGTATAATTTATTTACGATGGCTGTGTAAACAAGTTGCAATGCTGTACGTCAACGCAATAAAAGCCGATGTTTCGGGGAGAGTAAATACACCCCGGCTTCATAAAGCAATGAGGGTTGGGCATCTCATCCACCCAACCCTCACAATTTAATTACTGTTTTTGATAAAACACATCCAACTATGGAAGTATGCCGGATGCGGCGACAACATCCTCCTGGTTGATCAGGGTTGGCACAAACTCAGCACCATAGAACCAAACAACATTTTGCTTGTTGTTCGTATCGGTCCATAATGCATGATAAATATTATCGGCGCCAACGCTTAGGTCGGTGTAATCGCCTATGAAACCGCCGCCGAAGCCATGACGGGTGTTGATCGGATTGGTGCTGACTTTTTCTACGCTACTCAAACCAATGTTGGTCACATAGTAATTGAGGCGCGCGTTGTGAATATAACCACCGAGAGTGTCGCAGGCGATTCGTCCAACTGGAGGCACTGGTCCAGCGTCGCATATCTGCCAGGGCGAAACAATGTCCGCGGCATATGCTGACATGTACACTGTCCCTGAGGGAGAGACAGCCACACCGGGCCACAATGTGTCCACGCGGCGAGGCGCCGGGGCGGTGAGACCGTCCGCAGCCGGGTAGCCGGTTGCAGTCCGGTTGGAGGCGTCGAGCGCGGGGAAGATCGGCATCGGGGCTGACCAGGTCATGCCGCCATCTTTAGATTTGCTGTATACAGTCGTCGAGTGGCAGTTTTTGTTCGTGCGCGTTGGGCAAAGTCCGCCTGAATCGCTCATCAAGGTGGACCATGCCACATATAGATCACCATTGGGCGCGGGTGCTCCCGCCGGGAAACTGTTGACACGGAAGGCAGTATTTGCCAAAGGAATGACATCCTGCACATCAGCAATTTTTACAGGTTTACTGAACGTTGCGCCGCCGTCTGTGGACTTGACGATATAGGTCGCATCCAATGTGGAAAGTCGTTTTGCGCCTTCGAAGATGACATACACCGTTCCGTCATAACCAACGATCGGGCGTGAACCCTGATCGTACAACACATTACCTGATATGTTTTGCGGCTCGCTGAACGTCTGCCCACCATCACTGGAATAGGCAAAGAAGATCGGTGATTGGGTATAGTTACCCTGAACCGGATTGAACAGGAAACGTGTCCAGCTCACATAAACCCGATCACGATACGGACTGGAGACATGCCAATCTGCCGCTATCCACTCCTTGTCGTTTAAAGTTGAGGGTGCAGTGGTTTGGTTTATGAAAACGGGCATGCTCCAATGCAAATGATCACCGGCATCGAAAGTACCCTTGTTCACAGCAACGGTATTGGGCGCGGAGGCGCGATTGAAGCCGAGCCCGGCATAATAAACATTGCCGCGGCTGTCAAAGGCCAGCGCCGGATCGCCGCCAGCATCATATTGACCGCCAGCCAGACGGGTCACTCCGGGGATCAAAGTGCCCAAATGCTGAGGGTCGCTGCTGACTCCGCTCCAGGTCTGCCCGCCATCATTTGAATAATATGTCCCCGAATATCCATCTCCCAAAGCACTACAGGGTGTGCCGTTGACATCGCAAGCCCAGGTGCGGGTCACGTAATCGTTTGCAGCAGCTACGATCCGATTCGGGTTATTGGGATCCACCGCAATGGCTGTCTCATTTTGAGGCGCAGCCGCAGTATCCTGATTGACGGTCACATTCGGGAAGAGAATCGTATTTCCATCCAGCGGACTGGATAAAACGAAGTTTGGAGTGATGGGCGCAGACGGCGCAGGATACGATTCCTCCATATTGGCTTCCTCTTCAATGAAAGCCGAAAAACGGATCTGCAACCCATCCGTGCCGTTAAGAGACGCCACCTTGCCAGCAAGTGTCGTAATGTCGTATGTTTGCGCTGCAGCGGCACCAGACTGAACGGAAGTAACAGCAAGCAGTGCCAGGAGGATGAATGTAGTAATCAACATTCGAGTCTTCATATGGATATATCTCCTTACTTAAGAATTTAATTGGAAAAGCGGTACCGAACAAAAATGATCCCTGGACATCACCTTCTTTCCATGACATGAAATGAAGACGCCAACAACCATGGATGTTTAAGCCAAATCGATCTGTAATTTATATGGCACCCAATGAGCATAGTACCGACGAACACCGGTTACCTGAAATTTATATAAGACCATAAACCCAGAATATGCAGATTTCGAAAAAACAGAATGCAGGATTGCACCATAGTTTTAAAACAAACTTAGAAGTGATAACAAACGGGTAGAATGCCGCGAAATGATTTGATTCCCCCGTATTCCAATTCGCACAAATGATCCTAAAACCACCCCAACTTCTAACAGGATTTTAAGGAATCCGCAATATGATGAGCACACAATTTCACTTTAGGAGTTTCGCAATGCACTACCTTACCATTGTTCTTCGTTTCCTGCATGTTGTCAGTGGCGCGTTCTGGTTTGGAAGCGCAATGATGATGAGCTTCTTCATCAGCCCATCTGTTGCCGCGACCTCTGATGCGGGCCAGAGATTTATGGGCCATTTGGTCAAGCAAGGACGTGTTGTAACAGCAATATCTGCTCTGGCGGGCATCACGGTTTTGGCAGGTGCAGGTCTTTACTGGATCGACTCTGCTGGTTTTTCTTCCCCATGGACGTGGTCGGGCACGGGGCTTGTCTTCGGACTGGGCGGTGCATTCGGATTGATCGGGTTCATCTTCGGCATACAGATCGGGACAAACATCAACAAGATCGTCAAAACAGGTTCCGAGATCCAGGGCAAGCCAACCCCTGAACAAATGGGTTTGATCCAGGCGGCTCAAAAACGATTGAAGGTTGTCGGCCCCATCAGTGCTTATTCACTCATCCTTGCAGTGATCTGCATGTCAGTGGCACGCTACTGGTTTTAGAAACAAAGAGTCCCGAAATCTTTGCAGTTTAGATTTCGGAACTTTGAACCCTCAAACAGGCAACCCGCAAATTAATTTGCAGTCCTCGAAGAACCTTTCACCAGCTTCTGCCACCAAACCAGCAGTTTCGTCCAGGGACTGTTCGTGATGACACTCAATTCCTTGATGAACTCATCCCTGTGCGCCAGTTCATCGGGGGTAAAACTTTCTTTCAAGATCATGTCCTTGAATTCCTGAGAGTCACCCTCCTCAGGGACAACCCAGGTCTTGATCGGTTTGCTTGCAATTCGATGGTTTACTCCCAACTCAAAATCTTCATTGACAACCAATCCCATTTCCCTGGTGGCAAGAGGCCAGGTCGCATCCACGATCATTTCACCGCCGTCAGGCAGTTCAAGGATCAGGTAATTGTGCACGTCCACAAAGCGACCGTTTGACCCCTCGAGCAATTTCCGCAGTTTGCCGTGGACACTCTTCGGGTCGATGTGATTGACCGTGGTGCAGGCGATCAATTTTGATTGATACCCAAGCTCGGCAAAGAGCTTTTTCAGCAGGTAATGTTTCCCCGAGCATGTCCCTCGCCATTCGTGGATGATGGTCTCTGAATCGCGGGAACTGGCACGGGTATAGGGCATATCGCGCACAAGGAAGAAAGCTTTCTTCAAGTCAATTTCTTCCTCGGGCTTGAGCAATCCGCGTTGGAGGGCTTCGGATTTTAGGGTTTCGAGTAACATGGTGTAGTTGATTTCTCTCCATTTCCCGTTCGTACCAGAATATCATACCCCAACGCTATCGATAAACATCCTTGCGGTGACGAACACGTACAATTTCGATGATTAATCTGTTCTCAAAGACTTCGTAAACCACACGATAATCCCCAATGCAAATTCGGTAGGTATACTCCGATCCGACCAATCTCTTGACCCCATGCGGAAATGGTTCATTGGATAAATCAGAAACTGCCGCGACGACTCTCGTAATCATCGGACGCGGCAGTTTTTGCAGTTCTTTATAGGCAGAGTTCTTCCACTCAATCTTGTAGGAAGCCATCGCGCTTTAGTCTTTCCAATACCTCTTCAAGGGAAATAGTTGGCTCCTCACGACGTTCGGCTAAAACAGCCAGATCTGAAAGGTCTTCCAATAATTCTTCGAACTCTTCAATGGGGAGAATCACGGCGGTCTTTTTGCCGTTTTCGTCAGTAACGTATTGCGCCTGTAAATCTCGAATTTCCATAGTGCCTCGCTTTTCACTTGCCAGTATTATATCCTCACTCCCCCGTCGGCACCCAGATATTCTTCACCTGCGTGGACTCATGCAAAAACTCATGACCTTCGCCCTGCTCGCGATCCATCCAATCGCGCGGCAGACCGTAGCCCACCCACGTTCGCTTCATGTTGGCGGCAGATTCGTTCTCCACGTGGTAACTGCCTTCGGCTGAGCCGAAGTACCAGACCGAGTCCACGTCTTCGTGCTGGACGAGGGTCTTGGTCAGGTGATCGCGGTCACCTGTGATGATGTTGACCACGCCATCGGGCACATCGGATGTATCGAGCACCTGATAAAAATCGGTTGCGGATAACGGATGTTTCTGACTCGGTATCATCACCACTGTATTTCCTCTTGCAATCGCAGGAGCCATGAGGGAGATAAACCCAAGTAATGGATATTCATCGGGGCAGGCAATGCCAACCACACCGACTGGCTCATTCACACCGACCGTGATACCACGTAAGGTTGTCTCTTGCACCGAGCCGCCGTATTTATCGGCCCATGCCGCATACGTAAACAATCTTTCCACAGCCGTGTCCACTTCAGCTTGCGCGGACTTCTTCGTGCGCCCCGTCATTTCAACGATGCGTTCAACGAACTCCGCATTACGAGCATCCAGGTTCTCAGCGATGAAATACAGGATCTGTGAACGGTTGTATCCATGCCGCATCGCCCAACCTGATGTCCGCGCCTTGTGTGCAGCTTCGACCGCGTTACGGATGTCCTTGCGGTTGCCGTCACCGACCTGCCCGACGATCTTCCCTTTGGCGCTCAATATCGTTGTGGTGTAATGCCCGTCGGGGCGCACCTGTTTGCCGCCAACGTACATCTTCGGCGTGCGGTCGACTCGGGGGAGATCATGTCCATTTGCCCGGGCAGTTGTCGGCGGAGTCGGAAGCGTAGGCACGTGCGCACCCCACTTCTTCGATTCATCCAATTCAAACTCTGGGCGTGGACGATCCATCCATGTCGGTCTCACATATTCGAACAAACCTTCCTTACCGCCTTCGCGTCCATAACCCGATTCACGATAGCCGCCAAATCCCGAAGCGCCATCGAAAAGATTCGTGCAATTGACCCACACCGAACCTGCCTTGATCTTGCTTGCCACATCCAGCGCAAGATTGATGTTATCGCTCCATACGCTCGCCGCAAGTCCATAGCGCGTGTTGTTCGCAAGTTCGATGGCTTCGCTCGGCGTTCTAAACGTAAGCGAGACCAGCACGGGTCCGAAGATCTCCTCTTGCACCGTTGCCGCCGCGGGGTCGAGTCCAGTGATCAACGTGGGTTTATAAAACAAACCTTTCTCAGGCATCTTGATGTTCGGCTGATAACACTCGCCGCCTTCGCTGATACCCGTCTTCACCCAACTATCAATCGTCTCCCATTGCGTCTTATCCACGATGGCGCCCATGTCAATGGATTTATCGAGCGGATCGCCAACCCGCATATGTTCCATGCGAGCTTTTAATTTTTGGATGAAACGCGCCGCGACATTTTCCTGCACAATGAGCCTTGACCCTGCGCAACAGACCTGACCCTGATTGAACCAGATCGCATCGACCACCCCTTCAACTGCTCCATCCAAATCGGCATCTTCGAACACCACGAACGGACTCTTGCCCCCCAACTCCAGCGACAGTTTCTTGCCCGACCCAGCCGTCTGCCTGCGCAAAATACGACCGACATCCGTTGAGCCTGTGAACGCAACCTTATCTATATCAGGATGTTCAACCAGCATCGAGCCAGCACTGCTCGAACCCGTGATGACATTGACCACACCAGCAGGCACTCCCGCCTCGGCGACGATCTCCGCAAACAACAACGCCGAGAGCCGTGTGTACGAAGCAGGCTTCAACACCACCGTGTTGCCCATCGCGATGGCTGGAGCGATCTTCCACGCCAGCATCAACAGCGGGAAGTTCCACGGGATGATCTGACCGACCACACCGACGGGTTGATAGTCACGCAGTTCAGTTTCCATCAACTGCGCCCAACCCGCATAATAATAAAAGTGACGCGCCAACAGCGGCACATCGATATCCCGTGACTCACGGATCGGCTTGCCGTTATCCATCGACTCCAACACCGCCAGCAAACGATGATGCTTTTGAATATTGCGTGCGATGGCATACATATACCGCGCACGGACAACACCTGGAGTCTTGCTCCACGTGCCAAACGCCTCGCGTGCCGCCGCAACCGCCGCATCGACTTCCTTCTTCCCAGCCTGCACCGTCTCTCCCAACAACTCCCCACTAGACGGGTCATACGAAGGATAATACTTCGCGCCCTTCGGTGTCACCCACTCGTTGTTGATGAACAAGCCGAACTTGCGCCCGTGTTCATCCAACCACGCCTTGACAGCGTCGGGGGATTCAGGAGCAGGTCCGTACTCCATGGTTTTGAAGATTTCAAGTAATGTGCTCATAGTTACTCCGATTCTCCACCACAAAGGGTCACGAAGGTACACGAAGGAAAATAATAAAGGTTTTCCTTGGTGACACTTTGTGTCCTTCGTGGTGAAAAGCCATTATCCCATCGGCATGTGATGCTTCGCCGCGTAGTGACCTGTAATATAGTGATACAACTGCCGCTCGAGGTCGGTCAGCAAACTGCTTGCACCAAAGCGGAACAGGTCATTCTTCAGCCAGTCATCGCCGAGTTCTTCCTTCATCAATGACTGCCATGCCATCGCCTGCTTTGCGGAGCTGATTCCGCCTGCGGGTTTGAATCCGATCTTGTAGCCGTAGCGTTCGAGATATTCGCGGATGGCGCGCGTCATCACGAGACTCACTTCCAGCGTCGCGTTGACCGATTCCTTACCTGTCGAAGTCTTGATAAAGTCCGAGCCCGCCATCATTGCCACAAGGCTGGCTTGATAGACCTGCTTCAGTGTTCCCAGGTCGCCCGTCGCCAGAATGGTCTTCATGTGCGCTTCCCCGCAGGCATTGCGGAATTGCTGCAATTCATCGTACATAGCTTGCCAGTCACCAGTCAACACATAGTTGCGGGCAATGACCACGTCAATTTCGCGTGCGCCAGCTTCCACGGCTTGCTCGATCTCCTGGATTCTTTGTGGCAGAGGAGTCTGTCCGGCAGGGAAACCTGTCGCAACGGAGGCAACTGGAATGTCCGAGCCTTGAAGCGCATGGACCGCGTCGGCGACACGGTTGGGGTAAACACACACCGCGCCAACGGTGATCCGCTCCCCATCCACGCCGAGTCTCTCCAGCATATCGGGGCGGATCGGTTGTCTGGCTTTGGCGCACAGGCGTTTTACACGCCCGGGCGTGTCATCGCCTGCGAGTGTGGTCAGGTCGATACAGGTGACAGCACGCAACAACCAGGCTGCCTGCCATTCCTTTTTTACGGTTCGACGCAGAGGCAAAGTGGCTACGCGCCGTTCCACTGCGCTTTTATTTACGTGGGCGCCCATCACCCAATCAAGGTCAAGGGGCACCCCGGGATTTCGGTTGTGGTTGGAACTCATCTAAAACTCCGTTTCGTTGTCTGACATTATTATACAGCGAATACGATGAGAAAATCGATGTGCTATACTAAAAGACCAGAGGACTCTATGCAGGATGGAGAAGAAATCTTAGACATTGTCCACTTAACGCCCGACGACCTTGCAAAAAATCTGGAAAAACGTCTCAGTCTGGCACAAGTGCGTTTTTTAAGGAAGAAACTGTTTCTTTTGGGGATTGGAACATTGACACTTTTTCTTTTGTCAATGGCGCTCATTACAATACTTGTCATCAAATCCACGCGACCAGACTTTGCCAGCCATGGAGAACTGATCTTTGCAATCCCTGTCGGGCTTATCTGGCTTTGGATCCTGCGTGACAATCCTGCCAGATGGAGAAAGACACATCAGGATATTCTGGCGGGAGCAGTTGCCAGGGTTGAAGGGCAAGTCCAATGCGAGACGGTTGGGAATATTGGCCTGGTTCAGATACCGCATTTCATAGTCCGCATTGCCGACAATCGATTTTCAGTCGACAGGCAAATCTACTTTCAATTCAAGAACAGGGAGTATTACAGGGTTTTTTACGCCCCTCAATCCAGGATCTTGCTGGGAGGTAAACAAACCCGTCCCATCAGTCAAAAAAATGAAAGCAGGGAAAATAAAACCAAAGAACTCATCGAGCATCTTACACCCCAAGAACAAGAGTTGCTGCAACAAATTGCGCTGGGTCGCTCTAACAAGGAGATCGCGCTTAATCTTTCGCTTTCGCCTAACACAATAAAGATGTATACATCCAGGTTGTACAGAAAGTTGGGCGTCCGTCGCAGGACAGAAGCCATCGCACGCGCACGTGAACTCGAATTGTTATAGCACCTTAAACATACTTTTCATATACCTTTGTATATCGTGCAGACATTCCTTTCGTGTTACATTGATGGCACATCGAACACAAAAAGGAGAAAAACATGCACATCATCCATCTGATCAAACGAAGATATCCAGATCGTGCACCGCGCATCATTACTTGGCTGTGGATTGCATCCATCAGCATGCTGGCGATCGGCATCGGAGTATTGATCCTTTCATGAACTCCGACAGGCATAAAGCACCTCCGGCTTTGGAGGTGTTTTTTTACATTAATCCATTGAATTGGATGCCGAATTGGATGCCGAATTGGATGCTATACTTGGAAAAACGCTCAACAGACCTTAGAACACGGAGGAAAACATGAAGATCATTGATGCACAAAAGGAAGTCCGGACCGTTTACCTCGGCGCGTTTTCGGGCTTGATCGTGACAAGTATCATCTGGTTCGTCTCCGCGGCGCTAGGCACGCGGGTCTCCAAAGGGCTTGCAGTTTGGGCACTTGTTTTGGGAGGCACTTTTATTTTTCCATTATCACAAGTATTCCTAAAAAGCATGGGGCGTAATGCAACACTCAGCAAGGAAAATCCCTTTGGGACTCTTGCCATGCTGATCGCCTTCACCATCCCCGCAACATACCCATTGATCGCGGGAGCCTTCATCCACAACAGCAATTGGTTCTATCCCGCTTTCCTTGTTGTGATCGGCGCACATTACCTGCCGTTCATCTTCCTGTACGGGATGTGGCAATTCAGCATCCTTTCCGTCCTGCTTGTCGCGCTGGGCACGGTTTTCGGGATGTACTTCCCTGAGGATTTCACCCTCGGCGGGTGGGTCGGCGGGGCGGTCTATCTTCTCTTCGCGTTCCCGTTCAGGGCAATCGCCTTGAAAAAGTAGAATCTTCAAGCCGCAATCATCATTACCGGATCGAAATTTTCCTCCCTTGACGCATTTCGAGGCGCGGGAGTATAACCCCTTTCGTTATGAACACATGCCACAATCCCATACACAGAAAGGAAGCGACCGCCTTGGACGCTGATGTGCCCTTACTGCGCCCATCGTTGATTCGCCTTAACGTCTCCGGGATGCGATCCATACAGAGTCCGCCAGGCTGCCCGTGCGCGCGTCGCTTGTTGATCCGCGCTGTCTGAACCAAGCGGTTTGTCATTCTGTACCTTCGCCACCTTCGGAGAACATTCCAAGGTGGTTTTTATTTTTTACACGGAGGTGCATTCATGAACGCAGAAATGACAACCTTTGATCTCGAAACCTACATCGAAGCGCGCGACTTTGCGTCGCTGCGGGAGGAGATACGGAACTGGCCTGCAGGCGATCTGGCTGAATTGATGGAGCCACTATCGGTCGAGAAGGAGGCGGTGGTTTTCCGTCTGCTGCCGCGCGGTCAAGCCGCGCAGATCTTTTCCTATCTCTCCAGCGAACGTCAACAGGAACTATTGAAGGCATTGGCGCACGAGGAAGTGGTCAACATCCTGAACGCCATGTCGGACGACGACCGCACGGAATTTTTGGAGGAACTCCCCGCGCAGGTCACACAGCAACTGCTCAACCTGCTTTCGCCGCAGGAACGACAACTGGCATCGCAATTTTTGGGGTACCCGGAAAACAGCGTCGGACGCCTGATGACCCCCCACTTCGTGCGCATCAAACGCCACTGGACGGTTGCCCACGCCCTCGATCATATCCGCCGCTATGGCATGGACAGCGAGACCATGAGCATGATCTACGTGATCGACGAGAACGGTCGTCTCGTGGACGACCTGCGGATCCGCCATCTCCTGCTTGCATCTCCCGAAACACCAATCTCCGATCTGATGGACGACCGCTTCGTCGCGTTAAAGGCGTCGGATGACCGCGAAGTGGCGGTGGAGGAAATCAAAGATGCAGACCTGCCAGCCCTGCCCGTCACCGACAGCCAGGGCGCGTTGATCGGCATCGTCACCGTGGACGACATCCTGGATGTGGCGGAGGAGGAAGCCACGGAAGACATCCAGAAATTGGGCGGTTCCGAAGCGCTCGATGAACCCTACATGGAAATCGCCATTCCCAAAATGGTTCGCAAACGCGCCACATGGCTGGTGGTTTTGTTCCTGAGCGAGATGCTGACCGCCACCGCGATGGGAAGGTTCGAAGAGGAAATTGCCAGGGCGGTCGTGCTTTCCATCTTTGTCCCGTTGGTGATCTCAAGTGGAGGCAACTCCGGCTCGCAAGCCTCCACATTGATCATCCGCGCCATGGCGCTGGGCGAAGTGACATTGAAAGACTGGTGGCGCGTAATGCGCCGCGAAATTCTCTCGGGGTTGTTGCTGGGCGCGATATTGGGCACGATCGGATTTATCCGCATCACGCTATGGGCGAACCTGTTCCACACCTATGGCGAGCATTGGTTCCTGCTGGCTGTCACCGTCGGTTTGTCCCTGGTCGGCATTGTGCTGTGGGGATCGCTGTCAGGTTCGATGCTGCCGTTTTTTTTGCGCAAGGCTGGCCTCGACCCCGCGACCTCCTCCGCCCCATTCGTGGCAACGCTCGTGGATGTTTCGGGGCTGGTCATTTATTTTACGGTGGCGGCGATCATCCTGCGGGGGACGTTGTTATAGAAAAAATCTCCGGGCAGCCCGGAGATTTTTTCTACCAGCCTTCCAGCCAGTCTTCCATCTCGGTCAATGTTTCAAGGTTGCCAAGCACGGTGAGGTGATCACCGGCAGCAAGCTTCGTTGTTCCGTGCGGGACGATCAACTCGTCGTTCCGGCGGATCGCCAGCACAAGCGCCCCGGCCGGGAACTTTATATCCATCAGGCGCTTTCCATACAGACCGGAGTTATACAAGATAAACTCGCGCAGGTCGCGTTGATCGTCCGTCGATGTCATCAGCGAAAATATCGCCGAATTGCGCGCCATCAACGCCAGCAGTGAACTCCGGTGCATGGAGGGCGTCAAAGTCTGCACGCCCAAACCGCGGAAATCGGGAATGCGGATCGGCTCCGTAACGAACGCAAGGACATGTCCAATGTCGTTCCCGCGCGCGACCCGGCATGCATCCAGATTCTCATCATCGCTCGAACTCAACGCCAGGAACGCATCCACGCGGACATCCGAAACTGATCCCAGCATGGACGATTGACTCCCGCCATTCAGCACCACATCGAATCCCTGTTCCCTGATCCGGTTTGCCGCCTCAGAATCCTTCTCAAGGAACAGGACATCGTCCCCATGCGCACGCAATTCCTTGCCAACCTGGAGGGCGAGATCGCTCCCACCGTAGATCAATTTCGCCCGCCGCTTCTTTTCATCGGTCACAGACATCAAGGTATTGAATCCGAGCGGAGCAAATGTGGCGGTCAACGCCGCGATGAGGATGATCGCCGCGTTGGTGGACTCTGTGATCGCCCCGAAACGGACGCCGATCGCCGACGCGGCAATGATGAGCGAAAGCCTGGCAGAGAGCAGCATTCCACTTGAAAGCGTCTCCCTCCACGAATACGCAAACCGAAAAACAAACGTGGAAAGAATCTTGATCGCAAACGCCGCAACCAGCAGGATCGGCAACAGCACCCAGGCATCAGGATTGGTCAGAAATGCCTGAAGGTCGAACCGCACTCCCACATAAACAAAGAACAGCGGAACGAAGAAACCAAAACCGATCGCATCCAGTTTATAGCGGATCTTCTCGTCGTTCGGTTCACTGATCAGTGAAGCCAGCACCCCGCCCAGGAACGCGCCCAGGATCAGTTCCGCGCCGATCAATTCAGCCAGCACAACGAACGCGATCATCAGCGCGAACGCGCCGCGCACCTTGATCTGCGAGGTGGCATCCGCCAGTTCCTCCATCAGCCTGCGGACAATGGGTCGGCGAAGTTGCTGTTGCCCAAGCTGGTACAACAACACCACCGGGACGAACAGAATCCCGATCAGCAAAATGTTCAGGCTCAAGCCGGTCGAACGGATGGCGATGTACACTGTGATGAGGAACATCGTCAGAAAATCCGCCAACAGCGCCGAGAGCAATATCGTCTGCCCCAATCCGCTCGAGGATATCTTCTTTTCCTTTAACACAGGCACGACGATCCCAAGCGAGGTCGTCGAAAGGATCAACGTCATCATCCACGGATCCCTTACAAAGCCCGCGCCTGTCAACCAAAAACCGATCCCCGCCGCAAGGATGACCGTGACCAGGAACGATAGACCCGCAAGCAGGATCGGGCTTTTCTTTTTATCCTGCCCGGGTCTCGAAGCGGCAAACAATATCGAAAAATCGATCTCCAGACCGGAAAGGAACATCAGAAACGCGAACCCGATCTCGGCAAGGAGTTCGAGCGTCGGCTCCTCCGCATGTACCAGCCCCAAAACGGACGGTCCGATCAAAATTCCTGCCACGATCTCACCCACCACCACCGGGATGCGGCGAAAACGCGCCAACAAGATCGGCACCAAAAACGCGAGAAACACAACCAAAAGCAGGGGAATAAATCTTTGCTCCATGCAGCCTCCTGGGGATAATTGTACAACATCCCATTCGAGGGATGTATAATCCGTCCATGGAACATTTTTTTATCCAGTCTTTTGTAGACACGGGACTTGGCAATTCCGCCTACCTGATCGGATCACATGCTACGAAAAAGGGGATATTGATCGATCCGCTTCGCGACGTGGACCGCTACCTGCATGCCGCTTCCGAACCTGGTCTTACGCTGACGCATGTCCTCGATACCCATCTGCACGCGGACTTTGTCTCCGGCAACCGCGAGATCGCGCACCAGGCCGGCGCGGTCATCGGCGCGAGCGCGGAGGCAAATGTCGCCTTCGAGCATCTGCCGCTGACGGAAGATTCGGTCATCGACCTCGGCGCGTTCCAGGTCCGCGTGATGACGACGCCCGGGCACACACCCGAACATATCTCGTTCCTCATCACCGAAGCGGACGGTAAAACGCCATCGGCGCTCTTCAGTGGCGGCGCGTTGATCGTCGGCGGCGCAGCGCGCACGGATCTCCTTTCGCATGAACTCACACAGCCTTTGGCGCGTCACCTCTATCACACCATTCACGACAAACTGCTGAAGTTTCCTGATGAACTGGAGGTCTTTCCCACACACGGTGCGGGATCATTCTGCGTCGCGCCGTCCTCGCCAGACCGAACCACCACGATTGGCAGAGAACGCAAAACCAACGCGCTGGCACAGCCACAGACAGAAGAGGAGTTCGTCAAACGCGCGCTGACCGGTCTGCCATCGTATCCAACCTATTACAAATACATGCGCGGCATCAATCAAAAAGGCGCGAAGGTTTTGGGTGGTGTTCCGATCCTCAAGCCGTTATCGGCCGGTGAAGTCAAAGCCATGCTGGATGCTGACCCGGGCGCGGTCGTGCTGGATGTGCGCGATAACAAGGCGTTCGGCGCGGGACACATCCCCAACTCGTACGGCATCCGCGTGGACGCGCCGCTCGTCACATGGACGGGTTGGCTGATCCCGTTTGGGAGCCGGATCCTGCTCGCTGCGGAGGATGCAGCCCAAAGGTCCGAGGCGACGCGGCAACTCATCCGCATCGGCTATGATGACATCGCCGGCTACCTCGAAGGCGGGATCGATGCCTGGGCGCGTGACTATCCTGTTGCAACCATACAAAGCATGAGTTCCAAAGAGTTGCGTGAACGGTTGGAGGAGGTCATGCTGATCGATGTGAGGATGAAATCGGAGTGGGATGAAGGGCATATCCCAAATGCGATCCATTTCGAAGGTGGACGCATGGCGTGGGACGAACTGCCGTTCCCGCACGACAAACCGCTGGCGGTCCAATGTGCGAGCGGCAATCGTTCGATGTCTGCGATCTCGGTGTTGAAGCGGCGCGGCTATCACAATGTGATCCAGGTGGAGGGCGGGATCAACATGTGGAAAATGCGCAAGTTCGAGGTGGTGAAAGACGGACGGAGTTGAAGACAAATGAAATCACCGACTGGCTTTTCATCGCTCGATAAGGAATTCTGGAGTTCCATCGCAAAGAACGATTACAAAATCCCCGAGGATCATTTGCTCGAAGAATTGACCGAAACCCTGTTTGGTTATCTGGGAAGTACCGACCCCGAGCTACGCGATGACATTGCCTACATCGTCTATGCCAATTGGTTAAAGCGCGGGATGTATTCTGCGGATGACCTTCGATCTCATGTGGGTAAACTATTGTCGAATCTGGAATATGGCATCGGTGAAACAGAATCGGATTCGGTCTTTCTGCGCACCTTCTCGATCCTGTTCCTGGCAGAGATCATTCATAACGACAACAAGAAGCCTTTGCTCGATGAAGAACAGATCCAATCCATTCTCGAAAAGGGACTGTGGTACCTCGAAGCGGAGAAAGACCCGCGCGGTCATGTCCCGATCAAGGGCTGGGCGCACGCCCTCGCCCACACCGCAGACCTGATGCTGGTGCTCGGAAAGAATCGCTTTACCGGCAAAGAGGATCACGAAAAGATCCTACGAGGTATCGCGGACAAACTGATCCGCTCGACAGACTGGGTTTACATCCACGGTGAAGATGAACGACTTGCCAATGCGGTAATGGCGGTCCTGCAAAGAGATACGCTTTCGATGGAGTTTCTGGAATCCTGGCTCAAGTCCTTTACTGATCCTGAAGAATCTTGGAAGGGCGCTTATATTGACGAAGAGCAGGCAAGGTCGTTTCACAACGTCCGTAATTTTTTGAGGAGCATTTTGGTAACATCTCTGCCTGCGAACGGAACTACGGAAAAAGAAGAAATTCATGGCCTGATCATGGAAGCCGTAAACACCCTCGCCCCATATTAGTTGGCCGGATTAGAGAGGCTGTATGGCAAACTACCGCACGACCGTCATATTGAAAACGGATATCGTCGACTCCACGCCGCGCCTGGCAGAGTTGACACGATCTGAGATGGGATTGCAAAGAAGGCAGCACAAGCAATTCATCCTTGATATTGTCGTCAGCCATCATGGTTCAATATTCGACCAGGAAGGTGATGCCTATTGGATCGAATTTCCCAGCGTGACGGTCGCGGTCCTCGCCGCCATTGAAATGCATCAATCTCTGCGAGTCATACAGGCAGGCAAAGGAGAAAAACAAAGGCTGGCCATCCGCGCCGTGATTACAGTTGGCGACATCCTCCAGCAAGAGAAGGATACGATCGGTACAGTCATGAGTCTCACCGCCCGGATCGAAAAGGTCACGCCACCAGATGAGATTTATCTGTCGCACGCGGCGTGGCTGGTGTTAAACAAGGCAGAAGTTCAGACATCATTTGTGAATGAATTCAATTTCAAAGGATTCCGGGAACCTGAAAAAGTCCACAGAGTGGAGCAAAAACAAAGAACTCGCGTGCTAACCGATCAATATATTGTATTTACCGACACAAGGGGGTTCACGCGCTTCGTGAAATCGAACAATATCGAGTTGATCGAAAACTTCCTCCTCGAATGTGACGACCTGATCAATGATGTATGCGAAAAATACGGCGGCACAGTCCGCCAGGTGGTTGGCGACCAATATTTTTTCACGTTCACAGAAGGTGAACGCACATTGGAGGCCATTGAGTTGCTTGGCAGGAACTGGGAAGGGATAATCGAGCGATACAGAATGGGTCTTTCCATCGGATTGCACAAGGGAAACCTGAACGTCATCCGTTCCTTTGTTTATGGAGACGACATCCACACAACTACATATCTATCGGAATTCGACAGGCTTTATAGCGTGAAAAAAGACAAGATTTCCGTGATAACCAGTGGCAGAATCAAAGATGAATTCAAGGGCACGCCTCGGGAGAAAATGTTTCAGAAGTTTGACGATCAATTGTTGAAGCAGGAGGCCCACAAGATCGTTGCCCGTGAGTACGGTGTTTTCAGGTTTATTTTCAACGAAAACCAATCTTCGTGATCAACAATCTAACCATGAATTCCATTCGTAAATACTGGTCGATCTTTCAGATCACGCTCATCAACAGCCTCGCATATCCAGGTGAATTGATCGGACGCAGCCTGATGATCGTACCGTTCATGTGGGTCTTCTATCAACTCTGGAAGATCACCTTCGCCGCATCAGGTACCGAGGTGATCGGCGGCTTGACCCTGCGTGATACGCTCTGGTATCTCATGCTGGCAGAGACCATCGAGCTGGGACGCCCTCCGCTTGCGCGCACGATCTCGGAGAACGTCAAGGACGGCTCGATCGCCTATATCCTCAACAAGCCCTACGACTTCATGCTGTATCAGTTCAGCACCACCATGGGCGAAACGATCTTCCGCACCCTTATGAATGCCCTGTTCGGCGGCATCGTCGTCTGGTGGCTGGTCGGCGCGCCAAACCAGCCGGCAGGACTCATCGTCGCCCTGCCCGCCATCCTCGGCGCGTGGACGCTCCACTTCTGCGTAATGGCAATGATCGGTCTCTCCGCCTTCACATTCGAAGACGTCTCCGCGTTCATGTGGATCTATCAGAAGTTCGCCTTCCTCCTGGGCGGATTGCTGATCCCGCTCGATTTTTATCCGCAATGGATCCAGTCCATCGCAAAGTCTCTGCCCTTCTCCAGCATGATCTATGGACCGGCGCGTTTATTCGTCACACCCAGCCTTGAGATCTTCGTCAACGTGATGGCATACCAGATCGTCTGGATCGCCGTGCTCGGCGTACTGCTCACGCTGGCATACCGGCGCGGCATCGCGCAATTAACGGTGAACGGAGGCTGAGCATGTTCAAGGAACTCAAATTCCTGCTCGCCATCTGGAAGACCAACCTGCTCTCGGTGATGGAATACCGCGTCTCGTTCCTGACCCAGGCCATCGGCATGATGGCAAACGATTTCATGTACTTCGTGATCTGGATCATTTTCTTCGACCGCTTTAAGGATGTGCGTGGCTGGGGCATTCAGGACATGTACATCACCTATGGGGTGCTTGCCAGTTCTTTCGGTCTGGTCAGCCTGCTGTTCGGCAACGCGTTCAACCTCAGCGACATCATCGCCAGGGGACGCCTCGATTACTACCTGTCCCTGCCGCGGCCGGTTTTACTGCACACGGTTTCGAGTCGCATGATCGCCAGCGGGATGGGAGACTTCACCTATGGCTTTGTGAGCTACGCCATCTCCGGTCAATTCACGTGGGATGGATTACTGCGCTTCGTCCTTGCCACGCTGTTGGCGGCTGCCGTTTTCGCGGCATTCCTGATCCTGATGCAGAGTCTCGCGTTCTGGTTCGGCATGATGAGCAACTTCAGCGCGCTGGCGCTCAATGCAATTCTTACATTCGGCATCTACCCGATCACACTCTTCGACAATTACGCCAAGTTGATCCTGTTCACCATCATCCCCGCTGCGTTGGTCGGCGCGGTCCCTGCGGAGTTCATCACCCGCTTCACCTGGCAGACTCTGGCGGAACTCCTGCTGGGGGCGACCATCTTCCTGGGTCTGGCAGTGACGGTTTTCAGGCTGGGGCTGAAACGCTATGAATCGGGCAGCGCGATCCAGGTGGAAGTGTAAATGAACCTCAAGGATGAACTGGCTCTGGAACTGGAAAACACGCGTCGGGACTTTCATCACCTGCTTGATTCCGTTCCCGAGGCCTTATATGCTCATCCAAGCACAAACCCCGCCTGGACGGTCGGCGATGTGTTGTATCACATCACCCTGGGACCGGTCGCCCTGCGATTCGAGATCTGGATGTTGCTTCATGCACGCGGGTTGTTCCAACTGGCGATGAACGATCTGACATCCGGCATGTTCAATTGGGTCAATGCGCGTTTTGCGCGCCGGGGGAAACGCGTAACGCGTCGGGGTTTGCGCAAGGCTTATGAAACCGGGCACACAGGCATCCTGTCCGGTTTGAAGCAGATGCGGGAGGAGGATTTCGCCAGGTCGATCGTCTATCCCAACTCCTTCGTATCCGAACTTGCAGGAGAGGTAAGCATCGAGCGTCTGTATCGGTACGTGAGCGGACATTTTGAGGTCCACGCGGCACAAATCTCCAATGACTTGTCTCATCATGACGACACGAAGGCATGAGAAACCGGTAGGAAATATGGGCATCGGCGAGGGCGTTCGGGCGTTCCCGCCGCAGGGAAATAAGTCTAATTTCTGGTATAATTTTTGCCCGTGACTGGTCCTGCAAGCGGTTCGCCTCGGCGGACTTCTCGCATGGAGACCTGCATAATCTAAAGAAAGGAAAGCAAACGTCATGCCTTTACAAAAAGAAGTCAAAACCAAACTCATTACGGATTACCACCGTCATGAGTCGGATACCGGCTCACCGGAAGTGCAAATCGCCATCCTGACGGGCCGCATCCAGCAGTTGACCGATCACCTGCGGGCAAACAAGAAGGATGAATCCTGCCGGCGTGGATTGCTCAAACTTGTCGGACAGCGACGCCGTATGCTGGCGTACCTCCGCAAGTCTGATTACCAGCGTTATCTGGCAGTCACCGAGAGCTTGAAACTGCGCCACAAATAGGAACGGCAACCCGTAGGGGCACGACATGTCGTGCCCCTACAATTTATCGATCCGCGAGTCAGGAATTGAACAGCGCGAATGACGCCAGGCGTCATCCCTGCTTTTCAGTCCCTGACACCAGGCGGAACACAATTAAGGCTTACGTTGACCAGAAAAAATCAACCGCAAAGATCACGAAGAACGCAAGGATTCTTTAACGAGTCTTCGCGCTCTTTAAACATTGCGCGGTAAGAGATCTTCGTAGGCAGTCATAGGAGACAAAATGAAACCCGAATCAAAGAAATATTCAACCACCGTCGGAGGGCAGACTCTGACCTTCGAGACCGGCAAACTGGCCGGGCAGGCGGGCGGCGCGGTGACCTTCGGCACGAGCGAGAACATCGTTTTCGCCACCGCCACCCTGGGCGGTGTGCGCGAAGGCATCGACTTCTTCCCGCTCAGCGTGGACTATGAGGAAAGGCTGTATGCCGGCGGTAAGATCCCCGGCTCGTTCTTCCGACGGGAGGGCCGGGCGCACACCGAGGCGATTCTGACCGCCCGCCTGACCGACCGCCCCATCCGCCCATTGTTCCAGGACGGCATGCGCAACGAGGTGCAGGTTATCGTTTACTCGCATTCCTCGGACGGCGTCAACCCGCTCGACATCCTCGCCATCAACGCCGCATCCGCCGCGCTGATGATCTCGGACATCCCGTGGAACGGACCGATCGCCGCGGTACGCGTCGGGCGCGTGGACGGTGAATTTGTCATCAACCCGTCCTTCGCCCAGATGGACGCCTCCGACCTGGACCTGAGGATTGCCGGCTCCAAAAACGCCATTCTCATGGTCGAATGCGGCGCGGACGAAATCCCTGACGATGTGATGGTGGAGGCCCTCGAACTGGGGCACAAATCCCTCCAGCCGCTGATCGACCTGCAACTGCAAATGGCACAAGAGGTCGGCAAACCGAAGCGCGAAGTGGAATTGTTCCTGCCGAGCGAGGAGACGAGGAAGAAGGTCTTCGACCGCGTCAGCGGACCGATGAACGAATTGCTCGACAAACCGCTCTCCAAGGTGGAGTTCTACACCGGCATGACGACCATCAAGGAACAAGCCGAAGCGGAATTGACCGTTGTTCCCGAAGGCAGCAATGCCGCCGATTACATGCCGGTCAACATGTTTCGCGAGGCGTTCGAACTGGCGGAGCAGGCGGTGGTGCGCGAGCGCATCCTGAGCATGGGCAAACGTCCCGACGGGCGCACGCCGACCGAGGTCCGCCCGATCTGGTGCGAGGTGAACGTGTCGCCACGCGCGCACGGCACCGGTCTGTTCACCCGCGGCGAGACGCAGATCCTGTCCTTTGCCACACTCGGCACGTTGGGCGAGGCACAGGAACTGGACAACCTGTCCCCCAATGACACCAAGCGCTACATGCATCACTACAACTTCCCGCCGTTCAGCACAGGCGAGACCAAGCCTCTTCGAGGCCAGAGCAGGCGCGAGGTCGGGCATGGGGCGCTGGCAGAGCGCGCACTGGAACCTGTCATCCCGAGCGAGGAATCCTTCCCGTATGCGATTCGTGTTGTGTCCGAGGCATTGTCCTCCAATGGCTCCACGTCCATGGGATCGGTCTGCGGTTCGACACTGGCGCTGATGGATGCAGGTGTCCCGATCAAAGCCCCCGTCTCCGGTGTGGCAATGGGCCTCATCACAGATGACAGTGGCCGTTATAAGATCCTGACCGACATTCAGGGCACCGAGGACCATCTCGGCGACATGGA
>DIDP01000085.1:0-677 GCA_002418205.1 Anaerolineales bacterium UBA5797 | reverse complement strand
GGCATCACCGCCCTGCAAATGGATATCAAGATCAGCGGCTTGAGCGCACAGATGATGAAGGAAGCGCTCGAACAGGCAAAGACCGCCCGCATGCACATCATGGAGAAGATGCTCGAGGTGCTGCCGGAACCACGCCCACAGATCAAGGATCACGCGCCGCGCATCATTACCGTAAAGATCCCGGTCGACAAGATCGGCGCGTTGATCGGACCCGGTGGGAAGAACATTCGCGCCCTGCAGGAGGAGACCGGCACAAAGATCGACATCGAGGAAGACGGCACTGTGTACATCGCCTCCACCGATGGAGCAGGTGCGAAGATCGCACAGGAGCGCATCGAGTCGCTGGGCGAGAACGCAGTGGTTGGAAACATCTACACCGGCAAGGTCGTGCGCATCGCAGATTTCGGCGCCTTCGTCGAGATCCTGCCCGGTGTGGATGGACTTGTCCACATTTCACAGCTCGACAGTGAACGCGTGGAGAAGGTTGAATCGGTCGTGAGCCTGGGCGATGAGATCACCGTAATGGTGACCGACATCGATCCACAAGGCAAGATCCGTCTTTCACGCCAGGCAGTGCTCGAAGGCTGGACCGCCGAGGAGGCGCGCGAGAAGGACCAACGCAAACCCGGCGGCGGACGCCCGGGGGGCGGGCGCGGCGGTGACCGCGGTGGCCGGGG
>DIDP01000071.1 GCA_002418205.1 Anaerolineales bacterium UBA5797 | reverse complement strand
ACGGGACAAAAATCGGAACGTTCATATCTGGTCGGTGAATCCTCTCCTTTGGCAAGGTCAACGGTTTGCTGCGGTGTCAGAGTCGTCGCGATCGGTTTCATCGCGGCGCGGATGACGATGGGCTGTCCGTTGGAGATCCCGCCTTCGGTGCCGCCGGCGCGGTTGGTAGAACGTTGAAGGTCTAAGGTCGAAGGTTGCAGGTTGATCGGATCGTGTGCTTGCGTTCCCAACCGTTTTGCATTCTCGAACGCATCGCCCACCTCCACGCCTTTGATCGCCTGCACAGACATGACCGCCATTGCAAGTCTCGCTTCGAGGCGCTTATCCCATTGCGTGAAACTGCCCAGTCCAACTGGGATGTTGAGCACGACGATTTCAAGTACGCCGCCCAATGTATTTTTGCCGTGGATGGTTTTTTCGATCTCCTCCCGCATCTTTTGCGCAGACCTCGGGTCTGGGCAGCGGACCTCCGACTCTTCCCCACGCTGGAAGCGCTCCACGTAGGGCATGTCAGCGAGGTCGGCGGATACTTCGCCGATGGAGGCGACATACCCGCCAACGATCATTCCGAACTGTGAGAGAAAATGTTTGCACACGGCCCCCACCGCGACGCGCATGGTTGTCTCCCGTGCAGAAGCGCGCTCCAACGCGGGGCGTAAATCCCGGTAACCAAATTTCACTGCACCGGTTAAATCCGCGTGACCTGGGCGCGGAGCGGTCATTGGATCAATGGCATTCCCTTTCCACTTAACGTGATCGGCATTTACGACGAGCATGGCAATGGGCGCGCCGGTTGTTTCACCCGCCATCACCCCGCCAAGGATTTTCACCTTGTCGCTCTCGATCTTCATGCGTCCGCCGGAACCATAGCCTTTTTGACGGCGGGCAAGCTCAAGGTCAATGATGGAGGCGGAGAGGGGAAGACCGGCGGGCATCCCATCGAGGATGGCTGTCAGGGACGGTCCGTGGGATTCGCCTGCGGTGAGGAATCTAAGCATGAGTTCTCCAATAATATGTGGCCTCGATACGGACGGGAAGAGCGCTCGCCCTACTCAACCACCGAGGCGTACAGAATGTCTCTGGGTGGATTATGACCTGTCCAAAGTTCGAAGGACAGTGCGGCTTGTTCGATGAGCATGCCGAGTCCTGTGGTGGCGTGACATCCCTGCGCTTTGGCATCACGGACAAGTTTGGTTTCTCGAGGGTTGTAGACAAGGTCGTAGACGATTGTACCTTGTGCGAGAGTCGTCCCTTCGGGAAGAGGGGATGCATCGATGTTGGGCGTCATGCCGAGGGGAGTGGTGTTGACGATAAGGTTGAAGCTTGAAAGTTGGAAGGTTTGAAGGTTGGCAATCTGTAAATGGTCATTGGGGAAAGACTGGGCGAGTTGTCCGGCTTGTTCGATTTGGCGGGATGCTATTGTCACCTTCCAGCCTTCGCTGAGCAATGCATAAACCACTGCGCGCGCCGATCCGCCTGCACCCAATACGATTGCTGATGCTTCGACCTTGCTCAGCACAGGTTTGCGATTTACGATTTTCGATTGATCCTCGGCAAGGATTTTTTTCAAGTCAATGAGGAATCCAGAGGCGTCGGTGTTGTCGCCGATGAGTTGATTGCCGCGCAAATAGATCGTGTTGACCGCGCCAATGGCTTTGGAGGTGGGCGTGAGTTCATCGAGGAATCCGATCACGGTTTGTTTGTGTGGAATGGTGACGTTGAGTCCATGGAGGTCGCCGGAACGGAGGCGGGCGAGGACATCTTTTAATCCCTGCCGGTCGTCGGGGTGAATGGGGAACAGGGAATAATCGCCCCTCAATCCGCAGGCTTTCAGAGCCGCGGTATGGATTCGCGGTGAGAGGGAATGGTCGAGAGGATAACCGATGAGACCGAGTTGTATGCGATGCTCTGAGTCTATCGAGGAGTGGAAAGAGGAAAGTGGCATGGGCGAGGAAAGATGAAAGAGGAAAGACTTAACGCAGAGTTTCCAACACTTCAAAATAATTGGGAAAGGTTTTGGTGACACACGAGGGGTTTTCGATGCTGACACCTTCGACGCGCAGTCCAATGAGGGAGAATGCCATCGCCATGCGGTGGTCGTTGTAGGTTCGGATGATTGCAGGCTGGAATGTCTGGCACGAATAAATGGTCATGCCGTCTTCGTGTTCCTCCACTTGGATGCCGAGCCGCGTCAGTTCGGTGCAGGTTGCGTGGATGCGGTCGGTCTCCTTGAGGCGGGCGGAAGCAATGCCGCGGATTCTCGTTGGCGAGGATGCGAATGGGGCGATGGCGGCGAGGGTTTGGGCAGTGTCAGAGATGTCGCGCATGTCCACGTCAATGCCTTTAAGTTTATTTGCACCTGTGACTTGTATGGAATTGTCTGTTTCTTCAACAGTACACCCCATTTGTTGAAGTACATCGAGAAAAGCAATATCACCCTGTTTTGAATTGCGGGAAATGTTTTCGACTCTTACGGTCCCGCCGCAGATGGCAGGCGCGGCAAAGAAGTATGAGGCGGCGGAGGCGTCACTTTCAATTGGGTAATTTGTACCTGGCAAGTGAAAAGTGGAAAGTGGGACAGTGAAAGATTCGTAGCCACTCCGCTTTATGTCAATACCGAAGTCGCGCATTACTGCAATTGTCATATCCACGTAAGGTTTGGAGTTTAATTCCGTCACGATCTCAACTTCAATGGGCGAATCAGCATATGGCGCTACCATCAATAATGCCGATAAAAACTGACTCGATATGTCGCCCGCCAGTTTTGTCTTTCCACCTTTCAAACCAGAGGCATTGATCTTTATTGGCAGACTAACCGACTTTCCGCTCTCTGCTTTCTCCAGCGGTTGAATATCGCATCCCAATTGTTCCAGCGCCTCCACCAAGTCGCCGATGGGACGTTGGCGCATGCGGGGTTCGCCATCCAAAATATATACACCGTGTCCAAGCGTGAGGAAGGCGGACAAGAAGCGCGCTGCCGTCCCTGCATTGCCGATGAAGAGTTCGGCTCGTTTTGCCGGAATCCTTCCGCCCAGACCGGTGACGGTCATTTCACGGCGGGCTTCATTGAGTTGAACATCAAAGCCGAGGGTTTGCAATGCTTTCGCAAAATATTTTGAGTCGTCCGAGAACAGGGCATTTGTAATCCGCGTGGTTCCATTGGCAAGCGCAGCGATGAGCAGGGCACGGTTGGTCAACGACTTGGAACCGGGGACGCGGACTGTCGCGTCGAGCGGATGAGTGATCGGTTTGATATTGAGAGAAGACAATGTGGTTAACATGGAAGAGGAAAACGATCAGTTTTCAATGAGCGCGTGATAGGAACCGCGCGATCGCTTCAGAATACCTTCAAGTTGTGAATAATTTTCATTCTGCAAGGCAGATTCGATCTCGACAAGCGAATTCTGAAAGGATCGGATCGAATTCAAAATATTATCTCGATTTGATTGGAGAACGCCCATCATCATGGAGGCGGGCGTGTCAGCCAATCGCGCGGCGGAGCGGAAACCGGGACCGATCAATGATTTGGATTCCGGCGGGGTTGAATTTACAAGCGCGGAAGCAAGCAGATAGGGAAGATGACTCGTGGATGCCAAAACAAGATCGTGATCTTCAGGATTCATTTCGATGGGATTTGCGCCGATAATTGAAAGGATCTGCTGCGCGGCAGATCTTGCTCTTTGCGTTGTCCGCTCCAGCGGTGTGATGACAAACGGAGCATTTCGATATAAATCCGCATCCGCATTTTCCAGGCCGAGCCTTTCCCTGCCACAGATGGGATGTCCGCCAATGGGATCGAAGTATTCGGGCAATGCTGACATGGCTGTAACAATATCGCGTTTGGTGGAGCCGAGGTCCATGACGATGCAGGGATGGGAGATGGTACGCGGTCCCACAGGGATGCTCCGCGATAATTGGTAAATTATTTCGATGATGGATGGAACGGGTGTAGCGAGGATGAGGATGTTGACTTCCCTCTCCCCCTGGGAGAGGGGTTGGGGGTGAGGGCGAGCCTGGTCAACGATATTTTTAGCGAGAGCAAGTTCGAGCGTGGGAGGATGCGAATCGAATCCGATCAGGCGCGCGCACTTCCCTTTAAGGTTCATGGCAAGCGAACCGCCCATGAGTCCCAATCCAATAATTCCAATCGTTGAATCCTTAAGGGAAAAGCCGGCCTGCATGTTTACCATCCCACAATGACCGGCTTTTGGATGGGAGCAACGCGACGCCCAAGCACCTCGGCAATGGCTTTGACCTGTTTTACCAATCCGGCAAATTGCTCGGGTTTGAGGGATTGCTTGCCGTCGGAGACCGCATGGGCAGGATCGGGATGCACTTCAATGATGAGACCATCGGCACCCGCCGCGATGCCGGCGCGCGCGATGGCGGCAACGTAATCGGCGTGACCTGTCGAATGAGACGGGTCAAGGATCACGGGCAGGTGCGTGAGATTTTTCAGGACAGGAACAGCGTTGATGTCAGTTGTGTTGCGCGTGGTGGTCTCAAATGTGCGGATGCCGCGCTCGCACAAGATGACCTGCTTGTTGCCACCTGCCAGAAGATATTCGGCGGACATGAGCAACTCTTCGATGGTCGCCGAGAGACCGCGTTTGAGCAGGACGGTCTTGCGCGTTTCGCCGAGCGCGCGCAGAAGGTTGAAGTTCTGCATGTTACGCGCGCCGATCTGCAAAACGTCCACATACTTGAGCATGACATCCAACTGCATCTGGGACATGATCTCAACCACGATGGGCATGCCGGTTGCTTCACGCGCCTCGGCGAGATATTCGAGACCCTCCTCGCCGAGTCCCTGGAACGAGTATGGGGATGTGCGCGGCTTGAAGACGCCGCCGCGCAGCGCGTTCGCGCCCGCCTCTCTCACAGCCTGGGCTGTTTCCAATATTTGACTTTTCGACTCCACTGAACACGGTCCCGCGATGAGGACGATGTCCTCCCCGCCGACCTTGAACCCATCGACCGGGAAGATGGAATTTTCCGGATGGAACTGGCGTGAGGCAAGTTTGAACGGCTGGGTGATGCGCTTGACCATATCCACGCCATCCAGAACTTCAAAGAGATCGGTGGACATCTCATGGGTCTCACCGATGGCGCCGATCAAGGTGGTCTCGATCCCCTGCGACAGATGCGCGGCAAGACCTGATTCCCTGATCTTTTGGACCACGTTTTCGATCTGCTGGGGTGTGGCATTCGGTTTCATGATGATCAACATAAGTTCTCCTCATTGTTTCGCTGGTTGAGTAGTCCCGCAGGTTCTTCGCGGGACGTATCGAAACCAGCAGGTTACAAGAATAAATTGCTTACTGGTGGTTTCAACTGCTTGTGCTCAACCACCGGGTTCGATTATTACTGCGCGGCGACGAGGTCGGGTCTCAGTTTGACCGCCTCACGCAGATAGACGTGAGTGATCTCGTTCTGCGGGGATTCCGTATTCCAGTGTACCAGCACACGGATGACGCGTGGCAGGCTGTCCGGCACGGGAATCTCACGCGCACACAGCATTGGGACGAGGCTCCAGCCCATCTCGCGCGCGGCCTGCGCCGGGAAGGTGGAAGCGAGGTCGTCGGTGACGGTGAAGAAGGCGCTGGCGATATCTTCGGGGCGCATATCCTCGTTTTCGACAAGGATCTCCTCCAGCAGTTCGCGCGTGGCGGCGAGGATGAGGTCGGGGTCGTCGGCAGAGACGGTGGTCGCACCACGGATTCCACGGATTGGCATAAATAAGTTCTCCTTGTTGAAATCCGCAGATGACGCAGATTTCACAGATTGAAATAAAAAGAGCGAGACCGTTGTGGTCTCGCTCTTTGCGTGAACAGGGTTGAATTCTGTCTACTTAAGCGCCACCAACGGCAACCGAGTTTCGGAAACCGTAAAAATAAAAGTAGCCATACCAGCGGGCGGACTTAAGCATATTGGGCGCAATTCTATGCCCGTCACGCGGATGAGTCAAGGGGGAGGATTTTTGAAGAATTTATCCCGCCTTCGTTTCAACAAGTTTTTCCTTTAACCAGAGATTGACCAATGTTTCCACGTTGATACCACGCGCATGAGCCAATTCTTCAATGTCAGAAAGCAAATCAGGCTCGACGGGAATTGCAACCGTGATGTCGAATTCGACATCAGGCGCGCTCGGATCATCGAATTCGGTAAAATCGTGCTTGTCCCAGAATTCACCCATTTTTTCGAGAGAGTTGGTTTTTGAGATAGAACTTTTATTTGCGGGCATAGGTTTTACGCTCTTTCTTACTCATGTTGCGTGCGCTAATTATAATCGCTGTATTATCTTTCGGCTTGTAAACGAAGAAAACCGAAAGGTACCTGCCACCAAAGGTCTGACCGAAAGCGGCTTACACATCCTCACCTTCGGTGTACCCCTTCTCCACAAAGCGGATGCGGGGATTGTTCAACATTGCCTGACGCGCTTCACGCAATTTGACCTGATGTTTTCTGGCAAGTTTTTCTTCAATATCGTCAGGGCAAACAATGAAGTCAATCTGCATGGTAAACCTTCGTCATGACAATAGTATACAACAAAGTTCTGAGGGCTGGCACAGCGGGCCGGCTTCAATGGACTGAGGCAAGGCTCTGCGAAGCGTCCTGTGGGTCAATCCATCAAAAAAATGACGACTTGTACCCCTTCTCGGTATATAATTGTTCGTTCGAGGAATCTCAAAAAATGGCTTTCAACAAAAAAATAGACGAATGGATGAAAGAAGCTGAAGAGCGACCTGCGTCCGCGGTGGCGATCGTGAAGCTGGTTGCCAACCGCTTGCGCGAGTTGACCGAGCGCAACGAGGAATTGCTGGCGGAGAACATCGCCCTGGAGAACGGCACGCGCGTGGACGAGTACCGCAAACAGATTGCGCACCTCGAGTATCAACTCGACCTGCTCAAGCGGCGATTCGGCGTGGACGATGCTTCTTCTGTCGAATTGCCTGCCACAGCAACTGTTGAAGATTCTACACTCAGCATTCTCATCTACAACCAGCGCGGTCGAGTCTTCCGTGTTGAGTTGAATGAAGATGCGAAAGAGATCGGTCAGATCGCGGGTGACATTGTCGGCAACGACGAACCTCCGCGCATATTGGCTGTTCACTCGAATGAAGAAATCAGTTTGTTGTTCACATCAGGGCGGATTGAAACCTATCCAGTCAGCAACATTCCAATAGTAGGGCTCGGTGATACATGGGATTGGGAAAAAGCCGCGATGCCCGATGAGCCGCGTGCGGGTGAACTGCTGGCTTGCATCGCGCCGTTCTCACATCTTCCGCTCGCCGATTTCTTTTTGCAGATCAGCCGCCGCGGCTGCGCGAAGAAAACGATGACATCACTGGCGCAATCCATTCTCGGTAATCATTACATCGGCAAAGGCGCACTGCAAAAATCCGATCAGCCCTTCGACCTCATGCTCTGCCAGGCACAGGACATGGCGATGTTCGTCACCTACGAAGGCAAGGTCATCGCGCTGGATGTGGACGACCTCTCGTATGCCATCGAGGAGCGCATCCGCCTCTCAGCCACCGATTATGTCATCGCCTCGTTCATCGCCCCCGCGGATGCTACGCTCCTGTGCGTGACTCAAAATGGCAAAGTAATCCAGCGCGAAAGCAAAAGCATCGACACATCCAAGTCGTCCACGGCGAAGGGACAGGCACTGATTCCCCCATCGCGGCTTGGACAGGGAGTCCGTTTTATGGGAGCGGCAGCAGTTCAGGATGGAGATCAAGTTGTGGTGCTGGATGCTGCGGGGAGACTCAGGATTCTCGAGGCTGAAACAATGACCGGCGCCGGTTCGATCGAAGCCGACGGGCTGATCCTGTCCATTGGCAGAATCCCAACTGACAGCGTGAAAAAGGTGCAAGGATGAGTTTCAAAGTCGGCATGGATTTTGGCACATCCAATTCGGGAGTCGCAGTCTATGATGGGCAGCGAGTGAGACTGTTGCCCGTTGACCCGAAAAATGTTTTGCCTGAGGTTATCAAGACCGTGTTGTATATCACGAAAGATTACCGCACGTATCTTGGGCAGGAGGCTGTGGAGAATTATTACCGCGATAACGTGAACCGACAGCGGCGATTCGTGAAGCAGTGGGCGGGCGAGATCGATGTGTACGGTGCGGACATGCATTATGTGCGCGATATTTTTGTGTATGTGGATGAGTTGAAGCCTGGGCGCTTGCTGCAATATCTGAAGACCGCGCTGCGCAAGGACAACTACAACGGCACGCAGATCTTTGAACGCTATTACAGCGTGGGCGATCTGGCACGGACGTATTTGAGTCTGTTGAAAGAACGCGCGGAAGATGTGTTGGGCGAAACCATTGACGCGGTGACGCTGGGACGCCCTGTGAAATTTTCCGAGAAACCAGAGTTGGATCACAAAGCGCAAGAGACTTTGCGCCAAGCTGCGCATGAGGCGGGCTTCAAAGAAATTGACTTTGAGTTCGAGCCGATTGCCGCAGCGTTATATTATGAGCAATCGATAACGAAACCAGAGAATGTTGTCATCTTCGATTTCGGCGGCGGAACACTCGATATCGCCGTAATGCGACTTGGTGATGAAAAGAATCGCAAGGTCTACGCCAGCGGCGGCGTGGATATCGCAGGTTCAGATTTTGACCGAACCATCATCGAGAAACGAATGCTGTCGCATTTTGGGTACGGCAAGGTCAAACATCATCCTGAGATTTTTCAAATGGTCGAGGCTGTCCCTGATTGGATGGCGCTCCCTGAACTGGGCACACCCATCAACAAGAATATCTTGGAGAAGGCAATTCAGGCAAAGGTTGCGCCTGTCCGTTTGAAAGCATTGGAAGGATTGATCTATAACGACCTGGCGTTCACGTTCTACAATCGAGTCGAAGCAGGGAAGATCGCTTTATCGAGCGAGGGCGCGACGGTCATCAGCCTGGAAGATAAAGACATCGCACTCTGGGAACTGTACACGCGTTCCCAATTTGAATCCGATATTCAGCATTATGTGGCGGATGTGGAAAAGGTTTTGCTCGATACGATTGCAAGATCGGGGCTTGATATCGAAGAAATTGACGCGGTCGTGAAGACAGGCGGCTCGTCGAATATTCCGTTGTTCACGGGGATGCTGGCGAGGATATTTGGGATGGAGAAGGTGAAGGAATCCAGTTCGTTTAGTAGTGTGGTGGCGGGGTTGGCGATCAAGGCTCAGATGTAGAAAGGAGTCGTGATGGATCGTATCACGTGGTTGAGAGAAAGACGGCTTGAAGCGGAAGAGCGCTATAGCACGTGGTGGGCGCCCGAATATGGCAAGACGTTGGGCCTTTATCCAAATTCGTCACACCTGCAATTCATCCAAAAGTTCAAAGACCTGCTTGCACAAAATAGTACGATCCTTGACGCAGCGTGTGGTGCAGGCAGATATATGCCAGAGTTTGTCGGCAAAGGATACACTGTCGTTGGGAGCGATCAATCGGCGGGCATGCTTGCCCGAGCCAAAGAGAACTTTCCAGACGTTCACCTGGAGAAGGTTGGTTTGCAGGAGATGGCATTTCAAGAAATGTTCGATGCAGCGATCTGCATGGACGCCATGGAGCATATCTGTCCTGAAGATTGGACGGTTGTGCTCCGCAATTTTCAGCGAGCGCTCAAACAGGGAGGCTATCTTTATTTCACCGTTGAGATTGCTGATGAGGCAGAAGTCAAAGCTGCTTTTGAAGAAGCCAATGGTCAGGACCTCCCTGTGGTGTATGGCGAATGGGTGAACGATGAGGTGTATCACTACTACCCATCTCTCGAGCAAGTCAGGGAATGGGTTCAGCAGGCTGGATTTTCCATTCTGGAAGAGGGCGAAGGAGACGGCTATCACCACTTCCTGATGCGCAAACTATGACCGTTCCTCTTCAATAATGCCCTTGTCTTCCATCTCAATTTGAGATACAATCTCTCCGTGCACATCATTACCCGCAAAACGCTGATTCAATTTTGGGAGAAACACCCCGACAGCCAGATGGCGTTAAGGCGTTGGTTCAAGATCGTGCAAAAGACCGAATTTAATAGTTTTGCCGAGTTGAGAAAGGTTTTCCCTTCCGCCGATAAAGTAGATCATTGGATCATTTTCAATATCGGCGGCAACAAATACAGACTCATCACATCGGTCCATTTCAATCGCGGCAAAGTATATATCCGTCATGTTCTAACCCACGCAGAATATGATCGAGGAGACTGGAAAGAATGAACCTCGTAAATGAAGAACTTCAAACCCATTGGATGAATATCGCTCCCCTGCTTACGATTCGCAACGAGCGTGAATATAACGCGGCTGTAAAACGGCTCAATGAATTGCTGGATGAAATTGGTGACAACGAAAAACATCCGCTTTACAGCTTGCTGGATACGCTTGGCACTTTGGTCCACGCGTATGAGGAAGAACACTATCCAATTCCTGACTCGACAGGAGCAGAAGTTTTGCGCTTCCTGATGGATGAACATGGCTTGAATCAATCCGATTTGCCCGAAGTTGGTTCTCAGGGCGTGGTGTCTGAAATATTAAGCGGCAAACGTGAATTGAATGTCCGCCAAATTCGTTCATTGTCTCATAAGTTTGGAGTTTCCAGCGCGGTATTTGTGTGATATCAAATCACATATGTGCAGATTAGGTCAATTTGGTGGTTTCGACGCTTGCGTCTCAACCTCCGATTTGCTTTAAAATACCTGAATGCTCACAAAACCTGACATCGCTGATGAACTCATCATTTCCCGTTTACAGGATGAATACAACTTACACGTCTCCACCCTGATATTCCTCCCCCTCGGCGCGGACATGGGCACTGCTGTCTATCGCGTCGTCGCGGACGATGGGACTGCGTACTTCCTCAAACTGCGCAAAGGCTTTGACCCGATCAGTGTAACCATTCCGCTCTTCCTCAAGTCACAGGGAATCAAGGAGATCTTTGCTCCGATTGAGACCAGATCCAAAGTTGGCTGGGCAGATTTTGGCGAATATAAAATGATCCTGTATCCGTTCATCGAAGGGAAAAACGGATTTGAGATGGAGTTATCCGATTCCCACAAACGGACCTTCGGTGCTGCACTCAAAGGGATTCACTCCCTCCAACTTCCGCCAGAACTCAAAGAGCAACTTCCACAAGAAACCTGGTCACCGAAATTTCGCGAACAGGTGAGAGAATTTCAGAGGCAAGTTGAGAAGACTACTTTCAGCGATGTGTATGCAGCCAAGCTGGCAAATTTCATAAAATCTAGACGCATTGATATCAACCATCTTATCAAGTGGACAGAAGAACTTGCTTCAAAACTTCAATCTCAATCGTACGAATTCGTTTTGTGTCACACCGATGTTCACGGTGGAAACATCTTAATCACGATTGACAATCAGTTTTACATCGTCGATTGGGATGCTCCCTTGCTTGCCCCCAAAGAACGTGACCTGATGTTCATCGGCGGCGGGATCGATGATATCTGGAAAAGCAAACGGGACGAATCTGTTTTCTATGAAGGTTACGGAAAAACGGACATCGATTTCCCCATGATGGCATACTACCGCTATGAACGCGTGATCGAAGATTTAGCCGCTTACGCAGAACAATTATTATCCACCGACAAAGGCGGCGCAGACCGAGAAGAAGCCTACAGAAGGTTCAGGGGGAATTTTGAGGCGGGGAGTACGATTGAGATTGCGGAGAAAACCGACCATTTGTCATCGTAATACTTTTGCAAAACTCTTCGCAAACTCCCTCGCCGTCTCGACGGGACTCTCACTCCCGCCAATCGTCCTCACGCAAGCTGTCCCCACAATAACTCCATCCGCCATCTCTCCAACTTCCTTAGCTTGTTCGGGTGTGCCGATGCCAAATCCCACACACACAGGCGCGGACGTGTGTTCACGCACTTGCGCGATCAAATCACCCAGTCCCTCCGCCAATGACTTGCGCTCTCCCGTGATGCCCGTCACCGAAACGAGATAGATAAATCCCTGCGCGTTGCGAGCAATCATTTCCATGCGTTCAGGTGAGGATGTCGGCGCAAGCATCGGAATCAACGGCAAATCACCCGCAACCTTTATAAACTCTTCTGACTCTTCCATCGGCAGATCAGGGATGATGAAGCCATCCGCGCCTGCTTCTTTCGCATCACGGACAAATTTCTCCAGTCCATACGCCAGCATGGGATTGTAATATCCCATCAGAATCAACGGGATGGTCACGCCACGGTTGCGCAATTCCCCAATAGCTTCGATAGACTTCTTGACTGCGATTCCTTTTTCCAACGCAATTTGTGTGGCGTGTTGAATCACAGGTCCATCCGCGAGTGGATCGGAGAACGACAGTCCCACCTCGATCAAGTCCGCGCCGTTTTTGGCGAGCGCTTCGATCACATCAATGGATGTGTCCAGGTCAGGGTAGCCCAATGGGAAGTAAGGCATGAAGATCGGTTTGTTTTTGAAAGCTTCTGTAATTCTGCTCATTGTCATTCCTTTTTTAACCGCGAAGCACGCTAAGATCGTGAAGAAAACCTTTTTAAAAATCTTTGCGGACTTTGCGCTCTTAGCGGTTCAAAACTCCGTGCCCAATTCCTTGATCACAGTATTCAAATCCTTGTCCCCTCGCCCCGACAAATTCACAAGAATCACCTGATCCTTCCGCATCCTCGGCGCACGCTTGATGACCTCCGCCACCGCATGGGACGACTCCAGCGCAGGGATGATCCCCTCCGTATGGCACAAGGTCTGGAACGCATCCAATGCTTCCGTATCTGTCGCCGATGTATAAAACGCCCGCTCGGTATCGCGCATCAACGCATGTTCGGGTCCGACCGCCGCGTAATCCAACCCTGCCGAGACAGAATGGGTCTCTGCGATCTGACCATCTTCATCCTGCAACACATACGTCCGTGTACCGTGAATGACTCCCACCCGTCCTTTGGATGGGTCGCCGAATCGTGCTGCGTGTTTACCAGTTTCGATCCCGCTTCCACCCGCTTCGACGCCGATCAACTCCACCTGTTCATCGTTCACAAATCCGCTAAAGACTCCGATCGCATTCGACCCGCCGCCCACACACGCAATGACCGTGTCAGGCAAGCACCCCACTTCCATCATCATCTGTTCGCGTGCCTCCGTACCAATCACCGATTGGAATTCGCGCACTATCGTCGGGTACGGATGTGGTCCCAGCGCCGAGCCGAGCAAATAATGCGTATCGCGCACGTTGGTCACCCAATCGCGGATCGCCTCATTGATCGCGTCCTTCAACGTCTTCGTCCCCGAACTTACGGGTCGCACTTCCGAGCCAAGCAGTTTCATCCGAAACACGTTCGGCTCTTGACGCGCAATGTCCACTTCGCCCATGTACACCACGCATTCGAATCCCAGCAATGCCGCCGCGGTTGCCGATGCCACGCCGTGCTGACCCGCGCCCGTCTCTGCCACCATGCGCCGCTTCCCCATCCGCTTTGCCAGCAGCGCCTGCCCCAATGCGTTGTTGATCTTGTGCGCACCTGTGTGTGCCAGGTCTTCGCGCTTCAAATAGATCTGCGCGCCGCCCAATTTTTCAGACAGACGTTTTGCATAGGTCAACGGTGTTGGTCGTCCGACGAACGACGCCATCAATTTGTTGAACTCTTTTTGAAATTGGACATCCGCCCTCGCCGCCACGAACGCCTCTTCCAACTCGATCAACGCGGGCATCAATGTTTCCGGCACAAACTGTCCGCCGTACGGACCAAATTTATGTGGTAATAATGTCATAACATGTCATTGCGAGCCCGATAGGGCGAAGCAATCTCCTTCTCTTTTGGATGATCCAAACTTTTATCTACGCTCGAACTTTATTCTCAGCATTGCGCATTGCCTGCACGAACGCCTTCATCCTGCTCGGATCTTTCTCCCCCGGGGCTGACTCCACACCCGATGCCACATCCACCCCCCACGGTTTGACTCTGCCAACCGCCTCCGCGACATTCTCTGGAGTCAATCCACCCGCCAGCAATAACGGATATTTCTTCGCCAACTCCGCCGCGCCATCCCAATCCGCAGTGACTCCACTCCCGCCGTAGACGCCTTTCACAGAAGCATCCAGCAAAAATGCAGGCGGTTCACTCCTGGCAAATCCATCTACACTTTCAGGGATACCACGAAACGCCTTGAACGCCTTGCCATTGAGTACCGTCAACATCTCTGGCGTCTCATCACCGTGCAATTGTGCCAAATCCAATGAACAGATTTGCAGGATGTCCTTCACCTCTTCAACGGAGGAATTAACAAACACACCGAAGAGTTCGATCTGTGGATATTCTTTTCTCAAAACTGATGTAATTTCTACACAAGTTTGTTTTTCAACAAAGCGTATGCTTTTAGGATAGAAATTGAATCCCAGATAGTCGGCTCCCGCATCAATGGCAGCAAGCGCATCGTCCAAAATTTTGATTCCGCAGATTTTGATTTTGGTCATATTCTCTCAACCATGTCATTGCGAGGGGCGATAGCCCCGAAGCAATCTCCTCTTATCTGGCAAACTCCACTTTACACGAGCATAGCAGGAGATTGCTTCGTCGCTCGCTATCGTTCCCTCCTCGCAACGACATTTATTCCAGATAACTCTCTCACCTTCGCAGGGATATCCTCCGAAGTCACCAATGCTTCGCCGACCAAAATGGCATCCACGTTGGCTTTTGCCAAGCGCTCCACGTCGCTGGCAGTGAAGATCCCACTTTCAGCGATAATAGCTATCTCAGAGGGAATCATCGGGCGGAGTTTTTCTGTTGTCTCAAGAGTGACATCGAAGGTAGCAAGATTGCGATTGTTGATACCAATCAATTTCACATCTTTCAACCTCATCGCCCGTTCAGTTTCTTCTTCATTGTGAACTTCAACCAATGCAGTCAGTCCCAAGCCCAGTGCACAAGAGTGTAAATCGGCGAACAGCTTATCGTCAGTCAATGCGGCGGCGATGAGGAGAATGGCATCTGCTCCGTTGGCGCGTGCTTCGTAGAGTTGGACTTCATCTATCGTGAAGTCTTTTCTGAGCAACGGCAATTCAGATTTCCGTTCAAAGCGCAGTTCACGCAATGCCTCAAGTTTGCCCATGAAAAACTTCTCGTCGGTCAACACGGAGATGGCAGAGGCACCGTTTTGAGTGTAGATGTCTGCTACCTGAAAGAGGTCGAGGTGCGGAGCGAGGAGTCCCTTTGAGGGTGAAGCACGTTTGAGTTCAGCGATCAGAGCTGGGCGTTGTCCTGAGCCAGTCGAAGGATGAGTCCCGAAGCGGCGGCGCTTGAGTGCGGCGAGAAAATCACGGGGCGCAAGAGCAGAGTCCGCAGCGCGACGTAGGGCTTGGGCGTCGAGCGCCGCGATCTCCAGCTTCTTCTGTTCGATGATCCTGGCGAGAATATTCATTGAAGCGTCTGGAACTGCCTAGTAAATTCAATCAGCGCGTTGAGCTTGGCGAGGGCATTGCCGCTATCGAGCGAGGCTTGGGCTTCGGCAAGGGCGGATTTGAAATCGCCGGTTTCGGCGGCGAGGGCGGCGGCAGCGTTGAGCAGGACCGCGTCGCGGCGGGCGCCATTGAGCCTGTTGCCAAGGAGGTCGCGCATCATCTGCGCGGACTCGTCGGGGGTGCCGCCGCGCAGGTCTTGCACCATGGACTGCCCAAGACCCAGGTCGGATGGATGCAGATCGTAGGTCTCGACCGTGCCGTTCCTCAGGTGACTGACACGATTCGCACCGGTGGTGTTGAGCTCGTCAAGACCGTTCGCGCCGTGAATGACGAGGGCGGCTTTGGAACCGAGTTCGTTGAGGACGTGTGCAAGTGGCTCGGTGAGTTTGGGATCGAAGACACCCGTGAGTTGGATGTGCGCACCCGCAGGGTTGGTAAGCGGACCGAGGATGTTGAAGATGGTACGTTGACCGATCTCCTTGCGCGGACCAATGGCATGTTTCATTGCGGGATGGAACTTGGGCGCAAACATGAATCCGATGCCAACCTGCTGGATGGCTTGAGCAACCTGCTCAGCCGTGAGATCAAGATTGACGCCGAGGGCAGAGAGGACATCGGCAGAGCCGCATTGTGAGGAGGCGGCGCGGTTGCCATGCTTGGCGACCTTGCGCCCCGTGCCTGCCAGGACGAACGCCGCGGCGGTGGAGATGTTGAAGGTATGTGCGCCATCGCCGCCAGTGCCAACGATATCGTAAACAGATTCAGTTGTGTCCAGTTTTACCTTGACCGCGTTGGCACGCATGGCGCGGACAGAACCTGTGATCTCAGGGATGGTCTCGCCTTTCATGCGGAGGGCAACGAGATACGCACCGATCTGCGCGGGCGTGGCTTGACCCGTCATGATGATGGTCATGGCTTGCTCTGCTTCTTCGGAGGTGAGATCGGTATGGTTGATGGCTTTGGCAATAAATTGTTTGAGCATGGAGAGTTCTCCTTTCGCGGCAGGAGCAGGATTCAAATCTAAAAAGTTTTTGAGCAGTTGCTTGCCGTGTTCTGTCAAAATGGATTCGGGATGGAACTGCACGCCATAGGTGTGATGTTCTTTGTGTTTGAGTCCCATGATTTCTTCTTCTGGGGTGACGGCGGTCACTTCCAGTTCGGCAGGGATGGGATCATAGACCACGAGCGAGTGATAGCGCATCGCTTCGAACGGCGACGGGATGCCTTTGAAGATGCCCTGCCCGTTGTGAATCACTTTGGAGGTCTTGCCGTGCATGAGGCGTTGAGCGCGGTCCACTTTGCCACCGAAGACTGCGCCGAGAACTTGATGCCCGAGGCAGACTCCGAGCACGGGAATCTTGCCGTCGAAGTGTTTGATGGCATCGGATGAAATGCCATCATCTTTGATGGGTTCGCCTGGACCTGGAGAAATGACAAGGTGACTCGGATTCAGCGCAATAAGTTGATTCATCGTCACCTGGTCGTTACGAAAGACTTTGATGTCCGCGCCGAGTTCGCCGAAGTATTGGACGAGGTTATAAGTAAACGAGTCGTAGTTATCGATTAGTACGAGCATAGGGCTATCCTTTCTCGCTCATCTTGAGAGTCTTTGATTGAATTTGGAGGTCATAAGTCATATAATTTCCTTATGAAAGGAGAACTGTCATGACAAATTCAGAAAACAATTCTTTGTTCAAACAACCCAGCGCATGGATTCCTTTAGCGATGTCGTTCGTGGCGCTGGCGATGATCGTAGTCTTTGTCGCAATCAATGGCTTCGCCAGTTCAGGCAATGGTGACGAAGGCGCACCCGCTCGCATCTTTCAATTCATCATGGTTGCGCAACTTCCCATCGCTGGATATTTCGCGGTCAAGTGGCTACCCAAGCAACCCAAACAATCATTGATGGTGCTGGCTTTGCAGGCTGTAGCTTGGATTATTCCGATTGTCACGATTATCTACCTCGAGAGTCTTTGAACTTTCTAACCACTGAGACGCCGAGAAAATCTTATAAAGAATCTCCGTGACTCAGTGACTCCGTGGTTAGGTCTTTGTTATCCTTCCGTCCCAAAAATATCCACCTGATCGACGAACAAATCCAGTGAATAGGACAGACCCGTTCGTTCGCGGACGAGTTCCATGGTGGCTTTGGCTTCGGCTTGCATGCGGTTGATGCCGTTTGCGAGCATGTCGTTGGGGATCAATGGATGTGCGAGATAGTACGCTCGCTTCTCACGGATCGGTTCAAGGAAGTTGTTGATGGCGGCGGCGAGCTTCTGCTTGACTTCCACGTCACCGACTTTGCCGGCGCGATAACGCTCCTTGAGGTCGTCCACTTCCGCTTTGGAGGGATTGAACGCATCGTGATAGATGAACACGGGATTGCCTTCGACTGTCCCTGGATCGGTGGCGCGCAGACGATTCGGGTCGGTGTACATGTTCATCACCTTCTGCTTGACCGTCTCCGCGTCATCGGAGAGATAAATGGCATTGCCCACGGATTTACTCATCTTGCTCTGTCCGTCCGTGCCGATGAGCAGTGGGACATCACCGATGATGGGTTCAGGTTCGGGGAACGTCTCGCCGTAGAGATTGTTGAAACGCCGCGCCATCTCGCGGGCGAGTTCCACATGGGATTGGTTGTCACGTCCCACCGGGACAACCTGTGCGCGGGGAAGCAAAATATCCACCGCCTGGAGAACGGGATAACCGAGCAAACCGAACGGCATGGAGTCGATGTGAGCGTCACGTGCCATGTCTTTCAACGTTGGCATACGTTCCAAGCGCGGAACAGTGACCAGCATTTCAAAGAGCAGATTCAATTGATAGGTTTCAGGGATCGCCGATTGGACAAAGATGGTGCTGACTTCGGGGTCAATGCCAACAGCGAGATAGTCCAACACGGTTTCCTTGATGTAGGTTGGAATCTCTTTGATGTATTGAGGCTCAGGCTTGGTCGTGAGCGTATGCAGGTCTGCGATGATGAAGAAGGATTCGTATTGATGCTGCAGGCGCACACGATTTTCCAGTGAGCCGACGTAGTGACCGAGGTGGAGGCGTCCCGTTGGGCGGTCACCAGTTAATAAGCGGGGTTTGTTTGTCATTTTGAGTCCTTTCGTTTATTTCATTCATGTTCCGCCGGTTGAGTAGGGCGAATGCTTTTTTCGCCCGTATCGAAACCAGCATGTTTCAAGAATAATTTTTGTTACAAGAATTCCTTTGCTTAGTGGTGGTTTCGATACGCTCGCAAAGAGCGCTCGCTACTCAACCACCGAGGTTCTTTGTTATTGATTCGTTTCAGCAATCTCAATCGCCCTCAACATCGCGGAGGCTTTATTGACTGTCTCTTGAAATTCAGTGCCAGGATCTGAATCTGCCACAATGCCAGCACCTGCCTGTACGCTGTACTTATTGCCACGTCCAATCATTGTTCTAATTGCGAGACAGGTGTCCATGTTGCCGTCGAAGCCGAAGTAGCCTACCATGCCTGCGTATGCGCCGCGTGGATCGGGCTCAAGATCGGAGATGATCTCCATGGCACGGACTTTCGGCGCGCCACTGACCGTTCCATGCGGGAAGGCAGCACGCACCAAATCGAACGCGGTGAACTCGGGTCGCAGTTTACCTTCCACATGCGAGACGATATGCATAACGTGTGAATATTTTTCGATGGTGAAGAAGTCGGAGACCTTTACTGTACCATATTCACACACGCGACCAAAATCGTTACGGCTCAAATCCACCAACATCACATGCTCGGCACGTTCCTTCGGGTCGGCGAGAAGTTCTTCCGCCAGCGCGGCGTCAGCGGCAGCATCAGCACCTCGTGGACGCGTCCCGGCGATCGGTCGGATCGAAGCGGTTCTTCCTTCCAATCGCACGAACATCTCAGGCGACGATCCAACGATAAAGAGCGGCTCATCATCCACGATTTCAAAATCAAAAAAGAACATATACGGCGATGGGTTCAGGCGTCGCACCGCGCGATACACATCGAACGGCTCGACGTTCGTTTCGCGCGTGAAGCGCTGCGAAAGCACCACCTGAAAAATATCGCCCGCCACAATGAACTCCTTCGCGTCGCGCACCATGTCTTCAAAACGTCCCTGCGTCATATTCGAGCGCGTCTTTGAAGTTTGCACATCGCGTTTCGCAACGGGCGGCAGCGGTTGATGGATGCGCGACTCGATCTCGTCGAGTTTGCGATTCGCGGAGTCGACATCACCATCGAGGACGTTCGTAATGAGGGACAGACTGCGCCGTGCATGATCGAACGCGACGACGGTATCGGCAAGCAAATAGATTCCATCGGGGATGCTTCGACTGCGTTCGCCGTTCGGCTCACTTCGCTCAGCACGGCGATTCAATCGCCGCTTTAGAACTGGTTCAAAAAACCGAACCGACTCATACCCGAGATAGCCTACCAGCCCGCCAATGAAACGCGGCACACCCGTTTGCGCCTTGAAGTTGAACTTGCTCATTTCCTCCTGCAGAAAATACGTGGGATCGGTCTTGTCATCAAGCGTGACGGTGCGAGACGATTTGTCTTCGATCACTTCGACCTCATTCTCACGGATGATGTACTGCGCCCGAGGCTTGATACCGACGAAAGAATAGCGCGCGATGCGTTCCCCGCCCTCGACAGACTCAAGCAGGAACGACGGACCTTCGCCACGCAGTTTCATGTACACGCTGATGGGGGTCTCGAGGTCCGCAGATATTTCGCGGATAATGATTTGGGTGGTTGTAGGTGTTGCTTCTAATAACATTCTTTCTCCTTGACGATTGACCATGGACAATGGACGATGTTATGGTCAATTGTCTATCGTCCATCGTCTGAACTTAAATTAAAATCCCCTCCAGTCCATTGGGACGAGAGGGGAGTCTCGTGGTGCCACCCAAGTTAACGCTTATCACTTTAACAAAAAATTCCCTGTGTGATACAGAGAATTCCAGCCAGCGTCACTCTTTTCAGATACGCCACTTATCGTGGTTATATCCTTGCTCTATAACGGGAGCGCCCGAATTGGGTTACTTGGTTTGGTCGGGGAGACCCCGCCCCTACACGTTCACCCGTTCAACTCGGAGGTCCATTCGGCTTCTGCGCTTTTGCCTTGCTTACACCACTTCTGCTCGGCTCTCTGGAAATCGCTTCGAAACGTACTCGTCCTCGTCAGCGTTTTTTGCGTTAGCAATATGTTGGTCGGTATTCTATGACGGAGGCAGGAGGTTGTCAAGAGGAAACTCCGCTTTCACTCCATCCAATCCATACGATTTGAGATTTCTTACCTCCAGAGCGTCACCCGTTCGGGGATCCGTTCATCGCCCAACTCTTTGCATAACTTCTTCAAACGCGGATACGCGCCCTTCCACTCCAAATCTTTGAGAGACTCTTTCAATGGCACATCCGTTCGCAGCGTGGATAACTCCCTGAACAACAAGGCATCCTCGTAATTCTGTTGCAGGTTCTCGACCAGTGTTGTCGCACGTCCCAGCCCAAGCGGAATTTTCTGCGGATCCTTGGGAATGGACTCGATGTGCTTGAACTTTGCCAGCACTGTTGCCGTGGACTTCGCCCCCCAGCCCTGGATCCCCGGATAACCATCGGCTGAGTCACCAACGAGTGCCAGATAATCAGGAATCGATTCGGGACTCACACCAAACTTTTCGACCACACCATTTTCATCCAAAAGGATTTCCCTACGGCGATCCCAGCAAATGACTCGTTTGCCGTCCACCATTTGCGTTAAATCCTTATCCACTGAACAGATGACGACCTGTTCAACGGATTTGACCTTCTTGAATTTGGCAACTGCCGTTGCAATCGCATCGTCCGCTTCAAACCTGACCTGAGGCCACACCACCAATCCCAAAGCGGACACCATCTTTTCAGCCAATTCGAACTGATTCAAGATCACCGGGTCAACGCCTTCGCTGGATTTGTAGCCAGCATAAAGCTTGTTGCGAAATGATTCGATCACATGGTCGAATGCGACCGCCATGTGGGTCACTTCGGGATCGGACAACAGCAGCATCATACTGCGGACGAGTCCCAGTGTCGCGCCGATCTCCATGCCGCCGAGAGCCTTCTTCGGCGGTGCGCCGAAATGCGCGCGGAATAATTCATACGTGCCGTCAACGAGGTGGATTTTCATGCGGGCTCCTTGTCCAAGTCATTCTGAGCGGAGCAAAGGATCTCTGATAGTGTAATGGAGATTCCTCGTGACCGCTCAGGATGACCATCATTATCTCGTCATGCAGGCTGGTATCGCTGATACATAACTCCTGTTGGAAGCGTGGATGATTCAATCAGTTTCAAATTTACACGCTTCCCATCAGGGAATAATCTTTTACCAATGCCAAGCACAAGCGGATACACATGCAGGGCATATTCATCCACCAGATCGTTCTCTATCAGTGTGTGCATCAGGACACTGCTGCCATCCATAACAATGTTCTTGCCAGGCTGACTCTTCAGTTTGCTGATCTCCTCAATGACGTTCCCGCTGATGATCGTCGAATCCCGCCATCCATCTGCAGATTTCAATGTGTTGGAAACCACGTATTTCTTGAAGCCATTGAACGGATCGTTGGCAGGATCAGGCTCGAACGCTTCGCCGTGGGTCTGCCAGGTTTTTCGTCCGAGCAACAGGGTATCAGCATCCGCAAAGATCTGACCGAAGTGAGCACCGATGTCATCGTGCCAGTATGGAAGTGTCCAGCCGCCGTGGGTGAAACCGCCATCGGTGTCTTCGGTGGGACTGCCCGGTGCCTGGATGACACCGTCCAAAGTAATGAACTCGTGAACAATAATCTTTCTCATGACTTCTCCTTATGTACACATAACCATTAAAGTTTTTTCCAAACAGACAGGTATTTCTTTTTATACTTCTCATCCTCTTCCAACTCGATCAGTTCCAGCGCTTTCTCTTTGATCTCACTGGATGTGGTAGCTTCGTAGAGATTTTTCAAACCTACAAGAATGTCATAACGGATGAGAGACCCGTTCTTTTCTTTAACGCATTCCTGATACCGTTTTTCCAAGCCTTTGACGACCATGATCTGTTGATTCTTGCCGCCCAATCCCACCTTCCAAATGGACTGTAAACAATGCCGTGCCGTGACGAACTTCTCATCCTTCGTCACGTTGAGCAGTTTGTCAAAGTCCTTGAACATCCTGCCTTTCGGGTCACTCTTGCCGAGGTTGGCAAGCAGTTGCGAAGAGATCGAGCGGACATGGTTGTCCTTGTGGGTCAAGCCTTCGACCAGTTCATCCCATGCTTTGTACGCCCAATCCACGGGCTTTTCGGTCTTCTCCATGAGAGCGTGATAGGCTTTATTTTGCAACTCTCCATCTTCCGAACGGATATCGTTCAAATACGTGCGGATCGTTTTATCCATTTTTCCTGAGGATGACTTCTTCGACTCACGAAATGACAGTCCCTTTGCCTTGAGCACATCCCGCAGAGTTCCAAGTGCATTCTTACCCATGCCGTGCAATTGCATGAGTTCATCTTCACTGACCTTCGTCAGGTCTTTCAGGTTGGTGATGCCAGCACTTGTTAAAGCACGTCGAGCCGGAGCGGCTAATTTGGGGAGATCACTCGTATCCTGTTTCATTTTTTCTTTTTTCCAGCCGAGTTCAACGCCACAGCCTCACGGACAAGTTCTTTCAGCGCGGCTTCGTCAATCTTGTCATTCTCATGGATGTCAATGGCGCGTGTGGCTTTCGCATCCAGCCCTGCATTAAACAATTTCTTTGGGTCGGGCAGGGATGCCCCTTTGAAAAAGTTGAGTTTGACATGATCTTTGAACACGCCGCCTGCGACGACATTTCCTTTATGTATCCACACAGGTGTCTCCCATTTCCAATCCTCGATCAGATCAGGAGACGATTCCAAAATCAATTTTCGCAGACGCGCCAATAACTTGCCGCGCCAGTCGTTCAGGTCATTGAGGAGGTTGTCTATCTTTTGAGATGAGGTCATTTCTGTCATTGCCTTCTCCTTCCAGAACTATCGCTTTGGGAGACTCTCGTCATGCAGGTTCTCCTTCGGGCAGAACTGTGGACTCACTCTCTTCCATGTAACGTTTCGAGAGCAAGCCGTAATATTTTGTGTTCATCGCAATCAAAGTGACGATCAAGCCAATGATACCCGTCAATGTGAAGACAAGGGCGATACCGCGGTCCGCGCCCGTGCCGAACCAGCCGCCGATCAGGTCAGCGCCCGTGCCCGTGGTCATAAAGGGGATGAAGAAAAGTTCGGTCACAGGACCAATCACAAAGGTCGTCAGAGGCGAGGCGGACATCTCCACGCTCTGGGCAAAGCCGAAGACACGTCCCTGCCTTTCGAGCGGGACAACTTTCTGGATGATGGTATGTTCCGCCGCTTCAATAAATGGAACAACGCAGATATAGATGAACATGCCGATGCTCAGCAACACAATGGACGGCTGGATGGTGAAGACGCTGGAGATGATCCAGATGACGATGTTGGCGGCAAACATGGCGAAGAGCGGATTTTTCCCCAAACCGAATCTTGCGATGAACAGCCCGCCGACGATGAAGCCGCAACTGAGGGCCGCCCACAACACGCCCCACACCTGTACCGAAACCAGCGACAGCCCATAGGCATCCATCAAGCCCATGAAGACGCCGCCCAAAAAGTTGTTGAAGGTGGAGAAGGAGATCAGTGCGATCAAACCAGGGATGGCGACAACTACGGCGAACGTGCCGCGCAGGTCCACTTTGGGGGGCTGACCTTCGAGATGGACGATCTCTTTTTCTGGAATGTCCGTGACGAAGAGATGCGCAATCGAAAGCGACATTACGATCATCGCAAGGATCAGGACGAGGTACATGCCCGAATGTGCGACGAGGAATCCGCTGATGGCGGAAGTGATGAGGAAGATGATGCCTGTTGTTGTTCCGACGAGTCCGTTCGCCTTGTCACGTGAATCTTCGGGGATGAGAATGGTGACCAATGTTGGGAGGGCAATGCCACGCAAGTTACCTGCGATCACACCGAGGAGCAAAAGCGGGACGAACATCCATAACGTAGGGCTTGTAGCATTCTTCCATATTTCGGTTGGGACGTTCAGATATATCACAAATCCAATCACGTAAATGATGAACGATACAAAGCCCGAAAGGATCATGACATTCTTTTTCTTGTTGTGGTCAACGAGACTGCCGAACCAGATGCCTGAAACCGCAACAGCGACGAGATAGATTCCCGAAACGATGGAGGTCGCAGTGACGGAACGCGTTTCGAGGTAGATAAAGAAGATCAACGCGAACCAGACGGTCATGTTGGTGACGTTGGTGAGCAGGGTGTTGGCGAGGATTTGATAAAACGTTTTCATGCGAGCTGTTACCTATAAAAAGGAATGTCGCCTTCCGCTATGGCATCGGAGTGACCAGTTGAAAGTAATTGCCGTCCGGGTCAGCCAGTGTCGCAACCCATCCACCCCCTATTTCATAAGGTTCGCGGATTACAGTTGCGCCAAGCGCCTTGATCCGCTCGAATTCCTCTTTGACCTTGGTCGTCTCGAAATTCAGCATGATCCGACCGGGATCTTTCGTCTTGCCGCCCATTTCGGAATGATCCAGAATGGAAAAGTAGGCGCTTCCCACCTGCCAGCCAAAGAACCCATTTTCAGGATCAACCATGTCTGCTGGCTTACCAAGCACTTTTTCGTAGAATACCGCCAGCACCTTGAGTTGTTTCGTTCCGATCATGATGGAATTCAGGTTTAACATTTCACACATCCTTTCTATTTGCAAATCCAGTAAATTATCGGTTTCATTATTTGGATCGCGTCTACCGTTTCTCCACTCGATCCAGCTGCTCGGCAAGCCCGATGAGAATTCCTTCGGGGCCGCGGATGTAGCAGAGCCGATACGTGTCTTCGTACTGTACCACTTCGCCAACGAGCTCCGCGCCGCGTTTGTCGAGCCGGGCGAGCGTGTCGTCGATGTCCTCCACAGCGAACATGACACGCAGGTAACCGAGAGCGTTCACCGGAGCCTTCCGGTGATCGGCGACTACAGGCGGGGTGAGAAATCGCGAGATCTCGAGTCTACTGTGGCTGTCGGGGGTGACCATCATGGCGATCTCAACGCGCTGGGAGCCCAGTCCGGTGACGCGCCCGG
>DIDP01000086.1:64458-79729 GCA_002418205.1 Anaerolineales bacterium UBA5797 | reverse complement strand
TCTTTAAGGATTGTTCAATATCATATTTATGACTCTTTTTACTTATAATTGAATTATGCCGCGAAAAATCCTGCATATTGACCTCGACGCGTTCTTCTGCGCGGTCGAGGAGACCCGCAACCCCGAACTGCGCGGCAAGGCGTTCGCCGTGGGCGGCAGACCGGAGGAGCGCGGTGTGGTGGCATCCTGCTCGTATGCCGCCCGCAGGGACGGGGTCAGAAGCGCGATGCCGATGAGCAGGGCGCTCAGACTCAGCCCGGGCTTGATCATCATCCCCTCGCGTCACCGCCACTACAGCGAAGTCTCGCGCCAGGTGATGGCCATCGTCCATGACCTGACCCCGTTGGTCGAGCAGATCTCCATCGACGAAGCCTTCCTCGATATATCGGATCTTCAGGACGAACCCGAACGCCTCGCACGCGGACTTCAAGCCCGCATCCGCGACGAATTGCATCTCCCCTGCTCGATCGGGATCGCCTCGAACAAACTCGTGGCGAAGATCGCGACCGAGGTGGGAAAACATCTCGCCCTGAAACGGATCAAAGCCCGGGGGTTGGCAGAGCCTCCGAACGCGGTAACAGTTGTCCCGTTTGGCGAAGAGGCGGCGTTTCTGGGTCCCTTGCCCGCGGATATGTTATGGGGGGTCGGTCCAAAAACGTTCAAGCGACTGGCTGATCTGGGGATCCACACGATCGGTGATATTGCAAAGTGGCCGGAGAATGAATTGATCCGCCTGTTCGGCGAAAACGGGCGCGACCTTGCGCGGCATGCAAAAGGCATCGATAACCGACCCATCGTGACGGAACGCGAGACCAAATCCATCAGCCAGGAAGTTACGTTCTCTGTGGATGTGCGCGATGACAGGGTGTTGCAAAAGACGGTTCGCGAACAAGCCGCGCGTGTGGCATCGCAATTGCGCAGGCAGGAACTTGCAGGCTCGACGATCAAGTTGAAGATCCGCTGGCCCGACTTCACCACACTGACGCGCCAGACGACCCTCCACCATCGCACCGACCAGGAGGACGAGATCGCCAAGGCTGCGCTGGAGTTGATGGACAACGTGCGCAAACCCAACCAGGCGGTGCGTCTGATCGGTGTCGGTGTGAGCGGCTTGGGGCAACCGATCCGGCAATTGGGACTATGGGACATGGATAACGAAAAGTCGCGCAGGTTGCAGGAAGCCCTGGATGTATTGAGAGAGAAGTATGGAAGTGACGTGGTCCATAAAGGAGAAACAAAATGAAAACCCTCGACCTGAAGAAGGATTTGAAACATCTATATGCGCCCTCTGCAAAGAAGGTTGAGATCCTGCAAGTGCCAAAGCTGCAATTCGCCATGATCGACGGCGCCATCGAAAAAGGGAAAGAGCCGGGTAATTCGCCGGGATTCCAGGAAGCAACACAGGCGCTCTACAGTATTTCATACACCTTGAAATTCATGCTGAAGAAACGCAAGACGGACCCGGTCGATTATCCTGTGATGGCGCTCGAAGGATTGTGGTGGGTGGAGGATGGCTTCTTCGATATCACGGTCAAGGACAATTGGTTCTACACTTTGATGATCCTGCAACCGGATGTCATCACCGGGGATGTTTTCGCGGAGGGTCTGGAACAGGTCCGCAGGAAGAAAGGCGATTCTCCTGCTCTGTCGCAATTGCGGCGCGCACATTTCGAAGAGGGGCTGTGCGCGCAGATCATGCACATCGGTCCATATGCCACCGAACCTGCCACCATCGAACGGATGCGCGCCTTTGCAATTGAAAATGGATACCGTGACCGCGTCGGACCGAACGGCAAACATCATGAGATCTACCTCGGCGATCCGCGCAAGGCAGACCCTGCAAAACTTAAAACCGTTTTGCGACATCCGATCGAAAAGGTGAAATGACCATGAAGGTGAAAACAAGCTCCATCCCGCTCAACACACACGGCAACGCAGACATCCACGACATCACCGACCAGATCGCGGATGCCGTTTCCCAAAGCGGATTGAAGAACGGAACCGTGACGGTCTTCTGTCCATCCTCCACAAGCGCGTTGACAACCATCGAATATGAGAACGGTGCATTGAGCGATCTCAAACGTCTCTTTGACGAGATCGTTCCACCAGATCGGGAATATGCTCACAACGCCCGCTGGCACGATGGCAATGGGCACAGCCACATCCGCGCATCATTGCTGGGACCTTCGATCACGGTCCCGTTTGTGAGCAGTCAACTCACCCTCGGCACGTGGCAACAGATCATCTACGTGGATTTCGACAACAAGCCAAGAAAAAGAGAATTAATCGTCCAAATGATGGGAGAATGACTTGGTCTGCTTTTATCATCCCGATAAACCGGCGGTTGGGACCTGCAAACATTGTCTGCGCGGACTCTGCGCCGATTGCGCCGCAACTGTTGACGACGTGCTTGCCTGCAGGAATCGGCACGAGGCGCAGGTCATAGCGCTGGAGGAGATGACCAGGCTCAATGTCCTGAAATCGAAGCGGACAAGGTCAGACTATCTGCGGAACACGGTCTTCTATGGGACCGTCGGCATGTTATTTACGGTCTTCGGCATTTCCCAAATCCGATGGCTGGGGTGGCAGGGAATTGTCTATGCGGCAATCGGCCTGGCATTGCTTTGGGCGGCGCTGGCGAATTATCTGGAAAGCAGGAAGTATAAGTAAATCAACTCTGGTGGTTGAGTAGGCGGCGTTCGTCCGCCATGTCGAAACCACCAGGAAAAAGCAGGAATAAATATCTCGAATATGGTCTCGATATGCCTTCGGCTACTCGATCACGGCCTACTGCCTGCAACTTCTTTCAAGTCCCTGCGTATGTCCCTGTAGAAATCATTGAAAGGAGTGCAAACATGAACACCAACTACAAGCAACTAACCCGCAGTACATCCAACCGCATGATCGCGGGTGTGTGTGCAGGCCTGGGTGAATACCTTGGCATCGATCCGACGATTGTCCGCCTGTTGACCGTGCTGGCTTTCTTCACCGGCTTCGGCGGGATCGCGCTGGTCTATTTGATCATGGCGCTGATCGTCCCCGAGCAGACCACTGCACAGCCGCAGTAAACACAGAGACGACCCGCACGGGTCGTCTCATTTTTTCTTTCTGCGAGGCGTTGGTTTGGGTTTCAAGTCTTTTGCCATTTGGGCAAGTTTATCCGCGGTATCAAATTGCATGGTAATCTGAAATCGCTGTCTGGCTTGTTCGATAACCCCCGGAAGTTTACGCGAAGACAACCGAGTGATTCGTTCGATCCGGGTGTCAATAAACTCCTTGCTACTGCCTGCAGCAGCCCAAAAATGAGCCGTTAATCCAAGCAAATCAGACAGCGGTTTACTGGCAACTGGTATATTGGCTTCGACAAGAGTAAGCATCCTTTCCAAGGTTGCAACTGCAAATAAATATCTTTTATGGAGGAGTGCAACCGAGCCCATACAGAGCAATGCCTGTGTCACATCGGGAAGAAGGTCAGGATGGACGGAAACCACAAGACCCAGCGCCTCCTCATAATCCATAAGAATGTAATCTGCTTCCGTTGAGAATCCATCCTGTGCCAGCATGGTCTGTCCCAGTGTGCTCATGGCATTGACAGCATGGAACTGATCCACATATTTTGCCTCCCCTCCATTCTGAACTTTTGAGGATAGGACTGTGGTCAGGATGCCTGCCGCGGTTTGATAGTTCCTTGTATCCTCAACTGTCGGTCTGGTCGCGAGAACGTGCACAATCCCAATGATCAGGTTTTCAAGGGAGTCGCCTCTATATTTTTCGTGCTTGCAAATTACGGTTACCAATGTGTTCATGGATTCCAGGATCATTTCACGATCGGGTCCGGGGTCCGATTGTTTCCCTATTTCGACGAGCTCACGCAGTCTTTCCTCATTGGGTTTCCCCGTCCTTGCCAAGCCGCGAATGACCTCTTGGGTCAACTTCTTTATAACGTTCTCCCTAAACCCATATTTTGACAATACCATGACCGAGGAGAAGCCGACCACGGCAAACAAAGCCGCATACATATACACCCATACCCAGGGTTTATTCACGTCCAGATCAACCAAATTTTCTTCGATGAAGATCGCAACAATAATGATCAATATACATAAAGCCAGATAAAGCACCGTAACACGAATGATCCTTCTCTCCACTTTCAAGACATTTCGAATCTCAGGTGACATGAATTGGAGGACCAAAACCGGCACCCCCACTAAAAACAGAAGCAAGGAAACGACGACATCAAATGAAATATATTCCATATCGTGATCCGATTTACTGGCGTCTTTTCTTCCCTCCCGATTTTTTCTCCAATATTTCTTCGATGAGGTCGAGCAGGGTCGTGTCTGACAAACCAGCAGATTTATGCTTGAAAACCTTGATCTCCAGAGCGTCCAGTTTTTCCTGTATCTCCTGATAGTTCTCAACGGTGAAAACACCGATCTGGTCGGCACTCACCCAGTCGGGAGGTGTCTGCTGATACTCTCCATCCCGCGAAAGCAGCCAATACAGGAATTTGATGCCCAGTTTTTCGCCTCCACCATCGGCTGTCACATTCTGATACAAGTCCCGCCAGTAAGGGTCATTCCCCGGTGGGAGCCGCACATCCACGATCAACACATCGAAGGGTCTTGCCAGCAGAAAATTGACCGCCGTGGTTATGTCCTCAACCTGCTGAAAATCATACTTTCCATAGAAATAGATCGGACCCGTAAGGTTGTTCAACTCAAAACGTGCGCTGTCCTCGATCCATAGAACCCTCGGTTTCATTCATTGCTCCTTGATGATGGAATGCCCGCCACAGGCAGGTACAGCCTGACCCTGGTCAGGAAAGGCTGTTTGAAGAAATCGGCATCAGCCTCGTTCTGGTTCCGTGTGGGGATGCTTTCGATCTGGATCCTGCCTCCGTGCGCTTCAGCGATGCGACGCGAGTCGGTCAAACCAATCCCCGTCCCCAGACGCCCCCGATCTGTAGACCATTTCCCGCGATACCCGAGCTGGAACACAAGTTCCTTTTCCAACTCGTCTTTGGATATGGGCACACCCCAATTCTCGAACTCAATATAAACCTTGCTGTCTTCACGTTTTGCTCGAATAGAGACCCAGGGCGCCTTCGTCTGATCCCGCCGCCAGGTGTATTTGATCGCGTTGTGCAGCAAATTCGAGAGCGCCCTTACCACCTCCCGCTCATTCACATTCACCCTCACATCCGCCACATCGTACGTCTTGATATCCACCCGCGAACTCTGCGCAAAACTTGCCAAGCGGCTGACCGTCTGCTCGACCAATTTTTCCACTGTCAGTGTTGTGTGTTTCGCAATTTCCCTCACATCCGCGGTGACATATTCCCGCAGGCTCTGGAGTGTGTAATCCATTTGCATGACCGCCGTACGCGTCTTCAACACATCGATCAGTGTGGTCAGACGCTCCAGATGCCACGCCGCCTGCTGGAGATCACGGACCGCTTCACGCGGCAGGTTACCTGACACCACGCTCTGACAGATTTGCCCTATTGAATGGGCGGACACCCTCAAAGCCACAGGCTGGGATTCCAACACAGGGACGCGTTGTTTAAACTCGCGCAGGGCGGTCATCTGGGCTTCGAGCATCTCCCATTTATGTTTCGGCAACGCCTTCGATCTTCTTTCCTCGTCACCCACCCTGATGAAGCGTTCAATGGCGCCAGCCAGACGGTTGGCATATTCCGTCAATTGTTCATCCACCTCTTCCACAGAAGGCGTCCCATACCCTTCAAACGGATTTGACATGAACGCCTGAATGACCGAGTTCAAACTTTGGATCACCATCACAAGGGTCGTCGTGTTGGCGTGCAATATCCTCCCGATATCGAATGTCAACTCTTCGACCCGCTGCTGCAACTCCCTTTCATGCCTCTTGGACTCAAAATCGCTTGTAATATCCACCATGCAGCCCAGAAAGCCAATGACGACCCCTTCCTCGTTCTGCATGATCTTGCAGTAGTCCTCAACGTAAACATCCCGGTCCTGGACCTTTAGATGCAAGATATCGCGTTCGACATTCTTTCCCTGATTTGCAAGCTGGGTCGCCTGCTCGATTGCTTTGTTCCGGTCGCTCCGGCTGGCGTAATACTCCTCGATATTCGCCTGGACTGGCCCTTCCAGAGGCAGTCCCAACATCCTCCGCAATGCCTTGTTACAAACAATAAAATTGCCCTCGAGCGAGGTCATATAGACCCCGATGGGCAATTCCTGAAAGTCAAAATCCTCAAATTGGGCGAGTGAAGGAGGTCTCTCCGGCATATTCCAACCCGTCAGTATGACAATGAATTTGTCTTACATTTACCAGTATAGGACGATTCATTTCGTTGTCAAGCCAATACGGATTTATTTTATCATCTTCGCTGTATTCAATGCCCCAGGCAACATCCCCACAGAGTAAAAATTTCTCGATAAGGAGTGTCAGTTGGAAACATTCAGATATTCAACTCGATAATGTTTTCCATCCTTGCAATTCACCTCGCCAGTGAAATAAACACATCCTCGAGCGTTGGCTCACCGACAAGGATATCTCTCACTTTCACATTCTTCGCCTTCAATGCTTTAAGCAAAATATCCTGCTTCATCCCTCTTTCCGTGATCGTCCGAAGATGATCGCCAGCCAGCCCAACACGTAACACCCCTTCGAGTTCAGGCAACACCTCCAACCCTGCCTCCAGCGGCTCGGTATATACCTCCCACACATCGCCGGGGATGATGTCGCGTTTCAGGTTGGAGGGCGTGTCCATCGCCAGCAGTCTGCCATCGCGCATGATGCCGACGCGTTCGCAGTATTCAGCCTCATCCATGTAGTGGGTCGTCACCAGGATCGTCACGCCCTTTTCGGCGAGTTCGTAGATCAGATCCCAGAAGGCGCGGCGGGCGGTAGGGTCCACGCCGGAGGTGGGTTCGTCGAGGAAGAGCAGTTTCGGTTCGTGCACCAACGCGATCGCCAACGCGAGCCGCTGACGCCAGCCGGCGGAGAGGGAACGCGTCAGCGTGGACTCATGCCCGTTGAGGCTGACCAGTTCGAGGGTCCGCGCGATGCGGGTTTTGTCCGTGATGCCATACACGCCGCCGTAAAACGTCAGGTTTTCCTGCACGGTCAGATCGTCATAGATCGCAAACTTCTGCGACATGTATCCGGCGCGGGTGCGCACCTCCTCGCTTTGCCTGAAGGCATCGAAGCCCAGCACGGTCGCTTTGCCCTCGCTCGGTTCGAGCAGCCCCAGCAACATGCGGATGGTGGTGGTCTTGCCCGATCCGTTCGGACCGAGATACCCGACCACCTCACCCTCGTTCACCTCGAAGTTGATGTGATCGACCGCGACGAAATCGCCGAAGCGGCGCGTGAGATCTTCAACCTTGATGACTGTTTCACTCATGAGCGGACTCCGATAAAGCAATGAAGACATCCTCGAGGACAGGGTTCACAACCCGGAGTTCATCCACGTGCCCGCCTGCGCTTCGAATCTCGGACTTGAGCCTGTTCAAAACATCCTGGGCCTTTCCCGCCCCGACGCGGATGTGCAGTCGATCGCCGAACGCCTGAACGTCCTCCACATCCACATCCTTGTGCGCCACATGCCGGAGTAGATTCAGCGGGGAGCCGCGCAACTCGATGACGCGTCCGTTGAGGCGGGCGCGCAGGTTCGACGGCGTATCCTCGGCAATGATGCGACCGGCTTTCATAAATCCAACACGATGGCAACGCGAGGCTTCGTCCATGTAGGGCGTGGAGATAAGGACTCCTCTCCTGCTTTCCCCATCTTCTCCGAAAACGGTAGAAGTGCCAGAAAGGGGGGTCGAAACAAGTTTGATCACCAATTGCCAGAAGTCCTGGCGTGTGACCGGGTCAACGCCGGTGGTGGGTTCATCGAGCAGTAACACTTTTGGGCGTGTGACGAGAGCAGATGCCAGGCCAAGTTTTTGTTTCATCCCACCGGAGAGTTGACCGGCCTTTCGTTCGGTAAATTTCTCGAGACCCACAAACCCAAGGATCTCCATGCAACGCGGCAGCCACTCGTTCGATCTCAGTCCGCGCACCTCGGCAAAAAAACGGATGTTCTCGAGCACGGTCAAATCTTCGTACAGCGAAAATCTCTGCGAGAGGTATCCGAACTGCGAACGGGCTTGTTCGGTCTGCCTGTTGATATCGTAGCCACAGATATTGGCCTCGCCCGCATCCGCTTTGAGGGCGCCGACGAGCAGGCGGATGGTGGTTGTCTTGCCCGCGCCATCCGCGCCGACAAGTCCGTAGATCTCGCCGGGTTGGATCTGCAGGGAAACTCCATCCACAGCGCGGGTGCCGCCAAAATGCTTATGGAGGTTGGTTGCTTGGACCAAATATTCTGTCACGTTAATTCTCACTAAATGGCTGGGGATGAACGATCACCAATGCCTCTTCTTCAGCCAGACCTTCCAATTGTTCCCGGCTGGGATACCTTGGTAATCCGTGTGCCTTCTCCATGATCAAACCGATCATGCGTGGATGCCTTTCAAGTCGTACCTCCAGAAAATCAGCAAACCTGGAAGGATCGTTAACGACTTCGGCAATGCCCCGAATATGTTTCCCACCCACCTGAACATCCACATGTGGATCGGATCGAATGTTACGCACCCAATCTGCCTGCAGACCGCGGGCAGCCCCAAGATAGTAATCATCCCCAATCAATTCATACTGCAAGGGTGTTACTCGTTTCTTTCCCGACCTTCGACCTGTTGTTATCAATAGGAGGACGAGTTTGCCAATGAGAGGACCCAATCCAATCGCGTAGAACAGGCGATGGATCTTCTGGATATTCTTCATCCTTGCCCAGTCAAAATTTGACATTCCAGCCTCCTTTCACAAAGTGCAATTGAGTTACTTGAACACCACATCCGCCGGCATGCCGATCTTTAACTTGCCTTCGGTGTTCGTCACCTTCAGCTTAATGGCATAGACGGTTGAACTGCGTCCCTCCACGGTCTGCACATTGCGCGGGGTGAATTCCGCCTGGTCCGAGATCTGGATAACCTCGGCAATGAACGTCTCGCCGGGGAAGGAGTCAACGGTCACTTCGGCGGCCAGCCCCAGCTTGATCTCGCCGTAGCGGTCTTCAGGAACATACACGGTGATCGTGAGGTTGTTCAGGTCGGCCAGGGCGAAGGCGGTCGCGCCCGGCTGGACAAACTCACCGGGTTCGATGTTACGCGTAAGAATGACACCGTCCATCGGGGCATAAGTGGTCAGCTTTACGATTTGGGTATCCAGCAGTTCGAGATTGGCTTGTGCGGAATCCACGCCGCCCTGCGCCTGTTCCACAGCGGCTTTTGCCTGATCGAGCGCCATTGCCGCGATCTTAACCTGCGGGGAATGCTCGCCCGTTTGCAGGCTGCTCAACATATCCAGTGCGGTCTCGTAACGCTCCTGCGCCACCGTCAACGCGGCGCGCGCTTCGATCACCTGGTTCGCCGCATCGGTGGTCAGCAGATCGACATATGCCTGTTGGGCTGTTTCCAATTCATTCTCGGCTTCATCGAGCACATCCTGCGCAGCGGTTAGAACGTCGCTGTCGCCGCTCAACGTTTTTGCAATGGCGATCTTAACCTTATAGGTTGGGACGAATGGAGGCAGGCTCACCTGCACATCCTCCGGGCGGACTTTCCCACCCGTCAACTGGGCGCGGTCACGCACGGCTTTGGCGATCAGATACCCGAGACGCGCATTGGCAAGCCGCGTCTCTGCCGCGACGAAATCAGCGTTGTTCAGGTCCCGGACCACCTGTTCGACCTCAGCCTGAGCCTGCTCCAAACCCTGAAGCGCAGACTCAACCTCAGCCTGCGCCGCGTTGATCTGTTCTTCGCGGCTGAAATACCACAACGGTTGGTCGAACTTGCCCGGTGCGCGGTTCGACCAATCGGTGAGGCGTTGAGAGCCATCCTGCATACGGGCGGCGGTCAACGCGGCGTCATATTGGGCCTGCGCCATCCCAAGGGCGCTCTGGGCTGTCTGCAGGGCATTCCTGGCAGAATCCACTCCACTTTGGGCAATGGCTCGTTGGGCGGTGAGCAGGCTGTCGTCCAGACGAAGAAGCGGATCGCCCGTTTGAACGGGCTGTCCTTCGATGGCAAGGACTTCGACCACTTTGCCAGCCAGTTCCGGCGCGACATTCACGGTGGTCGCTTCGATGGTTCCGGAGGCGGTCAGCGCGCCGTTCGTATCGGCTGAAGATTGAGTGACAATAAAGTACACGCTCACTGCAATCAATAAAAGGATGATCACGATCGCGGGCAGAGGAGGACGTCTGTGGTTCATGGGTATCTCCTTATCAGTTAATCAAGGCGCTTGCGGAAACGCAATGCAGCGGCGGTCATGATGCCGACCGCAAAGAGGGTCATGGCGATGACATCGGTCTGGATCATTTCAATGCCGACACCTTTGAGCAATAACGAACGGATGATGACGAGGTAATAACGCAGCGGCATGAGATAGGAAAGCCAGCGCAGGACGGCAGGCATGGCTTCAAGCGGGAAGAAAAAGCCCGAAAGGAAGATGCTCGGCAGGAGGGTCATCCAGACCGTGAGCATGGCTTCCTGTTGGGTATTGGCGATGGTGGAGGCGAACAAGCCAATGCCCAGACCCGTGGCAAGGAAAACAACCGAGAGGATGAGGATCAGACCCAGGTCGCCGCGGATGGGCATGCCGAACCACCAATGTCCCACCGCCAGCACTTCGATGGTGTTGAAGAAGCCGAGGATGACATACGGCATGAGCTTGCCGACGATCAGTTCCCACGGACGGATGGGCGTGACGATGAGTTGTTCGATGGTGCCGCGCTCGCGTTCGCGCACAACCGATGAGGCGGTCAGGATGGCGGCGATGGCGTACAGGATCATGCCGATCACACCAGGGATCATGAAGTAGGCGCTGATCATATCGGGGTTGTACCAAACCGTCGTGCGGACCTGAACGGGCGGCTGGATGCGCATGTTCTGCCCGGTACGCGAAAAACGCTGGCTGAGCAATTTGGTCGAATGCGACTGGCTGATCAATTGCGCCGCGGACAAGGCGGTGGAGGCGCTGGTCGGATCGGAGCCGTCGAGGATAAACGCCACCTGGGCGTTCCCATCGTTGAGGCGCCGGGCATAATCCGGCGGGATGATGATCGCGGCGCGTGCGTCACCGCGCGAGATGAGGGTCTCGATCTCCGCTTCGGACTGGACCGTGTACGCAATGCGGAAATAATCCGCCGCGCGGTACGCGTCGAGCAGTGCGCGTGATTCCGTGCTGCGGCTTTGATCCAGCACGGCGAGCGGGACGTTGCGCACATCGTTGGTGGCGGAGTACCCGAGCAGGAACAACTGCATGATCGGGATCACGATGATCATGGCAAGAGTGCGCGGGTCGCGCAGGATCTGAATGAATTCCTTGCGGATGATGGAAATCAGCCTCGAGTTCATACGGGCTCCCTGGATGGATTGCCGTAAATGTGCCTGATGTCCGGCAATTCAGTGAAATAAAAGTGTACCCAGATATACAGGTGGTTGAAGGCAGCCGCCAACAACGCGGCTTTGGAAAGAAACACGAGCGCGATCGCCCACAAGATGAGGAAACCGAACTTATACATGGCATTGTCGGTATATTTGAACATGCCCTGTTTGACGAAGGATTTATTTCGATAGTCAGAGGGTTTGAAGTGGTCTTCACCGTAAGCCCGGTCAATACCGAAGTAATGGGTGACGGAATACATGGTGTAGGCAAATGGGATGAACAATATCACGGCAAGGGCGTAAGCCAGAGCAGGCTTCAAATCGAGCGTGTTGGCATTCGAAATGCCAAGCAGGATCAGCGTGACAGGCCTCCCAATGAATAAAATGGTGAAGATGACCTTGAAAACAGGGAAGGCGTTATCACCGAACCAGTCGGTCATTTTGTGGTGATACAGTTCCGCCCGCCAAAACAGCGCGACCACAACCTGATGAACGACCGGCGTCGCGACCGCGATCCACAACCATGCCTGCGTGCTGCCCCCCCACAACTGACCGGACAGCACATCGCCGGTGGCGAGGAAGTATACGCCCGCAAGCAAACCAATAAGCAGCAGGAGATGCTGCCCCTGTTTCTCAAACATGGTTACACCTCGCTTTTCAATATACCGTGCAGAAAGATATCGATATAAACATCCGTGGTGTTCTTTGGCATCAAATTACTGATCACCGAACCGGAGGTGACCATTTCGGTAATGAAGTAGGAAATGATCATGCCGAAGAAGGTGCGCATCAACATGGCAGGATTCTTCACACGCAGCCCTTTCATCGATTTCGCCATCTTTTCAAAGATGGGAAGAACCTTTGGCGCAATTTCACGCAGCATCACCGCCCCATGCCTGCCCTTGAATTCAACCAGTTCAATGAACATCAGATTAACAAATTCCGGTTGTTTTCCCAGTTCATGGATGACGATCCGGAACGCGTTCTTGAAGAACTCCTCGGCAGTATCCCCTTCCACAGCCAGGACCAGGGGCAGGATCTTCCTGTAGGGATGCTGGTCAACGATGATGGCTTCGAAGATCTCATCCTTGCTCGAAAAGTGGTTGTAGATCCCGCCCAATGCCAGCCCGGCGCGTTCCGCGATCTGCCGCATGGATGTGGCATGGTAACCCTGTTCCAGAAACAACTTGATGGCGGCATCTTCGATCGAGAGGCGGGTGACTTCCCCTTTTTTCAGTTTCTCTTTTTTCATCAGGTCTCCAAAAATGAACGAACGTTCGTTTTTTTATTTTATTCAAGGTTGGGGAAATGTCAAGGGGGAAACGGAATCAACCGTCCCTGGGAAGGAGGCGGAAATACCGTGCGCTGGTGTAGAATCTTGACATGCTCCCCCTCTCCAAGGTTGAACTGTTCAACCGCAGACATTTGCGTTACAACATCACCGTCGGCTTGATGGACGGCGGCATGTTCGGCGCGGCTTTGGGATTCGCCTCATTCGGAACCATCCTGCCGCTCTTTGTCGCCTCGATGACTGATTCCGCGACACTGATCGGTCTCGTCCCCGCGATCCATGCCGCAGGTTGGTTGCTGCCGCAGTTGTTCACGGCAAGCCGGACAGCGCGGTTGCGGCGCTATAAAAATACCGTGCTGAGAATGACCGTTCATGAACGCATCCCGTTTTTGGGATTTGCCGTTGTGGCATTGCTCCTGCCAAAGGTCGGCTTGCAGGCTGGCTTGATCCTCACGTTCCTCCTGCTCACCTGGCAAGGCCTCGGTGGAGGCTTCACCGCCAACCCGTGGACGAGCATGATCTCGAAGATCATCCCGCCCGAAGCACGCGGCACGTTTTTCGGTACACAGGCGGCGGTGGCGAACCTATTCATCAGCGGAGCGGCGATCGGCGCTGGGTACCTGTTGGACTGGTACGATGCGCCCGTCAACTTTGCCATTTGTTTCTTTATTGCCGTGTTCTTCTTCACCCTGTCCTGGGTCGCGCTGGCACTGACGCGCGAACCGACCGACAACGAAAAAGTGATCGATGAACACCCAACGCCGTTCTGGCAGGGCGCGGGCACCATCCTGAAGCGCGACCGCAATTTCAACTGGTTCCTTCTTGCGCGCGCCCTTTCGCAATTTGCAACCATGGGATTTGCCTTCTACATCGTCTACGCGCTGCGCCGCTTTCAAATGGATGAGGTCACAGCGGGCTATCTCACAGCCACGCTCACGATCGCCCAGACGGTTGCCAACGCGGGCATGGGCTGGCTGGGAGATAAGATCGGTCACCGCGCCATGCTCATCCTCGGCGCGGCATCGGCAACCCTCAGTTCACTCCTCGCCTGGATCGCGCCATCGTTGGCATGGTTCTTCCCCATCTTCGTCCTGACCGGGTTTGCCAACGTCTCCATCTGGACCAACGGCATGACCATGACCGTCGACTTCAGCGGTGAAACGGATCGTCCTTTTTACATTGGCCTCGCCCAGACACTTACCGCACCCGCCACCATGATCGCCCCCCTGATCGGCGGCTGGATCGCCGACACACAGGGCTTTATCGTCACCTTCGCATTATCAACCTTCCTCTCCATTGTCATGATGGGCATCCTGATCTTCATTATCAAGGAACCGCGCAAGTTCAATAAACCTGCCCCTCTGCCAGTGAAAGAAACGATCTAAGGAGAAACGATGTCCATCATTCAGGAAAAAGCCAATCAAGCCGTTGAAATTCTCAAGGAACAAAATGTTGATATGTGGCTCACGTTCGTCCGCGAAACATCCGGCGTGCGCGACCCTGTCCTCGATTTTCTGATCGGGCCCAACGACCTCACCTGGCAGTCCGCGCTGATCTTCACACGAGATGGCGGCAAGCTCGCGATCGTTGGCAATCTCGAAAAAGATGCGGTCCAGCGACTGGGAGTTTTCACCGAAATTCTCGGATACGATACCGCCATCAGCCAGCTTTTACGCGACACGATCGAACGCTTCAACCCCGACCGAATAGCTGTCAACACCTCCCACAACAACGTCCACGCTGACGGTTTGACCCACGCCATGTACGAGATCCTGCGCGGTTATTTGAAAGACACACCTTTCGCAGACCGTCTCGTCAGCGCCGAGCCGGTCATCAACTCCCTGCGCGGACGCAAGACTCCCGAAGAACAGGCGCGCATCAAACGCGCCATTGAAATTACGGACGAGATCTACCAAAGGACCTTCAACTTCATCAAAGTCGGCATGACTGAGATCGAAGTGGCAAATTACATGCACGCGTTGATGAAAGAGTATGGAGTCGGTTATGCCTGGCCTAGCGGGGGCAATCCTGCCGTGAATGCGGGACCGAACAAGGTGGTTGGGCACAGCGGACCGACCGAGATCAAGATCGAACGCGGATACATCCTCCACTTCGATTTCGGCGTGAAATATGAGGATTATTGCTCCGACATCCAACGCGTATGCTACATCCTGCGCGAAGGCGAGACCGAAGCGCCGCCTGAAGTCCAACGCGGATTTATTACGATTCGTACAGCCATCGAAAAATCACGCGAAGCGATGAAACCCGGCGTGACCGGAAACTCCATTGACGTGATCTCGCGCGGGATCGTCACCGACGCCGGTTATCCCGAATACCCCTACGCCCTCGGTCACCAACTGGGACGCGTGGCGCACGACGGCGGCGCGCTACTCGGTCCGCTTTGGGAGAAGTATGGGGAGTCGCCCAATCAAAAACTGGAGGTCGGTCAGGTGTTCACCATTGAGCCCGGGTTGGCGGTACCGGGCTTTGGTTATAT
>DIDP01000086.1:36305-64426 GCA_002418205.1 Anaerolineales bacterium UBA5797 | reverse complement strand
CGCCGCAGAGGGAGATCGTGTTGATCAAAGGGTAAAAGCAGAAAATTGAACGATGAAAAAGGGACACGGCAATGTCGTGTCCCTTTGTATTTGGCTAACCTTGTCATTTCGAAGGAGCGGAGCGACTGAGAAATTTTTGGCAGCACAATAGGTGAAGATTTCCACCAGCACTTGCGTGCGGTGCAAGTGTCGCTATCGCTCGAAACGACAATTCGCAGAGGGTGGAAATGTTTCGGGGAGAAAAAAGCCCATAAATCCGGTTCAATTATCAGTTTTGGAAGAGGCGGATTGTCCGTCTTCCAAATGCTTTCCATCACTGGCTTGTCACCCGTCCCAAAACTATACTCAATGATGAGGTGACAAATGTCAGAAGACCCGCGAATTCTTGAACTACGGAAAATGCGCGCAAAGGCGCTGGAAGGCGGCGGCGCGGAACGGGTGGCGAAGCAAAAGTCAAAGGGCAAGCTCACGGCCCGTGAACGGATCGAATTGCTGCTCGACAAGGGCACGTTCAATGAGATCGAACCGTTCATCGTCCACCAGGGCGACGAAATGGGACTGCTCAAGGAAAAATTCTATGGCGATGGTGTGATCACCGGCTACGGACAGATCAACGGGCGGACAGTGTATCTCTACTCACAGGATTTCACAATTTACGGTGGAACGTTGAGCGAGATGCAGTCGCGCAAGATCTGCCGTGTGATGGATCTTGCCGTGCGCAACGGCGTGCCCTTCATCGCGCTGATCGACTCGGGCGGGGCACGCATCCAGGAGGGCGTGCGCTCGATGGGCGGCTATGCCGAGATCTTCCGTCGCAACGCGCAGTACTCCGGCGTGGTGCCGCAGATCAGCATCATGCTCGGACCGTGCGCCGGCGGCGCAGCGTACTCCCCCGCCCTGACCGACCTGGTGGTGATGGTGGAGAAACAATCCTTCATGTTCCTGACAGGACCTGAAGTGATCAAGGCGGTGACTGGCGAGGTGATCGATGCCGAGTCGTTGGGCGGCTCGAACGTGCATATGTCGGTCAGCGGCGTGGCGCATTTGAGCGTGAAGAGCGAACACCAAGCGCTGGATATGGCGCGAAAATTCCTATCGTATCTGCCCTCCAACAATGTGGAAAACCCGCCGTTCGAAAAACCGACCGACGAACCACTGCGCATGGACGAATGGCTCAACAGCGTTGTGCCGCTCGACCCAGCCGAGCCGTACATCATGCACCAGGTCATCGAGCGCATCATCGACAAGGGCTCCTTCCTCGAGATCCAGCCCGATTGGGCGCGCAATGCCATTGTGGGACTGGCGCGCATCGGCGGTCACAGCGTGGGTATCGTGGGGCAGGAACCCGCCATCATGGCGGGTGTGATCGACATCGACGCGGCGGACAAAATGACCCGCTTCGTGCGCATGTGCGACTGTTTCAACATCCCGCTCGTGACCTTCGTCGATTCGCCCGGCTTCCTGCCCGGCATCGCGCAGGAACACGGCGGCATCATCCGCCACGGTGCGAAGCTGCTCTACGCCTATTCCGAAGCGACCGTCCCGAAGATCTGCATCATCACCCGCAAGGCATATGGCGGCGCGTACGTGGTCATGTCCAGCAAATACTTGGGCACCGACGTCACCTATGCTTGGCCTTCGGCTGAAATTGCCGTGCTGGGCGCGGAGGGAGCGGCGAACATATTGTTCAAGAAAAAGATCGAATCCGCGCCTGATCCTGCCGCGGAACGCAAGAGACTGGCCGAGGAATACCGCGCGAAATTCAACAATCCCATCTACGCGGCCTCCACCGGGTACGTGGACGACATCATCGAGCCGCGCGAGTCGCGCCCCAAGATCATTGCCTCGCTCTCGGCTTTACGCGATAAGTACACGCCCGCGCCGCCGAGGAAACATGGGAATATTCCGGTTTAGATGTCATTGCGAGGCAGTGTTTTTCTGCTAAAGCAATCCCCGGTTTATGAGGAGATTGTCTCAGGTCAACACCTTCGCAATGACAGGATAAATTTTTATGAACGACATCACACTCGCCCTTCAGATCACCGCCATCGGGATGGGACTCGTCTTCGGCGCAATCCTCATCCTGTGGCTGATGATGATCCTGCTGACGGCTCTTACCAAAGACAGAAAAATCGCTTCGGACTTGACCGGGGTTGGATCCGTCCGAGAAACCGAACTCCTGGCGAAAGCCGCCGCCATCGGCGTGGCGATGGCGATCGCCGAACAGCAGTTGTCCTCCGCCCATCCTCTCAAGGACCCGCCGACGGCCATCGTCTCTGCGTGGCAGTTGGGTATGCGGACAAGGCAAATGACTCAAAAAGGTGAAAGACACAGGTAGCAACGATTTCAGATTTCCGAGGTCTTATAGGCCTCGGAAGTCTCGGAGCAGGCAAATGAAATACAACGTCACCATTCAAGATAAATCCTACGTGGTCGAGATCGAGGATATCAACGCGCGGCCCGTCATTGCCTACGTGGAGGGCATCCGCTTCGAAGTCATCCCGGACACAAATCCGCTCGGGGTCGAGGGCATCCAGCAGGAGGTCCAGAAAGAAGCGAAGGAGGTCCATTCCTTCGATCTGCGGCAATCAGCCTCCAATCAGAACGCAGACGAAATGACCGCCCCCCTGCCGGGCACCGTGGTCGAGGTCTTCGTCAAGGAGGGTGATCTCATCGAATCGGGGCAGGTCATCCTCATCATCGAGGCGATGAAGATGAAGAACAGCATCCGTTCGACGCGCGCCGGAAAGATATCCGAGGTGCTGGTCAGCGCAATGCAGACCGTGGCTCATAAACAGCCGCTGGTGAGATTCGAATGAACCTGGCTGAACTGCTGCCCGAACTGCTGAAGGGCTTGTCCAATTTCACGCTGGGCAATGCGGTGATGATCGCCGCCGCGTTGATCCTCGTCTACCTGGCGGTGTTCAAGGAGATCGAGCCTGTGCTCCTGCTGCCCATCGGGTTCGGGTGCCTGCTGGCAAACATCCCGCTGGCTGGCATGACCGCCGCCGAGGGCATAACAGGTGTTTTATACGATGCGGGCATCAAGACGGAACTGTTTCCGCTGTTGATCTTCATCGGCGTGGGAGCGATGATCGACTTCAGCCCGCTGCTGGCGCAGCCGCGCATGGTGCTGCTCGGCGCGGCGGGGCAGTTCGGCATCTTTGGCACGTTGATGCTGGCGATCGCACTGGGTTTCCCGCTCAACCAGGCGGCTTCGATCGGTGTGATTGGCGCGATTGACGGACCGACCTCCATTTTTGTTGCGACCAAACTCGCGCCCGAACTGCTGGCGCCCATCGCTGTGGCGGCATACTCGTACATGAGCCTGATCCCCATCATCCAGCCGCCATTGATGAGACTGCTCACAACAAAACGCGAGCGCCTCGTCCGCATGGAATACATGCCCAAGCCCATCTCACAGAAAACCCTGGTGGTCTTTCCGATCATCCTCACGCTGGTGGTCGGTCTGCTCGTCCCCGAGGCAACGCCGCTCATCTCCATGCTCATGCTCGGCAACCTGCTGAAGGTCTCCGGCGTGGTCGACCGTCTCAGCAAAGCCGCGCAGAACGAGATCATCAACATCTCGACCCTGTTCCTCGGGCTTGCCATCGGCGCGACGATGAGCGCCTCCGCGTTCCTGAATTTGGACACCGGCAAGATCATGCTGCTGGGGCTGATCGCGTTCGCGCTTGATACAGTTGCGGGGCTATTGTTCGGAAAACTGATGTGTGTGATGAGCGGCTACAAGATCAATCCGCTGATCGGCGCGGCGGGCATCTCTGCCTTTCCCATGGCGGGGCGCCTGGCTGCCAAAACCGCCAACGACGAAGACCCGAACAACTTCATCCTCATGCATGCCATGGGCGCGAACACGGCGGGGCAGTTGGGGTCGGTCATCGCAGGCGGGATTCTGCTGGCGATCGTGAGCAAGTTAATATAAGCAAGACTTCCGAATTCTTTGAGAATTCGGAAGTCCGTTTCAGGCCTTCGTAAAGTACCCTTCTTCGATCCCCTGACAGGATTCCTCGGGCAATTTCATATGCTTCGTCAATAGCGGATGCACGCGATTCACTTCCTCGTAGATCCGTTGTGCCACGCGCCGAATCGAGAAATGCGCATTTGCCGCCGAACGCAACTGGCAGAATGCGTATGCCTCGCGCAGATTGAACTGCGCCAGCACGCGGCGGTTGAATCCATTGGGGACGACGTATTGCGCAACGGCAGGATCGAACCGATGCAACTTCTCATACATTTCACTCGCGGCATCCATCGCCGCCTCATACTGGGACCCGAAACCTGCCTCCGCCATCAAACGCGGAGTCGCGTACCCGAGCCGCGTCGTCAGCCTCTGCGGCGTCTGCGTCATCATGCGGTGACGTTTGAACTCGGCGTACGCGCCCTGGTCCATGACGAGGTCGAAGGTGTAGGTGCAGTATTCCAACTCGCGCAGAGGCACGTCGTAGCGTCCCAGCCGCCCCAGCAGGGATTCGGCAAGCCCAACTCTCGCTTCATTATCCAAAGATTCGACATAAGACAAGGCATCAACAAAGGGCATTTGGCCAAAGCGATATAGCGCCGCGGCAAGGACCTTGTTCTCGCCGTTCCTGTCGTAATCGATCAGGCTGCACCATTCACAATTTCCAATCTCCAATTCTCTTGTCCCTAATTCCCCGAATTCTTTTGTCGTCTCCACCAGATAAGGAACGGCATCCGCATATTTTACAAGCGTGGGAGTTTCTCCCTTTGCCACTTCCTTCATCTTCGCGCCGATCTCACGTACCTCCGCCAGTTCGTGCGAAAGCATCTTGCGGACCGTGTTCTCGATGACACGCGCGTTGGCGGTCATGCCCACGTTCGCCAGCGCGGCGGCAGGCAGGAGAAAACGGCACACGTCCACGTATTTGGAGCGGATGCGGCGGTCCCAGGCTTCGTCCTTTTCGTTCTCGCGGCGCGGGAACCGCTCGAAGATGAGAGTCCGCACCGGGTCCAATGAATCAGCATAGGCTTTGAAAAGGAGGCGGATGGTGTCCACAAATTCGGCGCGGAGCGGATGGTCATCCAATTCCGGCGGAATCGTAAAATCGTCCGGTCCCCAGCGTTGATAACGCGTCGATTTCTCCGTGTAGGAGGCAAGACGGTTCCCCTCGATGCTCTCGATGGCAAGGCGGGAGACGTTTTCAAACGCAATATGCAAAATCGCATGTTCCGCCACCGAGGCGTGACCGTATCCCACCACCCACTTTTCATGGAACTGCGCGGACTTGTCATCGCTGAGTTCGGCGGCAATATCACGGAACGATTCGGGCGAGCGCGAAGTCTTGGCAAAGGCAACCGCGATGGTCTCCGGGCTGAGGGAGCGCGGCGAAAGCAAATAGATGTCACGTTCGGGCATGGAGGTCTCCTCTGACTCATGGGGCAGGCTGGCACCCTGCCTTGCAAAATCTCGCAGATTATACACATGAAAAGGGCAGTCGTACGACCGCCCGCAGGTTTTGACTCTAAATTGATTCGATCGTCGCCTTCATCCTGGTCGTGATCACCATCGCAACGACCAGCAAGAGGAGGTAAAGCCCTCCAAAAGCCTGATACTGCAAGCCTTTCGCACCAATCAAAAAGAACAACGCTGTGAAGAGGGCAAATAATGCGAATTCAATGTATGCCCAGGTTTTGGACGGTCCCCGAAGGTTTGCATCCGTACTGTAGCGCATGGCAAGCGAATCCAACAACAGGAAGTAAAAGCCGAACGCCAGGAACTCGCCTGTATCCAAAAGGATCTTCAGCCATCCGGGGGTGATGAACCAACTCCAGAAGTTCACTTCACCCCCGAACGGCCAGAGCAATTCAACACCGTTGAACCACAACACCAGGTCGACGAGGATGTGCATCAGGATCCCCGCGCCGAAGCCGATGCCGAAATTTTTCCACTTTTCTTTTTTCGTCAAAGCGGCGATGACATGGAACAACAACACCATGAAAACAATGGTGAAGAGGCTGTGCGTAAATGTGCGGTGATAGCCTTCGGGGTTGGGAAGTCTGGCAAGCGAGGCGTACGCAACAAGGAGATTATCCAGGTCGGGGAACATGTTTCCCAGCACCAAGCCGAGCAGCAGCCATTCCCTTTTCGGCATCCATCTGCGGGATGCGATGCCAACGATCGCATGAAATCCAGCCTGCGGCATGAGAGCCTCCTTGGTCACCTCATACAACCCTGTAAAAACAAAAAGGGAACGGTTCACTCCGTTCCCAGAATTTCACGGGTCTGTTCCACATCCCGCCCGATCTGTTCGATCAAGGCTTCCACCGAGTTGTATTTCAACTCGTCGCGCAATCGCTCCACGAACTCCAGGGTCACCACCTCGCCATAGATCTCCTGATCGAAATCGAGCAGGTATGCCTCCACGTTCAACGTCCGCTTGTCGGGGGTAAAAGTCGGGTTCGTGCCGATGTTGACCGCCGCAGAATATTTCCCATCCCCTACATGCGCCCAGCAGGCGTAGATGCCTCCTGCCGGGATGACCTTCTCGGTTGCATAATCCAGGTTCGCAGTCGGGAAGCCGATCCGGCGGCCGCGCCGGTCGCCATGGGTCACCAGCCCCTGCAAACGATAGGGATGTCCCATCAGGCGCGCGGCGTCAAAGACCTTCCCCACAGATACCAATTTGCGGATTTCCGTGGATGAGATCACGCCGCTTTCGTCGCTCAAGGCTGATACCACCTCGACAGTGTATCCCAACTCCGAGCCGATCTCCGTTAAACGCGCCGCATTCCCCTCGCGGTTCTTCCCCAGGGTAGAATCATATCCCAACACTAGATGTCTCACACCCACGCGGTCTTTGAGATATTTCATAAAATCATGGGCGGTCGTGTCTGCCACCTGCCTGTCGAAAGGATGCGTGACCACGACATCCACGCCATAATCCCCAAGCAGTCTGGCGCGCTCACCGGGCAAAGTCAAAAGCCTGATGTCGCCGCGCCCAAACACCTTCGCAGGGTGAGGGTCAAAGGTTAAAACAACCGCAGGCGCACCATTTGCATGAGCGCCTGCAACAAGTCTATGAATGATCTCTTGATGACCTCGATGGACGCCGTCAAAAACGCCGACGGTCAGCCATGAATCCGGCAGGGATACTTCATCGAGAGAGCGGTAATGTAACATGTATCCGGCTTCGCTCCAGGAGAGTCACCCGCAGAACATCAATGCGGGAAGTTGACTATCGAACCAGTAAAACATCAAACGGCAACTGGAACGAATCAGTATGGTTAATCGCTGGTAAAGAACACCTTTTTGGGCTGCCAGGCCGGGCTGCCATCCTCGCCGATCACACATTCCATCAGGGCAACCAGTTCACCCTGTGTGCTGACACCGCGCACACGATTGCCGACCGGGGTATCCTCTTCAGCTTTGACGCGATGTCCATGGCGCACGCCTTCCACGTCGTCCGGGCTGAGTTCGATGGCAGGCCAGTCACCCAACGCCTCCGCAGCCGGGATCAGGAATTGATACCAATTTCCGGCATGGAAGGCTTCCTGCAATTTGCGCAGAGGCACTGCATCGCGCAGGGAGAAGCGCCCGCTCTTGGTGCGTCGCAGTCCAACGAGGTAGGCGCCGCAACCCAGTTTCTCTCCCAGGTCATTTGCCAGCGAACGGACATACGTGCCGGACGAACAATGCACGTCGATCACCACTTCAGGGGGCGCCCATTCGAGCACTTCCAGATGGTGCACCGTGATCTTGCGCGGCTCCAGTTCCACCTCCTCGCCTTTGCGCGCCATCTCATAGGCTTTGCGTCCCTGCACCTTGACGGCAGAGTACGGAGGCGGGGTTTGTTCGATCTCACCGATAAAGGTCTTCAGGACCTCCTCGAACTGTTCTTCGTTCACATTGACGGGCTGGTTCGCCTCCGTCATCTTGCCATCCGCATCGAAGGTGTCGGTCCTGGCACCCAAACGGATAATGGCTTGATATCTTTTATCGGATGCAGAAACATACTCGCTCAAACGGACGGCAGGACCCACAAGGATCACAAGCACACCTGACGCGCGCGGATCCAGTGTGCCCGTATGACCGGCGCGCCGCAAGCCCGTCCCATTACGGATCGCCTGCACCACATCATGTGAAGTCATTCCTACGGGCTTATCCACAACCAACACCCCGGAAATCGCGTTTTTAACATCCTGACTGTTCACTTTTTCCTCCTCGAAGGTAACGGTGTAATTATCACACAATTGTCTGAATTTATCGTTAAAGATCCAAAAGTTCTTTTGTAGTTTTTAAAACCAACGGCTGGATTTTGTCCAATTCGCCGGGGATATCGGCACCCGCGGCAGCGGCATGACCACCGCCTTTGAAATGTTTCGCGACCTGCGACACATCGATTCCCGGTTCCAGGGCACGCCACGAGATCTTTACGTGATTATCGTTCTGTTCGACGAAAATCATACCTACTTTGTTCCCGTCAATCGCAGAGATCATGTTAATGAGATCGGCATCGTCGTTCCCGCCATATCCCGTCCGCTTGCGGTCTGCAAGCGTTAATGTGCCCCATACGATGCCGTCCTTGTGCTCCATGCTGGAAAGCCCGGCGCCCCAATACTTCGCCGCCGGAAAGGATTTCTTCACCAGCGAGCGCATGTAGAGATCGGGCATATCCACGCCGGTTTCCATCAGCCCGGCGCAGAGGCGCAATGCAGAGGGATTTGTGTTCGCAGTGCGGAATCCCAGAGTGTCCGTGACGATGCCGGTCAACAAGGCCGCGGCAATGGGTCTTGTGATCTTCAAACCCCATTCGGGAAGATGCCGGGTGAGGATGGCGGCAGTTGCCACCTCCTCGGCTTCGATCAGGTTCAGGGTTCCAAATTTCTCGTTGGTCACGTGGTGGTCGATGTTGATATCCGGCTTTCCAAAATCTTCAAAGACCTTCCCCACCCGCTTGAAATCCGCGCAATCGACGGTGATAAACGCATCGTGTCCGCCAGCCGGTTCCTTGACGATCAGTTCGCTGCCCTCCAAATGCTTGAAGGAGGCAGGCACTCCGTCCGCGAGGACCATTTGCACGGATTTGCCCGCGTCGCGCAATGCCAGGCCCAAACCAAGCAATGACCCGATCGCGTCGCCATCGGGTCGAACATGAGAAGCGATCACGATGTTGTTCGCCCGATCCAATCGTTCTTTTATGGCCCCTGTTATCTCTTTATCCATTCAGTTTTAATCCCTGTCGTATTTGCAATTTGGCATCCAACAAGACTCAAAGTTTATTTTGTTTTCCGTAATTCTGCAAGTAATTTTTCGATATGGTCCGCGTTTTCGGGGGTCATATCCCAATGAAAACGCAGGCGCGGGAAGGTGCGGAGTTCGATGCGCGAGGCGAGGGTCCGCCGGATGAAACCGGAGGCAGATTCAAGTCCCGCGAGAACGTCCTGGGAGCGTGATACTCCCTCGACAGCCGAGACATACACGTCAGCGTACGCCAGTTCCCTGTCTACTTTAACGTCCGTGATGAAGATTTGTTGCAGGCGCGGGTCACTGATTTCCCGGATCAACATCTCGGAAATTTCGAGGCGGATTCTTTCCGCAATGCGTTGGAGGCGAATTCCGGAAGGCATTGTCGATTAAGATTCTTCCAGCACGTAGCAGACCAACTGGTCGCCCACCTGGATGTCTTTGAAATTCTTGAAACCGACACCGCACTCGAAGCCCTGCCGGACCTCCTTCACATCGTCTTTCTCGTGCCGCAACGAACCCATGTCACCTTCGTAAACGATGTCCGTGCCGCGATACAACCTGGCTTTGGCGTTACGCCGTAATTCGCCATCGGTCACCTTGCATCCTGCGACCTTGCCAAATTTTGAAGCAGTGAAAACAGCAAGCACCTGGGCACGCCCAATGACCTTTTCCTTGACTTCAGGCTCAAGCATGCCTTTGAGCGCCTTCTCGATATCCTCGGTCATGCGATAGATGATCTCATAGAGGCGAATATCCACGCCTTCTTTTTCGGCAAGACGGCGGGCGGAAACATCCGCCTGCACGTTGAAGCCGATGACAATGGCATGGGAGGCGGAGGCAAGCATGATATCGTTATCGGTGATGTTGCCGGTTTCGGAATACAGAACCTTGATGGCAATCTCGCCTTCGCCCAGCTTGTTCAACTCGGAAATGATCGGATCGAGCGAGCCCTGCACATCAGCCTTGACGATGAGGGTCAATTCCTTCGCTTCGCCCGCCTGGACGGTGGCAAACAGATCTTCGAGCGAGACCTTTTTCCGTGCCTGTGCCTGGGTCTTTGCCGCATCAGCGCGTTCCCCAACGATGACACGCGCTTCCTTTTCAGAATCCACCACCTGGAACAGGTCGCCCGCTGAAGGGACATCGCTCAAGCCCATCACAGCCACAGGTGTGGACGGACCGGCTTTCTTGATCGAGTTGCCACGGTAATCTGATAGGGCGCGCAACTTTCCGTGTGCGGTTCCCGCCACAACAACATCACCCGAAGATAGAGTCCCGTTCTGCACGAGCAGTGTGGCGATCACGCCTCTGGATTTATCCAGTTCCGCTTCGATGACCGTACCGATCACCTTGCCCTGCGGGTTGGCGCGGATGTCCATGTTGTCCGCCACCAGCAGGACGCCTTCGAGCAGATCGTCAATGCCCTGTTTCTGTTTGGCAGAGACAGGGATGACCATCGTGTTCCCGCCCCATTCGTCCGGGACAAGTTCCTGCTCGGCGAGCTGTTGTTTGACGCGTTCAGGGTTGGCGTTGGCTTTATCCACCTTGTTCATGGCGACGACAAGCGGCACGCGCGCGGCTTTGGCGTGCGCGATCGCTTCCTTGGTCTGCGGCATCACGCCATCGTCCGCCGCCACCACCAGGATGACGATGTCCGCGCCCTGGGCGCCGCGCGCACGCATCTGCGTGAACGCCGCGTGACCGGGCGTATCGAGGAACGTGATCAGGCGTCCCTTCATCTCAACCTGATATGCACCGATATGCTGGGTGATCCCGCCCGCCTCCCCACCCGCGACGTTCGTCTGGCGGATGGCATCGAGCAGGCTGGTCTTACCATGGTCCACATGACCGAGGATGGTCACCACAGGCGGGCGCGGCTTTAATTTCGATTCGTCCTCGTCCGCGATCATCTGACGCCAGAGCGGTACTTCGCCCGTCTCGACCTGCACCTCATCAACAACCTCCGGGATGGCTTCATAGCCATATTCAGCCACGACGATCGCGGCTGTATCGAAATCCACGGACTGGTTGATGGTTGCCATCACACCGTTCGACATCAATTTTTTGATGAGATCAATGGGACTTTTTTCGATCTTCTGCGCCAGGTCGCGAACGACAATGCTACCCGGAAGTTCAATCTTGTTTCCGTTATTATTGCTCATAGGGCACCTCCACAATTCAAACTTGAAATGAGCAAGGCAGACCCATTGCCCATATCCGCGGCGAGCCCTGTGAGCAGATCAAACGATCACACAGTCACTCGCCCGCCCCCGCGCCCTCCGCTTCCCGCGGCAGGGTATTCATAAAATCTTCCAACATTAGGCGCGCTTCCGGCGTCAGGGTCGTCTTCAATGCATGCGCCAGAGCGCCCTTCAATCCACGTTCCCAGCATTCGTAGCGGTCATGCAGGTAGGCCCCCCGCCCGGCGAGTTTGCCGGTTGGGTCCACCTGCACCCCATCCGCAGTGCGGACGATGCGGATCAACGTCCGTTTGGGCAGCACTTCACGACAGCCCACGCAGGTCCGCTGGGGAACATGCTTCACGCGTTGAACGGGTTTCTTTTTAGACACCTTCAAGATTCTCCCCTCCCGCTTGGGCGGAGAGGGCTGTGGCGAGGGTTACCAATCCTCACCCGTGTCAAACTCGTCGCCGCGCTTGTGTTTCTTGCGGGCGACCACTTCACCGAGTTCTTCGTCGAACTCCAATGCAACGCCTTTCTTCTTGCCTTTCTTGCCTTTCTTTTTATCCTTCGACTCTTCGTCTTCATCCTCATTGGTGGACTGGAAGATCTCAGGCTTCATCGCGAAGAGTTCATCGAGCGAGACGCCATCCTTGTGCTCATCGTCTTCCGTTTCCTCGACGCGCTTCTTCGCTTCTTTCTTAGCCGGAGCCTGTTTCTCAGCAACAGCCACTTCCTCCGCCGGGGCAGCAACCGGCTCGGCAGGCACAGCGTCAGCCGGGGCGGCTTCAGCAGAAACAGCCTCGGGTTGAGACTCGGCTTCAGCAACGGGTTCAGCAACCGGCTCCGCGGGAGGCGTGGGCTCGGGGAACTGGATCGCAGCCAGGGATTCCTCGATGTTCTGAATGGCTTTCGGTCCAATGCCGGGAAGTCCAAGGACCTTGTTCGAATCGAGTTTCATCGCCAGCAAAAGACTGCCGACGGTGTCGTATCCTGCCTCCACAAGAATGTTGAAGACATGCTCCTTGATGCCAGCCTGATCGAGCGGCATCTCGAAGGCGGCGGCAGGGATCTCGGCGCGGGCGCTGGCGGTCTTCTCATCCTCAATGATGGCCGCAGCCTCCTGCCGTTGAACAACGCGGCGTTCGACGCGATCCACGAACTGCCCCAGGACAGTATACTCCTCGGGGGTCACCGGGCGATCGTCCGCCTTTTTGGCAAGGATTTCCTCCACCGCAGGCAGGGATTCAACTGCCGCGGGCAACAACTCAGCCAGGTCTGGATCGCTACCCAGTTTTTGAATCGCGTCTGCGGCAGCTTCGGACAGGGATTTGATGTCGATGCGCCAGCCGGTCAACTTCGCGGCAAGACGCGCATTCTGCCCATCGCGGCCGATGGCAAGACTCAGTTGATCCTCTCCCACCACGACGGTAGCAGTGCGGTTCCCATCCGCCTCGGAGAGATACACACCACTGACGCGCGCCGGACTGATCGCCTTGGAAATATACACAACAGGATCCTGATCCCATTGGATGATGTCGATCTTTTCATCGTGCAATTCTTTAACAATGGCTTGAATGCGGACACCCTTGATACCCACACACGCGCCGACGGGATCGACGCCCGCCTGGGTGGCGCTCACAGCCACCTTGGCGCGCGCGCCCGGCTCGCGTGAGATCGCACGGATCTCGACCACGCCGTGATAGATCTCAGGGACTTCGTTTTCGAGCAAACGGCGCAGGAAGTTGCGATGAGCGCGCGAGAGGATGATCTGAGGTCCGCGCGGTCCATCCTTCACTTCCAGAACCACCGCACGGACGCGGTCATGCACCTTGAAGCGTTCACCCGGGATCCTCTGGTTGGCGGGCAGCGTGCCTTCGGCTTTCATGTCAAGCCCGACTGTGGTGCTTTGTGCATTTGTCGCCTGCACGATGCCGCTGATGATCTCGCCCACCTGGCGTTCGAAGTATTGCATCTGGTTGGAGCGTTCCGCCTCGCGGATGCGCTGTTGGATGACCTGACGTGCCGTCTGCGCGGCGACGCGGCCAAAGTCCGCGGGGGTCGATTCAACGATCACCATGTCGCCAGGCTGCGCATCGGGATTCACCTTGCGCGCTTCCTCAAGCAGGACCTCGGTCTTGGGCTCGATGATATCTTCGACGACTTCCTTTTCGGCAAAGACCATCACCTTGCCGGTCTCCGGGTCGATCTTGGCTTCCACATGCTGGGCGGTGGACGCGTTGACAGCCCGCCGATAGGCTGAAACCATCGCGGATTCGATCGCTCCAATAATCACATCCTTGGAGAGTTGTTTTTCTTCCAACACCTCGTTGAAAGCCAGGGCGAACTCGTTCTTTGACATGCTGAATACTCCGTTTACTCCTTATTACAAGCAGAAAAGTGGGGGTTGCCCACTTCTCGATGCGTGCGGTAATCAATTCGTCGTCCGGCGATATTTTAGCATGGGGCGAAAAAAGATGCAAGATATAATTACCAGCATGAATCAACGCAACTTCGACAAAGCCGCCCTGCGCGGTGAGCCGTCCTACGTCTGGCGGGCGGGACAACAACGGCGGCTGGATATGATCGTCAAAGCCGCGGGCGAACGGCTCAAGGGAAATATTCTGGAAAACGGTTGCGGTGTGGGAATGTATGTGGAGCACCTCTCCCCTTTTGGCGGAACGGTCATCGGACTGGAATACGACTTCGAACGCACCGCCGAAGCGCGGACCAACTCCCCGCACATCGTCAATGCCGCCGGGGAATTCCTCCCGCTTCCTTCCGGGACCTTCGACCTGATCCTCAGCCACGAAGTGATCGAACACGTACAGGACGACCGCGCCGCGATCCATGAGATGATCCGTGTGTTGGAACCCGGCGGGCGCGCCATCATCTTTTGCCCGAACCGCGGCTATCCATTTGAGACGCACGGCATCTACTGGAACGGGAATTATCGTTTTGGAAACAAGTTATTCGTGAATTATCTTCCCCGCGTTCTGCGCGATAAACTTGCCCCGCATGTGCGCATCTATTCCAAGCGGGACATGCAAAAATTGTTCGAGGGTCTGCCCGTCAAATTCATCGAGCGGACGATCATCTTCGGTGCATACGACAATATCATCGCCCGCTTCGGCGCGTTCGGAGAGGTCTTACGAGGCATTCTGCAATTCCTGGAAAAAACACCCTTGCAGATCTTTGGCTTGTCTCATTTCTGGGTTGTGGAAAAAATATAAGGTCACGATGCTCGATTCGAATCAATTCAACAGGATCACCCTCGCCATGCCCTTTTTACAGCGCGCGGACGTTGCGCTCATCAACGAGTTGAAACAACACGCCCATTTCGCAAAAATCCCGGCGGGACATGATGTCTTCGTGGATGGCGACCGCGTGGATGGGATCGCGTTGCTGCTCTCCGGCGTGGTGCGCGTGTACAAGATCGGCGAAACGGGACGCGAGATCACGTTGTATCGGTTCGGTCTCGGTCAGAGCTGCATCCTGAGCGCGAACGCGATCCTGAGTCAAAAGTCATTTCCGGCGATCGCCACCGTGGAAGAGGACGCCGAGGCGGTGATGATCCCGGCGGAGGTGTTCCGCGCGTGGGTGAATAAATACGACCTGTGGCGCGAATTCGTCTTTGATCTGTTATCCGAGCGTCTTTCCACGGTGATGGCGGTTGTGGATGAGGTGGTGTTCAAACGCATGGACCGCCGCGTCGCTGCGTTGTTGCTGAATCAGGCCAAAGTCCAGAACCCGATGCGTGTCACTCATCAGGAAATTGCCGCGGAGTTGGGCAGTTCACGCGAGGTGATCAGCCGCATCCTGGAGGATTTTTCGAGAGAAGAGTTGATCGAATCGGGGCGCGGGACCATCGAAGTTTTGGATTTCGAGGGCTTGAAATCCCGTTCGGTTATGTGACTTTGTCACAGACAGCATCAGGCAAATCTCCTAAAATGTGGGTATCAAAACAATAACCAAGGAGAGTTTCCAATGAAACGCAATATGTCCAATACCGATCGGATCGTCCGTGTGCTCATCGCCGCTTTGTTCGCCTACCTGTATTTTGGCGGCATCGTGACCGGTGGATTGGGGATCGTGCTCGTCGTGCTCGGGGCGGTGTTCCTGCTCACATCGGTGGTTTCCTTCTGCCCGCTCTACATGTTGTTCAAATTCAGCACCTACAGAGGATAAAAGGATCCATCACGGATCGTCCCGAAGGCTGATCCTTTGGCTCTGCCTCAGGAGGAGCCTTCGGGACGTTTTCGCTTCTCTACCAACCATGAACCTGACACAATTTCAACAAAAAATTGGGGATGCCGGGAAACCGGTCGTCATTGATTTTTGGGCTCCGTGGTGCATGCCCTGTAAAATGACAAAACCCATCCTTGAAAAACTTGGGAGGGAATACGCCGATCAAGTTGATTTCATGCCCGTCAATGCGGATGGCTCGCGCGAAGTGCTTGAACATTTCCAGATCATCGGCATTCCAACCGTATTAACGTTTCGCGATGGCAGGCTGACCGGGCGTGTGATCGGCGCCCAGAGCGAAGCCGGTTATCGCGCCATGTTCGAGTCTTTGGTGGAGGGAAAAGAAGTCAATGTCCCCGTTTCACCGCTCGACCGCATGCTCAGGCTTGGTGCGGGCGCGTTGCTTGTGATGTTCGGAATATCCACAGGCAACTGGCTTGTGCTGGGCATCGGCGGCATCATCGCTTTTCTGGGCGTTTATGACCGTTGCCCGATCTGGCGGGCCATCACAGGCATGATACAGGCAAGGATCAAAAACTGACGCATCTGCGTCAGTTTTTGATCGGTTCTCTGAAATCGTAAATTCCGTCCTTGACCTCCCACTTCTTCTTGCAACTGGGACATTCAAGATGATCATTTTTGTCCGTCAATGGGGATTGACCGCAAGAGGGACATTTGAAATATTCCAACACGGACAATTCCTGCTTCAGGCCGCCCGACGCCTGCTCCCAATTAACCGCCTTCACAAACACGGACGGCGTGTACTGCCACCACGCGCCCGTCCATTGGAAGATGGAATCGAAGAATACGAGGATTCCCGTTGGAACGAACCGTTTCAGCAATCCAATGCGAAAATGCGAGAGCGTAAGGATCCGCTCGATGGAGAACCCAAGTTCCTTCAGCCAGTTTTGCACGGCTTTGGGGTGAAAATCGAAATTGAGTTTTACAAATTCCACCGGCTCGAGCGTGAACGGACTCCACCCCTGCCTGCCGAGCAGATAACGGAAGATCGCCTTCAGATTCAACTTGTTGGCAAACTCAAGGATGAACGTGCCGTCTGCACCCATCACATTCCTGACCTGTCTTAAAGCCTTGGGCGCATCTGCCATGTGATGCAACACGCGGATCATCGTCGCGGCATCGAACAAGCCATCGATGAACGGGAGACGATAGACATCCGCCGCGACGTAGATGTATTTATCCGATTTGCCCAGGCGCGCCTGCGCCTGTTCCAGTTGCGTGCGCGAATAATCGAGCAGGACAATGCGGTCAAAACCGAGGTAGCGCGGCGTATTTCGTCCAGCGCCAGCCCCAAGTTCCAGGAGGAGGCGTCCGCCTGGTGGGAGGAGGCGTCTGAGGGCAATGGCTTCCGCGCGGTCTTCGTACTCGCGTCCGCCCTGATCCCAAAAGGAGGTCTGATAGTCGGAGCCTTCATAATCACAAACGGGAGGAGTGGTCATTTGGTCAGTCAGCTGGATGGTTGGAATAAAAAGTCGGATAGCGGGGTTATTGTACCCGACTATCCGACCACTATCGAACGATCAAACTACAGAGCTGCCAGACTAAGCGCCGTTATACCCGCGCCCGATGGCGCGATATTTGAAACCCATCTCCTTCATGCGGGCAGGATCGTAGATGTTGCGCCCGTCATAGATGATGGGCGATTTGAGCAGGTTCTTGACCTTCTCAAGATCGAGCTGCTTGAACTCATTCCATTCTGTGACAACGACCAGGGCGTCGCAGCCGTCCGCCATTTTGTACATGTCATCGAAGATCTCCACCGCCGGCATGTGAGGTGCGGCAGTCTCGCGTGCCACAGGATCATAGCCGCGCACTTTCGCCCCGCCAGCGATCAGCGCATTGGAAATATCCACAGACGGGGCGTCGCGCATATCATCGGTATTAGGTTTGAAAGCCAGCCCGAGCAAGCCAATCGTCCTGCCTTTCAAACTGCCACCCAGCATCAACTCGACCTGCCTGGAGACTTCCTTGCGGCGGTCGTAGTTAACATTCATCACATCGTTCAGGATGCGCGGCTCCAGTCCCTTTTCCTTCGCCATGAAAGCCAGCGCCTGCACGTCCTTGGGGAAGCAGGAACCGCCCCACCCGAGACCCGCATCGAGGAAGTGTCGCCCGATGCGCGCATCGTAGCCCATGCCCGCGGCAACTTCCTTCACGTCTGCGCCGACCAGTTCGCACAGATCGGCAAGTTCGTTGATGAAGGAGATCTTTGTCGCAAGGAAGGCGTTGCTGGCGTATTTGATCATTTCAGCGGTACGCAGGTCGGTGATGACAATCGGCGCGCGCAACGGCAGGTGCAGTTGCGCCACTTTGTTGGCAGCTTCCCTGTCGAGCGAACCGATGACATTACGATGCGGACTCATGAAATCAGGGATGGCTGAACCTTCGCGCAGGAATTCCGGACAGGAGACGACCGCGAAATCGATCGGCTTGGGCTGGGCGGATTTCACGATATCGGCGACCCAATCCCCGGTCCCGATGGGAACCGTGGATTTGTTGATGATGATCAATGGGGCGGTCATGGCTTTGGCGATGGACCGCGCCGCGACCTCCACATATTGCAGGTCTGCGTTGCCGTCCACACCTGAGGGAGTCCCCACGGCGATGAAGGCAAATTCCGTGCCTTTCATCGCTTCCTCATAGGAGGTGGTGAAGGACAACCTCCCGCCCGCCACATTGCGCCTCACCAGTTCTTCGAGGCCCGGCTCGTAAATGGGCATGATACCCTTCTTGAGATTCTCGACGCGTTTCTCATCCACATCGAGCGCGACCACGCGATTCCCAAGGTCGGCAAAACAAGCCGCGGTCACCAGACCGACATACCCGACACCAACGACACAGATTTGTTTCATGTTTGATTTTCCTCTTCACTTAAAAAATAATGATCCCACCACAAGGATCAATTTGCTTCACACAGGTTTTTTTTCCTTCATTTCCATTTCATGGAACACCCCATCGATCACATCCAGAAAGCCCTTCATGTGAATGGGTTTGGAGACATAGCCGTCACATCCCGCCTGGATGGCGCGTTTGCGATCGTGCGGCAGGGTGCGAGCCGTCAATGCATACAACGGGATCGATCTGGTCATCTCGTCAGCCTTTAATTTTTCCGTCGCGATCCAACCGTCCATCTCGGGCATGCCCAGATCCATCAGGATCATGTCAGGTTTTTGGGCACGCGCGGCATCCACACCGTCGCGTCCGTTCACCGCAAGAAAGACCTCGTATCCCGCACGCTCCAAAACAAAACGCACAAGCTCGTAATTATCCATGTTGTCTTCGACAACCAAAATACGTCCCTTGCCCATGACAGATTACCGAATCTCCCTTTGGTTTGCAGGTAAAAGATCAGGTTCCAAGTCAAATATTCCTGCGGTTTGTCGTAAATATACCGCGTCTGTGCGCTGCGGGCAATGACGTATAATCATCCCATGCGCATACTTTTTGTCATCGATGCCCGCTCTCCCATCGCCATGAACTGGGTCCGCCACTTCGTCGAACGCGGGGATGAGATTTCCATCGCGTCCACTTTTGCCTGTTCACCGGACCTCCCGATCAAGCGACTTGAGACCATCCCCGTCGCGTTTTCCTCGCTCAAGAAATCGAGTCAACGCCCGGGCAGCGCCTCCGCACGGACCCTGAGCCTGCGCACCGTTATCAGACAATGGCTCGGTCCACTGACCATCCGCCGCCCGGCAGAGCGGTTGCGGAAGATCATCAATGAGGTAAAGCCCGATCTCGTCCACGCCATGCGGATTCCGTTCGAGGGCATGCTCGCCGCGGATGCCTATACGGGCGCGCCGTTGATCGTTTCGATCTGGGGCAATGACTTTACGCTACACGCGCCTTCCACACGATTGATGCGACATTACACACACTGGACGATGCAGGTGGCAGACGGGTTACATGCAGATTGTTACCGCGATGTGCGCCTTGCGCGCGAATGGGGCTTGGGGGTGCGGAAGCCCATTCTGGTCGCGCCAGGCAACGGGGGAATCCGAACCGAGGTTTTTTATCCACCTGAAACACTGGTTGAGGAACCGGTCATTTTGAATCCGCGCGGGGTCCGACCTTATGTCCGCAATGATTCTTTTTTCAAAGCGATCCCGCTGGTTCTGAAGAAATACCTGAATGCAAAATTCCTTTGCACTTCGATGGCGGGTGAGGCGCAGGCGATCCAATGGGTGAAGGAACTGGGGATCGGTCAATCGGTGGAATTGCTCGAGCCGATCCCGAACAGGGACATGGCAAACGTGTATCGCCGCGCCCAGATCCTTGTTTCGCCGAGCATCCATGACGGCACGCCGAACACGTTGCTCGAAGGCATGGCTTGCGGATGTTTCCCCATCGCCGGCGATCTGGAATCGATCCGCGAGTGGATCGAACCGGATGAAAACGGCTTGCTGTTCGATCCCACGAATCCGCAGTCCATCGCGGAGGCGATCATCACTGGCATCGAAAACAAAAACCTGCGGGTGGAAGCCGCAGGCTTGAATCAAGAGATCATCTCCGCGCGGGCGGAGTACAAACAGAATATGTCGAACGCTGAAGAGTTTTATAAGAAAGTCGGCAGGTAAATTAACTTAATGTAGGTGTCAGAATATGCATTGAGCAACACAATCCCTGTTTCCATTGGGACAGATTATAGTCAAAAGGCATGTAGATATGAAAAGCAACCAATTACTCATTCGTCAACACGTAAAAACCACAGATAATTGTCTCGACCTGGGTGCTTTATCCAAGAAACATTTGATACAGAAAATGGAGAGATATTCGCGTACGGCTCGTGATTGCAAAGCTTCTTGAGTGACACGGTTTTGCTGAAAAACAAATTAGAACTCCTGGTCAATATGTTTCAAGGTTCATGGCATACTCATCATATAACACTTGCAAATATTATCGCGGCATGATATTATTGCGCCATGATAGGGTCTTTCGCTTCTTCGGAAACTGAAAAGATATTTCACGGCAATATTTCCAATAAACTGCCCAGAGATATTCAACGCACTGCTCGCCGGAAGCTGATCTATCTGGACGATGCTGAAGATTTACAGGATCTCCTTGCCCCTCCTGGGAACCGGATCGAAAAGCTGAAAGGTGATCGGGCTGGGCAGTATAGCATTCGCATCAATGACCAATGGCGAATATGCTTCAAATGGTCAGGTAATAAGGCAAAAGATGTTGAGATTGTGGACTACCACGAATGAGAGAAAACATAATGGATAAAACTTTGTCTCCTATTCACCCCGGCGAAATATTGCTGGAAGATTTCATGAAGCCGCTCGGCTTGACACAGTATCGCCTCGCCCATGACATCGGTGTTACCCCAATTCGCATTAACCAGATCGTCAAAGGGGAACGTTCTGTGAGTGTTGACACGGCGATGCGACTTGCACGTTATTTTGGCACAAGCGCCTCTGTCTGGCTTCGTTTACAGGTTCGTTATGATCTGGAAGTGGCAGAACGCGAGTTAAGTCCACGCATTAATCGAGAGGTTAAAGTTCGCCCACAATCTCACGCTCGTCCCTAACCAGCAAGACTACTTCGTTCCTGTCCGGCTTGGCACAGATCCTTCAATACGAGATGTGACCTTTGTGCATATTCTGTCAGAATATGCACAAATAATGCCAAAGGCAGTTGAAGAGGCGCTATGTAAATCACGCTTCTTCATAATTAGCAATGAACCTAGAATCGAAGTCGAACCATTTCCACCGCCCTTGGCATTACAAAGTTACCCTTCCCGCGGCGCGCGCAATTCATCCAGTTTCTGGCGCAGTTCGATCTTGCGCTCGTCTGCCGCGTGGCGGACTTCATTGAAGAAACCCTGTCCGCGGTCACGGAGCTGGGAGCGCAGTTCCTCGCCGGATTCGGGCGCCAGCAATAATGCGATCGTCGAACCAACCAACCCACCGACAACGACCCCGATCAAAAAGCCAAACATTCTTCTCATATGATTTCTCCTTGTTTCTATGCTTGTCATTGCGGGCAGGGCGAAGCCATCTCCAAATCGATGAGAGGATTGCTTCGTCGTTGTTTTACTGCTCCTCGCAATGACAGTTCTTTTTGACAAAATTATTATAGATGAAATTCCGGTTTTGTGGAATAATATGCGCACCGGGCGTATCTGGCCAACAGAGCGCCACGGTAAAACTCTCAAGGCTGTCCATGTCGCGGCGATTAGGGGCGTTACGCAGCCGCAACAAAAAACGGCTCCTACCATTTATCGGAGGATACCATGTCCACACCAACACCAGTTTCCACCAGCGCGCCTGCCGCGCGCAAAAAAGTGACCACCCTTACCTATCGCCAGAAAAAGGAACGCGGCGAGATCATCACCATGCTCACCGCCTATGATTATCCCACCGCGCTGGCGATGGACAAGGTGGGGATCGATTCCATCCTCGTCGGCGATTCGCTTGGGATGGTCGTCCTTGGCTATGAAAATACGCTCCCGGTCACCATGGAGGAGATGCTCCACCACTGCCGGGCGGTGGCGCGCGGCGCAAAGACCGCCCTGCTGATCGGCGACATGCCGTTCATGTCGTATCAAACATCCGTTGAAGAGGCCGTCCGCAATGCGGGGCGCTTCCTGCAACAGGGCGGCATGGACGCGGTCAAGCTCGAAGGCGGACGCGAACGCGCGGACGCGATCCGCGCGATCACGGGCGCGGGCATCCCTGTCATGGGGCACATCGGTCTTACGCCGCAATCCGTCCACCAACTGGGCGGCTTCCGCGCGCAGGGAAAGACCGCGACCGCCGCAAAACGCCTCGTGGAAGATGCGCTCCTGCTCGAGGAAGCCGGTTGTTTCAGCATCGTGCTTGAGTCGGTCCCTGCACGGCTGGCGGAAATGATCTCGAAGAAACTGTCCATTCCCACCATCGGCATCGGCGCGGGCGCGGGCTGTGACGGGCAGGTACTGGTCACGCACGACCTGCTCGGGCTGTTCGACCGCTTCACGCCGAAGTTCGTCAAGAAATACGCGAACTTCCATGGTGAGATGCAGAGGGCATTTGCCGATTACATCGAGGACGTGGAGACCAAACGCTTCCCTGCCCAAGAACACTCCGTCGAGATGGATGACAAGGAGTGGGAAGTCTTGTTGAACGAATTCAATTAGGGACATCACGGATAACGGGCTTTACAACCATAGCCCGTTATCCGTGATGCAATAATCACATGAACTTATTGATCGTCGGTACCGGCGCGCTGGCAAATCTCTTTGCGGCGCGGCTCACAAGGGCGGGACATCACATGGCGATGCTTGGCACATGGAGAGAGGGTCTGGATGCCCTGCGCAAGGATGGCGTGCGCCTCGTTGATTCCGATGGCAGGGAATATCGCTTCAAGGTCCAGGCCACCGCCGATCCGCGTGAATGCGTCAACGCAAAACATGCCATCGTGCTCGTCAAAGCCTGGCAGACGGAACGCGTAGCCGGACAACTCCGCCAGTGCCTTGCGGATGACGGGATCGCCCTCACCCTCCAAAACGGACTCGGCAACCGCGAAACGCTCGCCCGAAGCCTGGGGCTGAATCGCGTTGCCCTGGGCAGTACCACCACCGGAGCCACTTTGCTGGGTCCCGGGTTGGTGAAGGCGGGCGGAGAGGGGATCATTTCCATGGAACGGAATCAGGCTCTCGGTCCGTTGGAGGAGGCGTTGCAGTCGGCGAAGTTCAACGTCCAGCGCGTGGACGACCCGCAATCGCTGATCTGGGGCAAACTGGTCATCAACGCGGCGATCAATCCATTGACGGCGATCCTGCGCGTGAAGAACGGCGAACTGCTCGAACGTCCATTCGCGCGGGCGTTGATGGGAGCCCTGGCGCGCGAAACCGCCAACGTGGCGAACGCTGAAAATATCGAACTGCCATTTGATGATCCGGTGGCGGCAGTGGAACAGGTGGCGCACAAGACCGGCGCCAATAACTCATCCATGCTGCAGGATGTGCTGCGCGGCGCGCCCACCGAGATCGACGCGATCTGCGGCGCCGTGGCGGGAGCCGCGGAAAAACACAAGATCGGCGTGCCAGCGAACTGGGTATGCTGGCATCTGGTGAAGTCGCTCGAGAGCAGCTAAAAGCAGGTGACATTCTTCCACAAAGTCGGGGCAATTTGTAGTATTCATTCGTAATCCTTGCATGGTAAGATAAGCACGATTCGATCATTGGAGGCTTTAGATGCGCAAGTGGTCCATTCTGTTGCTCGCGTTGATGCTGGTGTTTCCGTCTCCCGCGGATGCACAAAGCGTTATCACCCTGGATTCCCTGAAGGTGCGCCTGTGGGCTGAGTATGACCAGCCCAGCATGTTGGTGCTCTATGATTTTCAGGTTACGGATGACACCCTGCTGCCTGCAAATGTCGACATCCGCGTGCCGAAGGATGGGAATATCATCGCGATCGCATACGATGACGCGGGCTCTCTGCTGAACGCCGAATTTACCGGACCGGTGGAGGATGGCGACTGGCAGGTGATCACGTTTCGGGTCACGGAATATACGACCTATCATCTCGAATATTATCAAGCGCTCACACGCGAGGGGGACCTGCGGAAGTTCACATACCAGTGGTCGGGTAAACACCCGGTAAATGATTTCAGCCTCGAGATCGATGTTCCCGCAGACAGCACCGGCGTCAAGACCACCCCTGCCATTCCGTTCGTGCAGGGGCAACCCTTTCTGAGCGGCGGCGCAATGAAGAGCGGACTGGAGGTGGGGGAAGCCTACCAGGTGAAATTGGAATACTCCCGCACCAGCGATACGACCGTCGAATCCCCGCCTTCCTCCGGGGTCGAACCTTCAACGCCTGTTGATACAACTGCTGAAGGGCGTGTCACCCTGGATAACCTGCCTTACATCCTGGGCGGCTTTGGTGTGATATTGATCCTTGGGGCAGCATATTATTACTGGCGCGCCAATATGTCCCAGCCATCTGCGAAACCGCGCAGGCGACGCGCCGCCCAACCGGAATCCGATTCGCAGACCTATTGTCACGAATGCGGCGCACGCGCCCAGCCGGGTGACCGGTTCTGCCGCACGTGCGGAAACAAGCTCAGAGCCTGACCCAGAGTCAGTAAACAGAACCAGCTCAAAGGACGGAGGAGGCGAGAACGTCAAATGAATATACCTCTGATTGTCCTTGTCTATTTCTTCTATGGCCTTGCGTTCTTCAGCATGGGTCTGCTTGTCGCGCTCGAGGGCGGCCGCTCGTCGGATATCCGCCTGCGCAAGGCGTTGAGACCTCTGGCAGGGTTCGGTATCGTGCACGCCCTGCACGAATGGATGGACATGTTCGGGCTTATGGGGCATCTTTCGAACGAACCCTATATCTCTGGGATCAGACTCTCCATCCTGGCTTTTTCGTATATCTCGCTCGCCGCGTTCGGGAGTTTTCTGCTCGCGTATACCGAGATCTCGCGCCGCCTGATCCTGCTCATCCCGATCGGTCTGGAGGCGATCTGGGTCTTCGGGTTGTATAACTTTCGCGGACAATATTCGGGCGACGTCCTTTGGAGCGTTGCAGACACATGGACGCGTTACATCCTCGCCATGCCCGCCTCGCTTCTGACCGCCATCGGTCTGGTCGCACAACAAAGGGCTTTCCGCCGCTCGGGCTTGATCCGCTTCGGGCAGGACGCGTTGTGGGCGGCAATCGTATTTGCCTGGTATGGTCTGGTCGGCCAGTTGTTTACGCAGGCGACGCCGCTGTTCCCATCCACATTCCTCAACGAAGATCTGTTCTCCTCACTGTTTGGTTTTTCCATTCAATTGTTCCGCGCCGTCATGGCAGTGGGGGCGGCAATATTCGTCACGCGGTTCCTGCGCGCCTTCCAGGTGGAGACTGAATCGAAGATCGCAGAACTGCAGCAGGAACGATTGCTCGAATCGCAACAGCGCGAATCGATGCGCGGCGAACTGTTCCGGCGCGTGGTCGGCGCACAGGAGGCGGAACGTCAGCGCATCGCCCGCGACCTGCACGATGAGACAGGGCAGGCTTTGACGGCGATCGGAATGGGGCTGCGGGGCTTGTCCGGGAAACTACCCCCGCGCAACAAGGATGCCCTGAACACCCTCCACAAACTGGAAACTCTCACAGCCGATTCGTTGAAGGAATTGCAGCGCCTGATCTCCGACCTGCGTCCTTCCCATTTGGATGACCTCGGTCTCTCTGCCGCCCTGCGCTGGTATGCCGGCAGGATCCAGGAACATTCCGATATCACCATCCGCGTGGACATTGCAGGTGAGGAGCGCGATCTGGATGAGGCGGTGAAGATCACCATCTTCCGCGTCATCCAGGAATCGTTGAACAACATCATCAAACATTCCGATGCCAGTCACGTCAACATCCATTTGCAGTACACGGACAGAAAGGTCCGCATACAGGTTAGGGATAACGGGATTGGTTTCGACCTGGATCAGGTCAAGCTGGAGCGCGCCCGCCGCCCGTCGCTGGGGCTGGCAGGCATGGAGGAGCGTGCCGCGCTGCTTGGTGGGAGCGTGTCCATTCAATCGCGCCCGGGCTACGGCACGGAAGTCGAAGCGTTGATCCCATATCATAATGACAATTACAAAACGCAGGAACAGGCCTCCACCATCACCGGCGAGTCATCATCCGACTCTGAAAGAGGTAAACAATGACCACACGCTTGCTGCTCGTGGACGATCATGCGGTCGTCCGTTCGGGGCTGAGGATGCTGCTCGAGGATGAAAGTGACATGGAGATCGTTGGCGAAGCCGAATCCGCATCTGAAGCGATCGCGAATGCCATCCGCTTGAAGCCAAATGTCATTCTGATGGATATTGGCCTGCCCGATATGTCCGGGATCGAAGCGACCCGCGAGATCAAAAAGCGCGTCCCGGATGCCGCGATCGTGGCGTTGACGATCCACGAGGACGAGGAATACTTCTTCAAGATGCTGGAAGCGGGCGCATCCGGCTATGTTCCCAAACGGGCTGCACCGGATGAACTGCTGACCGCCATCCATGCCGCGGCAAACCGACAGGTCTATCTTTACCCGTCGCTTGCAAAACTGCTCGTGCGTGATTATCTGGGCGGAGGGCGGCCCTCGGAGGAACAGTCAGCCTCCGAACTGACCGATCGTGAACAGGAAGTGCTCACCTATCTTGCCGAGGGCGCAAACAATGAGGAGATCGCAGCCGCGCTGGTCATCAGTCCCAAGACGGTGGCGCGTCATCGCGAGAACATTATGCGGAAATTGAACCTGCACTCGCGGGCGGAGCTCGTCCGATATGCGATCCGCAAGGGGATCATCAAAGCATGATCCTCATTATGCTCCTCCGTATCGCGCCGGTGGAAAGCCGGAAATCAAACCGCCATATTTAACGCACTTCTTCCGAGGGATCGTTCATCCAAATTTCACAGTTGGTAAAAGAGATGCCGGACGCATATGCGTCCGGCATCGTAATTTCTTCCCCCAGTGCTGTAATGTTAGTCCTTACGGACGGTTATAACCGGTCACATCTCCACCCAAATCCTGGATCGAGTCGATCAGGAACTGGGCAACGAACTTGCCGTTGTGCACGAATGCACCGGGGTCTTTCTGGTAGTACTGGTAGTTGTAGGCGGCCTTGAGCAGGCGCGGCGTCCAGGCAGCGTAACCCTTGCCATCGGCGCCAAAGAAGTATGGGTAAGCCGCGGCATTGTAGGTGATCGGGTTGCCTGTGCCTTCAGCATATGCCTGCATTTGGGCATACAGGGCTTCGGCGAGAGTATCGAGTTCGCTCTTGACGCCTTCGGTGGTGTCGCCATCACCGTCGTAATCGGGAGCGTTCAGGCGGATCTTTTCGACCTCATCCGTTCCGTGGCAGCCAGCGCAGGCTTCAACCTTGGGCTGGAGGGCATGGACATCGTGGCAGTCCTGGCACTTGTTGAGCGGGTGGGCTTCGAAGTAGCCAGCATATTCCTTGCCATCGTACATGTATGCGCCCTGAACATCAGCGCCGAAGAGTGTGGCACCCGCAGCGAAGTAGTGAATATTGCGGAAGCGAATGCCTGCATCCACACCATCGGGATCGGTGAACTTGGCCAGCGAAGCGTCAACGGATTTCTTGGATTCACGACCCTGGTGGCACTCGATACAAAGGTTGCTGTCGTTCGCAACAAAGTTGCCGTCTGCATCCTTGCCGCCAAAGCTGACTTCAGCGCCGGAGGGGAATTTCACAGAAGCGACAGCGTAGCGCTCGGGCCAGGCTTCTTCGTTATGGCATGTGGAGCACATGAAGCCATTGGCGATCTCGTTGGAGATGTTGGCGCCTTCCTTGATGAACTGGGGCAGACCTGTGGCGCTATGGCACCTGGCGCATGAGCCAGGCACTTCGCCTTCTTCATCCCAGTGGCGGAACGGTTCGGTATCGCCAGCGAAGTGACCGGCATCACTGCGGGCCAGTTTGCTGACATCACCACCGAGGTCTTCGATCGAGTCAAAGAGCA
>DIDP01000086.1:0-36124 GCA_002418205.1 Anaerolineales bacterium UBA5797 | reverse complement strand
AGGATCTCCTGCAAGCCCTCGATCTCGTAATACACGCCTTCCTCGGTGTTGCCATCGCCATCATAGTCTGAGGCGGAGGAGACCATGCGGACATCCTTCAGGTCATCCACACTGGCAACGCCTTCGTGGCACATGGCACAGGTTTCGACCTTGACCTGCAGGGTATGCGGATCGTGACAACCCGTGCAGGAATCGATCCCTTCCACATGGCGGAATTTGCCGTCATAGGTTTTGCCATCGTACTGGTAACCACCCATCGCAACACCGCCATACAACGTGGCAGCGGCGGGGTAGTAGTGAATGTTGCTGAAACCAAAGGCGCGGTCGTTCACAGGCGCTGGAACGGCGTCGGGGGCATCCGTAGCGCCGTAATCCGCGATCTTCTGATCCACGCTCACCTTCGACTCACGCCCCTGATGGCATTCCATGCAGCGGCTGTCATCACCTGCGCTCACGGTCACACCGGAGGGGAAGGTGACATCGGTCTTGGTCAAAGTGACGGGGTTATGGCAGGCCACGCACTGAATGCCAAAATTTTCCTTCGCAGGAACAGCGACATCCACGGCGCCAGCCGCAGAACCATCGGCGCCCAGGAAATCCTCGTAACCCTGGGTGCTGTGGCATTTCGCGCAGGAAGTGGGCACTTCCGCAGGGTCTTCCTCATCCCAGTGACGGAACGGTTCGGTGTCGGTTGCATTGTGAGCCGAGCCTTCCCAGGCGGCGAGATAGGGCACTTCCGCCGCGGGCTTCACCATGACTTCTTCGGTGGGAACAGCTTCCGTTTCGGCGACCGGGGTTGAGGTGGGTTTGCCGCCGCAGGCTGTAATAACAACAGCCACTACGATAAGCATTCCCAAAAGTATTAGAACTTTCTTTAGTGACATTTACAATGTTCTCCTTTCAATGGGTTTCTTACAAAGGTGCGGGAAACAATTTTCTGGAAAACACCTCCTAACAAATGGAAAGTTATAGGGGGCTTTAATCTCCCCTTTATCTTAATCTAAAGATTATTCAGTGTGAATAACGGATGTCACCCCCCATATAGATGAATGTAATCGAATTTATTCCATAGGTCGTAATTAATAGAATTATACAGAATTTTGGATTTGTTACATTAAAGTGGGGCAATTACCCCAGAGATTTATGGGGAAACAGACCACCCCCTGGGGCAGGATTCGGCATCCAACCCACGCATCAGATCTCGGCGTTGGGCTGATTCGCCGATCCAAAAATCGGGCATCCACCGAATTTATTTTCTTACCGCTTTCTCATAAACTATGAACAGAAAAGAGAAAGGAGAATGCCATGACCGAAATTGCTCTTGCCTTCATCTTCGTAGTCCGGGTTGCTGTTCCTCTCGGTATCCTGCTCGCGCTGGGTGAATGGGTCCGCCGGCGTGAAACAAAATACTGGTTCCGAATGTGAGGCTTATATGGAAACATTAACATCTCTCCTCGCCATCCTGACGGGCATTCTCCTGCGATTGGCAATTCCCATAGCATTGACTGCCCTGTTCATCGTTGTCCTGCGCAGATTGGATTCCCACTGGCAGGCAGAGGCTGAACTCCATCCTCTGCCTGTGCAGAAACCGGAATGCTGGAAGGTCAAAGGATGCGCCCCTGATCAGGTCAAGGAATGTGCTGCAAGCGCCTCGCCCCTGCCCTGCTGGCAGGTCTTCCGCACGTCCAACGGATACCTGCGGGAGGAGTGTCTCAACTGCAAGGTGTTTGTCAATGCCCCCACCCCAACATTAACAATTGAACCAAGGAGAATGTAAAAGATGAGCACACGCATCGAACGTATCATGATCGCCCTGATGTTCGCCCTGCTTGCCGCGGGCGTTACACTGGTTGTCGCCAGTGCGCAGGACGGATCGAACCCGCCCGTCGACCAGCAGACTATGGAATGCACGGTCTGCCATACTGAATTTCAAATGGCATGGCAGAACGGCGCCCACGGTCAGGCCGGCAACGACCCGGTCTTCATCGAAGAATGGACAAACCAGGGAAAGCCCGGCGCCTGCCTGGTCTGCCACACCACCGGTTACGATCCTGCAACCGCCACCTATACGGCGGATGGCGTGACCTGTGAAGCCTGTCATGGACCTGCACCGGCGGATCACCCCAAGACACCCATGCCCGTGGATCGTTCCACCGACCTTTGCGGGCGCTGTCACAGTGACACCCGCTTCGGCTGGCAGGACTGGAAGGTAAGCACACACTACCAGCGCGGCATGGATTGCGCGACCTGCCACGATCCACACAGCGCTTCGCTCAAGACCGTCAATGTGCCGTTCGGCGCAGAACGCCCGACCGACGAGGTCTCGCAACTTTGCATCAACTGCCACAAAGAATACAGCATGGATTTCTCCTACACGTCCCATCATCAACAGGGCATCTCGTGTGTGGATTGCCATGTGAAACATCTCGAGAACGATGAACGGACCGCCCACACCGTTCCCGATCACTCCTTCAACGCCAGTCTGCAATCCTGCAATACCTGTCACGCCCAGCAAATGCACAGCCCGACAGAGGCATTGAATGCCGAAGGGACAGCCGCACAGGTATCCGTGGAGGAGCCCGCAGAAATGCAGCTCGCTTCAGTCACCCCGGAACCTGATCCCGTCAGCCCGATCGGATTCTCCGTGATGGCTGGTCTGATCGGCCTCGCCGGCGGCATGGTGCTGGCTCCCTGGCTCGAGCGCTGGTATCACCGCAACGTAAAGCATGACACGGACACGGAGGAGAAAGATGAGTAATCAAAAAAACAACCGCCGCGACTTCCTCAAACTGACCGCTGTCGGTGTGGCGGTCGTTGCAGGGACGCGCGCGATCCAGGGCACTGGTGCATCGAGCAACACGCCCAAGGGCAAACACCAATGGGCAATGGTCATCGACCAGTCGAAATGCACCGGGTGCAACTACTGCACGCTCGCCTGTCAGGCAAATAATGATGTCAACCCCGAAATCCAGTGGAACAAGGTCGTTGAGGATGGCATGGTTGGCGGCAAGCAGATCTATGTACCCCGTCCCTGCATGCATTGTGAAAAAGCCCCGTGTGTGGAAGTCTGCCCGGTCAAAGCCTCGTACTACCGCGATGACGGCATCGTCATGATGGATTATGACCGCTGCATCGGCTGTCGGTATTGCCAGGTGGCGTGCCCGTACGAGGCCCGCTCCTTCAACTGGGAAAAGTTCGAGGGCAACAACCCGGCCGTGCCCGAATGGGGCACCCCATCGGTGGAACGACGCCCGCGCGGTGTGCCGGAGAAGTGCTCCTTCTGTTACCAGAACATCGACCGCGGCCTTGCACTTGGTCTCACCCCGGGCGTGGATCGGGAAGCCTCTCCCGCCTGCGTGGCTGCCTGCCCCACCAGCGCGCGCATGTTCGGTGATCTCAACGATCCCGAGTCAAATGTCAGCAAGGCGCTGCAAAACAATCCTCATTACCGTCTGCGCGAAAACCTCGGAACAGGACCGCGCGTCTACTACCTGCCAGCCATCGCTGAGAAAATGGAGGCGTAGCAATGTTGAAAAATTTACGCTCCCGGTTTGTCATCACACCCTGGGTAATATGGCTCGGTTTTCTGGGTGTCATCCTGCTCGCAGGTTTGGTCAGCGGCATCCTCGTCTTCTGGAAAGGTTTGAGCATCACCAACCTGACCGACCTGGTCCCATGGGGCTTGTGGATCACCATCGATCTTTCATCCATTGCGCTGGCTGCCGGCGCCTTCAGCCTGTGCGCGGGCGTCTATCTCTTCGGATTGAAGCGGTATCAACCCATCGCGCGCACAGCCACATTCGTGGGACTCATCGGCTACACCATGGCGATGCTGGCGCTAATCCTCGACATCGGACGCCCGGACCGCTTTTGGCACGCGATGATCTACTGGAACACACATTCCCTGCTCTGGGAAGTGACCATGTGCGTGATCCTCTATCTCACAGTGCTGGTGCTCGAATCCATGCCGATCATCGCAAATCTTGAGTGGCTCCAAAAGCGCTTCCCAAAGATCGCCGCAAAGATGTCGCATGTCCATCATTATGCGCCGTTCCTCGCCATCATCGGTCTCGGGCTTTCGAGCCTGCACCAGTCATCGCTCGGCGCGACCTATGGTGTGATCAAAGCCAGACCGTTCTGGTTCAAACCTGAGATGTCGGTGTTGTTCATGCTCTCAGCCATCGTCGGCGGCATATCCCTGACCCTCTTTGCCACCATGCTTGCTTCCCGGTTGACCAGGAAGGCAAAAGTGAACGATGCCCTGATCGAACGTGTGGCACAATTCGTCGGCTATCTCCTGATCGGATACTTCTACTTCCGCGCCTGGGATGCCCTTGCGACCTCCTACACCTACGATCCCGGCCGGACCGAGGGACTGCATCTCATCACCAAAGGTCCACTCGCCTTCAACTTCTGGGTCGGCGAAATGCTGCTGGGGATGCTCATTCCGATGATCCTCCTGCTTTACAAGCCGACACGCCAGAATCGTTTCTGGAGAATGGTCGCGCTTTTCCTCGTGGCAGCCGGCGTGGTCGCCTTCCGCTGGGATACGAACATCTCGGGCCTGTTGATCCTCATGCCCTATGTGCCGGGCCAGGCCATCACCTATACCAGCTACCTCCCGTCACTGATCGAGATCCTGGCTGGCGCGGCGATCATCGCCTACGGCCTGACGGCTTTCTCGCTCGGCGTGAAATACCTGCGAGTGGTGGATCACTCCTTGATCGAAGAAGAGCATGCCACCGTAAATGTGAAGGCAACGGAGCCTGTACGAGCAGTGTAATATCAGACTTGATCGAAATTGCAGGGGCACGACGTTGTCGTGCCCCTGCACGTTTAACAGATCCGCGGCAGCATTTCCCCCGGAAGCATGTCCAGCAGTCTCGTTCCCCCGATTGCAGTTTTCAGTCTCACCTGGGGTCTTCCCGTCCCAATTACTCTGCCGATCATGGCGGCGTCACCGCCATATTTTGTTTTCTTCATTGCTTCCAGAACTTTATCGGCATCGTTTTCCTTGATGAAGGCAACCAGCTTCCCTTCGTTTGCGACATAAAACGGATCGAAGCCCAACATTTCACATGCGGCGCTGACAGTGGGTTTTACGGGCAAAGATGGTTCCATGATCTCAATCGTCACATTCGACTGTTCGGAGATTTCAACCAGCGATGTCGCCAAACCGCCGCGGGTGGGATCGCGCAGGACGCGAACTTCACCGGCAGAGATCATCTCCGCAACCAAATGATTCAACGGAGCCACATCGCTTTCCAGTCTGGTTTCGAATCCCAGATCCTCCCTCGCAGACATGACCGCAATGCCGTGATCGCCGATCGTCCCCGAGACGATGACCACATCCCCCTCTTTGGCGTTCGCGCCGGAGATATTGATTCCCTCCGCAATTTTTCCGATGCCCGAGGTATTGATAAAGATTTGATCCGCCCCGCCTCTTTGCACGACCTTTGTATCGCCCGCGGCGATAAAGACACCCGCCTCCCTCGCGGCTTCCTCCATTGACCTTACAACACGCTGCAACAATTCAAATGACAGACCTTCCTCCAATACAAAGCCACAGGTCAATGCAATCGGGATCGCCCCGACCATCGCCAGGTCATTGACCGTTCCGCAGATCGCCAGCCGACCGATGTCACCGCCGGGGAAGAACAACGGGGAGACAACGTGCGAGTCGGTGGTGACCGCGTAGCGCTGACCATCCATGGTCACCACCGCGGAATCATCCAGGGCGCGCGGGGCGGCTTTCCCCAATTCGGGGAGGAAAAGCCGGTTAAGCAGATCCCGGCTCAAGGTCCCGCCGGAACCGTGACCGAGGATCACCGTATCCGTCGGGCGGATCGGCACCGGGCAGGTCCATCCTTCAAAATCAATTTCATCCATTTGCCACATCCCGGTGATATTTGTAATATGCCGCGCACGCGCCCTCGGCGGAAACCATCGGCGCGCCGAGCGGATTTTGCGGCGTGCATTGTTTTCCGTACGCAACGCACTGCGGAGGCTTCTTCATGCCCTGCAGGATCTCCCCTGCAATGCAAAGCGGCGATTCCTGGGTGACGATCTCCCCCACGGCAAAACGTTTTTCCGCATCGAACTGCCCGAACTCAGGGCGCAACCCCAAACCGCTTTGCGGAATGGTCCCGATGCCGCGCCATTTGCGGTCAACGGATTGAAAAACGGTGTTCATTACTTTTTGCGCAGGCTGATTGCCTTCAAACGTGACCGCACGTTCGTAGGCATTTTCCATCTTTGCAACGCCCGCCTCCAGTTGCCTGACCGCGGACAGCACACCGCGCAAAAGATCGACTGGTTCAAACCCGGTTACAACAATGGGAATTTTATACTTCTCAACGAGGGGCGCATATTCGTGATACCCCATCACCGCGCAGACGTGTCCTGCCGCGAGGAATGCCTGCACCCGGTTCATTTTGGAACTGAGAATTGCCTCCATCGCAGGCGGCACACACACATGCGATACCAGCACCGAAAAATTATTGATGCCGCGTCGACTTGCCTGCAAAACTGCCATCGCGTTGGGCGGCGCGGTGGTTTCAAACCCGATCGCAAAGAAGACCACCTGCTTTTCGGGATTCGCTTCCGCGATCTTGACCGCTTCGAGCGGAGAGTAAACCACGCGCACATCCCCGCCTTTTGCACGAACAGTGAACAGGTCCACAGTGGAGCCGGGTACGCGCAGCATATCACCGTAGGAGGTAAAGATCACGTCAGGGCGGGAGGCGATCGCCAGAGCCTTATCGATCTGTTCCAACGGCGTGACGCAAACCGGGCATCCCGGTCCGTGGACAAGTTCGATCCCGCCGGGCAGCATCTGGTCGAGACCGTGATGCAAAAAGGCATGGGTCTGCCCGCCGCAGATCTCCATCACAACCCACGGGCGGGTTGTGACCTTTCCGATCTCCGCCAGCAGGGTTTTGACCTTTGCCGGGTCGCGGTATTCATCGATATATTTCATGATCACAAACTGCCATCGGACTTTAACTCTTCCTCGAAGTCCGCAAGTTCACGGATCGTGTTGAGGCGTTCCATCGCCTCTTCTTCGTCGAGAAGGCTGATGGCAAACCCGACGTGGATCAACACGTACTGACCCACCTGCGCTTCGGGCACATAATCCAGGCACACCTCGCGCGTAACACCGCCGAAGTCGACCATGCCCATGAGCAGCGATCCATCCTGCGAGATCTCTGTGATCTTTCCCGGAATACTAAGACACATTCGTACCTCCTATAATCATTGCGACGGCAGTGTTCCTCCGCCCGCAAGAACATTCGCTACAGCCGCCTGACCCAACGCAAGACCGCCATCATTGGCGGGCGTCAACCGATGGGTGTAAACAACGAAGCCATCCTTCAATAATGCCGAACGCGCCAGATCGAACAGCACCTGGTTTTGCCAGACGCCGCCCGAAAGAGCCACCTCCCGGATGCCCGTTTGTTTGCGAACACTTTTACTCACATCCACCGCCATTTTGCAGATCGTGTGGTGGAAGCGCGCGCCGATCACGCTGACAGATTCTTTTCTGCGCACATCCTCTATAACATGCTTCAGCAACTCGCCGAGTCGGAGCACATCGCCTTCGATTTCAAAGGGATAGGGACTCGCTCCGTTCAAAGCCGGTTTCGACAATACTTCAAGTTCCATCGCCGCCTGCGCTTCATACGTGACCTCGTTCCTGATCCCCGTTAAAGCAGCCACCGCGTCGAACAGACGTCCCATGCTCGATGTCTCGGGCGCGTTCAGTTTCCTATGCACCTGCTTGCGGACAAGATCCACCATCGGCGGCTCGATGGAATGCAGGAACGGCAAATCATCAACGTTCAATCCCAGCACGTTGGCATACCCGACCGCGATCCGCCAGGGATTGCGCGTCGCCGCGTCGCCGCCGGGGAGTGGAAGATATTCCAGATGGGCAACCCGCTCGAAGTCCGCGTAGGAGGCGAGAAGCACCTCCCCGCCCCAGATTTTGCCGTCGGTCCCATATCCGGTTCCATCGAAGGACAAGCCGATCACCTGTCTGTCATTCAGACCGTTATCCGCCATGCAAGCCGCGATGTGGGCATGGTGATGCTGCACGGCGAGGCGTGGAATGTGGGTGATCTTTTCCGCATATCGGGTGGTGTAATAGCCGGGGTGCATGTCGTACGCGACCAGTTCAGGCGTGATGCGGAACAAACGGCTGAGATGCTCCACGCCCTGCTCGAACGATTCATAGACCTCCGCATTTTCCATGTCGCCGATGTGTTGGCTGAGAAAGGCATACCGGTCGCGCGTAAGACAGAAGGTGTTCTTTAACTCGCCGCCCACCGCGAGAATATGTTTCGCTTGAAACGGAAGTTGAACGGGATATGGGGCATACCCGCGACTGCGGCGGAGATACATGGTCGAAGACTGCAGGTCGCAGGTCTCAGAACCTTCAACCTTCAACATTGAACTTTCAACTCTCACCACCGAGTCGTCACACCGGATGTGGATCTCGCGGTCATGGAGCAGGAAGGCATCGGCAAGCGGAGCAAGGTGATCGAGCGCCTCCAGATTATCCGTGGCAATTGGTTCTTCGCTGAAGTTCCCGCTGGTCATCACCAACACAGGCGGAGCGGCTTCCCGTGCGAGAACAAGATCAGTCTGATTGAGCAGCAGGTGATGCAATGGGGTATAGGGGAGCATGACTCCCAGGGTATCCATGCCCGGCGCGATCTCATCCGGAATGCCCGCGTTCGCCTTTTTGGTCAACAGGACGATCGGCTTGTCCCTGCCGGTGAGCAAGGCGTGTTCCATTTCATTTACTTCACAATACTGTCTCACCGTATTGAGGTCCGCCATCATCAGGGCGAACGGTTTCCCGACCCTGCCTTTTCTTTGACGAAGTTCTTCCACCGCTTTTTTATTTCTGGCATCACAGGCGAGATGAAATCCGCCAAGTCCCTTCACCGCGAGGATCCTCCCCTCGCGCAACAGGCGGCGCGCGTTCAAGATCGCAGGGAGACGCAGATCGATGTTCGATAAGGTCTCTTCATCTGCCAACGAATGCCGGAGCTGCACGATGGGTCCGCACTCGGGACAAGCCACCGGCTGGGCATGGAAGCGCCGGTCCAGCGGGTTTTCATATTCCCTTTTGCATATTTCACACATCGGAAAATCCGCCATGGTCGTGGCGGGGCGGTCATACGGCAGATCCTTGATGATCGTGAAGCGCGGTCCGCAATTGGTGCAATTGATGAACGGATATAAATAACGATGATCCTCGGGATCGAACAACTCGTGTTCGCAATCTTCGCAGATGGCGACGTCCGGTGAAACCGGCTGGAAAGCCCCATCGACCCTCTCCGACTCGCGGATTTCAAAACTGGAGGGACCCTCAACCGCCTCGTCCCAAGCCGAAACCTGCTCCACCCGCGCCAAAGGTGGCGCCTCCGCCGAAAGCGACTCGATGAACGCTTCGACATCCGCCCCTTCCCCTTCAACGTGGATCTCCACGCCGGCAGACGTGTTGCACACCCAGCCATGCAGATCGAACCGGTTAGCCAGTCCATACACAAACGGACGGAAACCCACTCCCTGCACCACGCCTGTCACATGGATGTGCTTCGAAATCGGCATCGCCTATTCTCTTCGTTCCTTCACTTTTCTCACCAGCCAGTCCACCCAATCACCCATCCCCTCGCCGGTCCTGCATGAAACTGGGAACGTGACAACGCCGGGATTCAAAACCTCCACACCGCGCTGGAAGTAATCCATATCAAACGGGACATATGGCAGAAGATCGATCTTGTTGATGATGAGCACCTGCACACCGCGGTACATGCCGGGATATTTATACGGCTTGTCGTCTCCCTCGGGGATGGATGCGATCAACACATTCAAATGCGTACCGATCTGAAAATTCGCCGGGCAGACCAGATTGCCGACATTCTCGACCAGCACCAGATCCAGATCGCTTAGCGGAAGCGAGTTCAACGCGTCCGACAGCATCGCCGCGTCGAGGTGGCATTCGCCGCCCGTGTTGATCTGCACGGCAGGCAGACCGGCTGCGGCGGCCTTATCCGCATCGATGGAGGAGGCAAGGTCGCCTTCCACCACACCCAATCGCAAACGTCCATCCAGAGATTCGAGCGTTTTCAGGATGAGGCTGGTCTTGCCCGCGCCGGGGGAGGCCATGATGTTGATCGAATATAAACCCGTTCGATCCAACAGCTCACGGTTCTTTTCTGCCATGCGGTCATTGGCGGAAAGGATTCTTTCAACAACGGGGACTCGTGTGGTCATATCACTCCGTATCCATGTCATTGCAAGGAGCGGTTGTTGCGACGAAGAAATCCTAAATTCAACAGCGAGATTGCTTCGTCATCGCTTCACTCTTCCTCGCAATGACAAAAATTACTCAACATCAATGCTATCAACGCGAAACTCGTCGCCTCTTGTGATGCGGACAAATCCACTGTCACAGGATGGGCAGGCAAACGTTTCATCCGAAGGCTGAAACGTATGCCCGCAGTTGCCGCAGGTCATTTCGCCGGGGATTCGTTCGAAGTGGAGCACAGCTCCCTCCGCCAGCGTGCCATTTGCGATCACATCCCAATAGAACTGGATCGAGTCATCCACGATGGACGAGAATTGACCGATTACCAGGTTAATATCCGTGATGCGCTTCGCCTCCGCCTGTTCCGCGTGGCGGAGGGAAATATCGAGGATGCTCTGGGCAACGGCTAGTTCATGCATTTCTCTCAATTCTATTAAACGACCTTTCGGGCTGTATTAATAAGTGAGGAAAGTCATCCTGTTTGCGGATAACTTTCCTCCGATTTGAAGCGCGTAATTTCATGAAACAGGTATCGGTTCGTAGCCCCAGCCGCGCAGTTCGTCCACCAATTTGTCGGTGAGGGAATCGACCTTCGAAGCGAGAGTAGGCGAAAGGTCCAGGGAGAGCGTGATCTCATCCGGTTGAATGCCCCACAGCACGAGACGTTTTGGGTAGATATCCTTCATCTTCGCGGCGGCGAGCATGTCCGGCACACCCATTTGATGCGGGGAAATCTTGACGGACATGAACGCCGGCACTTCGTCATCCTCAAGGCGGATCATTGTCCCCGCTTCCCTCCCCGTTTGGGCTGCATCCACGATTAGGAGATTCTCTATCCCTTCGAGATAATAGAGTAGATCCAGTCCCAGTGTCCCCCCATCCAGGACCTGGACCTCCTCGGGTAATTTGTATCTCGACGCGAGCCGTTCGATGACGTGAACGCCGATACCTTCATCGGACATCAACTTGTTGCCTACGCCCAACACAAGTGTCTTGAAGGCACGTTCGATCATGAACAACTTTTACATTCTTTATCGTTCTTGATACCGCCGCGTGTGCGAACCAGCGGATTGTTGAACTGGTCAGCCGCATCGAGCGTGATCCGATTGATCTCGTTGCCATTGATATCCAACAAGTGAACACCGCACGCCATGCACGGATCGAATGAGTGGATCGTGCGCAGCACTTCAAGCGGCATCTTTTCATCGGCGATCGGTGTGCCGATCAAGGCTGATTCATACGGACCCGGCTCGCCCTTGGCATCGCGCGGCGAGCAGTTCCACGTGGATGGCACGACAGCCTGATAATTCTCGATCTTCTTGTCTTTGATGTGGACCCAGTGACCGAGGGCGCCGCGCGGGGCTTCGGTAAATCCCCAGCCTTTCGCTTCAGCAGGCCAGTTATCGGGATTCCATTTCTCCATGCCCTCATGGATCTTCGTGTCACCGCTGGCAATACTGGCAACGAGTTCGTTCGTCCACTCGGCAAGTTTCTCGGCAACAACGACCGTCTCGATGCACCGGGCGGCAGTTCGTCCGAGCGTGGAGAAGAGCGCTTCAGGACCCGCGCCGAGTTTGTCCAGAACGAGGTCAACGACCTCCTTCACGCGCTGATGACCACTGGCATATGCCACCAACATGCGCGCCAGCGGACCAACCTCCATGGCGTGATTCTGGACGCGCGGAGCCTTCATCCAGGTGTACTTATCATCCACGTTCAGGAAATTGAACGGCGGATTCGGACCGGTGAAGTTCGGTTCCGTGATGCCATCCCACGGATTCAAGCCTTTCGTCTCATCCGGATATTTGAACCACGAATGTGTGACGTATTCAGTAATATCCTTTTCCTGATCGAGCGGATACACCTTGCTCAAGTCCTTGCCGAGGATGTATCCCTGCGGGAGCCACTGTGTGCCGTCCGCTTCGGGGAAGTCGCCATAGGACAGGAAGTTGCCCTCGCCACCGCCGATCCCCGCCCAATCCAGATAGAACGGCGCGACCGCCAGAACATCGGGCAGGTAGACCTTATCCACGAATTCCTTGGCGCGGGCGAACATTCCCATGATCTGGGCGATGGTGTCCGCATTGATCGCCCACTGACTCGTCGGATCGATCGGTGTTGCCATGCCGCCAACCAGATAGGTCTGCAAGTGCGGGTTCTTTGCACCAAGCAGGGCATGTGCGCGGATGACATCCCGCTGCCAATCGAGCGCTTCAAGATAGTGCGCCACCGCCATCAGGTTCGCTTCGGGCGGAAGCTTATAGGCGGGGTGTCCCCAATAGGCATTGGCGAACGGACCCAGCTGTCCGCTTTGGACGAATGAGGCGAGTTTATCCTTGACACCGGCAAAATAATCCTCGCTGGATTTGGGCCAGTCGGAAATGGACTGCGCCAGTGCCGAGGTGGCGGCCGGGTCAGCATCGAGCGCGCTGACCACATCCACCCAATCGAGGGCATGCAGGTGATAGAAGTGAATGACGTGATCCTGAACGTACTGGATCCCTTCGATGATATTGCGCAGAATTCGCGCGTTGTTCGGAATTGTTATTCCGAGGGCATCTTCGACAGCTCGCACGGAGCTGAGTGCATGTACAGTCGTTCAGACACCGCAAATGCGCTGGGTCATCACCCAGGCTTCGCGTGGATCGCGTCCCTTTAGGATGATCTCGATCCCGCGGAACATGGTGCTGGATGCCCATGCGTCCGCGACCGCGCCGTTATCCACCTGAACTTCGATCCTCAGGTGTCCTTCGATGCGGGTGATGGGGTCAATTGCGATTCTTGCCATGGTAAACCTCCTTCAATGTGGAGTCAGGATGGATGGGTTTAGTGAGCATGCTCCGGCTCGGGAAATATCTTGAAGTATCGAACGACTGCGCCATAAAGCAGGAAACCGCCTGCGATCATGCCCACTGTGATCATGATCTCGATCCATGAGGGGAAGTAGGATACAGGCGAAGGTTCGGCAAGCCCCACCCATGAGATCACGAGACGATCGATGAATGTTCCGATGAGAGCAAAGACCCCGGCCCAGAACGGACCGGCAGTATGACCGACCAGTTTCGAAAGCAGGATGCCCAACGGGAGCACGATCCCGATCAGGAATTGCAGCCACGCGATCATGCCAAAAATATCCGGCTTGAGCAGAAGCGGCACTTCCCCGGCACCCATCCAATCGCCCACCTTGATGGCGGCATACAACATCAGGTTAATGCTCATTGCCTGACCAATGCGGCGGAAAAGCTCACGGTTGATCGGCAGTTTCAATGCCCGCCAGATGATCCGGATAACGACCGCAGTTGCCCCCAGGCCCGTGTACACCGCCTGCAAATAGAACAGAAGCGGCAGGGCCGGAGTCCACCAAAGCGGATGGAGTTTATGCGGCATGAGCAGGAACAATGAACCGAGCGAGGACTGGTGCAGCATCGAAAGCACGATCCCAGCCCCCGCGATCACAAAGATCCCGCGTTCGATCCAGCGGATGGGAGTCTTATAGCCCCACTTCTCGAGAAAGACCGGCGCAATTTCCAGGATCAGAATACCCGTGTACAACGTTACACACAGACTGATCTCCTCCAAAAACGAATGCAGGTTGATCCACGGCGGGACAAAGATGTTGTAGAACTGATGCCAGCGGCCAATATCCATGAACAGCAGGATGCCCACGATGGAATAACCAATAAACCCAGCCAGCACGGCAGGTCGGATGATGGAATGATAGTCCGCCCGGCCCAGGAAATACGAGATGAGCGAGATTGTGAACGCCGCGCCCGCCACGGGGATCAGGAACAGGTCAATCGTGATCCACAAACCCCAGGGATAGTGGTCGTTCAGGTTCGTTGTCGGCCCGAGCCCAACCACAAGTCGGTAGATCGCCAGGCCAACGCCGATCAAGGTCAGCACCAGCAAAGGCCAGAACGAAACAGGTATCTGGCTGCGTGATTTGGTTACAATGGCCATGTTTCCTCCCAGCCGCCGCGCTTGGCGGTCAGGCGTATCATGCCAAGCAGGATGGGCCCACCGATCAGGATTCCAGGCAGAACGAGTTCAGCCGTCCCCTCGCTGATCTCCGGGATGGACCGCGTCCCCAGATCCTCCAGTCCCAAATTCTCGAACGGGACTGCGGACAGATACAACACCGATGTGCCGCCCGCGTCATCCTCCCCATAAATATGATCCACATATCTGCCCGGATTCTCGCTGATGCGTTTCCGCGCCTCCGCGAGCAGGTCCCCGCGCTTTCCCCAAATCAGCGCCCCAGTCGGACAACGATCCGCGCAGGCAGGACCGCCGATCCCTTTTTGGATGCGACTCTCATAGCAGAAGTGACACTTTGCGATCACCGGGAAGCGCGCCACATCCCATTCGAAACGCGGCACGTGGAATGGACAGACATACTGGCAATACCGGCAGCCGATGCAGCGATCCGGATCATAGATTACCGGACCATCGGCTGTCTTCTCAAGCGCGTGAACAGGGCATCCACTGACGCAGGCAGGCTCAACGCAATGCATGCACTGACGTTTGACAAAGGATTCCCCGTTCCCGCCCTGATACAACTGGATCAACGTGAAGGTATCGGCTGATAATTCTGTTGGTGCGTCATACAACTGGCGCGCATCCGTCTCAGGCTCCGTGCCATTCCATTGGCGGCATGCCATCGTACAGGCGTTACAGCCCACACAGATGGTCGCATCGTAGAGCATGGCAAACTGCTCGTTCAGATCCTTGGATGACGGACTGGCATTCACCTGATCGGGAACAGCAAGCGCGCACCCCACAGCCAGCCCGGCAACTTTTAGAAAATCTCTGCGGTTGATGGTCATCGATCCCTCCTATTCACTGGAGGATGAGTCTTCATCATCCGCTTTGGAAAGCGCCTTATATGCCGCCACACCCGCCGCTCCAATGGCAACTCCTGCCGCAGCGCCGATCAAGCCAGCGGTGGCAGGATCAATTTTCTGCGTGGGCAATTGAACCGGGGCATAGGTTTCGGGAGGTGCATATCGCTGGAGGTCCGCCTGGTTGTAGATTCCCAGATCCCAAAAGCCCGGCTCCGAGCAGGCAATGCATCCATGCCCGGCTTTGATGGGCCAGCTCGTCCCATCGTTATATTCCACGGCAGGGCAGTTATGGTAAGTGACGGGTCCCTTGCAGCCCATCTTATAAAGGCACCAGCCCTTTTTATGACCTTCGTCCCCCCAGGCAACCACGAACTCGCCGGCGTCAAAATGTCCACGTCGCGGACAGTTATCATGGATGAGTGCGCCGTAGGCGAACAGTGGGCGGTGCAGGTCATCCATGGCGGGAAGCTCGCCGAAGGTCAGGAAGTGGACAACCGCCGCTGTCAGGTTGACCGGATTATAGGGACAGCCCGGAAGATTCATCACCGGTTTATCCTTGATGATCTCGGTCACGAACGATGCGTTTGTGGGATTTGGAGTGGCATAGGGCCATCCGCCGAAGGTTGCACAGTTGCCCACTGCAACCACAGCCGCCGCATTCGTCGCCGCTTCCTTGAGCAACTGCAAGGCAGACTTGCCCCCGATGGTGCAATAAAATTCCCCATCCCCCACTGGGATGGATCCCTCCACAACCAGCAGATAACCGCCGGCATCGATTGTCGCCTGCTTGGCTTCTTCTGCAAGATTTCCGGAAGCTGCCATGATGGTCTCGTGATAATCCACTGAAAGAACGTCAAGAACCAACTGCCCCACAGTCGGCTGGGTGGCACGCAACAATGCCTCCGTGCAACCTGCGCAGTCCTGCATTTCCAGCCAGATCACAGGGAGACGCTTCTTTGTTTCCAATGCATTTTCGATGACTCTCACATAAGAGCGGGGCAACGCCAGCACCCCTGTCATCATGGAACAAAACTTAAGGAAATCCCGCCGTGACACCCCACTTACGGGCTTTTGAATATTGGTACCCAGCATAAGCGCCTCCTTCAATCCAATGAACAGGTATTTGATATGTGAGGTCTGCAATGACTAGATTGTGAAAAATATTACAAAATCAGACAATCTTAATGGTATTTGTTTAGATTAGTTTAGCAAATCAAAAGGGGTGATTCAATTATGACAATCATCACAAAATCAATGTGATTTTTCGATAAACGACCGGTATTATCCAAGTTTAGAGGGAGAACAATCCGAATCTTTCCCACCCCCACTGTCAACATCAAAAATCACATGCCATTAAGCCATTTCACTGACAGGGCCTTTCGTACCTCTCTGGCTCAAGTTCGCCCCTCCTGAGAAGATCAAGAACGATGTTGACGACACACGGCACCACCTTTTCGACCGGCGGCGAGAGATCCTCGCTGAAATCGTGGATCCGCTCAGTCGCGATGCCGACCACGATCACATCATCCGGTAATTGCGCACCCATCTCTCTTCCCAGCACCATCGCGTTTTGCAGCGATGTGTCATGGGCGCTGGTAATGTGATAGGCGGAGTAATTAGGCAGTTCGCTTAACTTCAACACGGAGATCGAACCGGCAGGGGCATCCGATGAGTATGAATCCACCAGGATGACGCGTTCATATCCAATGAGATGTTCCATCAAACCGATCCCGCCAAGTGAGAGGCACAGCACATCCGCAGACGCGTCATTATTCAGGCGTCGCTTTACTTCCTCCACAACCTTCCATCCGACACCGTCATCGCCAAGTATGGGATTACCAAGCCCAACGACCAGGGTTCTCATTGGATGACCATCCACTTCCTTCCGGATATCCTTCGCATCCTGCCAGGGTTCAGCCTGATCTCGTTTACAGGTTGCAAAAACGTCCCGCGGGTTTACCCAATGAAAGGAGATTAACAAAGAAACCCGCGGGACGATTCACACAAACACAGGTGTATTCCTCAGCACATCCGACCGATCTTCATGCTGTTTCCTGAATCACTGAGCCTCGGATTCCTTTTCGGTCTTCAACGTCTCTGCCACCAACTGAACGCGTGTCATCTGCAACCGTTCCATCGCGGCTTTGGCGACAGCCTTCATCATCCCAATGGAAAGATGACTGTCCACTTCACACAAGGCGCGCAGGGCAGAGGCATCGATCCTTATCACACGGCATGGACCCTCCGCACGCAACGAGGCGGTATAGTGATATGGTTCGATCAACGCCGAAATGCCGAAGATTTCCTCAGGGTTGATATAGCCGATAAAATACTCTCGGCGATAATCAGGAATATGCTCGGTGGTGACGACCATGTAGTAAGGCAGATGCCCTTCGATCAGGAAGTACAGGTCATCAGCAGGCTTGCTGGCTTCTATCAGAACGTCGCCTGCTTTGAGATGCAAATCCTGGGCAATCGTGGAAACCGCCTTCAATTCCTTGTCATCCATGAAGGAAAAGAAAGGGAAACGACGGAGAAGCTCAAGAGGAATCATGGTAACTCCTTCCATTTAACAAAACTGTTTCAACACTCGGACCGGATTCCCATTCGCGTCGTGAATGGTGATCTCCAGCGGCATCTGCCCGGGCAGGGAATGGGTCGCGCATCCAAAGCATGGGTCATAGGCACGGAATGCCATCTCGACCATGTTAAGCAGCCCCTCTGTTACGTTGCCATCCTTGATGAGGCTGGTCGCGGCTTTGTTCGTGGACATTTGAAGCGGCGCGTAGTTGTTGGTCGTCCCAACGATGAGATTCGCTTTGGTAACGACGCCCCGCTCATCGGTCCAGTAATGATGCGTGAGGGTGCCGCGCGGCGCTTCGACGATGCCCACTCCTTCGGTGGGTGTCTGTGTCGGTTTGGCATGCACATCCGGCGATGTGATCTCAGGGTCGGTCACCAGTTCCACCCAGCGTTCCGCCGCGTAAAGCAATTCGATCAGGCGCGCCCAGTGTGTGGCGAGGCGTTGATGTACCGGTCTGCCGCCCAGGGTGGCATAGAACTTTTCATATTGTTCCTGCGCCAGCGGAGTTGCCATCCCATCCGCGGCGTTGAGGCGCGAAAGCGGAGTGGCAGTGTAAACACCCGAGTCTTCGCCATCCACGAAGCCCTTCCAGCCGATCTTCTTGAGATATGGGAACTTGAGATATGTCCACGGCTCGACGTGCTCGGCGATCCATTCGGTGTAATCGTTCGGTCCGTATTTGCCAATGCGCTTGCCGCTCGGCGAAACAACACTGACCAGACCATCATAAAAGTTAACCTTGTTGTTCCCATCGACCAGACCAATGGAATAGGTCTTGTGCGTGTAAATATCGCCAAGCACAAGGTCAACGTACTGCTTGTTGCCAAGGACAATATCATTGAAGATCTTGAGGCTGAATTGTGCGAACTCGATTGCCCAACGCCCCATCTCTTCGATCTCCTTGCGCTGTTCTTCGGTGATGCCCTTGGTCATGCCGCCGGGGATGGATGAGCACGGATGCACCTTGCGCCCGCCGATCATCTCGACCACGGTATGACCATACTTGCGCATCTGGATGACCTTGCCGCCGATCTCAAGCCCAACCTTGTGGATCACGCCGAGGATATTTCTTTCAGCCACAGGCGCGTCGGGTCCCATCACGAAATCTGGACCGCCCAGGGCGTAAAAGTGGGTGGTGTGGTCGGTGCAATAGAACGCGGAGTAAAGCAGTTCGCGCAGCAACTTCGCGGTGCGCGGCGGGTCGACCTTATAAACGGCATCTGCGGCCTTGGATGCCGCCATGTGATGCGCTTCCGGGCAGACCCCGCAGATGCGATTCGTTAAAAGCGGCATCTCCTCGATGGGTCGCCCGACCACGAAGCGTTCGAAGCCGCGCAGTTCGGGGATCTGGAAATACGAGTTGGCGACATTCCCCTTTTCATCAAGGAATATTTCGATCTTGCCGTGACCTTCCAGGCGTGTAATGGGGTCAATGGAGATTTTCTGCATGGTTACCATCCTTCAGGAAACAGGTTCCTATTTCTCAAGAGACGATCCATCGTCCTGCAGTTCCTTGACGAAATGCGCACGCGCTTCCACTTCTTCCATCTTGAGCGAAGCATACTGCGAGGCTTCCTTCATCAACTTATCGGCAAGTTCGGCAGGCAGTTTCTTGAGTTCCTTCAATGTATAGCCTTTCTCATGGAGATACTCTTCGATCAATATCTTTTCCAACAGCGCATTGCGGTCTTCGATGGGCTCAACATTATTTGTCGGTTTCGCAGTCATGTCATCCTCCGGTCGTTTGGAGGATCACTTCACCTTCCATGCTTCTCTGTTCGCTTTGAGAAGTGATCCGGCTAGATTGAAACGATAGACCTGCCCGGTCGGGTCAGGTATGCCATCGAGAATCTGTTCGATCTCCTCGGGTTCCTTTGCGTCCACAACCGACGCGAAGGCTGTGATCAGTCGCGCGCCGTAATCGATGACGCCTTCCGCCGGTCCGTAACACCCGATGCACTGGGCGCCGACATTCGGACAGCGCGCGTTGCATCCGCTCCTGGTGGCGGGACCGTTGCACGGGATTCCCTGTTCGAGCAGACACAGATCCGGGTCAACCGGAGCGATGTCCTGAATCCGTTTAAAGGATTTGATCGTCTTCACATTGCGCGCCCGCGGGCATTCGTCGCACACGGTCGAATCGCCCACACCGATGACCGATCCCTTTGGGGGAAGTTCCGCCTCACCCTTCACCACCTTGATAACGAGATCGACCACCGCCGCGATCTGATGGGATTCAGGCGGGCAGCCCGGCATGTAATAATCCACATCCACAACCTGGTCCAGCGGGCGAAGCATGGGCGCAAGTTTTGGTATGTGCAGTTCACCCTCGGGCACATCAAAGGAAATACGTGGATAGATCTCATGCGGGTTGTCGGTCGTGATGGTATTGAACGCGGTATGGACGATCTCTCCGACATTGCCAAGGTTCGCAAGCCCGGGGATGCAGCCTTCACATGCACACGAGCCGAACGCCACAAGTATTTTGGTTTTCCTTCTCAGCAGTTTGGCAAGATGCTCGTTCTCGTCGTTGCGGATGCCGCCATTGAAAAGCGTCAGCAGGATCGAACCATCCTCCATCGCTTCCACATCCTTGTATTTCGCGTCCATGGCCACGGGCCAGAAGACCACATCGAAGTTGGCATCCACGTCCAGTATCTTTTCGTGGATGTTCAACACCGCGATCTCACAGCCGCCACAGGAGGCAGCCCAATACATTGCGAATTTCGGTTTTTTGCCATTGACGGTCATGCCGGCACCTCCTCGTGCAATGATTCGTTGATCTCAGCCTCCTGCTTGATGAACCTGCCCCAATTCAAGGGTCCCAGATTACGGATCTCCTCAACGAAGGTTGTCGTCTCATTGGCAAACCTGGCACCTTCCGCTGCGCTTGCCCAAACGAGCTTCACACGCTCAGGTTCGATGCCCATGCCTTTGAGGACGCGTCGGAGCAGGAGGAAACGGCGCAGTGCCTTGTAATTCTGCTCAAGGTAATGGCACTCACCGGGATGACAGCCCGTGATCATGACGCCGTCTGCGCCGTTCGAAAGCGCGCGCAGGACAAAGGTCGGATCGAGGCGCCCGGAACACATCAAGCGGACGAGGCGCACGTTCGGCGCATACTTCATGCGTGCGGTCCCCGCCAGGTCTGCAGCGCGATAACTGCACCAGTTGCAGGTAAAGCCAATGATGGTGGGTTCAAATTTTTCGGTCATAGCATCCGCTCCTTACACGCCAACTGGTTCGAGGTTGCGCAGCAACAAACCATCGATCTGCGCCATGATCTGTTGATCGCTGAATCCCGTGCCGCTGATCGCACCTGCCGGGCAGGCCGCCACACAGGTGCCGCATCCCTGGCACAGCGCCGGGTTGATCTCGGTCACCATGAGGTCTTCGTGGAATGTGATGGCATTGAACGGACAGAGCCCGTTGCAAATACGGCAGCCTGAACACATCTCCTGGTTGACGGAGGCTTTGATCGGCTCGAGGGCGACCTCCCTTTGCAGGATCTTATCCAACACCCGCGCCGATGCCGCCGCCCCCTGCGCAACACTCGACGGAATATCCTTCGGTCCCTGCGAACATCCTGCGATGTAAATACCTTCGGTCATTGTGGCAACAGGATCGAGCTTCGGGTGTTTTTCAGTGAACCAGCCGTCGGTCGAACAGGAGATGCCGAACAGTTTTCCTACTTCTTTTGAATCCGCCCGCGGCTGCAACCCGCTCGAGAGGATGACCATATCCACCGGGATACGCCTCTGCTTGCCAGCCAGCGTGTCCTCCACCTGGATGATGAGCTTGCCTCTCTCGTGCTCGTTGCGCGCCGCATTCGTGACTTCAGCCACCTTGCCGCGCACGAACAACGTCCCCTCCTCGAGCACGCGTTGATAGAACTCATCATAGGCCTTGTACGCCGTGCGCATGTCAATGTAGAAGTTATAGACCGTTGCACCCGTCCGTTCGTGCACGAGGTGTGCAAATTTCAATCCCTGCATGCAACAGATGACCGAACAGTAGTTGTTGAAGTTCTTGTCACGCGACCCCACGCAATGGATGATGCCCACCGACTTCGGCGTGGTCTTGCCATCGCGCATGACAATGTTGCCGTTCGTGGGCCCCGCAGCATTGCTCAGCCTTTCGAATTCAAGGCTCGTGAACACGTTCGGCAGGCGTCCATAACCGTAGTTGCTCACCCGCCGCGCATCGAACAGGTCATATCCGGTCGCCAGGATGATGTTGCCGACCTCAATATTGATCAGTTGATCCTCCTGCTTGAAATCGATCGCGCCCGTCGGACAGAATTTCTCACACGCCTTGCATGTGCCTTTGATGAAGTATGTGCAATTCTCCCTGTCCATCACCGGGTACTTCGGTACCGCCTGTGCAAAGGGTGTGTACACAGCCTTGCGATATCCAAGCCCGGCTTCGAACACCTCGTCGATCACTTTCTTCGGGCATTTCTCCTCGCAAATCCCGCAACCCGTGCACAGTTCCTCGTTGACAAAACGCGCCTTCTTCTTGACCGTTACATTGAAACTGCCGACATAACCGGAAACATTGACCACTTCGCTCCACGTCATCAAGGTGATGTTGGGATGCGTCCCAGCCTCCACCATGCGCGGCGTAAGAATACAAGCCGAACAGTCCAGCGTCGGGAAGGTCTTGTCGAACTGCGCCATGTGCCCGCCGATGGATGGTTCGCGTTCCACGAGATAGACATGGAAACCCGCGTTCGCGATTTCAAGCGCCGCCTGGATCCCCGCGATGCCGCCGCCCACCACCAGGGTATTCGGATTGATCGGCACCTTCAACTCTTCCAGCGGGACATTCTCGATCACGCGGGACACCGCGCCTGCCACCACCGCCTTCGATTTTTTCGTGGCGACAGCCTTATCCGTATGCACCCACGAGACCTGCTCGCGGATCGAAGCCAGTTCCACAAGATAGGGATTCAGCCCCGCGTTCTTCGCGGCCGTGCGGAAGGTCTTCTCATGCAGGTGCGGCGAACAAGCCGCAACGACCACCCGCGTCAAACCCAGTTCCTTGATGTCCTTCTCGATCAACTCCTGCCCGAGGCTGGAGCACATGAACTTGTATTCACGGGCAATGACCACTCCCTGATGTTTGAGGTTTTCCTCCGCCCAGCTGGCGACATCGAAAACGTCCACAACGCCCGCAATATTCGAGCCGCAGTGGCAGACATACACCCCAACGCGTTCCTGTTTCTTTTCGCTCATTTCACCGCCTCCTTCCCCTCATGCTTCGTCCAGCGACGTGGCATGGGCAGACCCTCATCCTTCTTCCTCGGCGCGGCGGGTTCCTGCGTGACCGGTACTTCCACACCGATGTTCGCCAGCGCATTGCGTGAACTCACCAGTTCCGCGCCGATGCCGAGGTCACCCGGCTCCCTGCCGAACGCCAGCCCCATCAACTGCGTGAAGAAGAGGATCGGCATGTGGTAATCCGTGCCAAAGTAATGATTCATTTCGCCTTGATACGCGTCGAGATTCATCTGGCACATTGGGCAGACCGTAGCCATGAGATGCGCGCCGCGCTCGTCCGCGTCGGCAACGAGGCGGCGGATCAACTCAAAAGCAGTTTCAGGTCCAATCTGGGTCATGTGTCCGCCACAGCAATTCGTGGTGAGTGGATAATCGATCACCTCCACGCCCAGCGCCCGCAGGAGATCATCCAATTCCGTGGGGTGCTCATGATCTGACCAGCGATGTTTGTAATCCGGGCGAGGCAGCATGCAGCCCATGTATGGCGCGACCCGAAGACCGGTCAAGGGGCGCGACACCTTACTGCGGATCGTCTCAAGACCAATGTCATAAACCAGGATGTCGATCAAATGTCGGATTTCGAGAGTGCCCGGCGTGTATTGCAAACCGCCTGCTGCAAGAGCCTCATTGACCTTTGCGCCAAGGGAGGGACGTTCCTGCATGTAATAGTCTGCCTTGGCCAGGTTGAGGTAGCAGGCGGAACATGGCGCGGTCACCGTGCGCGTACCGTTCATCTGCTTTGTCGCGAGCGCCAGGTTCCGGGCGATCAACGAATATGCAGGGATCAGGTTGATGCCCAGGTATTCTGTTGCACCGCAACAATTCCAATCTTCGATCTCCTCCATCTGCAGATCAAGCGGTTCAAGGATCGCATTCATGGACTGCATATACGCCTTGGCGCTGGATTCCATCGAACAGCCCGGGTAGAAAAGATATTTGTTCATGAGGTCAGCTCCAGTTGCTTGGCGCGGTTCAGGATATTATTCAATTGCTTCATATGCCTGATCCTCTTGGGTTTGATCGGCATACGGCCCTTTGTAACCATGCCAAATCCCATGGGGGTCATGCTGGGCAGTCGCAAGGGGAAGTGTTTGAGATAATGACGGGAAGCCAGACCCAACTCGAAGCTCCTACCATAGGTCTCAACCATATCCACAAATGTTTGCGAAAAATCCGGCGCAGTGGAATCGGTGTAGAGCTTGGCCTTAATCGCCATGCCCTTGAGGGTGTACATCACATCCGCGATATGCACCTCCTGCGGACAGCGCACAACACAGTGATAACAGGAGACACAGATCCAGGGTGTGTTGCTTCGCAACACTTCCTCGCGCATGCCCGCCCGCAACATTGCGAACAACATGCGCGGGGTATGGTCCATATCCTGTGCAGCGGGGCAGGACCCGCCGCACGTTCCGCATTGGATGCACATCTCCAAATGCGAAACACCCGCCGTCTTCATACTCACTTCATGCAAAAGGGAAAGGTCTTCCTCACGGGTTAATCCCGCACGGACTCTCTCATCTGTCATTTGAGGCATGGTCCCTCCGATTCTCTCTGCCGGTTTTCCACCCAATTCCAACAGAATATAAAACCATACATTTTGAATGTTCTGTAAAAAGAACAATCACAACAACATCTACCCCGCCTACCTTCATTATTGTGAACAATTTCACAAAATCGAGTAATAAATGTCATTATTGGACGATGTATATTGTCACCAACCCGATATTTATGTTCAATCGGGATGCGACTTGCTTCAATGATTCAAGCCAAACTCCTCACGCTATACAAATACCGTAAACGATCCGAATCAACATAACCGATGGATTCAGGTGTCTGTCTCTGCCCCACCTCAGATTCAACAATTGTTAAAAAGACAAATGCGCCCGGTGGAGCGCATTTGTCTGATAGATATACTGTTTCTATATGATACAGATACCTTAGTGGGTTATTTTTCAGGCGCGCCCGCATCGATCCACTGGGCAACGATCTCCAATTCTTCAGGGGTGAAGTTGGCAAAGTGACTGCCGCTGCTTTGCACCTGATATAAAACACTGTTCGCTGAATTTCCAGGGATGACCACGGGACCGTTCGAGCCGCCCTTCATCAAACCTTCGTAGGTCAACAGGTTGAGTCCGGCAGTTGCCAGGTCACCATGACAGGCACTGCATTTCACCGATACCAATGGACCCACGTAAGAATCATAGGTTGGATTCCCATCCGCCACCGGCAGTTCCGGAGTCGGTTCGGGAGGCGGGAGTTGATTCTGCAGGATCTCTCTCAACTTTGGTGCGTCAAACCCGGCAAACGTGTAAACATTCCCATGGCAGGCGGAGTTGGAGCAGAAAGATGTATTGCTTGTCCCGCCCGGGTCATCCATGCTGTGGCAGGCGGAACAGGAAGCGCCGAACGCCTGATTGTGCAGGCTGATCCAATTGGGATTCAGGTGCGATTCAGGCTCAGGCCCGCGGCTGATCTCGATTGTGGTGAGGAAGTCGTCCTTTGCGGCAACCACCGGGATCGAGTGACAGACATTACATTCGAGACGTACCGCTTCATTCTCAGCATTGAGATGTTTCCCGTCGTGACAGCGGAAACAACCCGGAGAATTGATATGCCCAAGGTTGTTCGGATGCGTCGTCCAATCGATCTTTTGTTCCTGGAAGACGGTCCGATCGTAAATATCCTTTAATGCCTGGACGGCTGAGGCAACCTGTTCACCGTGACCCGGATAGTATTCCGTGGTCTTGTAGTATTCGCCCAGTTCATCAAATGCCGCAAAAGCTTCATCCCGCGAAGGATAATCGGCAGAGAGGACATCCACTGCCCGCTTATGAATGAGCGGGATGCCGGGATCGATGAGCCCTCGCGACATGGCAACATCCACCGAATCCTCCGGGAATGGGAAATTGTGTGTGACGCGATTGTGGCATGTTATACAATCAATTTCCTTGAGCCGGCTCTCATCGAGCGTCGAAGCATCAAAACCGGACTCCACATCCACGTATTCGGTTGTTGTTCCATCATCGTTGTATACGCGGACGTAGGGAATATTCTGATCCAGTTCATCGGTCGCGTAATATTCCACCTTGTTGACGATATGCCAGTGGATGCCGCGCCCCAGACCTTCGCGTTTTGCCCCGCCTCCGGTCTTGAGGATCAGGTAAATGCTGCTCCGGGTGTTGTTCACATCATCAGCAAAACGGGGAAGCACTCGCAAGCTGTCGTCCGAGAAGGTCTCCGGTTGGTGGCACTTTTCGCAGGTATCGCGTGCCGGGCGCAATGCCTTCGCACGGATCGGGTATTCATAAAGGTTGAATACCATGTAATACGTTTCATGAAGTCCCTGCGATTTGCGCGTCAATTGATTAAAGAACGAGGCGCGGCCGATATGGCATTCTTCGCAGGTGACATTAGCATGAGGGGATTCCTTGTAAGCCACATTCTGTGGAGGCATGGTATGGCAGGCAGTGCCGCAAAACACTGGTGAATTCGTATATTCCCATCCGTACACTCCGCCTGCAAACAATAGAAGTGTAAGAACGCCGAGGGTTGCATAGGGCAGAATCAGCACCCAGCGCGGGGAATCCGGTCCTGGAAAGAAGAATTTTGCCAGACGTTCTTTAAGTTTTTTCATAACACCTCCGTTGAAAAATTCAGGATGTGCGCCTCTTACAAACATATCCTGACCTTACAAATTGATCACTTCTCAAGAGCTCCAGCGTTGATCCACTCGATCAATTGGGTGATCTCTTCCGGTGCAAGCTGGCCTGGATGTCCGCCCGCCTGCTGTTTCACAACGATCAGGCTGTTGGCGCCGTCACCCGGCACGATCACCACCCCGGAGTTGCCACCATTCATTGCATCAGCGAATGTCGAGAGATTTAAGCCACCCAACGCGCCTGCCCCGTGACAGGTTCCGCATTTCGTCTGGAGCATCGCGCCAATGGAGCCATCCCAGGTTGGGGCTGAGACAGAGGCCGGTTGTTCAGTACCAGCCATCGTTGGAGATGGAAGCGGGGTCTCCGTCGGAGGGAGTGTTGGCGTTTGGGTTGGGGCAGGAGTCGCGGTCTGCGGGACGTATACTTCAATCGTTGGGACTATCCGTTGGGTCGTTTCAAGAGCAGTGTCTTCAGCGTTGACAAATCCATATACACCGCCAAGCATGAAGGTGGTGAGCACTGCCGCAACAGGGATGTAGAGTCTCTGACGTTTGCGAAGGGTTACGGGATCCACAGGGCGTTCTGCGATGCCGGCTTTGATATCGGCAAGTTCAAGCGGATGTTCATGAAGCATGTCCTCTTCGTTCATCCTGCCAGTGAACATGGACTTGTTGAGTTTCTTGATATGAACGCCGTAGAAATGCCAGATGATGATGGCAAGAACCGCAAGGACAGCTTCACCGCCATGCGCGGCTTTCGCGGCAGGGATGACCTCGCCGGGCAGGAATTTGATTGTGGTGATCGGATTCCACATCATGAAGCCGGTCAAACCCATGACAATGGCTCCCCATACGAACGCCCAGTATTCCATTTTTTCTTCGAAGGTGTAGCGCCCCATTTGCGGCGGGTTTTTGGCAAAACCAAGGTTATACAATAAAGCCTGCAGTCCATCTTTGGCGTCCTGCAACGTAGGCAGCATGGTCATGCGCGTGCGACGGACGTATGCCAGATATCCGAAGACAAGGATATGCCATGCCGTTCCCAACATCATCACGACCGCGGCAAAATGATGAATGGAGCGGAGGTTCTCGATGCCTCCGATCAGATTGACGAAAGAGACCGAGATGTCCGCGGTGGGGAATTTCTGAGGCAAGCCGGTGAGTCCCAGGGTGGTAAACGAAAGCAGCATAACGATGTGCTCGATGCGACGCGCAAGCGGGAAGCGTTCATAGGTACGGGTGGTTTTCTGGTTCATTTGTGCGAATTTCCTTTCCCGCGAACGATAAATCTGCGATAGATGTCGCTCAACACAAACACGATCATGCCTCCCAGGACCGCGGGGATGAAGAATTTATAGAACAGGTTGACATAATAGACGAGGGGCCATGCCTGAGCGCTCGGTTCATAATGACTCAGCCATGAGTCCGTGAAGGATTCAGTGGTGGCATTCGGATGGCATTGCTGACACTTGACAAGCAGGTTGCTTTTAATGGAAATGCCGGCGTTGGGATCATCAACCTTGAGGATGTCATGGATGCCATGGCAATCCGTGCAGACCGGTTTGTTGGTCGGTTGATCCGGATACGTCTCTTCGAACATCTTCACGGTTGTGCCGTGGAAGTCAGACACATAGGTATTGAGCACGTTGGTGGAAATACCATACTGTTTCATAAGAGTCTCATTTGTATGGCAATTGGCACAAAGATACGGTGTGCTGTTACGGAAGGTGTTGGTCGTGGGATCGGCGATATTGTGCACGCCATGACAATCGATGCAGGTGGGCACATATGGGTCGCCCTCCTGGGTGAGCGCGGCGCCATGCACACTTTTCTTGTAAGTCTCATATATTCCATTATGGCATTTGGCACAAGTCTGTGGGATGAGAAGGCGTGCGCCCGCCAGTAATTCGCCCGTATCCTTGTTTGTCAGGCGCGGCTGGGTGTGCGGGTTATGGCAATCCGTACAAACCGCGGCGTTGGTATTTCCAGCCGCCAGGGCGGTCTGATGGACACTATCCAGAACTTTTTGATATTGTTCGCTGTGACACTGCTGACAGGTGGTATATAACTCGAGTGAAAAATCCCGCGGACTGCTGGCAGTCACCTCGGGGTGCGGGAAGCCGGTGATATTTGTGTGACAATCCACGCAGGCAATCCCCTCCGTCCCATGGACAGAGGCGGAGAACATTTCCGTATTGATGGTGAGTGGAACGGGCTGTCCTCCGATCTCAACCGTCATACCAGCCTGCTGATGACAAGCCAGACAGGTTTCATCGGAAGGCTTTTCATCCTGAGGCAGTGGCGCGGCGGATGCAGATGTCGCGGGAAGGACTGCCACAACGAGAAGCAGCACCACCCCCAGGGCGAGACCTGCCAATCCCAACTGCAACGTATTGCCTCGAATCCATTTGCTCATTGCACTCTCCTGAAAGAAATATGGATGGGATAATTCTGGATTATACCAATCCGTACAACTGCCTCAATCTGTCATGGGGCAATCACCCCAATTCTAAAAGGCATTGTAACCGCCCAATAGTGTAGAAAATCATGGAAACTGCATGATTATGGGAAATAATGGTTCATACATCCAATTCGCATGCGAACCGGGAGTGGTTCAGCTTCTTGTGAGCCAGTACCTGATCTCCCTGCCCAATGGGTATAAAGGCAACAGATCTATTCGATACCCTTTCCCGGCGTAATCCTGCATGAGTTTTGCCGCCCTTTTCAAAATATCCCTGTTGTATTCCAGAGGCAGAGTCATCAATTCAGCAATGGCAGGATGAGGGTACTTTCCCTTCACGCGATGATAAATTCGGAATTCCAGTTGCCAGGCATCCAGTTCGCCATAGACCGAGAGTGCAGTAATGATTCCCTGTTGCAGATGGCGCGCCTCATGGATGATCAGCGTCTTAATGCGGAGATCATCCAGTGGCGTATCATAGGAATAATAATGCGAATTCAAGCGAATGTTTCCGAGAACCGTCCAGAACGCACCCACGTTGGGACGTACAAGTTTGAAGCCAATCTTTGTTTTTCGGGACCGCAGGAAGTTCACCGTCGCGACACCTTCATCCCCCACCTGTATAACAGCCTGAAACAGGTTGTCCAACCATAAAGCATGTTCCATTATTCACCATCCTCTAATGACAGGAAAACGGATTTTCGCAAGTATAAATCATTTAAGAGGAAAATGAGAAAACTGCCGGATGCATAAGTACTCTGGTCATGTTCGCCATAACATTAGTTATTAAGTCCCGTTTTCATCCTTGTAAGGGAAAATGCCCATAAACCAATATAGAATGGGCATGTAAGTTTTACTCACAAAAGGAGAAAACTATGTTTAAAACAAAAAATCTTTCCGTCGTTCTGTTGATCGCAGCCGTGCTGTTTGCGCAGGTGGGAACAGTCCTCGCAGCGCCACAGACTCAGGATACCACTCCGATTACAGGCACCATTCAAAGCATAGCCGTGGGCACAGATGGCAACGGAGACCCGGTCGTTATCGTGACCGTGTTACTGGATGACATGGTCACCACACAAACCGTCAACCTCAGCGTGGATACCGCCGTCGGATTGGGATTACTCGAATTGGATCCTGTTACCGGCGAACCTGTGCTGGACCCTGTGACCGGTCTGCCGGTCGCTGACGAATCCCAGGTTGGTCAGCCCGTGGAAATCGACCCGACCGCTGTTCTGCCTGACGAAGAGCCGGCGGAAGAATCGACCAATCCCATCTCTGCATTGCTGGCGGCTTTCTTTGGCGAGGATGCCGGTGTGATCGATGCCTACCATCAGGACGGATTTGGGTTTGGCGTCATCGCCCAGGCAATGTGGATGTCCAAGAACGTTGAAGGCGACGCATCGCTTACGGGCTTGATCCTGGAAGCCAAACAAAGCGGCGATTACAGTGCCCTCTTCCCGGAAGGAACTGAAAACATCCCCACCAACTGGGGCCAACTCAAGAAGATGCTTTCAGATAAAAAGAACAATCTGGGAGTGATCGTATCCGGTCATGCCAATTCGGATGATTCGACCGAACTTTCCACGCAACAGAACAATGGCAATGGCAACGGTCAGGGCAAAGGAAAGGACAACAACCCCGGCAAGGGCAAAGGCAAGGGACACAACAAGTAAATAACAGGCAACGAATTCAGGAGCGGCTCTCGCCGCTCCTTTTTATTTGATAGAAGATGACAGCCTTATCAGTTAAAATAGTCCCGGAGATGATCATGCGACAAGTTGCAATTCTTGGAATCGGTCAGACAAAAATCGACGAACATTGGGACCTCTCCCTGCGGGAGATCGGCGGCAATGCCGCTTTCGCAGCGATGCAGGATGCAGGCATGGACAAGATCGACGCCCTGTTCATCGGCAACATGCTTTCCCCCATCGTCAGCGGACAGAATCAACTCGGGACTTTCTTTTCGGATTGGGTGGGACTCTGGGGGCAGGAAGCCGTCAAGGTGGAAGCCGCATGCGCCTCAGGCGCGGCGGCGCTTCGCGCGGGACTTATGGCTGTTGCCTCCGGAGAGATCGACTCAGCGCTGGTGGTTGGTGCCGAGAAAATGACCGACAAAGCCGGGCACGATGTCACTGCCGCGTTGGCCACTGCCGCCGATGCGGATTACGAAGTGGAGCAGGGCATCTCGTTTGTCGGCATCAACGCACTGGTCATGCGCAGGTACATGTATGAGTTCGGCTGGAAACATGCCGATTTCGCCCCCTTCTCGATCAACGCCCATGCCAACGCCATGCACAACCCATTTGCGCGTCTGCATCAAAAGATCAATGTTGAACAATTCGAAAAATCCTCGATGGTCGCCACACCGATCAATCTGCTGGATGCCTCCCCCATCGGCGACGGCGCGGCGGCGGTAATCCTCGTCCCTGCGGAGAGGGTGGCATCGTTGAAAGGCAAACCCAAAATAACGGTGGCAGGCTCGGCGTCCGCGACCGATTCGATTGCGGTCCATTCCAGGAAGGATCCACTGTTTCTTTCAGCCGCGTATGAATCAGCCAGACGTGCTTATGAGATGGCGGGAGTCCAGCCGGGGGATATTGATGTGTTCGAACTGCATGACGCCTTCTCGATCATGGCGGCATTATCGCTCGAAGCCTGCGGGTTTGCCGAACGCGGTCAGGGAGTGAGGCTTGGACTCGACAACGAGATCAGCCCCAATGGACGCGTGCCCGTCTGTACCAGAGGCGGATTGAAGGCGCGGGGACATCCGGTTGGCGCGACCGGGATGTATCAGGTTGTGGAGGTGGTCCAGCAGTTACGCGGCGGATGCGGCGAGACGCAGGTGGACGGCGCAAGGGTTGGCATGGCACAGAACATCGGCGGGTCGGGCGCGACGATCCTCACCCATATTCTGAAGGCTGAGTGAAAAAGCCGGTCTCGATGTGAGACCAACTTTCAGCTTACATCAACCGGTTTCCGATGAGGATGACCAGCAGCAGGATCAGGACAGGCAAAAAGGTGAGTGTCGTGAGGATGCCCGCCAGCCTGTCCTTTTTGCGGGCATAGGCGATCCATGCCGCAATTGAACACCCGAGCGGCCAGATCGGATAGGACCAGACTGCGATGACAAATGCCCAGGCTTCAGGGGATTCGCCGGAATCGAACGCCATGACGGATAAGCCTGCCATGACCAGCCAGAATAAAAGGGAGCCAAGTGCCAGCAACTGTGAAACGATCAACCAGATCAGCACGGGCGTGCGTGTGGTCTTTTTCTCTACCATCTGATTGCTCCTGTAGGTGATTTATGCAGCCTGAAAGAGTTGAATTTTACTCCGGCACCTTACAATCATGCAGGTTCAATCCACATCTGGCAAGCTGCTCCGGTTCAAAGCCAGATATGGCAGGAATGAATGTTGCAAACGCGTTTTGTTTCGACGGAATCCATTGAAAGTTACGTGCGTTTAACTTATACTAATATGAAAGGCAGTTTGAGAAGGAGGACCAATGGCTGATAAACGCAAAATGAACCGTCGGGACTTCACGTATTACATGCCCGTCAAGGACGATATAAGCAAGGAACTGCTTGGCTACCTGACGGACATCAGCACGGGTGGATTCAAGCTGGATTGCCAGAAGCAGGTCCCGCCCGGTCAGGACTTTCGCCTCCAAATCGAATTGACCGCCGACGTTGCCGACAAGACCTTCATGACGTTCATCGCCCGCAGCAAGTGGTGCCATCAGGACCACATCGATCCCTTCACGTTCAATGTCGGCTTTGAGATCGTCGACATGGCGCCCAGCGATATGATCATCTTCCAGCGCATGTTCGAAAGGTATGGCTCGCAGAAAGCCGACAGTCACAAACGCTCTGATGATTATTTATGGAAATAAGCCATCAATTATTTTTTCAATGAACGGGCAGATCGACTGCCCGTTTTTATTTCCACAAGAACGCCCTGCCTTTCCCCAGGATTGCCGCGCTTATTGTAAAATTGCAGGCATGAAATTCAGAACATTGCGTTCCATCGTCCGTTTTGTCATGAAGATCATCGCCGATATTGAGATCAGGGGAATGGATAAACTGCCGGAGGGAAATTTCATAGCGGCGGCAAACCATCTCGGGCGTCTGGATACCGCCGTCCTGCTCTGCGTGATCGACCGCGAAGATATCATCATGCCGATCGCGGAGAAATATAAAGATCATCCCATCTTTGGCGCGATCGGCCGGGCTGTCAATGGAATCTGGTTGAACCGCTTCGATGCGGACTTTTCCGCACTGCGCCAGATCCTTGAAAGGATGAAGCAGGGAGGCATGCTCGTCATCGCGCCGGAAGGAACCAGGTCCAGGACGGAGGCGCTGCAGGAGGGGAAAATGGGAGTCGCCTTCCTCGCCAGCAAAAGCGGATATCCCGTTCTGCCGGTGGCGCTCACTGGAACCGAGGACCGCCTCATTGTCGAGAACCTGAAGCGGTTTCGACGCTCGAAGATCACGGTCACGGCAGGCGATCCATTCTTCATCGAGACGTCGAGGGGCAAGGGACGGGAGGATGCGATGCGCGAGGCAACCAGTGAGATCATGTGCCGTATCGCCGCCATGCTGCCCGAAAAATACCGCGGCATGTACGCGGACCATCCGCGTTTGAAGGAATTGTTGAACGCATGAAATATTTCCTGCGCTGGCTTATTCGAGCCATTTTCAATCTGGTCGCCCGCGTGGATGTGACAGGGTATGAAAACCTTCCCAAAGAGGGCAGTTTCGTCATCGCCACGAATCATCTCGGCATCGTGGACGCGCCCATGGCGTTCTATGCGCTCGACAGATGGGATATGTTCGTGATGATCGCCGAGAAGTGGGAGAAGGTGACGCTGTTCCGCTGGCTCGGAAAATATTTCAACTTCATTTTTATCGATCGTTTCAACCCCGATATCAAAACCCTGCGCAAGGTCATCAAGTTGATGGAAGAGGACAACATCCTCGTCATCGCGCCCGAAGGGACGCGCAGCCGCGTCGGGTCATTGATCGAGGCGAAGCCCGGCGTCAGTTACCTGGCGACAAAGTTGAACCGTCCCATCGTGCCTGTTGCCCTGGCAGGGACGGAGGACGAGGTATTTTTCGCCAACCTGAAACGCCTCAAACGGACCCGGATGACTGTCACCGCCGGACCAGCCTTCACCCTCCCCTCGCTCCCCAAAGAGAACCGCGACGAAGCCCTGAAACAATACACCGACGAGATCATGTGTCACATCGCGGCGCTGCTGCCGGAGAAATACCGAGGGTTTTACGCGGAGCATCTGAGGTTGAAGGAATTGTTCATCGAAAAAGAAAAGAGGACCCAACATGTCAAAGAACACCTCCCCAACGCTTAAAGAGTGGAAAAGATTGTATGACCTGATGGCACAGGTCAAGGAACTTGCTCCCTGGGAATGGATGGAAGAGGATGATATTTTCGGCATACAAATATCCGGGATAAAGGAACTGGGATTTGTCAGCGTGATGGGAACGCTAGGCGAGCACCTTGCTGTTGCTGTCTATCAGGGGGTGAAAGGGTTGGGCGGCTTCTGGCAAATGCACTCGATGGGGCCCAAACTCACACCTGAATTCGCACTGCAAATTCCACAGGTACAGGCGTCCTTCGAAGATCGAGAGTTGATAACCAAGGAAGACCGTGATGTTATGAAACAACTGGGAGTTAAATATCGCGGTGCGAAAGCCTGGCCCCAATTCCGCAGTTATCGTCCGGGTTGCTTTCCCTGGTTTATCGAAAAAGACGAGGCAAGGATCCTTACCTGCGCGTTGGAACAAGTGTTGGAAATGGCACCGCGCTTTAGAGAAAACCCAGATATTTTCATGCCCGCAACCGATCAGGATTACCTGGTGCGCGTGAACAACAACGGTATATGGGAAGATAGTGTCCAGCAGGTGGTGCTCCGCGAAGAAAAGATACTCGACCTGCAGATGAATGATGAAGCGCTCGCGCATCTCCGCACCTTGATGCCGGGAAAGTTCATCCTTGAAATTGATTTTTACATGATGGAAGAACCCGTTCAGGAAAAACGGAATGAAAGACCGTTCTTCCCATTCATACTCATGCTTGCAGACCACGAAAGCGGCATGATTGTGGGCATTGACATGCTCACCCCTCTTCCATCCCTCGAAGAGATGTGGTCTGAAATCCCCGCAATCGTTGTGGAAAAACTGGCCGACGGTCTTCCTCCCAGGGAAATCCATATAAAGGATGACATGCTTTACATCCTCCTGCAATCTGTTGCTGAGGAAGCAGGATTCAATCTCAAGAAACAACCCCGCCTAAAACAGATTGATCGCGCAAAGAAGGAACTGCGAAATTTCACAAATAGATTGGGCTTCTAAAACCGCAATCAAAAGAACCCGGAAGTACATGAGACATCCGGGTTCTTCGCTAGATTACCTGGCCCTCCCCCCTCTTCAAAAACCGACCCATCCCTCGCCTGCCTTTCCATTCATCCCCATCCACGATCAACTGCCCGCGCAGAAAGACCTTTTCAGGGTAGCCGGTCAACTCCCAGCCTTCGTACAGGTTATAGTCCGTGCGCTGATGCGACATCGCCACGCCATATTTCACCTTCTTATCCGGATCCCAGATCACAATGTCCGCATCAGAACCTTCCAGCAACGCGCCCTTGCGCGGATACAAGCCGAAGATCTTCGCCGGGTTCGTGCTCATATATGCGACGAATTGATTCGCCGTGATTCTGCCCGCGCCCACGCCGGTCGTCCACAACACAGGCATGCGATCCTGGATTCCAGGAAGTCCGTTCGGAATCTTCGTGAAGTCATCCTTGCCCAGTTCCTTGCCGGGGATGGCAACCTCGCTTCCTTCATAGATGATGGGCTGGGTCCCGTTAAAAAAGAACGGGCAATGGTCCGTGCCGACCGTCTGCAAGATCCCCTCGGTCAACCCTTCCCATAAATGCGCATTGTCCTCCTTCGT
>DIDP01000058.1:16218-60299 GCA_002418205.1 Anaerolineales bacterium UBA5797 | reverse complement strand
TGGTGGAGTTGGAACTGCGCGAACTGCTGAACAGCTACGGTTTTCCGGGCGACACGACCCCGATCGTGCGCGGCAGCGCCAAGGCGGCGTTGGACAGCACCAGCACGGATCCGAATGCGCCGGAATATGAGAGCATCCGCGAACTGCTGCGGGTGATCGACGAGTACATTCCCGAGCCGAAGCGCGAGACGGACAAGCCGTTCATGATGAGTGTGGAGGATGTGTTCTCGATCAAGGGGCGCGGCACGGTGGTGACGGGGCGCATGGACCGCGGGATCGTGAAGGTTGGGGATCCGGCGGAGATCGTGGGCTTGCGCGAGAAGAGCATGAACACGGTGGTGACGGGCGTGGAGATGTTCCACAAGCAGCTGGATGAGGGCATGGCAGGCGACAATCTGGGTCTGCTGTTGAGGGGCATCGAGCGGACGGATGTGGAGCGCGGGATGGTGGTAGCCAAACCCGGGAGCATCACGCCGCACAAGAAGTTTCTGGCGGAGGTGTACGTGCTGAAGAAGGAGGAGGGTGGACGGCACAAGGCGTTCTTCAGCGGGTATCGGCCGCAGTTTTACGTGCGCACGATGGACGTGACAGGCAACATCACGCTGCCGGAGGGGGTGGAGATGGTGATGCCCGGAGATAACGTGAACCTGACGGTGGAGTTGATCGTGCCTGTAGCGCTCGAACAGGGCTCGAAGTTCGCCATCCGTGAAGGTGGTCTCACCGTCGGCGCCGGTGTTGTCACCAAAATCCTGGAATAGGTGCTGGCATGACGAAACAGAAAATCCGCATTCGCCTTAAGGCTTACGATCATAGAGTCCTCGATCAATCCGCAAAACGGATTGTTGAAACTGCCGAACGAAGTGGTGCCCATGTTGTAGGTCCTGTACCCTTGCCAACTCGCACTGAACGGTTTACAATTCGGCGCTCGACATTCATAGATAAAGACTCGCACGAACACTTTGAGATTCGCACTCATAATCGTTTGATCGATGTGCTCGACCCGGATTCGAAAACGATTGACATGCTGATGCGCCTCAACCTGCCTGCGGGTGTGGATATCGAAATCAAGATATAGTCGGTTAATGGCGAGAGTAGAGACATGAGAAAGAAAATCTCTACTCTCGAATTTCGACAGCGTAAGAACAGTACCTGTGCGGGATAAAAAAATCAACGCATCCCGCGGGACCGTTTGACTGCGTTGCCCGGAGATGATGCAGCCTAAGCCCAGGCTGACAGTCTCGACAAAATTCTTTGAAGGAGAAAACAGAGTATGTTGAAAGGGCTTATTGGCAAGAAGATCGGCATGACCCAGATCTTCGATGAGCAAGGCGTCGCGCATCCTGTGACGATCATCGAAGCTGGGCCATGTTACGTTACCCAGATACGCCGCCCTGAAAAAGAGGGATATGCGGCTGTTCAGCTTGGATATGGTGAAGTCCATCCCAAGCGTTTGTCTTCGGGCGAGTTGGGCCATCTCAATTCGAAAGATCTGCCTCCCATGCGCTTTCTGCGAGAATTCCGTTCAAAAGAAACCGTGAATGTGGGTGACAAATTGACCGTGGAGGTCTTTGCTGTCGGAGAGCGGGTTGATGTTGTTGGTACCAGCAAGGGCAAGGGGTTTGCAGGAGCGGTCAAGCGCCATCACTTTGCGGGCGGCAAGAAGACTCATGGTCAGTCTGACCGCCATCGCGCACCAGGCTCCCGCTCTTCTGGCACGACCCCGGGTCGAGTGTTCAAGGGATCGCGTGGTGCCGGACATATGGGCAGCGACCGGGTTACCGTGGCAGCCTTAAAAATTGTGATGTTGGATGCCGAGAGAAACCTGATCGGCGTCAACGGCGCGGTGCCCGGCGGAAAAGGCGGCCTAGTCCTGATCAAGGAAGCGCGCAAGCAATAAGCGCTGATGAATGGAGTACAGTAATCATGAAAGTCGATGTATTCAACATGGAAGGCAAGAAACTTCGCGAAGTGGAACTTCCTGCCGCGATCTTCGAAGCCCCTATTAACGTTGACCTGATGCACCAGGCGTATGTCCGTCAGATGGCGAATGCCCGTCTTGGTACGCATCAAACAAAAGTCCGCAGTGAAGTCGCGGGCGGCGGCGCCAAACCCTGGAAGCAGAAGGGGACTGGCCGTGCCCGTCAGGGTTCCCGCCGGGCCGCCCAGTGGGTTGGCGGAGGCAGGATCCATACGCCTCATCCTCGCGGCTACGGTCAGCGTATGCCCAGAAAGATGCGGCAGGCAGCCTTGCGATCAGCTCTATCTGCCAAGGCAGCTGAATCCGGCATTGTTGTTGTAGATGAATTGAAGTTGGATGAGCCGAAAACCCGTCTGATGGCTTCTGTTGTTTCCGGTCTGGTCGGAGATGCTACAGCACTTGTGGTCATGCCTGAAAAGGATCAGTCATACGAGATGGCCATGCGTTCCTCCGACAATCTTACATCCACCAAGGTATTACTTGCCGGTTACCTTAACATTCGCGACCTCTTTGGTTACGATAAGTTGATTCTGCCGGTCAGAGCGCTGGATGCTTTGACAGCCAAGCTGGGATAGGAGAAGGAAAGATATCATGAACACGGTTTACGATATACTTCGCCGCCCGTTGGTAACGGAGAAATCCAGTTATCAGTCCGGCAAGGCGAATCAATATTCGTTCATTGTCGCCGACTCAGCCACGCGCACACAGGTCAAGGATGCTGTGGAGACCCTGTATGATGTGAAGGTTGAACGCGTCAATATTATCAATACCCCTGCCAAACGCGGTCGTAGATTGCGAAGTCGACGCTTATTGATCCGCAAATCCGGCTTCAAAAAGGCGATCGTCACCCTGGCGGAGGGGCAGACACTTCCAATCTTTGAAGGGGTGCAGTGATGCCAGTTAAAAAATATAAACCAGTGACACCGGGCACCCGCGGGATGACCGGTTATACCTTTGAAGAAATCACAAAATCCAAGCCTGAGCGTTCCCTGCTTGTGCCTCTTCGCAAGAGTGGTGGGCGCAACGTTCACGGACGCGTCACTGTTCGTCACCGCGGTGGCGGGCATCGTCGCTTCATCCGTTTGGTGGATTTCAAACGTGATAAGCACAACATTCCTGCCAGGGTCGCAGCCATCGAGTACGATCCAAACCGCACCGCCCGCCTTGCCCTCCTGCATTATGCAGATGGCGAAAAGCGTTACATCGTCGCACCGATGGATCTCAAGGTTGGCGATACAGTCATGGCTGGCGCGGGAGCCGAGATCCGTTCGGGGAACGCGCTTCCGATTTCGAGCATCCCGGTCGGGACCTTGATCCATAACATCGAGGTCAAGGAAGGACGCGGTGGTCAGATGGTGCGGTCGGCTGGCGGTGCGGCGCAATTGCTTGCCAAGGAAGGCGACTTTGCGCAGGTCCGCATGCCATCCGGCGAAGTCCGCCTTGTTCGCCAGACCTGCTATGCAACCATTGGCCAGGTTGGCAACCTGGATCATGGTAATGTCAAGTTGGGCAAAGCCGGACGCAAACGCCATAAGGGGATTCGTCCGACCGTCCGCGGCTCCGCGATGACGCCCCGCGATCATCCACATGGTGGTGGTGAAGGTCGTCAACCGATCGGTCTGCCCGGTCCGAAAAGCCCGTGGGGCAAACCCACTCTGGGCTACAAGACACGCCGCAACAAGAAGACCGATCAGTATATTGTTCGTCGTCGCAGCAAGAAGAGCCGCTAATCAGGTATAGAGGTACGATATGTCACGATCATTGAAAAAGGGTCCTTTCGTAGAACCCAAATTACTTAAGAGAATTGAAGCAATGAACCAGAAAGGCGAAAAGAAGGTTTTGCGCACCTGGAGTCGCGCGAGCGTGATTTTCCCCCAGATGGTTGGACATACCATTGCTGTTCATGACGGACGCCGTCACGTCCCGATCTACATTACCGAGAACATGGTCGGCCATCGCCTGGGCGAATTCGCCCCGACGCGCACATTCCGCGGGCATATGGCTGGCGAGAAAGCGGCGTGATGGGAGATATGGCATGAATGATATTCAGGCGCATTTGCGCTCTCTTCCCATGTCTGCCCAGAAGGTCCGTCTCGTTGTAGATCTGGTGCGCGGCAAGGATGTGAATGAAGCATTGGAAATGCTTCGCTTCGTCAATAAAGCTGCAGCATTGCCGGTCCGAAAATTGCTTGCCTCCGCCGTTGCAAATGCGGAGGAGAATTTCGGTGTCAGCCGTGATGAACTGTATGTTGCCAAGATTTTTGCAAATGAAGCAACCACCCGCAAATGGCGTAGATTTGGTGCGCGCGGCCGCTTCAAGCCGATCTTGCGACGCAATTCGCATGTCACTGTCGTCTTGCGCGAGCGCGGGGCGTAGCTGGGAGATAAGGAGTATTCATGGGTCGTAAAGTTCATCCGATTGGTTTGCGCCTTGGGATTAATCAAGGCTGGCAGGGACGCTGGTTTGCTGAAGGTGCGCAATACCGCGAACAGTTGCATCAGGATTTTGCCATTCGTAGTTTGTTGATGGGAGTTCAATCCAAGGGCAGCGCGGCAAAGACCGCTGATGTTCGCAAGCTTCGCAAGGATCTCCCCGATTCCATCAAGAATCGCAAGGCAGGGATCTCCCGTGTGGAAGTGGAGCGGTACCCTGGCAAGATCCGTATAGCAATCTATACCGCCAAGCCTGGCATTTTGATCGGCCGCAAGGGTGAAGGCGTCAAGAGGATCCGAAGCGGTCTCGAGACTCTGGTTGGCAAGAAGGTGGATCTGGACATCAAGGAGATCACGTCGCCGGATACAGATGCCATGCTGGTCGCGCAGAATGTCGCCGATCAACTTGAGCGCCGCATTGCATATCGACGCGCCATGAAGCGCGCGATCCAGCAGGCGATGAAACAGGGCGCCGAGGGCATCAAGATCATGGTCGGTGGTCGTCTGGGTGGTGCGGAAATGTCGCGCGATGTCTGGTTGCGTGAAGGCCGTGTTCCGCTCCAGACGCTGCGTGCGAATGTGGACTTCGCCATGGCCGAAGCCACCACCACGTATGGCCAGATCGGCGTAAAGGTTTGGATTTACAAGGGCGAATCAATGCCTGAAGTTGAAGAGAAAGCGGAGGCGACCGAGGGCGTTTACGTGAGCGAATAGCCACGGATGCCGGTTGTCTCTTGAGAGGTATGAATTATGTTGATGCCTAAACGTGTAAAGTGGCGCAAGCAGATGCGCGGCCGTATGAAGGGAAAAGCCCTGCGCGGTGCAGAAGTGAGTTTTGGTGAGTTTGGCTTGCAGGCGCTGGAGCCCGGCTGGGTGACCGCGCGGCAGATCGAAGCGGCACGCAGGACCATCGTCCGTGAGATGAAGCGACGCGGCAAGGTCTGGATCCGCATTTTCCCGGCCAAGCCGTATACGCACAAACCCCCCGAAACCCGTATGGGGTCCGGCAAGGGAAACGTTGAATATTATGTCGCGGTGGTCAAGCCAGGTCGCATCATGTTCGAGGTCGGTGGGCTGGACGAAACGACCGCGGTGCAGGCGCTGAAAAATGCCCAGTACAAGTTCTCGATCAAGACGAAGATTGTGGCGCGGCATGAGGCAGGAGAGCAGGCATGAAGTCGGTGAAACCCAGTGAATTGAGGAATATGAAACCGGGCGAAATCGAAACCAAATTATCGGATGCCCGCGAGGAATTAATGAAACTGCGCTTTCAGCAGGTGACAGGTCAGTTGACCGATACCAGCCGTCTGCGTATTTTGAAGCGTGAGATCGCCCGGATGCAGACCATTCTGAAGGAGCAATCCAAGGCTGAAGTTGTGGAAGGTGAAGCATGAACAATCGTCGTCGAATCGTTGGTGTGGTCACCAGCAATAAAATGACCAAGACAGTCGTGGTCGAGATCACGCGCAAATTCCGCCATCCGCTTTATCGGAAGGTCGTTCATACCAGCAAGCGCGTGAAGGCTCATGATGAGATCGGTTGCCAGATCGGTGACGAAGTTCAGATCGTGGAATCCCGCCCGCTATCCCGCGATAAGCGCTGGGTTGTGGAAAGTGTCGTCAAGCGCGAGATTCGCACCGAAGATGGCGGTGTTTCCGATCTGAAGGTGGAGGAATAGCATGATCCAACACGAGTCTCGTTTGAAGGTTGCCGATAATTCCGGCGCGCGAGAATTGCTGGTCATTCATGTGCTGGGCGGTTCCACCCGCAAATATGGGGGCGTGGGTGACGTGGTGGTCGCTTCGGTGAAGTCTGCCACGCCGCAAGGCGGTGTGAAGAAAAGCGATAAGGTGCGCGCGGTGATTGTGCGCTGTTCGAAGGAATGGCGCCGCGAGGACGGTTCGTATATCCGTTTCGATGACAACGCCGCCGTTCTTCTGGATGCTGATGGTGTGAATCCCAAAGGTACCCGTATCTTTGGGCCAGTGGCAAGGGAACTTCGTGAAAAAGGTTTCATGAAGATCGTTTCCCTGGCGCCCGAGGTTCTTTAGGGATGAGGAGTAGTCAGGTATGAGAGTAAAGATTCGCAAGGGCGATACTGTTGAGGTCATCAGCGGCCGCCTGGAAGACAAAGGAAAACGCGGCGAGGTGATCAATGTTCTGTTGGACACCCGGCGGGTTGTTGTGCAGGGTGTCAACATCCGCACGAAGCATCAACGCCAGGTGCAGACTTCGACGGGTCGTAACATGAATCCGGGCCGGATCCAGTTCGAGGGTTCGATCGATATTTCAAACGTGATGTTGGTCTGCCCCAAATGTGGTGAAGCCACCCGCGTTGCCGTGCAGCGCGATGATGACGGTGTTCACCGTGTTTGCAAGAACTGCAAGGCACTGGTTGATTAGCCGCGGAGTGATGTAAATTATGAATAAACTGCAGGAACAATATAACAACGAAGTTGTCCCGGCTTTGCGCAAGGCTTTCGGTTTTGAAAATCCCATGCAGGTGCCGCGGATTGAAAAGGTCGTGATCAACATCGGCATGGGTGAGGCTTTGGATAATCCGAAGGCGCTTGAATCCGCTGTCTCTGATCTGACGATCATTACCGGACAGAAACCAGTCACGATCAAGGCGCGCAAGAGCATCGCGAACTTCAAGTTGCGCGAAGGTCGTTTGATCGGAACCAAGGTAACCCTGCGCGGTGACCGCATGTGGGCTTTCCTTGACCGCCTTTTGAATACAGCCCTCCCGCGGGTGCGCGATTTCCGCGGCGTGTCTGCCAATGCCTTCGACGGGCGCGGCAATTACACGCTGGGCTTGCGTGACCAGTTGATCTTTCCGGAGATCGAGTACGACAAAATTGACAAACTGCGCGGCATGGAGGTCACGATTGTGACCACTGCCAAAAACGATGACCAGGCTCGCGTTCTGTTGCAATTGCTTGGCATGCCGTTCAGCAAGAAGGAAGCGTAATCATGGCAAAGAAATGTATGCAATATCGTGAAGCCCGGCGGCGTTACGAAACCCGGGTTCGAAATCGCTGTGTTCGCTGCGGTCGCCCGCGTGGATATATCCGCCGTTTTGGTCTGTGCCGTATCTGCTTCCGTGAGTTGGCGCTGCAGGGCAAGGTTCCCGGCGTAGTGAAATCATCCTGGTAGAAGGCTAGAGGTAGAAGCATGGCTATAAATGATCCAATCGGTGATATGCTGACTCGCGTCCGGAATGCCGTGATGGCAGGTCAATCCATGGTGGCAATGCCCAGTTCGAAGCTCAAGGTTGAGATTGCCAAGATCATGAAGGACGAAGGCTACCTTGAGGCCTTTGAATTGGTTGACGGTGAACAGGCAACCCACAAGGTCTTGCGTTTGAAGATCAAGTATGTTGGCGAGCGACGTGCGCGCCGCCCTGTGATTTCAGGGATCGAGCGCGTAAGCAAGCCGGGGCGTCGCATTTATACGAAGAAGCAGAACATTCCCTGGGTTTTGTCCGGGATCGGTGTTGCGATCCTGTCAACGCCCAAGGGGGTGATGACCGGTGCTCGTGCCCGCCAGTTAGGCGTGGGCGGCGAGATCCTTTGCAAAGTCTGGTAATAAGGCAGGAGGTATAAGTGTCTCGCATAGGAAGATTACCTGTGGATGTGCCGGGCGGTGTGCAGGTCAATGTACAAGGCTCGAATGTCCACGTGAAAGGACCGAAGGGCGAACTTCAGCGGACGTTTTCTCCGTTGATCGGAATTGCCCTTGAGAATAATCAGGTTGTGGTGACGCGCAAATCGGACAATCCGGAAGAGCGCGCCCTGCATGGAACAACCCGCGCTGTGATCGCGAATATGGTTCACGGTGTCAGTTCCGGCTTTGATGTTTTACTTGAAGTGAACGGGGTCGGGTATCGCTCTGAAATGGATGGCAAAACCCTTGTTTTGCATGTTGGTTATTCACATCCAGTGAGAGTGGAGCCGCCAGCCGGGATTTCCTTTGAAGTCGACCAGAAGATCCGCCAGATCAAGGTGCTGGGTTTTGACCGCGAAGTGGTTGGACAGACTGCGGCTGAGATCCGCCGAGTCCGCCCGCCCGAGCCCTATCACGGCAAGGGTATTCAATTTGTCGGTGAGAGGGTTCGCCGCAAGGCTGGTAAAGCCGGGAAAGGAGCCAAGTAACCATGGCTAATAAATCTCGTGCTGTTGCGCGGGCGCGCCGTCACGCACGCGTCCGTAAAAATTTGACGGGAACAGCCCAACGTCCGCGTTTGAACGTTTTCCGCAGTCTGACCGGAATCTATGCCCAGGTGATCGATGACCAGTCCGGGCATACGCTTGTGTCAGCGTCCAATGTGGATAAAGACCTGCGGGAGAAGATGAAAGGTTTGAAGAAATCCGAACAGGCAAAACTTGTCGGTCAGACGGTTGCTGAGCGTGCCAAAGGCAAGGGGATTGCGGCGGTTGTTTTCGACCGCGGCGGTTATCGTTATATCGGGCGCATTAAAGCGCTTGCAGATGGTGCGCGTGAAGGCGGCTTGCAGTTCTAGTGGAGAAGCAAATGGCAGATAATAAACGAAACGAACAGCAGGATTACGAATTGCAGGACCAATTCGAGGAACGCGTCATTGAGATCGCGCGTGTTGCCAAGGTGGTGAAGGGCGGACGCCGCTTTCAATTCCGTGTGACCGTGGTTGTCGGCGATAAGAAGGGCACCATTTCCATGGGCGTCGGAAAGGCCAATGCGGTCCCCGATGCGATGCGGAAAGCTTCCGAACGCGCCCGCAAGAATATGCGTGTTGTCCATCTTGCAGGGACGACCATCCCTCATGAGGTCTTGGGGAAGGTGGCAGGCGCCCGCGTGATGTTGAAGCCCGCTTCGCCCGGTACCGGTGTTATTGCAGCCGGTGGCGTGCGTGCTGTTCTCGAAGTGGCTGGCGTACGCGATATTCTGACAAAATCCCAGGGAAGCGCCAATGTGCTGAATGTGGTGCAGGCAACGTTTGATGCCCTTGAACAATTGAAGTCGCCCCAGGAAGAGGCGGCGCGGCGCGGCAAGAATGTAAGTGAGTTGTTGCCATTCTGGGAACGGAGGAAGCAACATGCCTAAGAAGGAAACCAGTGGCGGGACCATCCGCGTGACCCTTGTCCGCAGTCCCATTGGATACACTAAGGTTCAAAAGGATACGGTCAAGGCGCTCGGTCTGCGTCGAATGCATCAGACGGTGGAACACAAGGATAACCCCGCCTTGCGCGGGATGATCCAGAAGGTCATCCACCTGGTTCAAGTCGAAGAGTAGGAAGTACGATGAAATTACATGAACTCGTGCCCAATCCGGGCTCCAAGAAAAACAAAAAACGTGTCGGACGCGGTATTTCTGCCGGGCAGGGAAAGACCGCCGGCCGCGGTACAAAGGGCCAGGGCGCCCGTTCCGGCGAAGGTGGCAAGATCTATCGCCAGGGCGGCAATCTCCCGTTCTATCGCCGTCTGCCGTTCATGCGTGGTCAGGGATTCACCCCCTTGAATCGGGTCGAATATAATGAGGTTAACCTGGACCAACTGACCGAGTCGTTCAAGGCGGATGCCGAGGTTACTCCTGATTCCCTGACAAATGCCCGTCTTCTTCGTGATCCCCGCAAACCGGTCGTCATCCTCGGACGCGGCGATGTGCAGGTTGCGTTGAAGGTGCGCGTACACCGCGTCACTGCCAGCGCCAAAGCCAAGATCGAGAAGGCTGGCGGCAGCGTGGAACTGATCAGTTAACCGCGGTATAGAGGAATCACAATATGCCTGAAAAGAAACAATCAGCCTGGCGCTTTCTTTGGCGCTCGCAGGATATTCGACAAAAGTTGCTCATCACCCTGGGCATTTTGATCCTTTTTCGTATCGCTGCGAACATCCCTGCGCCGGGTGTCAATCGGGAAGCCCTGACAGCCTTCTTTCAAGGACAGGGTGCCGGAGGTTTCCTCGGATTTTTAAATCTGCTCTCCGGCGGGACGATCTCCAACTTCTCGGTATTGTCCATGGGTGTCTACCCATATATTACCGCCCAGATCATTCTGCAGTTGCTGGTTCCCATCATTCCATCGTTGCAGAGGAAAATGCAGGAAGACCAGCGTGAAGGCCGCCAATGGATGGAGAAGTGGACCTATTACCTGGCGGTTCCCATGGCGGCTCTCTCCGCGATCGGACAGATCAACACGTTCAATTACCTCGCGCAACAAACGATCATCCCCTTCGGTTTTACCCCCGACCTGTGGTTGACTTCCGTGACCACCCTTCTGGTCATGACCGCGGGCACCATGTTCGCGATCTGGCTGGGTGAGTTGATCTCCGAGTATGGCATACGCGGGCAGGGGTTATCCCTCGTTATTTTTGCCGGTATCGTCTCGCAGATCCCTTCGAACATTGTGGCGCTTTGGAATGACGAATTGAACCGTGCCACGTTGATCCCTGCCATGCTGGTTGTCATTATTGTGACCGTTCTTGCAATTGTGTACGTCCAGCAGGGACGCCGGAACGTTCCCATCATTTACCCTCATAAAAGCTCCGTCTTTTATGCCATGCAGCGCGGCAAGAACGTCCGCATGCCTCAACCGACATTGCCTTTGATGGTCAACCTCTCGGGCATGATCCCATTGATCTTTGCGAGCGCGTTGCTTCAATTTCCGGCGATTGTGGCGGGTTTCTTCGTCAACTCGCAGACCGAGTGGGTGCGTAATTTCTCGGCGGGCATCCAGTCCTTCTTCAATGCCACAGGGACAAACTCCTGGGGCTACTGGTTGATGTATTTCGTCATGGTGGTTGGCTTCACCTATTTCTATACGACCGTTCTCTTCGAGCAGCAGAATTACGGCGACAGTTTGAAACGTTCCGGCGCGCAGATCCCCGGTGTGCATAGCGGAGCCGCAACACAGAAATACTTAAGCAAGATCCAAAGCCGCATCACCTTACCCGGCGCCCTGCTGCTGGGATTTGTGGCGATCATGCCATTCATTTTACAGGTTATTTTTCCCGCTGCCGCAAGGACAGCCGGTTTGTTCCTTGTCTCCTCGTCAGGTTTATTGATTGTTGTGGGTGTCGTTCGCGACACATTCATGAATATTGAGGCTGAACTGAAACTGCACGGTTATCAAGAAAAACTTCTCATAAGCTAGGAGTGTTCATGGCAACCTTCATCGTCCTTCTAGGACCGCCTGGTGTAGGCAAGGGAACGCAAGCGAAGATCCTATCAGAGCGAACGGGATTGGCCCACATTTCATCAGGAGATTTGTTTCGGGAGAACCTTAAAAATCAGACGGAACTCGGGAAACTTGCCCAGACATACATGGGCAGGGGAGAACTGGTTCCGGACGATGTGACCATCGCCATGATCCGTGAACGCCTCAATCGTCCGGACTGTAAAGCTGGTGCCATTTTGGATGGTTTTCCCCGCACCCCGGCACAAGCGGACGCGCTCGAAGCCATGCTTGAGGAATTCAGAGGTCATGTCGATGCAGTCCCGTTCATCACGGGAGCTGAAGATGTGCTTGTAGACAGGTTGAGTGGACGCTGGACCTGCCGGGCGAGCGGACATATTTTCAATGAAAAATATAATCCGCCTGCCGAATCAGGCAGGTGTGATTTCGACGGTTCGGAACTCTATCAGCGCGATGATGATAAGGCTGAAACGGTGAAACGTCGTATTCAGGTCTACCTTGAACAGACCTCTCCGTTGATAACTTATTACAGAGATCACGGAAAATTGGTCGAGGTCGATGGAATGCAGACCATCGAGCAGGTGACCGAAGATTTGATATCTGCATTGAAGAAGTAGTTGCCATGAATTGGGCTCGCCAGATCCACCTAAAAAGCCCTGCAGAGTTGGAAGTCATGCGCGAAGCAGGGCGAATCAATGCAACTGTGCTGGCGACAGTAAAAGCACTTTTAAAACCGGGTGTTTCCACTGCCGAACTCAACGCGGCTGCTGAGGGAGTGCTGCGGAAACACGGATGTATATCGCCGTTCAAGGGATATGGGCACCCCCCATTTCCTGCATCCATTACGGTGAGCATCAACCAGGAACTTGTTCACGGCATCCCGAGCAGGAATCGTAAGCTCAAAGCCGGTGACATTGTTTCAATCGATTGCGGCACTGTTCTGGATGGTTTTGTGGCTGACTCCGCGCTCACTGCCGGGGTGGGAGACCTTTCTCCTGAAGCCCGGAAATTGCTCGATGTCACCGAAGGAGCACTCACTGCCGCGATCGAAAAAATGCGCGTGGGCAACCGGACGGGCGATGTCTCTGCGGCGATACAATATTATGTCGAAGGCTACGGCTATCATGTGACGCGCGAATATACCGGGCACGGTGTTGGGCGTCAGATGCATGAAGGCCCCCAGGTGCCAAATTATGGCCGGGCTGGCACGGGCTTGCCCCTCAAACCTGGAATGACCATTGCCATCGAGCCGATGGTGCTTGTAGGAACGCCCGAGACAAAGGTATTATCTGACCAGTGGACCGTGGTGTCTGCAGATGGGTCGCTGACGGCGCATTTTGAACATTCGGTTGCCGTCACCGAAGGAGAACCTCTGATCCTGACTGTCCTGTGACTCATCAAGATAAAGCGTGTTTTCTGGACGAAAAAAAGCTAAACGTGTATAATCAAACTCTTGGCTGTTTGTAGCGAATGGTCATGAGCAAGGAGTAGTATTGTTATGAAAGTCTCACCGTCTGTACGGAAACGTTGCGCCAAATGCAGGATCGTGCGGCGCAAAGGCAGAGTATTCATCATCTGCGAAAATCCTAAACATAAACAACGACAGGGATAGTGTGAACTATGGCGAGAATTGAAGGCGTTGATCTGCCCCGCAATAAGCGGGTTGAAGTTGGTCTCACCTATCTATATGGTGTTGGACCTACTCGCGCGCGCGAGATTTTGTCTCACACAAAGGTTAATCCTGATACGCGGGTAAAGGACCTTTCTGAGGCTGAAGTCTCGGCGATCCGCGAGTTCATTAGCAAAAACTATACTGTTGAAGGCGATTTGCGTCGCGAAGTTCAGATGAGCATTAAGCGACTGATCGAGATCGGTTCGTATCGCGGCATGCGCCATCGTAGAAATTTGCCCGTGCGCGGCCAGCGGACGCGGACAAATGCGCGCTCCCGCAAGGGTACCAAGAAGACCGTTGCAGGACGCGGTCGTCGCCGTGGCGCCAAGAAATAACAGGTTGGAGAGAATATGGCTCAAAGTGTAAGATCCACGCGCCGTTCTTCGGGCGCAAAGAAAAGCAAACGCTCCCTGTCATCCGGGCAGGTGCATATCTTTGCTTCCTTCAATAATACAATTGTGACTGTTACAGATACTGAAGGTAACACTGTTGCATGGGGAAGCGCAGGTTCCGCAGGTTTTAAGGGTTCTCGGAAGAGCACACCCTTTGCTGCCCGTCTTGCTGCTGAGCAGGCGATTAAAGCCGCCCAGCAGTTGGGAATTCAGGAAGTGGACCTGTTCGTCAAGGGCCCTGGCCCGGGCCGTGAGAATGCAATCCGTGCCGTCCAGGCCATGGGTTTGAAGGTCCGTTCGATTGCTGATATCACCCCGATCCCGCATAATGGTTGTCGTCCGCCGAAGAAGCGACGCGTGTAATCTGGTATAGAGGAAAGAGATCTATGTCGAAAAATATTGGTCCGGTTTGTAAATTATGCCGGCGCGAAGGCGAAAAACTTTATCTGAAGGGTGAGCGCTGCTTTACACCCAAATGTGCATTTGAAAGACGCAGCTTTGCTCCCGGTCAACATGGTCGCACAGGCAGCCGCGGCGGAAACCGCTCCGGGCGTGAATCGGATTACCTGCGCCAGTTGCGAGCCAAACAGCGTGCGCGACGTGTTTATGGAATCCTCGAGAGGCAGTTCCGGCGTTATTATGAAGTCGCTCTCCAACGACGTGGTCTGACTGGTTTGAATCTTTTGCAGATTCTGGAATCCCGGCTGGATAACGTGATCTACCGTCTGGGGTATGCCTCCAGTCGTGCCCAGGCGCGTCTATTGGTGACGCACGGTCACTTCATTGTGAACGGCCGCCGTACCGACGTTCCCTCCATGTTATTGAGGGAAGGCGATGCGGTGGAGGTCCGCGAAGGTTCCCGCTCTCTTGAGTACTTTAAGGGTGTAGGTGACGTGGCAAATGCCCGGACATCTCCTGCCTGGTTGAATCGCGATACGACACAATTAATGGGCGTCGTTCAGCGCCTCCCGGAGCGCGCTGAGATTGACGGAAGTTTGAACGAACAGCTTATCGTTGAGTACTACTCACGCTAGTTGAGTTCTTCCACTCTGGCTGGCGCTTGTTTGATCCGACCAGCCAGAGTTTCTACTGTAAATACAGGGAGAGGTGAACCGTGACGGGTATCACGAACATGGTTATGCCGAAGATCGAGCGCGAAGCCGAGGCTCGGAATTACGGTAAATTTGTAATCAGCCCATTGGAACGCGGGTATGGTGTAACACTCGGCAATGCGTTACGCCGCGTTCTTCTCTCTTCACTGGAAGGTGCGGCTGTGACATCCATCCGGATTGCGGATGTGTTGCATGAGTTTAGTGAAATTCCTGGTGTCCGTGAGGATGTCATCCAGGTGACCTTGCAGGTCAAGCAGTTACGTCTTAAGCTGGATGGCGTGGACAGCACCCGCATGCACCTTGAAGTGCGCGGCGAAGGGACGGTCACCGCGGCGGATATCATTACGCCGGCTGAGGTTGAGATCGTCAACCCTGAGTTGTACCTTTTCACTGTGGATGGTCCCAAGACCAAGCTCGATATCGAGTTTACGGTCGAGCGCGGACGCGGGTATTCACCGGCAAATGAGCGCAGCGGGCATATGCCCATTGGCGAGTTGCCCATCGATGCCATCTACAGCCCGGTCAAGCGTGTGAACTGGGAAGTGACTTCAGCCCGCGTCGGTCAGAGCACGAATTACGACAAATTGATCCTTGAGATCTGGACCGATGGAACGATTTCACCCGAGCGCGCCTTGAGCACCGCTGCCAAGATCGTGATCGATCACCTGCGCTATATCGCCGGTGTCAGCGAAGAAACACTGACTGTACCAGTCGAGAAGGAAGTAGGTGGAAGCCGCCTGACAAGCGAACTGGCGGATACACCCGTTGAAGCCCTGGATCTGTCGGTCCGTGTATTCAATTCCCTCAAGCGAACGGGGATTACCACCGTCGGCGATGTGCTTGACCTTCTCGAAAAAGGTGAATCGGCTGTAATGTCCATCCGCAATTTTGGTGAAAAGAGTCTCGATGAGCTCCGCCAGAAAATGCGTGAGAAGGGCTATATGAAAGAAGAATCGAGTTCTGCGGAGTAATTTGAAATGCGACATCAAATTTCTGGTTATCGACTTGGGCGCAGCACAGGCGCAAGAAAAGCCCTGCGTCGCAACTTGATAAAACAATTTTTTACACATGAGCGAATCAAGACCACCCGTGCAAAAGCTGCCGCGATCCGTGGTGACGCCGAACGCCTGATCACACTTGCCCGCAACAGCGCGCAGGCCGGTGATGCAGAAAAGGTGCATGCCCGCCGCCTGGCAGTTTCCAAACTTGGTGACAACCAGGTGATCAAACGGCTGTTCGATGAGATCGCACCTCGTTATGCCAATCGCAACGGCGGCTACACCCGCATTTTGAAGCTTGGTCCCCGCATGGGCGACTCGGCTGAAATGGTCATATTGGAACTGGTTGAAGAATAGTGATTTGGGCATTCGGCTGGCAGCTTATTGCTAAACGCTGGAAGCTAAAATGGCACGTTACAAATTGACTCTTGCCTACGACGGCGCCGGTTTTGCCGGAAGCCAGCGACAGGCACATCCGAGAACAGTGCAGGGTGAACTTGAAAAAGCCCTGCAAAAGCTTGGCTGGAAAGGACGCTCGATCCTCATGTCCGGGCGGACGGACACGGGCGTTCACGCGACGGGACAGGTTGCTTCCGCTGATCTGAATTGGTCCCACTCTGACGAAGAGCTCCTGTGTGCGTTGAATTCCATCCTGCCGGGTGACATGGCTGTCCGGTCTGTGCAGGCAGTGGGTGCGGAATTCCATCCGCGGTTCGATGCCACATCGCGCCGTTATCGTTACAGGTTGTTCTGCCAGTCATTGCGTGACCCGCTACGCGAACGTTTTTCCTGGCGGGTCTGGCCCGGGATCAATCCCGATGCCCTTTCCGATGCTGCAAAGCAATTCATTGGGACGCACGATTTCTCTGCCTTCGGTTCCCCGACCACTCCCAAAGGCACGACCGTGCGCACCGTGATGAAGGCGGAATGGACACAGGTTGCTGAAGATGAATGGCATTTTGAGGTTTGGGCGGACGCCTTTTTATACCGGATGGTTCGCAGGATGGTGTTCATCCAGGCGGCGGTTGCGCAGGGAAAAGTCCCGGCGGAATCCATCGCCCGTTCTTTAGCGAATCAGGTTCCGGTCGCGAAGCGAAGCGTGCTTCCGTCCGGTCTTGCACCCGCTCACGGGCTGACGCTGGTCGAGGTCGAATATAAATCGCAAGAGTCGATTGTCAATAAGATGAGAAACGGAGAATCTGAAAGTGTACAAGTCGTACTATCCGAAAGCAAGTGAGATCGAACGCAAGTGGGTGCTGGTGGATGCCAACGGGCAGAACCTGGGCCGCATCGCCACCCGTATTGCGCATGTGCTGCTCGGCAAGCATAAGCCGACCTTCACGCCCGGCGTGGAGATGGGCGATTATGTGGTCGTCATCAACTGCGAGCGCGTGACCGTGACTGGCACGAAGACCAGCACAAAGATGGAAACCAAGATGTATCACAAGCACTCGAATTATCCGGGCGGCTTGAAGTCCATTTCGCTGCGCGACCAGTTGCAGCAGCACCCTGATCGTGTGCTGCGCGCGGCTGTCTGGGGCATGCTGCCGCACAACCGAATGGGACGCGCGCTGCTCAAGCGCTTGAAGATCTATGCAGGTCCTGATCATCCGCATGGCACGAATCACCCCGAGCCGCTGGCGTAGGGAAAAGAGGAAGAAGAAATATGGCACAATATTACGAAGCTGTTGGCCGCCGCAAGGAAAGCACCGCGCGCGTCCGCCTGATGGGCGGTTCCGGTCAGTTCACCGTCAACGACAAGGATGCCACCGCTTATTTCACCCGCATGGGCGATCTGAGCGATATCCTGCGCGCGTTCGCCGCGGTCGGTGAAGACGCCCAGAAGTATGATGTTACCGTCAAGGTGATGGGCGGCGGCGTCTCCGGTCAGACTGAGGCTGTACGCTTGGGGCTCTCCCGTGCGCTCGTCCTGCTCAATGGCGATTGGACCTCTGCGCTCCGCAAACACGGCTTGCTCACCCGCGATGCCCGTGTGAAGGAACGCAAGAAACCCGGTCTCAAGAAAGCCCGCAAGGCACCGACCTACACCAAGCGCTAAATCGACCCATAAACCTGATGCGAAATTCGTAATTCGTGGGATACAATCTACGGGTTACGTTTTTCGTTTTAAAGGAGATCGCATGGACTTTTCTCTTGCGGCGTCCGTTTTTGAGGCGCTCCGTATCCCGCCACCCTCGAGGTTGATCCTGCTCGAAGCGCGGACTCTTTCATCCGCGCATGTTCCGCCTTATCCGCCTGACATGCCAGTGTTGCTGCTCGGTGTGGATTCGAGCGAACTGTCTGCGCACCTTAAGTCGGTTTTGCTGACAACCTACCCGAAGGAACATGCTGTGTCAGTAGTGGGAAGTGGAAAGTGGAAAGAGGAGATGCTTGAAGCAATGGGAGGTGATAATTGCTCCGCCGAAACCTGCTGGTATATCCCTGCATTGGGTGAGGGGACTTCCTTCGAATCTTTTGCCGAGATCGTCGCCCATTTGCGCGCGCCCGATGGCTGTCCGTGGGACAAGGAACAAACCCATGCAACATTGAGGAAACACCTACTCGAAGAGTCGTATGAAGCGATCTCTGCCATTGACTCAGGCGATTTTGCCGATATGCGCGAAGAGTTCGGTGATCTGTTGTTGCAGATCGTATTGCAATCCCAGATCGCCAACGAGGAGAGGCAATTTAACGTCAACCAGGTGGTCCAGGGAATCCATTCGAAGATCGTTCGCCGGCATCCGCACGTCTTCGGTGACTTGAAGCTCGATGGCGTGGATGGCGTGCTGGCAAATTGGGAAAAGTTGAAGGAAGCCGAACGCAGGGACAATGGGCAGAATGAAAAGGGATTATTGGACGGCGTCCCGATCGCATTACCGGCACTGACCCAGGCACAGGAATATCAGGACCGCGCTGCCCGCGTCGGCTTCGACTGGCCCGAGATCGAAGGCGTATTGGACAAGGTCAGGGAGGAGATTGAGGAGATCAAGAAGGCGGAAACCGACTTCGAACTTGCCTCTGAAATTGGCGACCTATTGTTTGCCATGGTCAACCTGGCGCGCTGGAAGCAGGTGGATGCGGAGTCTGCGTTGAGGGGGACGAATTCAAAGTTTAGGAAAAGATTTGCTTTTGTGGAACAAAGTGCAAAAAGGAAGGATCGAAATCTATCCGACCTGAGTCTGGAGGAGATGGATGCGTTCTGGAATCAAGCCAAACTTCAGGGTTTATAAGTCCATCATGTGAAAAATGCACAATTGCCCTATGGCAAAAAAGATGAAATTAAATTGCCGGGCGCCGGAGAAAAACCGGCGCCCGGCCCAGCGTTTTATCGTTACAATGCAAGGAATTATGGTTCCTTCCTGGCATTGCAAGCGGCAACGGTGACATTGTCCACGTACCATCCGTCGTTGCCGGTACAACCGTCCATGCCCATGTCGAATCGCAGGCGAATATTATCGCCCGGTTTGACACCCAGCATGGTCAGGTTGACCTGAGACTGTCCCCAGCTTCCGAAAAGACTGCCGCCATCCGTGCCGCTGAAGCCGGGCTGACCAGCCAGCGGGTTGGTGTTACCTGCGGCGGCGGTTTGAAGTGTTGTGTTGTAGGGGTTGAACTTATAGGCGGAAGGTGGCACCACTTGATAAGGTCCGCCGTTGACGCTGATCTTCAGGTTACCGCCATCCCATCCAGCCTCTGTGGCCACATAATGCTCGAAGGTCACGAAGTGCGGACCCAAGGTCTTGCTGTTCGGGATGTGTATGATGGGGCTCTCAAGGCTCATCATGCCTGAGATATCGCCAGCGCCACCATCGCAATTACCGGCGTTGGGATCAGCCCCAAATGCGGCAGAGCCGGAGAGTCCGCCCGGCAGAGTAGTCGCCTGCGTCCAATCCAGGCCGGGCCAACCAGCGAATACGCCCTGGTTGGTCAATGTCCAGGCTCCCAGCCCATCCTCGAAGTCTTCGACGAAGAACTTGGGCGGGTTTTTCGTTTCCGCGCACAAAGCAGGTGGATTTTGCTGGAGGATCGGCTGGAAATTGCATTGTGCTGACGGATCGACCCGCAGTTCGACGGCCGCGATCATCTCGTCAACAGCCGCGCAGTCAGCCGCTGTGATTGCCTGACCGGACGGTCCGGCTGGAGTGCTCGACGTGCTCAAACCTTCCAGCGGCACACCGATTAGATCCTGACAGGAAGCTTGCAGCGCGTCTGCATGACCGTTGAAATTTGTGGTGGGTGTCTGGTAAACGGATTGCGCCCGCCAGTAAAGGTGGGCGGCTTTTACCAGTCCAATCGCATTGACCGTATGACCGTTATAGGTGCCGCCATCAACCAACAGTGCAAAGCCATGGTTGGGTACGCCCGAATTGGTGTGTACGCCGCCACCATCGCTGGTGGCGCAGTGATATTCGGCGTCGGTTACCTTGCCCGGGTCCGATTTACAGGTGGGAGCCCACATGTCGCGAATGGCGCTGCCAAATGCGGTCGCATCTTCGCCCATCAGCCAGCGATAGGAATCTTCTGGCGCGCTCCCGCCAACGATGTGTAATGTCGCATTGACACCACTTGCCAGTTCGCCTTTGATCGTGTTGCCGGTATCGAGGGTGACACGCAAGGATGGGATGGTGATAGTGGGATCAGCGCCCGCCATGCCTGCAACAGGACCCGGAACATTATCAGCCACGATGACGCCAACTGCCCCGGCGTCTTGGGCGTTTTTCACCTTGATGGTGAAGGCGCAAGCCCCGCGATCAACCAAAGCGATATTTCCCGCGATGGCGGCTCCATTAACCAGGGCAGTACAAGCATCGCTGGCTGTACCGGTGCCGTCGTCTGCAAGCACTACGCTCCCTGCGATCCCCGGATTCGACAATGATGGACCGAAGGATGCTGCGCCGGCTGCATACTCACCAGCGATTGAAGCCGGGCTATTAATTGTCAGCAGTGGGACCGGTGTGGTGTAGATCGAACAGGCATTCACGGAACGGACCGTGTCAGGCGCATCCGTGCCTGCGCCGTTCAACATGTCCACCACCTCGCCCCAAATATCGGAATAGGACTCATTCAAAGCCCCGGACTGCCATTGGTAGATCAAGTTGTGGGTGTAGTCGGTGTAGGCATGTCCCCATTCGTGCGCGACCACATCATCGGCGGTAACTCCGTTACAATAGTTTGTCGTTATGCCGTTCCAATTTGCGTTGGGACAACTGATCCTGGGATCGTTGTTGACCGACATCATTTCCGATCCCAGACCATCAAATGAGTCCACGCCGAACGCGTTAAAGAAGTGATGGTAGGCATCTCCACTAAAGTCGACGATATTCTGCTGGTCCTGATTAAGCGAGCCGGGGAACGGATCGCCCTCCTGCCAGACCTGGTTTCCGGTATTCTGTTCGTAGAGGCGGCGGAACAAAGCGTCCTCCACAAGTGAGATGCGATTGACGATTTTGCCGTCGTAGGCATTGATGTAAACCATCTCCCGCACACTGCTACCGTTCGTCACTTCCACCTCATAGACCAGATAATTCGGTCCGGCGACGCCCTGGAGCAATCCATCCCGATAAACGTAGAGTGTTGGAGCGCCCGCAGAAAGTCCTGATGAGGAAAGATCCAGTGGAACTCCGGTCATTTCATTCTGTGGTGGATTTGCAAGTACTTCTGCAACCGCCCTCTCTGCTGCCTGTTCTGCATTGAAAGAGGGGGATGTGCTGACAGAAATATCGGGAACGAAAACCCCGTTCATGGCGCTGAGATCGTTGTTGGAATCCAGATGGGCCTGCAGTATGGCGGCGAAGACAGGCACTCCTTTATAAATCTGCTGGTAGGATATGTGAGTGGTGCCCTGGCTGTCTGTGAAGGAAGAGAGTTGTTTGAGTTCGCTTGCCTGGTCTTTGACCCCGAACAAGCCGCCATAGTCCTTGAAGAATCCGTTGGCTTTACCTTGAGGGGTGTTTGTACGGTTGCCTGGCTGCAGGTCACCGCCCTTGCTAACGCGCACGAAACTCGCGAAGTCTGTGCTTTGATTGGTGCTGATCGAGACCGAACCGCGCGCATTCTGTTTCAATTGTCGGATCAGTTTGGGATCGACCCCAGGGGGATCGCCCTGCTGGTAAAGACCGGCAAGTTTCACGCTTTCGACAATCCCGTTGCTCGATTTCACAATCAAGTCGGTGTTTTCCGTGCTGGCATCAGATGCTCCACTTACGCCTGCTGGCGAGCTATTGGTGATGAGGGCGAAGAGCAGGATAAGGAGGAGAGCCATGCGGACTCCCTTGCGTAAAGTTCGTTTCATGATTTGGTCACTCCTTTGAGAGGTTAAACGGTTAAAAGCAAACACATGCCGCGATTGTTCAATTGTGGCCGGTCACCTCCTTTTGCTATGCGGTTATGGGTCGATAAAGGAGAAATTGGATTTGGCAACGGTCGAAATTTTCTGAAAAGCAAGGCACCTCCTTACGTCCCTAATACAGAGTTGCAAGTGGCGTGTGGTCCTCGAAAATAGCAACATCTGAGTCTGCTCTAAACGGCTCGCTCATCTATGCCTTTGCACTCCCCATTTTGCACAGATCCGATTTGATAAATGAAGATTTGGATTAAATCAGATTAAATTTACCTAAATTATAGCAATTTTGAACTTCAAATACAATAGGAGGATGGTAATGAAAATAAGAAAAGGTTACAACAATCGGGACATCAAAGCCGCATCGTAATATTGCCCCTCATAAAACATGGCTTGAGGCTCTTTTCCGTAGACAGTGAACCCGCATCGTTCATAACAGCGGATGGCTGGTTCGTTCGTGGACATTACGCCCAGCTTGAGGATATTCACTCCATGCATGCGTGCCCATTCGATGCACATCCCTATCATCGAATCGGCAATGCGCATTCCCCTCCAATCCGGGTGAACAAACACCCCGATGATCTTTGCACTATGTCTGGCTTTTGGCAGCGGCCGACGGGTAATTCCCATCATCCCTATCAGGGTTTGTTCATGTTGGGCAACAAACGTAACAGAATGGTCATCCGCCCGTAATCGCTCCTGCCAGTATTCAGGTGAATGATCGAGGCTGGTCTCGTAATCCTGACCGAAGGCGAGTGGACTCTCTTGAAGCGCAAAGAGTCGTAGTTCACGAAATTGCCCTGCATCTGCCAGATTTGCTTCGCGAATGACGATTGTTCCACGTTTGGTTTCAAACGATTTGATCATCGTTTGCACTCGAAACGATTGAATGCCTCATCGAACAGGGCCTGGGTATTCTCGGCGCGCGGACTATAGACCTTCCAGGCAAAGGCGCGGTCGCCGCAGATCCAGGCTGCAGACGCACCAAACGGAAGGACGGGTGTTGCGGTGGAAGTGATCGGGGTGTAGATCACGTTCATATCGCGGATCAGTTTCACGTCCAGGTTGCCGACGCGGGTATCCACATCCCGTGTCAATATGAGGTCGAGCATGAACTGCGGGTCGGATGTGCCCGGCGCCAACTGCCAGATCAACTGGATGAATAGAGTCCCGTTGAATGCCGCGATCAACCCCTGTGAATAGGTGCTGGGCGAGGCAGGGTTGTTCTGCGCACTCACATCGAAAAATGCCATGTCCGCCGGATGACCGATGCAGAACTGGTATTCGCAAAACAAGCCCCTCAGATCGAATTGAGTTGCGGTTGGTTGGGGGGTGGGCAGGGGAGGCGTGGTTGGCTGCGGCAGGGCGGCAAGGGTTGCGGCAACAGCCTGCTCCACCTGTAATGAGGGGTCGCTTTTCGGCGCGCAGGCTGATAGAATTATTAAGAGTAACATGAAAGTTTTACGGCTCATTTGCCGATTATACATTTGTTTTGGAACATTCCCTGTTGACTGGTCGTCCTCGACGTAAAGGAGTAAGAATGAGAAAAAACTTGATCGTTATGACGGTGTTGATTTTGCTGGTTTCAGCCTGCGCGCCTCAGATGATGACTGAGCCGCCCGCGAATTCGGATGAACAACCCACTACGGGACCATCGGAAATGACCCCCGCACAGAGTGCCGCCATCACGCTTCTTTCCGCGACGTTGAACCTGTCTGCCGATAAAATTTCCCTGGTCTCCACTGAAGCCGTCACCTGGCCGGATGGGTGTCTCGGCGTGCAACGCGTCGGCGTGATGTGTACGCAAGCCCAGGTGCCGGGATATCGGATCGTTCTCGAGGCGGACGGTGTGAAATATGAAGTCCATACCGACGAGAGTGGAGAGTCAACAGTGCTCTCTCAGGATGCCCAATTGGGCGGCATTGCTGAGAAGGCCGTCATCAGTCAACTGGCGCAAAACCTTGGGTTGAAGGAAGGCGATATTTCGGTCGTCAGCGATGTGCCTGTGCAGTTTCCTGATTCCTGCCTGGGCGTTGCCATGCAGGATGTGATGTGTGCGGAAGTGATCACGCCCGGCCGGATCATTGTGCTGGAAGCAGATAACATTCAGTATGAATATCACGTCAGTGGAGATGGGTCCCGCGTCCAGCCTGCCTCGATGGCGCTGACCTGGAAGCGCGAAGGCGGCATTGCTGGTTTTTGCGATAACCTGACTGTTTTCCTCTCCGGCGAGGTGTACGGGAATCGATGCTCTCCCGCCGACGGGCGAATGGGCACGTTCGCTTCGTTGCTTTCTTCGAGCGAGCGCAGCCGGTTTTTCGATTGGGCGGCTCGATTTGATCGGGTAACCATCGATGCCTCCGACCCCAAAGGCGTATCAGACCGTATGCTTGTAACCCTGACCTTTTCAGGTGTGGGGGGGAAATCCTCGATCACCGGTTCTGAGCAGCAGGCAATGTTGGAGTTTGCCCAGTCGCTTTTCAATGAACTATACAGTCAGGAACCGACCCAGTAATGGAAAAAGGGTCTGCAGTTGATGCAGACCCTTCTGTTTTTAAGGTTGGGATTTTGTTTAGTGACCGCTGCCGGATGTCGGCGTGCCGTTGAAAATGTCGGGAGCATCGGGTCCTTCAACGATCAGGAAGCCGGCCAATCCGCGTTGTAATCTTGCGAGCGCATGATCGACAAGGATGTATCTGCCGGGAACTTCGAGTCCGAACTCCACCATGGTCGCGCCGCCGGGGGGAACAAGCGTCGTCTGGACGTTCGTCAAAGCGGGGGAGGTCAGGGATGCCTGGTCATAGACCCGGTCGAAGATCTCGCCGATCACGTGGAACGAGGAGGTGAAGTTTGGTCCGCCGACGCCGAAGAAGATGCGCACTGTCTCGCCGACATTGGCTTTGAGAGGTTTCTTTTCGGTCAAACCATTAGCGGCGCCGTTGAATACAAAATACTCAGGATCTTCGTTCAATAACGCCTGTACGTTTTCCGTGAGGTGACCGGTCGAACCGAAGGCTTCATTGGTGTAAAGTTCGCCCTGCATCACATAGAACTCGCGGTCGACTGCGGGCAATCCTTCTTCGGGCTCCACGAGGATCATACCGTACATGCCATTGGCGATATGCTGTGCGACCATTGGCGTGGCGCAGTGATAGACGAAGAGTCCGGGGTTGAGTGCCTTGGCAGTGAATACGGTCTCTTCACCCGGAGGGGTTTGTGTCATGGTTGCGCCGCCGCCGGGACCGGTCACAGCATGGAAGTCGACCGAGTGTGCCATGGTGCTGTTCGTCAAATTCCTCAAATGGACCTCGATGGTATCGCCAACGCGCACACGGAAGAACGGACCGGGCACCTTGCCGTTGAACGTCCAATACGTGAACGTGGTCCCATCCGCAAGCTGACCTTCGATCTCAACGGTTTCGAGATCGATCCGCACAGTCTCAGGCTCGCGTATGCCGATCGGTCCGGGGAGATCGGTCGGGTCATGGACGATGTCTGCGCCGGTGGTGGCTTCACCGTTTACAACAACCGGACCGCTCGCTGCCACATATTGTCCGGATGCAACAGGCGCGGCACTGTCAGTGCTGGCAAGCGCTTCGCCGCTGACATTGAATTTCCCTTCCATACCCGCTTCCCGATGCCCGGGCAGGGTGCAGAAATAGGTGAACGCGCCGCCCTTATCCACCACAAAGCTGAGCGTGGTGCTCGATCCCTTGCCGGTGACATGTTCGGATGTGGCATTGAATTCGGGGAAGGAAATATCGTGCTCGATGCCATCGCCGCTGGTCAGGGTGATCTCCACCGTATCGCCAGTGGCTGCGCTCAAGGTCGGATTCGTAACACCATCGATGCCGCCGCCCACGCCAATGAACGCCATACCGCCATTCACCATGCCGGTGGTCAGTGAATACTTCACGGTTTTGCCGTTAGCCGCCGCACTGACGCCATTCCCTTCGTTGTTTGCGCTGCTTGCTGCGCCTGAACACGCGGTGATCAAAACTGAAATTGCGATGAGCAGGCTGAAAAACTTGATTGAAACTTTCATTGGGAACTCCTTTTGATTTGGTTGCTTTCTGGAATGTATTCCTCCAACTCCGCGATCAACTCCTGCAAGGGGATTTGATACGTCGCCGATACATCCTGCAGGGTGCAAAACCGTTGCAAGAGACAGCCAACGCACTTTGTCTTCCTGTTCATAAAGACCACGAAGGAATCAGGCAATTTTTTCAGAACCTCTTCCACGGTCATCAGGGGTTGGAGAATGGTTTTTGTTTCCATTTGCCACTAAGATAGTCCATTTTGTCGAATCCCTCTTTGCGCTGGCGCAAATAAGACAAACAAAAAGACACGCGGGATTCGCGTGCCTTTTGCGCTTCATTCCGGACCGGTTACTGGTCCAAACCTTCGGAGATTTGCACAAGCCCATGCGGATTCTTGATCAAGACCCTCTCCCGACCAGTTTCCACCAGGCCGCGCCTTTCCCAATCTGAAAGCACCCGGCTGACCGTGTAAATGGTTGTCCCCGAAGCCTCAGCCACATCCTGTCGCGAGAGCGGCAGTTCGACCATCGTTTCCTCCCCGCCTGAACGTTTACCGATCTGTGCCGCCAGCCGCAGGACGGTCAAAGCAATACGGCGTTCCACACGTTCCGTTGCCAGTTCGCGATAACGTTCCTGCATCTCCTGAATGTACCCGGTCATCAGTTGCATTAATCCGAAGTTCAAATATGGGCGTGTCTGCAAGGCATCATGCAGAAAAACACTTTCGATCGCCAGGGCGGTGCAGGGTTCGAGAGCTTGGGCTGTGGCGGGGTAGATGGCATCCGGGCGGACAGCGCCCAGCGCGCCGAACATCTGCCATTCGTTGATTGTCCGCAAATTGACCTGTTGCCCGGCCGGATTGGATTGAAGCAATTTTGCCTTCCCCGATACCAAAATATAAAAATATTTGGCGGGGTCGCCCTGAAAAAAGAAGAACTCGCCCTCTTCAACCATCCTCAAAATGGAATTCTCGACAAACAGGCTCAGGTCATCGTCTGTGGCTTCCTTGAACACGCTGACCCGTCGCAGGTCGGAAGGATCGATCTTCATGTAATTATTGTACTCCTTATGTGACGATTTTCATCCAAATGGATGACATTTTGTCTCCGACTGGACTTGACGGGATGCATATTCGTGCTTTATGATTGTGATACCCGACCCCCCCGGGGGGGGTAAGAAATATCGTTTGATTGGCATCTAACTGGCGGAGGCTGTGATGGAGAATCAAGACACGTTACGAAGGCTGAAGACCGTTGAAGGCCATTTGCGCGGAGTCATACGCATGGTCGAGGGGGACGCGTATTGTATCGATGTGATCCGCCAGATCCAGGCGATCGAGGCGGCGTTGAACAAAGTCAGTTCGCAGATCCTCGAGAACCATTTGAACTCCTGTGTGACGACCGCGATCCAGGGTAATAATAAAGCTGAACGCGAACGCGTCCTGAAGGAAATCACCGAAGTGTTCGAGATGTCGACAAAAGTATAAGATCCGCTCTGAGCGTATTCGATTTCGACCAATACCGCTCGGCGTGAAATCAAAATAACAAGGAGAAAACCATGACCACAGTAACCTATTCCGTACCCGCAATTCATTGTGGACACTGCACCCACACCATCGAAATGGAAGTGGGCGAGCTTCAGGGTGTCCAGTCTGTAAAGGCTGATCTGGAAAACAAGAAGGTTGAGATCAGTTTCGATGCCCCTGCCAGTGAGGCAAAGATCAAGGCATTGCTTGCCGAGATCAACTACCCTGCTGAAGGTTTGATTACTCTTTGATCGTTGGCAGGTCACGCACCAGGCGTGACCTGATCATTTTTAGGAAGTGCGAATGAGCAATACGAAACAATTAACGTTACCCATCACCGGCATGACCTGCGCCAACTGTGTCGCCACGGTGGAGCGCAACCTCAAGAAACTCGATGGGGTGGAGACCGCCATCGTCAATCTCTCCTCTGAACGCGCCACGGTGGATTTTGACCCGGGCAAACTTCAGATTACCGACATGATCGCCCGCGTCAATCGCGCGGGATACGGCGTCGCCACCGGCGAAGCGGACCTCATCATCAAGCGGCTTGCCGATGATAACGATGCGCGCCGTCTCGAAAAGGCGCTTGCCAATCTCGAAGGAGTGCTGGAAGCACAGGTCACTTTCGCGACCGAGAAAGCACGCGTCAAATATGTACCCACCATCGTGACGCAGGCGGAACTCCGGCGCGCGGTTTCCTCCGCCGGTTTCGAAGCCGTGGAACTGGGTGGTGAAGCGGAGGATGCCGAGGCAAAAGCGCGCGAACACGAGATCAACGAACAATGGCGTCTGCTCGTCATCGGTTTGATCTTCACGGTTCCGTTGTTCCTGCTTTCGATGGGCAAGGACTTTGGTCTGCTCCCGTCCTTCTTTTACACCGGTATGGCGATGGAGGGAATGCGCGAGGCGCAACCCTGGTTTGGATGGTTGATGCTCGTGCTTGCCACGCCGGTTCAATTCTACGTGGGCTGGCAGTATTATGTCGGTGCATTCAAGGCGCTGCGCAACAAGTCTGCGAACATGGATGTGCTGATCGCGATGGGTTCCTCCGCCGCGTATTTCTATTCCCTTCCAATTACGTTTGGCCTGCTGTCCGGTCACGTTTATTACGAGACCGCCGCGGTCATCATCACCCTCATCAAGCTTGGAAAGTTTCTGGAAGCGCGTGCAAAAGGACGCACCTCCGAGGCCATCAAAAAGCTCATGGGACTGCGCGCCAAGACCGCCCGCGTCGTTCGCGCCGGACTTGAAACTGAGGTGCCCGTGGACGATGTCCGCGCAGGCGACGTCGTCCTCGTTAAACCCGGCGAAAAGATTCCCGTGGATGGTGTGGTGATCGATGGCCGCAGCGCAGTGGATGAATCCATGTTGACGGGTGAATCCCTGCCTGTGGAGAAGAAGCCGGGCGACCCGGTCATCGGCGCGACGCTGAACAAGTTGGGCATGTTGAAGTTCGAAGCGACGAAAGTTGGCAAAGAGACCGCCCTCGCCCAGATCATCAAGCTGGTGGAGGACGCACAGGGCAGCAAGGCGCCGATCCAGAAACTTGCCGACCAGGTCTCCGCGATCTTTGTGCCGGTGGTTATTGCGATAGCCCTGCTTACGTTCGCGGGCTGGTATTTCCTGGCGCCGCAGATCGATGAACAGTTCACGCGCGCCTTGATCAACATGGTTGCCGTGCTGGTGATCGCCTGTCCTTGTGCGATGGGGCTCGCCACACCGACGGCTGTGATGGTCGGTTCGGGCAAGGGCGCGGAGCTGGGTGTGTTGTTCAAAAGCAGTGAGGCTTTGGAGCGCGCTGGAAAGATCTCCGTTGTTGTGCTGGATAAGACCGGCACGATCACAAAAGGTCAACCCGCGGTCACCGATGTGGTTGTAAACGGAAACTGGCAGGAGAACGATTTGCTGAAACTCGCTGCATCCGTTGAGAAGGGCAGTGAACATCCGTTGGGTGAAGCGATCTGGGCGGAGGCGACAAATCGCGGTCTGATTTTGGCGGAGGCGGCCGGGTTCAAGGCGGAGCCTGGAAACGGCGTGCAGGCTGAAGTCGAGGGGAGAAGCGTTGCCGTTGGCAACCTCCGCATGATGGAAGCGCGCGCTTATTCCCTGAACGGACTCGAATCCGAGGTCTCCCGCCTGCAATCCGAAGCGAAGACCGCCATGCTCGTCGCGGTCGATGGCAAAGTGGTGGGCGTGATCGCGGTGGCTGATACCCTCAAGGAGAATTCGACAACTGCGATCTCTGACCTGCACAGGATGGGTTTAAAGGTCGCGATGATCACCGGCGATAATCGGAAGACTGCCGAAGCGATCGCGAAGCAGGTTGGCGTGGATGAGGTGCTGGCTGAAGTTCTGCCCGAGGGAAAATCCACCGAGGTGAAGAAACTGCAGTCCGGCGACAGGGTTGTTGCGATGGTGGGCGATGGCGTGAATGACGCGCCCGCGCTCGCCCAGGCGGATGTCGGCATTGCGATCGGCACCGGGACCGATGTAGCGATGGCAGCCGCGCCTGTGACGTTGATGAGCGGCGACCTGCGCGGTGTTTCGCGCGCGATCCAGCTCTCACGCAAAACGCTTGGTACCATCAAGCAGAATCTATTCTGGGCTTTCTTTTACAATGTGGTGCTGATCCCCGCCGCGGCGCTCGGATATCTGAACCCGATGCTCGCCGCCGGTGCGATGGCGTTCAGCAGTGTCTTTGTGGTGACCAATAGCCTGCGGCTGAGACGTGTAAGATTGTAGATGAGACGGCGGCTGCCCAAGCCGCCGTTTTTATTNNTTGGTGTATACTTTTGCATATTACCGAGATGCCCATGCCACAGTTTTTTACTTTACATCAAGCCAACGAAGCGTTGAGGATCATCCGCCCGTTGATGGAGGAAGTGCAGGCGATCCGTGCAAAGATCCTTGCGAGCCAGCCGGAAGCCTGGCCTGCCATCGAAAAGTCCGCGGGGAATGGCGGCAACCGCGCCTTGAGCAACCTTGTCCAGGATTTTGAACGGCTGGACGCGTTGATCCATCAGATCTTGGATACGGGCGTGCAGATCAAGGACATCAACCTGGGTTTGCTGGATTTTTCCGCCATCAAGGATGGGCGCGAGGTATATCTGTGCTGGAAGTATGGGGAGGGGGATATTGCCTTCTGGCACGAGCTCGAAGCGGGGTTTGCCGGCAGGCAGCCGATCGCAAGTTTCTAACCTTTTCAGGAGAAAAATGAACAAAGGAATTTTGAATGGTATTGCCGCGTACGCGCTGTGGGGCTTTTTCCCCATCTATTGGAAATTGCTGCACGATGTTCCCGCTTTGCAGGTGATCGGGCATCGCATCGGCTGGTCGTTCATTTTGCTGGCGGTTTACATTTTGCTCACCGGGAAATGGCAGGATTTTCGCACGGCTGCCTTCAGATCGAGGACGATCGGCATCTACTCGATCGCGGCTGTGCTCCTGAGTTTCAACTGGTTGATCTACGTTTGGGGTGTCAATGCCGGTTTCATTGTTGAGACGAGCCTTGGATATTTCATCAACCCGTTGTTGAGCGTGACGCTGGGCGTCCTGTTCTTGCGTGAGAGATTGCGCCCCATGCAATGGGTCCCTGTGGGGCTTGCCGCGATCGGTGTGATCTACCTCACGGTTGTGTACGGGCGCCTGCCGTGGATCGCCCTTTCGCTGGCGTTCTCGTTCGGTTTTTACGGGTTCGTGAAAAAACTTTCGCCGCTCGGCTCGCTTTACGGGTTGACACTCGAAACGGGCATCGTTTTCCCTGTTGCCCTGATCTATCTCGTTTTCGTCGGGTTCAATGGCACAGGCGGATTCCTGCACGATGGCATCCTTGTTGACCTGCTCCTGATCGGCTCGGGGCTTGTGACGACGATCCCGCTTTTGATGTTCGCCTCTGCTGCAAAACAAATCCCACTGACGGTCGTCGGTCTTCTGCAATACATCGCGCCGAGCCTGCAATTCCTGATCGGTGTATTTATCTACAAGGAACCCTTTGACCATTCGCACCTCATCGGCTTTGGCATCGTCTGGGTGGCGTTGCTCATCTTCGCAGTCGAAAATTATTTTGCCAATCGCGCGCTCGTCCAGCCGATCCCTGAATTGGGAGAAGACTGATGAAGATCCTTTTCATCGGTGGTACCGGCATCATCAGCTCCGCCTGTGCCGAGCTTGCCAGCACGCGCGGGCACGAGATCTTTATGTTGAATCGCTCAGTGACGAAAAAGATTCCCCCGGCGAAAGGCGCGACCCTGTTCCAGGGCGATATCCACACTGACGAAGCGCGTCTCGCGGGACTTATGGCTGGTCACCGTTTCGACGCGGTGGTGGACTGCATTGCCTTTACCGCGGATGACATCGAACGCGACCTGCGCCTCTTCCGCGACAAGACTGGTCAATTTGTGTTCATCAGTTCCGCCTCCGCGTATCAAAAACCGGTGAGGAATTATCTGATCACCGAGGAGACTCCGCTCGAGAATCCATTTTGGGACTATTCGCAAAACAAGATCGCCTGCGAGAACAGGTTGATGCAAGCCCGCCACGAAGAGGGCTTTCCCGTAACGATCATCCGGCCTTCTCACACTTATGGTCCGACACAAATCCCGTTTGCTGTTTCCAGTTGGCGCCATCCATGGACCGTGGTGGACCGCATGAAACGCGGCAGGAAGGTCATTGTCCCCGGCGATGGCACGTCGCTGTGGGTGCTGACCTGGAACCAGGATTTTGCCAAAGGGCTGGTCGGTTTATTGGGGAATCCGAAGGCGATCGGTGAGGTGTTTCAGATCACGTCGGATCATGTCCTCAGCTGGGACCAGATCCATCTCGAAGCGTATCAGGCTCTGGGGTTGGAACCGGACGTGATCCACATCCCATCCGATTTCATCGCACGGTACGATGATCACGCGGTCGGAAGCCTGATCGGTGACAAGTCCAACAGCGTGGTGTTCGATAATAGCAAGATCAAGAGATTTGTGCCCGATTTCAACTGCGAAGTGGATTGGGCGGAGGGTGTCCGCAGATCGCTCACCTGGTTCGAGGCGCATCCCGAATTTCAAACCGTGGATGACGACGCGAACACCATTTGGGACAGGGTCATCGCGGCATATGAGAGGGCGTGGGCATAGGGAAATGATAAATCACCGCCGTGATATACTCCGCTTCGTGGAAGAGACTTGTATATGAAGTTCAACTTCACAGATCAGGGTTCGCGGCCGTGGTTTGGTTTGGAACGTCGTGATTCGGTCACCAGATTGCTGACCATCATCCTGGTCAGTACCGCCGTAATCAACAGTTTGTATATCGGTGTCCGCATGTTGTTTGGGGACAGGTCATGGGATGGGACGATCATTGTCAATGTTGTTCTGCTTTTGTTTCAGCTCGGTTTATTGATCATCGTGCGCGCAGGATATATCCGGGCGGCTTCCCTGGCGCTGATCTTCTCGAGTTGGGTGTGCATGACCTATCTGGCCTGGGTGACGGATGGCGTGCGCGATTCCGCTGTGATGGTGTACATCCTGATCATCACCATCTCTTCGTTGATCGCAAGCTGGCGCATCTCGCTTCTCGTGGCTGGGATGAGCATCCTTGCGGTATGGGGACTGGCGGTCGGCGAGACTTTGGGTTTGCGCGTGCGGAGCTTCGAATCGCCGATCAGTACAGCCTGGGAATTGACGGTGATATTCCTGCTGTTGATCGTGTTGGTTTACCTGATTGTTTCAACGGTGAAGCAGGCGGTTGACACGGTGCGGGAGGGGGAGGAGCGTTTTCGGAGGGTCTTCCATGTCAGTCCGGTGGCGATCAGCGTCACTGCCCTGAAAGATGGCAGACTTCTGGATGCCAACGCCGCCTATTGGAATCTTACCGGATTTGATGCAGGCTCATCGCTTGGCAGGACGACGGTCGAGTTGAAACTTTGGGAGAATGAGACGGAGCGCCTGGCGTTTACTCAAAAACTCATCGAACAAAAATCGCTTCATAATCCCACCTATGAATTTGTCAATGGGAAGGGGCAGAAACGTTTCACCGCCGTTTTTCATGAATTGATCGACCACGGACGGGAGCCGACGGTCCTGTCCATGTTTTACGATGTCACCGAGCAGATCCTTGCGCAAAAGTCGTTGCAGGCGAGCGAGGAAAAATACCGGACCTTTGTGGAATCAAGCGCCGAGGGGATCTGGTTTCTGGCATTCGATAAGCCTATCCCGGTCGATCTGCCCGCCGAGGAGCAGGTGCTCCTGATCCAGCGAACGGGGTTCATTCAGGATTGCAATCTTGCCCTTGCACGGATGTACGGATACACCAGCCGGTCGCAGTTGATGGGAAAGCGTCTGCTTGAACTATACGGTGGGGAAGTGAACGAGGTGAATTTTCAATCGACGCTCCAATTGGTGAGGGATAACTACTTTGGCACCGATCGCGAGACCGTGGAAAAGACAGCTGATGGGCGGACCGTCCACTTTTTGAATACCGCGATCGGAGTGGTCGAAGAGGGAAACCTGGTGGGGCTGTGGGGAACGCAGGTTGATATTACGCCTCTAAAACTTGCCCAGGATGCCTTGAGGCGGGAGGAGGTTCGCACCCGGGCGGTCCTTGAGGCCATCCCGGATATGATCTTCGAGTTCAACCGCGATGGTGTGATTTTGAATTTCATCTCCTCGCCGACCATGGACACTTTGTTGCCCCCCGAGGAGTTTTTGGGAAGAAAAATTTCCGAAGTCATGCCGCCCGATGTGGTCGATCAGACCATGTTCTCCATCCAACGGACGCTGGAATCGGGGCAACTGCATATTTTTGAATATCCATTGGCGGTTGGAGGCGAGAAAAAACACTATGAAGCGCGGATGGTCGCCGGCGACTCGAACACTGTCATCGTAATGGTGCGGGATATCACCCTGCGTAAATGGGCGGAGGCCGAACGTGAAAAACTGATCGAGGAATTGGAAGCCAAGAACGCAGAGTTGGAAAGGTTTACATACACGGTTTCGCATGATCTCAAATCTCCTTTGATCACGATCAGAGGTTTCCTGGGCTTCATCCGTGAGGATCTTCAAACCGGCAACCGGACACGGCTCGAAAAGGACATGCAGCGCGTCCGTGATGCGACCGATAAGATGCAAAAATTGCTGGCTGATCTTCTGGAACTCTCCCGGGTGGGCAGAATGATCAACGAGCCTGATTTCGTGGATATGAATGAGCTTGTCGCTGATGCGATGGAACTTGTGCATGGGCGGCTTGCACAAAGCAATCCCCGCGTACTCGTGCATGAAGATCTTCCAAAGGTCTATGGAGATCGTCAGAGGCTGCTCGAAGTACTGCAAAACCTGATCGATAATGCAGCCAAATTCATCGGCGAAGTCCCCGATCCCACCATCGAGATCGGTCAGGATGGCGAGTTGGATGGGATGCCCGTGTTTTTCGTAAGGGACAATGGAATTGGGATAGACCCGCGGTACACGGATTCGGTCTTCGGTCTCTTTAATAAACTCGATCCGCTGAGCGATGGGACCGGCGTAGGGCTCGCCCTTGTCAAGCGGATCATCGAATTTCACGGAGGCAGGATCTGGCTCCAGAGCGAACCGGGAACGGGGGCGACGTTTTTCTTTACTTTGCCGGTAGCAGAGGCAAAACCGGGATGATCGTCCCAAATCTCCCCGACAATCTTCAGGTTTTAATATCCGGCTGATTGGGTATAATTTGTCGAAATTTGCTCAAGGAGTCTGTTATGAATTTTGCCATGTGGCGTAAAGCCCTCAATGTCATTCCCGAAGTGTCAAAAGCCGAGTGGGATGAATTGGATGTCATCTCGAAATGGTTGATCTCGACCCGTGCCGCAGTCCTCGTAATGACTTTTATCTCTGCGGCTCTCGCGGGACTTTTTGCCTGGCGCGACGGAGCATTCAGTTTCATGCCCTGGATCGCCCTCACGTTCGGCTTGATCCTTGCCCATGCCAGCAACAACATCTTCAACGATTACACCGATTTTGTGCGCGGTGTGGACAAGGACAACTATTACCGTAATATCTATGGCGCGCAGCCTGTTGCCAGCGGGCTGATGACCCGGCGCCAGCACCTGACGTATTTTGCCGTGACCGCCTTGATCGCCCTTGCCTTTGGCATCTACCTTGTTTCATATACGGAGTTCAACGCCACCACGTGGATTTTGCTCGGACTTGGCGCGTTCTTTTTGCTGTTCTATACCTGGCCCCTCAAGGGATTGGCGCTTGGCGAGGTAGCCGTGCTCATCGTATGGGGTCCATTGATGATCGGTGGCGGATACTTTGTGTTGACCCAGCATTGGAACTGGAACGTGGTCATTGCCAGCCTGCCCTATGTGCTCGGTGTGACCACCGTCATCTTCGGCAAACACATTGACAAACTCGATATGGATAGGAAAAAGGGCATCCATACCCTGCCGGTCGTCATTGGTGAAAAGGCTTCGCGTTATGCGGTACTGGGCATGATGGTCGCGCCATATCTGTTCACGGTGTATCTGATCGCAGTCAGGTTCTTCACGCCGGTCATGTTGATCGTGTTCCTGGCGCTCCCGACGTTCTTGCAGATCTATCCCGTTTTTCTTAAACCGAAGCCGGAGACCAAACCCGAAGGACAGATCGGCTGGCCGTTGTATTTTGTTGGGTATGCCTTCTTCAACAATCGCAAATTCGGCTCGCTCTTCATGTTTGGCTTGCTGATCGATGTGCTGTTGCGCGTTATCCCCTTTACAGCGGAATTGCTTAGAACGTATTGGAGTTAGTTGTCCGATACACCCCGGAAGGGCGGGATTGTTTCCCGCTCTTTTGCTTTAAATGACCAGTTGCCCAAACACGACCATTTGTATCTGATTTCACAAAGTGGTAGTATAATTTTGCATCAAGAGAGTTTTGTTTCGGCAGTTCCGCCGATAAAATTCCAACCAAGAAGGAGAGAAAGATGCACATCAATTTTGCAATGTGGCGTACAGCCATCTGGCAATTGATCAAGATGGACGACAAGAAGGAGTGGGATGCTCTCGATGTCGTTTCCAAATGGTTGATTGCCACCCGTTCCGCCGTGACATTGGTCACCGTGTATTCCTGTGTCATTTCGGGCATCCTTGCCTGGCGCGACGGTTATTTCTCATGGGGTCCTTTCCTGATCCTGACCCTCGGACTGTTCATCGCCCATGGCACGAACAATTTACTCAACGATTACACCGATTACAGCCGCGGCCTCGATAGCGGAAACTACTTCCGCACCCAGTATGGCGTCCACCCGCTGGCACAGGGTTTCTTCACCAAGCCCCAGCAGATCCGCTGGTTCCTCGTCAGCGGTGTGCTTGCCACGCTTGCGGGCATCTGGGCTTTGCTCACCACCGGATTCAACGGTGTGGTCATCGGGTTGTTTGCCTTCGGCGCAATTGTCCTTCTGCTCTACACCTATCCGTTCAAATACTGGGGCATCGGTGAATTATCCATCTTCCTCATCTGGGGACCGATCATGATCGGCGGCGTGTACTTCGTCCTCGCCCTCGTTAGCGGACAGCAGATCGTCATGTCCAATGTTTGGAGCGCGGTCCTCGCCGGTGTGCCCTATGGCCTCGGCGTTGCCAGCATCAATGTTGCCAAGCACATCGACAAGCGCGAAGATGATAAAGCCCGCGGCGTCGGCACATTTCCGGTGCGCGCTGGCGAAGCCTTTGCCCGCCGCACGGATCAGTTTGCCGTGATCATGATCTACGCAGTCATCCTTTATCTCGTGTTCGCCACACGCTACTTCACGCCGGTCATGTTGATCGTCTTCCTTGCCGGCAAGGACGCGCTGACCTTCTTAAAGGTCTTGAACAACCCCAAGCCCGAAAAAGCCCCCGAGGGCTGGCCTGCCTGGCCCGTCTGGTTCTCGGGTTTTGCCTTCCAGCACAACCGTCAGTTCGGCGGTTACATTCTTCTGGGCTTGCTCGCGGATGCGCTGTTGCGGATCTATCTCCCCGGTTTCTGGGCTTTCTAACGTTTACCCGACCTCCAGATCTTTGATCTCCAGCCATGCGGGTTCGGGGTTTTCCAAAACTCCGAACCCGATTTTTCCCTCGGGGGTGAAAGCCGCGAATTGATTATCGATCCAGATGACCAGTCCCAGCGGCGGATGCGGACTCACAGCCGACTCGAACACCCGAACCTCATCCACCTCGAAGGAAACTCGCTTCTCGCGCCATTCCAGCCTGTATCTGTGCCATTGACGCGGATCCACGTTGAGGGCGATCCCGTCCTCCGCGATGACTTGACTCATCAACCGCCGCGTCAACTTCCGTGAAAAGGGGAGCGCCAGCCCGGCAAGTGCCAACAGCGGATGAAACCTCGGCGCGCGGAAGGATTGTGCGAGGAAACCGTTAGCCGCTGGTCGAGTAGCCGAAGGCGTATCGAGACCACTCGCGAACGACAAATAATTCTCCTCCGATGCCCCGAAGAACCAGACCGCGTTTGGCAGTGCGGGCAGGCGGAAGGGCTTGCCGCCATAGCCGATGGACAATCCAAATGGATCGTTCCAGAAACCGAACCCCCAGGTTCCGGGGAGGGAGTTGCTTGAGGTACGGGCGGACAGGCTGAGGGTGGTCCCGAGCGGATGCGAGGGAGCTTGTTTACGCCGGTGAGGGAATCGTCTTCTTATTAATTGCGCATAATCATCAAGCTGCGCGACGCGATATTTATCCGCTCTCCCGGAAGGTATCGTCAGTAGGTAGTGCGCGGGCTCGCGTGAAATTTCCTCCACACGCGCGGACGGCGTGAAGTGCGGAGTCAGTTTCGTGTAAGCCATTTTCGACCCAGTGTGAACACACCGATGGCGACCCAGATGGCGTTGAGACCCGTGGTTGCGTAGGCCTGCAAGGCGAGCGTGTAAACGACGAGCAGGATGCCCGCCAGGATGTTGATGCCCTGATAAAGCAGCGAATCGCCCTCGGTCTTCTTCGCAGAGACCAGCGCATACGCCAGCAGGTACAGGATCGAACCCGTCCAGCCGAGGATGTTGATGAGGAGGTTTGTTGGCATGCTCGGATTATAAAAGAGACCTGATACTTGCGTTGAATTTATCAGATCTCTTCCAACTCATTAACTCGCCTTGTGCAGAACGTCCCGAAGGTTCTTGTGAAACGGGCTTGTTTTTTACCCAAACCTTCGGGACGGTTCGTAACATCAGTTATCAAACTTTGGGTGGAACCGCTTCCGGCGCGTGCGCCCGGTAATACTTCAAATACTTTGCTCCGTAACTGTCCCGTCCGCGTAAGAGATCAATGGCTTTGATGGCTAGGCTGTACTTCATCGGGTCTGTGATGGCGCAGGTCGCGCCCGCGCCGATGGCAAGCGCCAGGAAAGCCTGGTTAATCACGTCCCGCTCGGGCAGACCAAACGAGACGTTGCTCGCGCCGAGATTGACGTTGACGCCGAACTCGCGCCGTACCATTTCGATGGTGGTCAACGTGACCAGCCCGGCGTTGCTGTCCGCACCGACGGTCATCACGAGCGGGTCGATGACGATATCCTCAGGGGGGATGCCGAGTTTACCGGCGCGTTCGATGATCTTCGCCGCCGCGGCGAGACGCACCTCAGGGTCGTTCGAGATGCCGCCTTCGCCGATGGTCAAGCCGATGACCGCCGCGCCGTGTTCCTTGACCAGCGGCAGGACCGCCTCCAGCGACTTTTCCTCGCCGTTGACCGAGTTGACCAGCGCCCGTCCCTGCACGAGAGGGAGGGCAGCAGCCAGCGCCTTCGGGTTCGGCGTATCGATACAAAGTGGGATATCGAATTCATCGACGAGCATCTTCACGATCTTTGGCAGGTAATCAACATCATCCGTGCCTGCCATGCCCACGTTGACATCCAGGATGTCCGCGCCCGCTTCGATCTGCTTTCTCGCCAGATCGCGCACGTAATCGAAATTCCCCTCCTGCAACGCCGCCGCGAGTTTCTTGCGCCCCGTGGGGTTGATCTTCTCGCCGATGACCGTAAACGGACCATCTGTGCTGATGGTCGCTTTTTTCGTTTTACTGCTGATGGTTGTTTTCATGGAACCTCTTCTGTCACTCTGAGGAAGCCGTTGGTTGAGTAGGGCGAGTGTTCTTCCCGCCCGTATCGAAACCATAGGCGACCGAAGAGTCTCCCACTATGTTATTAGAGATTCTTCGTCGCTCCGCTCCTCAGAATGACATGTGAAGATAAAGTGTTATCCCTTCATCAAATTCTTCGCCGCGTTGACCGCCCCGACGGCATCTTCGCTGTAGCCGTCCGCTTCGATCTTCTGCACCCAGTCCTTCGTCACGGGCGCGCCGCCGACCATTACATGCGTCTTGTTGCGCATGCCCTTCTTGTCCATCGCCTCGATGACCTCCTTCTGCCTGACCATCGTCGTGGTGAGCAGGGCGCTCAACCCAACGATGTCCGCGTTCACCTCTTCCGCCTTGGCGATGATCTGATCTGCGGGCACGTTCACGCCCAGGTCAAACACCTCGAACCCCGAAGCAGTGAGCATCGTCCCCACCAGCGACTTGCCGATCTCATGGATGTCGCCTTCGACGGTTGCGAGCACCACCCTGCCCAACACCTCGCGCGAGGCTCCCTTCTTTTTAAGCTCCGGCTCCAGCACGGCAATGGCGGCCTTCATCGCCTCGCCCGCCATTACCAGTTCCGGTAGGAATACATTGCCGCAGGCGTAACTATCACCCACCTCGTTGACCCCCGCGACATATCCCTTTGTGATGGAATCCAGCGGGTCCATCCCCGCCGAAATGGACTGCTTCGCCAGATCCGCGGCGACCTCCGCTTCCCCGTCGATGATGCTTTGCGCCATCGCCTTCAATAATTCATCGGACATACTGATCTCCTTCTCCAATTTGACCATGGATTTTCATGCCCAATTATTGCACAACACACCTGACAAGTCATGTGATTTTTGTCTTGATTTCAGCACATGATGTAAAATAAAACCCATGAGAACAGTATTCTGGGAAGACAACCAGCTCAAGATGATAGACCAGCGTATCCTGCCCGGCCGGTTCGAGATCTTATCGTACAAGGATCATAAATCCGTTGCGCACGCGATCAAGGATATGGTCGTGCGCGGCGCGCCTGCCATTGGAGCCGCCGCCGCGTTCGGGCTTGCGCTGGCGGGATATGAATCCGCCTCCTCCTCGACCCGCGACCTGCTCGACGATCTACAAGCCGCTTCCAACACTTTGAAATCGGCGCGCCCCACCGCGGTCAACCTGGCTTGGGCGGTGGATAGAGTCATGGGCGTGGCAGACAGCTTGAAGGGCGAAAGAAACGCAGACGAAGTCTGTCAGTGTGTTCTCGAGGAAGCCCAGCGCATCGCCGATGAAGATGTGGAGATCAACAAGCGCATGGCGGAGCATGGCGCAAAGTTGATCGATGACGGCGACACGGTCATCCACCATTGCAACACCGGCGCGCTGGCGACGGTGGATTGGGGCACTGCGTTGGGCGTCATCCGTACCGCACATGAACAGGGCAAGCGTATTCATGTCCTCGTGGATGAAACCCGCCCGCGCTTGCAGGGTGCGCGTCTCACCGCCTGGGAACTGGAACAATATGGCATTCCCTATGAGATCATCCCCGATAACACTGCTGGGTATTTCCTGAAGGCTGGGGTGGTGAAAAAATGTTTTGTCGGCTCCGACCGCACCGCCGCCAATGGTGATGTGGCGAACAAGATCGGCACGTATATGCTGGCGCTCGCCGCGTTTGACAACGGTGTGCCTTTTTATCCCGTTGTCCCCACCTCCACGGTTGACCTTTCCCTTGCCTCTGGAGATTTGATCCCTATCGAGGAACGCGATCCGCAGGAGGTGCTCGGTCTGGAGTTCATGGGCGAGCGGGTTGCCCCGCAGAACGCCAAAGCCCGCAACATTGCTTTCGATGTGACGCCGAACCGTCTGGTCACTGGGATCGTCACGGAGAACGGCGTGGTCCATCCACCGTTCGAGGTCAATTTGCGGAAAGCCGTGCTGGGGGAGAGGCTGGAATGATGCTCTTTCAACCGCCTCCTCCCACGCAATATGATCTTCGTTTTTCGGTTGCGGGGATCCCTGTCAGCGTCCATCCGTTGTTCTGGCTGGTGGCGCTCCTGCTGGGTTCCTCGGGCGATATCCTTCTCCTCCCGGTCTGGGTCTTCGTTATTTTCATATCGATCCTCATCCACGAACTGGGACATGCCTTCGCATTTCGTCGCTATGGACAACCCTCGCGGATCGTTCTTCATTTCTCGGGCGGCTTGACCATTCCCGAACCTGTATCCTGGGGAAGCGGCTGGGCGAACGTTGAGCCGACTCCATCACAGCAAATCTTCATTTCTCTTGCGGGACCGGTTTCCGGTTTTCTGTTTGCCGGAGTGATCATTGCCGGTGTTTTGCTTGCCGGCGGATCGGTTGCAACTACGTGGTTATTTGGTCTCATCCCACTGCCGCTGACGGCAATCGTCCCATTCGGCGGCAGGGTGGTTGCCGTGCTGGTCTCCATGTTGTTATGGGTCAATGTCTTCTGGGGTTTGGTCAATCTCGTTCCGGTCATTCCCCTGGATGGCGGAAATGTGGCGCGAAATATCCTCATTCAGGTTGATCCACTGGATGGCATGCGGAAGTCCCTTCTGCTGTCTGTGATCGCGGGCGGATTGATGGCATTGATCGGTTTGATACTCCTGCGAAGCATCTTCATGGCGCTGTTGTTCGGGCTTCTTGCATTTCAAAGTTATCAATATTTGCAGGGTCGTTCTGGTGGCAGGTTCTGATCGACAAATTTTGTAATCATAATTTCTAGACAATCCGGTTATGCCGTGATAAACTTTTGTCCGCACGATCATTGGCGTGGCGCTCAGCGCCACGCCTTTTAGTGCGAACAGGTTATGTCACGCCTGCACTGAAATGCAGGTGCAAGTGTTGCGAGTCTTCGAGAAGCGGTCTCCTTACGGTAAAGATTGCTTCGTCGCAGCAAACGCTCCTCGCAATGACAGAGGTCTTGAATGGATATTCTGCTTACCGGCTCAGTTGCCTACGATTACCTGATGACCTTTCCCGGTCATTTCCACGAACAGATCCTTCCCGAACGACTGGCTTCGATCAGTCTTTCATTTTTGGTCGATGGCATGACCAAACAACGCGGCGGTATTGCGCCGAACATTGCCTATTCGATGGCGTTGCTTGGGGAGAAACCACGCGTGATGGCGACCGTGGGCGAGGATTTTCTCGACTATCGTAACTGGCTCGAATCCAAGGGCGTGGACACTTCACTGATGAAAGTGATTCCCGGCGAATTTACCGCCTCGTTCTTCGCGACCACGGATCGGGTCTCCGCGCAAATTGCATCCTTCTACCCCGGAGCGATGGCACACTCCGCTTCGCAATCCTTGAAGGAATTGAATTTCAAGCCGGACCTTGTGGTCGTCTCTCCGAGTTCGCCCGATGCGATGATGAAGTTCCCCGCCGAGAGCCGTGAATTGGGGATTCCATATTTTTATGATCCCAGCCAGCAGGTCCTTCGTCTCGAGGGAAGCGAACTGGCGCGTGACATGGAAGGCGCACAGTTCCTGTTCTGTAACGATTACGAGTTCGGGCTCATCTCCAAAAAGACCGGCTGGAGCCTGGACCAGATCCTTGATCACGTCAAAGTGCTGGTCATTACCCGCGGCAAGGATGGCGCAGACCTGTATATGGAAGGCGACACAGTCCACATCCCAACCGTCCCTGAGGATGGGATCGTCGATCCCACCGGCGTTGGCGATGCTTTTCGCGGCGGATTTCTGGCAGGGTACTCGCGCAACTTCGACTGGAAGCTGTGCGGCGAAATCGGTTCTCTCGCGGCTGTCTATTGCCTCGAACAAAAAGGGACACAAAGCCACAGTTACACAAGGAGGGAATTCGTCGAGAGGTTCAGGAAGCATTTCGACGATGGCGGCAGGTTGGATGTGTTGTTGAGTTAGCCAAAACGGGGAATCGGGAATTGGGAATCGTCCCGTCCTCTAAAAATTATAAATCGCGATTCCCGGATTATGAAAATCGAAGGAGCATTACATGAGTAATTACGATATCAAGGACATCAACCAGGCGGAAGGCGGACGCCGCCGCATGGATTGGGCGGAGCGCGAAATGCCCGTCCTGCGCCAGATCCGCGAGCGCTTCAAGAAGGAGAAGCCGCTCAAAGGGTTGCGCGTTTCGGCGTGTCTGCATGTGACCACCGAGACCGCCAACCTGATGGTCACGCTGCAGGAGGGCGGCGCGGACATCGTCCTCACCGCTTCCAACCCGCTTTCGACTCAGGATGATGTCGCCGCGGCGTTGGTAAACCAGTTCGAGATTCCCACGTTTGCGATCAAAGGCGAGGACAACGTCACCTATTACAAGCACATCCGCGCCGCGCTCGAACACAAACCGCACATGACCATGGACGA
>DIDP01000058.1:3270-16156 GCA_002418205.1 Anaerolineales bacterium UBA5797 | reverse complement strand
CCTTCCCTCGCTTCGTGGGCGCAGGGGCTCGGAGACGAGGAACGCAAGAAAATGCTTGCCAACGTCATTGGCGGCACCGAGGAGACCACCACCGGCGTCATCCGCCTCAAGGCGATGGAAAAGGATAAGGTTTTGAAATTCCCCGTCATCGCTGTGAACGATGCAATGACCAAGCACTTCTTCGACAACCGCTATGGCACGGGTCAATCCACCGTGGATGGCATCATCCGTGCGACAAACGTCCTGCTGGCTGGAAAGAATTTCGTGGTGGCAGGTTACGGGTGGTGCGGACGCGGTCTGGCGTCCCGCGCGCGTGGCATGGGCGCGCAGGTCATCGTCACGGAAGTCGATCCGATGAAGGCGCTCGAAGCGGTCATGGACGGGTATCAGGTCATGCCGATGGGTGATGCGGCGAAGATCGGTGATTTCTTCTGCACCGTGACTGGCGACCTGAACGTGATCGATGGTCACCATTTCGAAGCCATGAAGGATGGCGCGATTGTTGCCAACTCCGGTCACTTCAACGTGGAGATCAACATCCCCGCACTGGAAAAGATGAGCACTGGCAAGCCCAATCGTGTTCGCCCGTTCGTGGACCAGTACACGACAAAAGACGGACGCAAGATTAATATCCTTGGTGAGGGACGCCTCATCAACCTCGCCTCTGCCGAAGGGCATCCTGCCTCCGTCATGGACATGTCCTTCGCCAACCAGGCTTTGTCCGCCGAATACATGGCGAAGAACGCCGACAAACTGGAGAAGAAGGTCTACTCCGTGCCCGCCGAGATCGATAACGAGATCGCCCGCCTCAAACTCGAAGCAATGGGCGTGAAGATCGATGCGCTCACCGACGAGCAGTTGAAGTATCTAAGCTCGTGGGAAGAAGGAACCTAAAACGCAGACTTCGGAAGTCTCCAAGACTTCCGAAGTCTTTTTGTGAAACGCCCCGTGGAGTTTTCCTCTGCGGGGTGTTTTTTTATGGCTTGGTTTTTATCTTCCCGGCGATAATATCCGCCTTGATCTGTTCCAGCTCGGCTTTGACCTTGGATGAAACGAGCCCATCCAATTCGTGAAACGGCGCCAGCCCCACTTCACCGGTTTCCAGGGTGCCGACGTGGATGCCCCCCGTGAAAGTGTTTTCTTCGATATCTTTCACCGTCTGTACCACGCTCACATCATAGTTCTTGACGATGCTAGTCAGAACGATATCGGCAAATTCGGCATTGGTCACCGTCCAATCCGTGTCCACACCGATGATGTGGGCGTTGCCGTTCGACTTCACGGCATACGCAGCGCCAGGCCCAACACTGGTTCCCGCCACGGGCAGGATGATATCCGCGCCTTGGTCGAGCAATTGCTGCGTCATCGCTTTTCCTTCTGCAGAGCAGCAGAAGCCGCCAAGGAACAAGCCCTCATGCTTAATCGGGTCCCAGCCAAGCACTTCTATATTCGTGCCATTCTTTTGGTTGTAATACTGGACGCCGAGGGCAAATCCATCCATGAAATCGGTGACTGGTGGGATGTCAATACCGCCGAAGACTCCGACCTTGCCTGTCTTTGTTACAGATGCGGCGGTATAGCCTGCGAGGAATGCCGCCTGGTCGGCGGCGAAGATCTGCATGCGGACATTTTCGAGCGGCTGGTCGTAGATGTAGTCCATGATCTGGAATTTCTGTTTTGGGTCAGTCCCTGCCGCGGATTGGATAGCATCTGCCATTTGGAAGAGACCAACGATCAGGTCGCAATCGCCTCGCATGAACTCGCGAACGTTTTTCTCGTAATCGGATGTGGATGCCGATTGCAATACTTTGACATCCCAACCAAACCGGACATTCGAATCCTGCAAGCCCTTGTAGATCATTTGATTGAACGAATTATCGTACAAGCCGCCTGTGTTCGTGATCTGACAGACCCGTCCCTGGTCCGTGGGTGGGATGGCGGTTGAGGTGGGAATTGGATTCGCCGGAGCACATGCAGATTGACCCAGGTGCAGGTATTTTTGACATTCTTCACTGGTCAATTCCCGCGTCACGCGCGAGCGAGCCAGGGAGGTGAGTTCTTCGATGTCCAGGATGTACACCCGGACACCATTGTCGCCTCCTGTTGCCAGGAGTTTGCCATCCGGGCTAAAGGTAACGTCATTAAGCCCGGAACCGTCACCTGCAAAGGTGAGGAGTTCATTTCCTGTGACGGAGTCCCATAATTTGGTCGTGCCATCGCGGCTGACCGTTGCGATGCGCGAACCGTCCGGGTTGAATGCGATGGATGTAACCGCATTATTGTGACCGCGTAACGCAAGCAGCTGTTCCCCGGTGGAGGAATTCCATATTCTTGCCGTGCCATCGGCGCTGGTGGTGGCAACACGCGTCCCGTCGGGGCTGAAGGCCACAGAGAACACAACATCGGAGTGACCGCGCAGCGTGAGACTCTCTTTGCCGGTTGAGGCGTCCCATATTCTGGCGGTGCCATCCTGAACCCCGGTCACGATCCTGGAGCCATCCTTGTTGAACGCAACAGCATACACACTGCCGGGGTGCTCAAGGGTTAGCATGGGTTCATCACCGATCGAACCGTAGGAAATATCCCAGATCTTCGCCTTGTAATCGTCACTGGCAGTGGCGAGACGTTTCCCATCCTGTGTGATCGCCAGTCCGTTCACCGTGCCGGAGTGAGCGGCAATGACCTTTAGTTGCCTGCCTGTCGCCGTGTCCCATGTGATGAGTTTCGAATCAACTCCGGCTGAGAAAAGACGCGTTCCATCCGGGGTAAAGACAAACCCCTTGATAAAAGTGCCTGAACCGGGCAGGGTGCTTACTTCCATGCCGGAATGGGAATCCCAGATCTTGATCGTCCCATTTTCTGCGCTGGTTGCCAGGCGCGATCCATCATTGCTGTAAGCGATCTGTCCGCTCACGCCCTGCATGGGCAGGGTGAGGAATTCCCGGCTGGGTGCGACGGTCCAGATACGAACCGTGCCATCGTCACTGATCGAGGCCAGGCGCGTGCCGTCCGGGCTGAAGGAAAGACCATAGATGCTGCCGCTGTGACCGGCGAGCGAGAATAAGAAAGTCCCCGTTTTCGCATCCCAAATCTTTATGGTGCGGTCGACGCTGCCTGTAGCGAGATGCGTGCCATCTGGACTGAACGCAACGGCGTAGATGTCGTTTTTGTGTCCGGACAGGGTGAGCAGCCTGGTTCCATTGGTTGCATCCCAGAGGAACGCTTCGTTGCCGCTGGCGGTAACAACGGTCTTCCCATCCGGGCTGTATGCCGCTGACCACACAAACCCCCGATGTGCTGACAACTCCTGCAATGGCCCGCCATTCTTCGCATCCCAGATGCGGGCTGTGCCATCATCACTGGCTGTCAGGATGCGCGTCCCATCCTGGCTGAACACCACGTTGCTGACAAGGTCGGTGTGACCCGGAAAAGTCAACAATTCCCTCCCCGATCTTGAATCCCAGATCGTTGGGAGATTGCCGTACGCGGTCGTGACGAGACGCCTCCCATCCGGGCTGAACGCCACACTCAACTTCGCGTCGATCTGACCCGGTACCTGGATCTGGTTTCCAGTGGCAGGGTCAAACATCATCACTCTCCCGTCAGCAGAAACGACTGCCAGATTCCTTCCATCCGGGCCCCAGGCGGCGTAATGACCATCCAGTTTTAGCAATGGCTGTCCCCTGTTCGCATCCCAAACCCTGACCGTTTCATCCGATGCCGCCGTGACGAGTTGTTTTCCATCCGGGCTGAACGCGATCATTCCCGGTGCGCCTGGCTCATGTGCCTGGATGACCATCACCAGCCGTGAAGCTTGAACGGCGCGATGCAGCGCGTCTTCCGCCTCAATGGTATGGCTCGAGTCGAGTGCCTTGAGCGCGAGCAGTATGCTTCGCTCCGGGTCCACCTCCAGATTGCCGATGGCAGCTGCCGCCAGTTCGCGCGATGTGGCAAGGCGGCTGGCGGTCTGAGCCTGCCTGCCAAATAAGATCGCTGTGAATGCCATGAGGAGCGCGATCACAAGCGCGCCTGCCAGATACAAGGCACGTTTGCGCAATTGCCCCGCGGAGCGGGTTTGTTCTTCCGCGCGGGCGCGCTCGGTTTCTGCCAGTTTCTGGGCATTTTTGAGTTCGCGTTGTTGGCGCATGCGTTCCTCCGCCTCGCGGCGGTCACGCTCGCGGATTCCAGCAGACAGAAATTCCCGCTCTGTGTCGGTCAGTGCCATGCTGGTCTCTGCCGCCCAGCCTTCGAACTGTTCCAGGCGTGCACCGGTCAGCAGAAAACTTGGATCGCGCTTTGCCCCTTCCCATTCCTGTGCGGCGTGTGCCAGTTGACGCTGGTTGCGGATATCAGCCCGGCTTTCCATGAGCCATTCGCGCAGGCGCGCCCATTCACGGATCAAAGCCTCGTGCGCCACCTCCACTGTTGCGCCGCGTGTGATGGGATCGTGGTCGAAGGTCAGCAGGCGGGCTTTGCCGAAATGGTCGATGACCGTGGAAACCATATCCAATGATTCCAATTCACTTCGCAATACACGTCGGCGAGTGTCTTCCGTCCCTTCGCCAGGCGTCACCAGCCGCAGGAATAGTTGTCTCGCCGCGGATTGCTCTGTTTCATTTAAGTTCATGAAAATGGACTCTGCGCTTCGCCCCAATGCGCCGAGCACGCCGCCGATCTCGCGATAGGCTTGGTTGGTGAGCATGTGGCCTTCGCGTTTCTCGAACAATTCCGAGAGCGCATACTGCAACAATGGCAGGGTACCGGGCTGATTCCCGGCTTCGCGAATGATCGTCGAAACGAGGCCCTTCTCCAGCTTGAGCCGGACGCGCTGTGCAGGTCCGGCGACCGCCTGTTCGACCTCGTCTGCTGTCAATGGTAGAACGAACTCAAAACGATGATTCATCATCTCGCCGAAGTCCACGTAGCGTAGCGGCTTGTCGGTGAAATCCGCGCGCAGGGTGACGATCACGCGCAGGCGGCTGCGTTCGTCCATGACTGCACTGGCGATGCTCTCCAACAGCAGGGCGCGTTCGGCTTCATCTTCAACAAGTGTAAAAACTTCCTCGAACTGATCAATGACCAGCACCAATTCGACCGACTCATCGGTGGGAAGGATGCGATGCACGGCACGCAGCAATCCGCGGCTGCCGTCCTTCAATTGTGAAAGCAAGCTCTCCGGCGGATTGACCGCCACCCGCAACAGCGATGCCTCCAGTTCCTCAAAGGGCTGTTTGCCGGGCAGCATATCGACGATGAACCAATTCTCGGACCCAGGCAGACCACCGCGCCGTAAGGCTGGGACCAGCCCGGCTCGGACGACCGAGGACTTGCCACTACCACTCGGGCCGACCACTGCCAGAAAGCGACTCAGATCCCCGCCCTCGCCAAGACGCGCCAGCAATTGCTGGACAAGCGTCTCGCGTCCGAAGAAATTTTCGGAATCCGATTCGTTGAAGGCGCGCAATCCCTTGAAGGGATTGGTGATCTCACTGACCGACTCCTCCTCTACATAGCTGACCGTTACAGGATGGGCATCCACCATCCTGCCGATCACCTGGCGGAAATCGTTGAAAAGCGAAAGCGCGTCGGCGTATCTTTTGTCGGGGTCCTTTTCGGTGGCGCGCGTGATGACCGCGTCCAATGCGGCGGGCAGTCCGGCGCGCCGGGCGGAAAGCGGAGGCATGGGAGTGTTGATGTGTTGTTGGATCAGGTCGAAGGGAGTCGGACCCGTGAACGGGACGGTCCCGGTCAACATTTCGTAGAGCATCACCCCGAGGCAATAGATGTCGGTCTGTGGGCGGATCGAGAGCGACTGGATCTGTTCCGGCGACATGTATTGCGGAGAGCCGATCATCACATCCATTTCGGTCTGGTTCTCGATATCCGGGTTGCCGAGGTTTTTGGCGATCCCAAAGTCAGCAAGGTAGGTATTGGCGTCCTCATCGAGCAGGACGTTGGCGGGTTTCAGGTCACGGTGGATGATGCCAATGCGGTGCGCAGCGTTCAATGCCGAGCAGATCTGTTCGAGCATTTTGGTCGTGGACTCGATGGATAAAGGTCCCTGCCCGATAAGGCGCTGAATGTTGCCGCCCCGCAACAACCGCATGACCAGATACGCCACGCCGGGTTCCCGCCAGTAATCGTAGAGCGGAGCAATGTGCGGGTGCTCGAGCCGTGCCACCAGTTGCGCTTCCGCTTCGAAGCGACGGATGAAATCGGGGTGATTGGCAAAGGCTGGGAGGATGATCTTGATGGCGACCTCGCGCTCGACGTTGGGTTGAACCGCGCGATAAACGGATCCCATGCCGCCCATGCCGATTCGCTCGGCGAGCGCGTATCCACGAATGGCACGTCCGGTGAGGTCATCGCGCCCGATCTCTTCCATGGAAGGAGGGGGAGTGACCTGTGGCAGATCGGAGGAAGCCGGGCGTACCGAGCGTGCCCAGCGGACAAATTCCGCGCGTTCATCCAATGGGATGGCCAGCGCCATGGCGAGCCGTTCGGCGATTTGCACGGAGGCGCGCAGATCATCAGCTTCGATCTTGCGCAGGGTGATGGCGGCGCATCCCACCCGCCGCGCCAATTCCTCCTGCGTAAGGTCCATTTCCCTCCGCCGCCCCCGGACGAACACTCCAAACGATCGTTCCTGCTTCATACCTGCCTCCGATGACTGCGAGTATAGCGTAGGGATGGAACGGGTTCAAGGAAGATCAGGGTTTGTATCGCTTTTTGTATCGGTGTCGAAAACGGTGCAAAAGTTATATAAAAAGCGATAGGAACGCCAAAATACCCTTGAATTTCATTTTCCGAAATGCTACAGTGCGGCTATCGGACCAGCGCGCATCCCGTGGCGCAAAACTCACTGGCCAAAGGAGATCAAGTGTTTATCACCCGAAAGAAAAATATCCTCATATCTTTGTTCGTTACCCTGACGTTGCTTGGCATATTTACCAGTATCGTTTATGCAGCAGGAGGCGTTACAGATCCGGCTGTACTGAGAGACCTGGCGAGGGTGAGGCAGGTGACCGATAAATATCACGATGTGAACGCCGCCTACGCGGACGGGTTCATCCGCACTCCGGAATGTGTCGCATCACCGGATGGCGGTATGGGTATCCACTTCATCAACCCTTCCCGCCTCATGGATCCAACGATCAACATTCTTGAGCCGGAGATCCTGCTCTACGTGGAACAGGGCGGGGAGTTGAAACTGGTCGGCGTCGAATATTTTTACGGCATCGGCGCGCCGGATACCCCCGTGCCCAACCCTGCTCCGCCTGCACCAGTGATCTTCAACCGACCGTTGGATGGCCCCATGCCACAGCACGAGCCGGGACAGCCTCCGCACTATGATCTGCATGTCTGGGTCTGGCAGGCGAATCCCTCCGGGATGTTCGCCCCGTTCAATCCGAACGTGAAATGCCTATAACAAAAATCGATCATCAGGAGAGAATGCCATGAAAAAGAATATGGTTTTGTTCATAATTGGATTGCTGTTGGCCTCCATGGTCATGACAGCTTGTGGATCGGGCTCATCTGGATCCAATTTCCCCACCGGGAAGTTCACCCCTCCGGGCAAGGAAATGGAAGGGCTTTATTTCGACAAGGATGGCACCTGGTATGCTTTTTCCTACGGGATGCACCCGGCGGAGGGCACCTATAGCGTGAAGGGTGACGTCTACACCGAGGAAACGAACAATGCTGACTGCAAAGCGCCGATGAAGTTCCACTATACGTTCGATGGAACCAACCTCACTTTCAAATACGTTGACGATCCTGCCAAGGATGCCGACTGCTCGGGTCGGTATGCAGGGTTCAACAACGTAACCTACGTATTGTCGAAATAGCCCACGCCCCAGGAATCAAAAAAGCCTCACAGATGAAGGTCTGTGAGGCTTTGCCGTTTTCCGTGCCTTGTTATCCGCTGCCCTTCAAATAAATTCCGGTCGGATCGAGCTCTTCCCGCAGGATGCGCAATTCGTTCTCCGTGACGAGTTCGGTGGTTTTCAATTCGGGAGCCACCTTCAAATCCCAGCCAGTGTTGGCTTTGGCTTCTTCCGCTGTCTTGCCGGGATGCAGCGCGGTCAGGATCATCTCGCCGGTCTCATCCGGTTCCATCATTCCAATATCCGTCACAACCGCCAGCATCCCGCCACCGCGTAAGCCTGCTTTCTCACGGTCACCTTTGCCGCCGATGAAACCTGCCGAGGTCATGAACTCCACCTTTTCAGGGAAGCGGCGCTTCTGGTGCGGGGTCATGATGTAACAGCGGTTTGCCCACGCTGCGATCTCCTGCGAGCCACCGGAGCCGGGCAGGCGCACCTTCGGATGTTCGTACCCGCCGATGACCGTGGCGTTGATGTTGCCGTATTTGTCAATCTGCGCGCCGCCCATGAAACCCACGTCCACGTTGCCGCGCTGTAGATAATTTGCGAAGATGTCGTACATGCTTACCACCGAAAGCGACCCGCTCACGAGCGTGGGGTCGCCGATGGAAAGCGGCAAACGCGCCGGTTCCGCGCCGATCACGCCCGCTTCGTAGATCATCACCAGGTTGGGCGCGTGCGTCCGCTTGGCGAGATTGCACGCCAGGTTGGGTTGACCGACCCCGACGAACACCACATCGCCATCGCGCAATAACCGCGCGGCGTTGATGATCATCAGTTCGGCGGAGGAATATTTGATCTCGTTCATAGTACCTCTTTTAGGAATGATTGCATAATGCCAAACACTTCCTGCGGACGTTCGAGCGGGAATAGATGTGTGGACTGGGGCAGCGCCTCAACTCTCGCTTTGGGCTGTTTCAGTTGCACAAGCCTTGCCGCATCTTCGAGAAAAGTATCCGTCTCCGCGCCGCGCAGGAAGAGCGCGGGCACGTCCAAATATTGCAGGTTGTTCCAGATATCGAAATCCTGCATGCCGGTGAAGTAGATACGGGACTCCCAATCCGGCGAGTAGACCAGTTCGTAACCGCTTTCGGTCTGGCGGGTGATGCCCTCGATGTAAATTTTCAAGTTCTCGTCGCTCATGTAACGGAAGATTTCCCGCGTCCGATAGCGCTTGAAGACCGAATCCAGGTCACTAAAGGTGCGCCTGCGCTTTTGGGCGAGCTGGATCAACGGATGCGACGTTGGGTCCTTGGCGCGTATGATGCGCCATTCGACGAGCCGCTTTGGCACAAACAGCACCGGGTCGAGCAGGATGATGGCGCGGAATTTCTTCGGGTATTTCAAGGCAGCGCGCAGGGTGACGATGGCGCCGATTGAGTGTCCCACGCCGATCACGGGTGCTTCGATCCCACTCCGCGACAGCTGGGATGAAGTCAGAAAGACGCGCAGGTCTTCTGAAAAATTATGCCAATCGTCTATCTCTTCCGGTTTCGTGCCCTCCCACAACGGGCGCAGCATCATCCCAAAGACGCGGTACTCTGTTTTTAAAAATTCGAACAACGGCTTGTAACACTCAGGCGGATACCCGTTGGCGTGAAGAAAATGCAGAGGCAGACCCGTCCCGCCGAAATCGAAACTCTTCATCGATCAATATTTTCCATAATTGATCTGTTCGCTGTAGCGGGCTTCCACTTTCAATTGTTCTCGTTTTTCCCCGCCGAGTCTTTCCCAGTACTCCCTCCGGTCTTTTACGCCATACACCCATTCATCGAGCCAGCTTCTCACACTCTCCACAGATTCGCTGACCTTGTCCCATGCCAGATAAAACTCGTTGTCTCTGTCGTAATATCCCTGCGCGTACGAGGGGTGGCAGGCGAACGGGACGTGACACACCGCGTTGACGACGATGCCGGGGATCATGGTGCGGTTCGGGTCGGACCGGATGACTGCTTCATCCACAATTTCCTCTGCCGTCACGATGACCTTTTTCGCGGCAAACGCGGCTTCCTTTTGTTCGCCGATGATGCCCCAGAGATGCGCGTTGCCGTTCTCGTCCGCCCGCTGCACGTGGACGATTGCCACATCCGGGTTCAACGCCGGGACGACGATCACATCCTTCCCGCCGTAGGGGTCGGGGATGCGCTTGATGTTGGGGTTGACATTTTCGAGATCGGTCGCGCCGGTCTGATTCATGGGCAGAAAAGGCAGACCCGCTGCCCCTGCCTGTAAACGGGTGATCATGCCGAAGTGCGAATATTCCTCCCAATCGAGCTCGCCTTTTTCGATCGCCGAACGGACAATCCGCAGCGACCCCACACCGGGATTGCCCATGTAGGAGAAGATGACCTTCTTTGCACAGCCCGCCGCGACCATCATGTCGTAGATGAGGTCGGGGGTGGCGCGGGCAAGGGTGAGGTCCTTCTTGCCCTGCCGGATCATTTCATGCCCCGCCGCAAATGGGATGAGGTGCGTAAACCCCGCCGCGTACACAATATCGCCATCGCTTACATATTTAGCGATGGCATCAGAAAGAGAGATCAATTTGGTCATTTGTCGCTGCCTCTTTTGAATCTTTTGAAAATGCTGAAGCGTCCGCTGGATTTGACTGCCTTCCTATATTGTGCCCGAAAGAAAAAACCGACCCCCAACAGGACGATGCTCCCGCAAAAGTAACTGAAGGTGGGCTTCTCCGCGGCTTCGGAGAGGAAAAAGAAGACCAGCACTCCCAGCCCCAGCAGCAGGAAGAAGGTGCCGATGCGATATAAAATTTCCTTGCGGTCGTAGCCAGGTTCAGGTTCACCCATAATATGTCACGTAAGGCCGATGGCTCCCGGGGGCCCTGTCGGGTCTATAACTTAGGAAGGTTTCCTTGCCGAAAACAATGTTCTCTTGAAAGGATAAAAAACGGGACGATCCGGCAGGGCGGCGCGCATTTTATCGCGGATGGCTTTCACGAATTCGTCCTTGTATTCACCGAGCCGTTCAAAGTAAGGGACCAGCGCGGTGCCTGAAATCCATTCTACCACCGCGTCCGAATCCTCCAGCACGTGGGCGTAGATCTTCTCGAAAACGGTGATGTTTTGCGCGCCGCAGGCAAAAAGAAGTTGAGCATATTGTTCTATGGATAACACCGGGGCATATCGTTGGAATCCCTGCAAGATGGATCTGAACGGTTCCTCACTCGCGGTCTCGCGGTAGATTTGATGTGAGATGTGGTTGTGATTCGATGGCACCTGCACCGCGATCTGCCCGCCGGGTTTTAAATGTCGGTAAAGGTAGGGAAGCAGTTCGTTGTGGTCCTCGCTCCATTGCAGCGCGGCGTTGCTGAAGATGAGATCCCATTCACCTGTCAGCGTGGATTGATCTCCCTGCACGAAGACCAGATTGGGGGTCGGGAAGGAGGCGGCTTGTGCCGCGTCCAGCATTTGACGCGATGAATCGAGTCCGGTGACGCGGCTGTCTGGGAGTGCCTCCGCAAGTTGGCGCGTCAGTTCGCCTGTGCCGCAGCCCAGATCGACAACGTCGAGACCGGCGCGCACCTCCACCAGGGACAAAAGATCATAAAATGGCGCGGACCGTTCCGATTGAAATTTATGATAAAGGTCTGGGTTCCAGGGCATGGGAATTAAATACCCCTCTCCCTGATCAGGGAGAGGGGATGGGGACGAGGCTTATTTGCGTTTGGCGGTTTTCTTTGCCGTCTTCTTTGGCGCAGCTTTCTTGACGGTCTTCTTTTTGGCGGGCTTGATGAGCGTCTGGATCTGTTCGTGCATGTAGAGTTGCACGTAGTAATATCCGCCACCGTTCTTGCCGCTCGCGCCGGAGCCTTTCCAGCCGCCGAAGGGTTGGAAGCCGGGCCATGCACCGGTGGTCGCGCCCTGCGGACGGTTGGCATAGGTCACGCCAGCCTGAATGTTGGTGAAGAACCACTTGGTTTCCTTCTCGGACCCGTAGAAGCCCGCGGTGAGGCCGTAGTTCACATCATTGGCGATCTTCATTGCTTCATCGAGGTTGCTGACCTTGCCGATCGTCGTGATGGGCAGGAACATTTCATATTGCCACAGACGATGACTGTAGGGCAGGTCGGTGACGAAGGTGGGTTCGCAGAAGTAGCCCTTGTCGTACATGCCGCCGGTCTTTACATGACCGCCGGTAAGGAACCTGCCGCCCGCGTCGCTGATCTCTTCCGTGAAGTTCTTGAAATCGTTATAGGAACTCTTATTGACCACCGGACCCAGATAGGTGGCGCGTTCCGTCGGGTCACCGATGACGAACGCTTCGGTCTTGGCTTTGAGTTTCGCGATCAGTTCATCATAAACGGGCTCTTCGACGAGCACGCGTGAAGCCGCCGAGCATTTCTGTCCCTGCAGACCGAACGCCGAGCGGACGATGCCGGTGGCTGCGTCTTCGAGATTTGCATTGCGCGAGACGATGGCGGGATTCTTGCCGCCGAGCTCAAGGATGATCGGGCGCACGTAGTTGCGGTTGGCAAAATCGCGGAACATCTTCATGCCCACATCGAACGAACCGGTGAAGGTCGCGCCGTCCACTTCGGGGCTGTCCACGAGCGCCTGCCCGAGCGTGGAACCAGGACCGGTGACGAAGTTCACGACACCAGGTGGGAAGCCCGCGTCGCGCAAACATTCAGCGTAGAGCCGGACGATCCAGGCGGTATCCGTTGCCGGCTTGATGACGACCGTGTTTCCAGCCACGAGCGCCGCGCCGGTCGGTCCACCGGTCAGCGCGAAGGGGAAGTTGAACGGGCTGATGATCAGCCACACGCCATAAGGACGGAGCACGGAGACGTTGGTGGAGTCGTATCCGACCAGCGGGTCCTTGCCCATCGGTTTGATGAAGCCCTTGTTCTCCTCCATCATTTTGGCGGAGAAATACATAAGGTCGGCTGTCTCCTGCACGTCACCAAGTGATTCCATGCGGTTCTTGCCGACCTCAAGTGCCATCGCTGCGCCAAGTTCGAAGATGCGCTTTTCGATCAA
>DIDP01000058.1:0-3206 GCA_002418205.1 Anaerolineales bacterium UBA5797 | reverse complement strand
GCCTTGCGGGCAGCGGCGAGCGCCATATTGGCATGGGTGGCATTACCCTTCTGCATGACGGCAAGCACCCAATCGGTGTTTACGGGCGAACGGTCTTCGAATTTTTCATCGGCGAAGACATCCTTGCCATCGATGATCATCCCGTATTCCTTGCCAAGGTTTGCTTTGAGTTTCGCCACTGCCTTATCGAAGCCCTTGTGCAGTTCCTCGGGCGGGTTGAACATCGTGGCGTACGTGAGTTTGAAAGCCATGCTTCCTCCTGGGGTAGTTAGATAGTTTTTTGATTGAGTGGTTTCGTAGTTTGAACAGGCGACTACCCGACTGCCAAACTAGGGAACTAATGAACTAAATCAAAGTATAGTCTAGGATTTCACAACCGTCAAAGATAAGCATCTGGATTTGTCATGACGAACATCGTTAATATTTGGGTAAGGATTTTATGATACAAAGGGTCATGTACCCTAGACTCTTAAAGGATTGGATGATGAAAACCCGCTTCTTAACAAGCCTGAGCCTGGTTGCCATACTATTGGCAGCGTGCGCTCCTGCGGCAGCGACCGAGTCGCCTGCCCAGCCCGCGGCTTCGATCCCGGTGGAGCCGAGCGGTACTCCGGTCGCGCCCGCGGAAGCGACTCTCGAACCTCCCACCGAGGCAGCCGCCGCGCCGACAGATGCCCCGGTTCCCACGCCCCTGCCCGTTGCAACCTCTCGCGGACCGGAATTGCATGCCACCGATCCGCGCACGGTCAGCCTGGCTTCAGGCGACTTGCAGTTCGTTGAGTTCTTCCGCTTCACCTGAAGCACCTGCCGCGCCATGGCGCCCATGGTTCATGGGCTCGAAGCGAAGTATTTTGGCAGGATCAATTTTGTCTATCTGGATGCAGATGATATCGGAACGGAGCCTTTCCAGCGCGCGCTTGGCTTCTACTACCAGCCTGAAGTCTATTTACTCGATGGCGATGGGAATGTCCTGAAGAAATGGGTGGGCTACACCACCGAAGCTCAGTTCGAAGAGGAATTCGCAAAGCACCTGCAATAACGATTAAACACGAACGGGCGAGGCAACTCGCCCGTTCGTGTTATATAAACAGTTCGCGCTTATTTTTGCCTGATCAAACGGGCTGAATTTGTGAGAATCCCCAGATCAGGCAGGGATTGAGCCGCGGCGGCGAACACGGGTGGGAGAAATCCAAACGCTGCCAGAGCAAGCCCAAGGACATTATAGATCCCGGTGAACACCAAATTCATCTTGACGATGCCCATCGTCCTGCGTGCAATGCGCATCACCTCAGGCACAAGTGTCCAATCCTCCCGCATCAAGGTGATGTGGGCGGCTTCCATGGCGATATCCGTCCCTGCCGCGCCCATTGCGATGCCAATATCCGCTTGTGCCAGCGCCGGCGCGTCGTTGACACCATCGCCGATCATGACCACAACTTTCCCTTTTGATTGATGGCTTTTCACGATCTCGATCTTGTTTTCGGGGAGCAGGTTGGCGCGGAATGCAACCCCAAGTTTTTCCGCGAGTGCGGATGCGGTACGCTCATTATCGCCTGTCAATAATTCGATGTGACCGATCCCCAAAACCTGCATTTCCCTGATCGCCTGCGGGACCTCCGGGCGGAGCGTATCGGAGGCGGTGAGGAGTCCGGTCAGTTGGTTATCACAGGAAAGGAACAACAAGGTCTTGCCTTCATTTTCCAATTTCCGGGCAATGGGAGGAAATTCAGGTGAAGAGATCAAGCGACGATTGCCAATTTCAATGGTCCTTCCAAGGATCTTCGCCCGCACACCCATGCCGGGGAGCGCCTCAAAATTTTCAGGCTCTACAAGTTCGACCTTCTGTTCGCGTGCGGCGAGACGCACTGCCTCCGCCAACGGATGTTCGGAATAACGCTCGGCTGATGCGGCAAAGGTCAAAATATCGGAGGCAGACATCCCATTCAGAGGGATCACATCCGTGATGGCAGGCTTGCCAAGTGTCAACGTTCCGGTCTTGTCCACCAGCACCACATCGGCGCGGGCGAGCGTTTCCAGATATTTGCCGCCCTTGATCAGCAAGCCGCGTTTTGCACTGCCGCCGATCGAAGCCAGCATGGCAACCGGGGTCGCCAGCGCAATGGAACAAGAACACGCCACCAACAGAACCGCCGCGGTGGATAGTGGGTTGCGGCTGAAGAGGAACGTCAACGCGGCGATGCCGATCACGATCGGGAGGTAGTACCCGCTGAATTTATCGGCGAACCGCTGGACGTCCGCGCGATTCGCTTCAGCCTCCTCCACCATTTGGATCACGCGCCCAAACGTCGTGTCCGGTCCGATGCGCAGCGTCCTGATCCGCAAGCTCCCAAGCTTTGCGATCGTGGCGGCGAAAACGTGTGCACCCCTGCCAGTCTCCACCGGCATGGATTCGCCTGTGATGGCTGCCTGGTCGATCGTTGCCTGACCGCTGACCACTTCGCCATCCACCGGAATTTTTTCTCCGGGACGCACGATCACAATTTCCCCGAGGCTGATCTCCGATATGGGAACTTCGACCTCCCCGTCACCGCGTTCGACGCGGGCGGTTTGCGGGGCAATGGTGGTTAACTCTTTCACAGCGCGACGGGCGCTTTCCGTGGTGAAATTTTCAACATGGTCGCCCACGCGCATGAATATGACAACGATCACAGCCGTGACCCATTCGCCCACAGCCAGCGCCGCGATCGCGCCGATGGTCATCAGCGTATGCGAGATGATCTGCCGCTTCAGCGTGGCGCGCAGGACGTTGCGAAAGATGGGCCAGCCGCCCGCGATGACGATCAGCACGCCAACCGGGAACGGGATGAAGCCAGCCAGCCACTCGAACAAGCCCAGCCATTCACCGATGATGATGATGGATAGTACGCCGCCGAATACGATCCCCAACAGGACCATCAATTGGCGGTTGAAATCTCCCATCGGAGGAACCGATGGAGGGGGCATGATCTCAGGCACGGAATAGTTGCCTGCGCCTGCGACCGCCTTGCGAATGGCGGGCATCGTGACCTTGTCCGGGTCGAGTTGAATGATCGCTTTTTCGGTGGCGAGCAATACTTCCACCGAATGGACGCCCTCCAGTTTGGAGATCGCATTTCCCACATGTTGCGTGCACTCGGCACAGTCCATGCCCTGGATGGGAACGGTAAGGGTTTGAATTTCAGTCATTTGGTACTACCTTTAAGTTA
>DIDP01000046.1 GCA_002418205.1 Anaerolineales bacterium UBA5797 | reverse complement strand
TTTTCCGTCTGGTATTCCACGTGTGCAATGTTGATCGTGATGCCGCGCGCTTTCTCCTCCGGCGCATTGTCGATCTGGTCGTAGGCTTTGAACTCCGCCTTCCCCAGCATCTGGCTCACTTTCGTGATCGCCGCCGTCAGCGTCGTCTTCCCGTGGTCGATGTGCCCCATCGTCCCCACGTTCAGATGCGGCTTGCTCCTGTCAAATTTTTCCTTCGCCATTGATGATCTCCTTATTTGTCCTAATAAGAAATTTCTTAGTTTAGTAATTCCTGCGCCACCGATTGAGATACGGGCGCATAGTGATCGAATTCCATGCTGAACACACCACGTCCCTGGGTGGCGGAACGCAATTGGGTCGCATACCCGAACATTTCCGCCAGCGGAACCATTGCGCGAATAGCCTGCGCATTGCCGGGGCGAACATCCATACCCTGGATCAAACCGCGTCTGCTGTTGATCTGTCCCATGACATCACCAAGATACTCCTCAGGGACGACAATCTCCACTTTCATCATCGGCTCAAGCAGGATGGGGTTCCCCTTGTGAACGCCTTCCTTGAATCCTATGGAGGCAGCCAGTTTGAATGCCATTTCACTGGAGTCAACCTCATGGAAAGAGCCATCAAAAAGTGTGATCTTTAGATCAACCACGGGGTAGCCGGCAAGTACACCCGTCTCGGCCGCTTCCTTGAAGCCTTTTTCGATTGGCCCGATATATTCCTTGGGAATTGCCCCTCCAACGATCTTGTTTTCAAAAACAATTCCACTGCCACGCTCACCCGGCTCAAGGGAGAACACAACATGACCATATTGTCCCTTACCGCCGGATTGCTTGGCATACTTGTAATTGACTTCCTTTACCGGCTTGGTAATCGACTCTCTATAGGCTACGCGCGGAGCCCCAATGTTCGCTTGCACTTTGAACTCGCGCAGGAGGCGGTCTACAATAATGTCGAGATGAAGTTCGCCCATGCCTCGAATGACCGTCTGACCGGTACCTTCATCTGAATTTACGCGGAAAGTCGGGTCCTCCTCGGCAAGTTTGCGAAGAGCCTCGCCCATCTTTTCCTGATCGCTGGTGCTTTTGGGCTCAATCGCAATGGAGATCACCGGCTCGGGGAAGGAAATACTCTCAAGGACAAGCGATTTATTGTCGCAAAGCGTATCACCGGTAAAACTTTCCTTGAAGCCAAGGACAGCACCGATATCACCGGAGCGGATCTCAGTAACATCCTCGCGGTGATCGGCATGCATACGGATCAAACGACCAATGCGTTCTTTCTTGCCCTTCGAGCTGTTTACCACGGTCTGACCCTGGCTCAACACCCCGGAATAAATCCTGACATATGCAAGGCGTCCAACATACGGATCGGTGACGATCTTGAAAACAAGCGCGCTCAAGGGTGCATCATCCTGCGCCGGAAGTTCAAACACGTTTTCAGGATCTGCAGGATCACTCGCTTTGATGGATGGAATATCCGCCGGAGAAGGCAGGTAATCGACCACTGCATCCAAAAGGATCTGGACACCTTTGTTCTTCAAGGAGGAACCACAAAATACCGGTGTGGCTTTATTGGTAATCACCCCCTGGCGAAGCGCAGCCTTCAATTCATCGATCCCGATCTCCTGGGCTTCCAAAAACTTTGTGGTCAGGTCATCGTCGAGTTCGGCGATTTTCTCGACCATCTTTGCCCGGGCTTCGTCCGCCTGCTCTCGCATATCCGCAGGAATTTCGATGACTTTGGGTTCCTTTCCAAGGTCATCTTCCCAGACTACAGCCTTCATATCAAGGAGGTCAACGGCACCTTTGAAGCCAGCTTCAAAACCGATCGGGATTTGCATGGCAATCGGATTGGCGCCCAGTCGGTCGATAATGGTATCAATCGTCCGCTCGTATGAGGCGCCAACGCGATCCATCTTGTTGACAAAGCAAATCCGCGGCACGCCATAGCGGTCTGCCTGACGCCACACAGTTTCAGATTGGGGCTCAACGCCCTGGACGGCGTCAAAGACAACGACACCTCCATCCAGAACACGCAAGGAGCGCTGGACCTCTGCGGTGAAGTCAATATGACCGGGAGTGTCGATGATATTGATCTGATACCCTTTCCACTCCGCTGAAACAGCCGCCGAAACAATCGTAATGCCGCGTTCACGTTCCTGCACCATCCAGTCGGTGACCGTTGTGCCGTCATCCACCGAACCGATGCGATGCGTCATACCGGTATAGAACATGATACGCTCGGTTGTCGTTGTTTTCCCGGCGTCAATGTGGGCAATGATCCCTATATTACGATATTTCTCGAGCGGATACTTGCGTGCCATTCTTTATGGTTTCCTGACTACTCTAAAATAAATGTATTAAACGCGATAATGTGAGAAAGCGCGGTTTGCCTCAGCCATCTTGTGGGTTTCGTCGCGCTTGCGAATTGCAGACCCGGTCTCGTTCATGGCATCGATTAACTCAGAAGCCAGCTTCTCCGAAAATGATTTTCCGGCACGTTCACGAGCCGCAGACAAAATCCAGCGGATCGCCAAAGTGGTGCGGCGGTCCGCTGATACTTCCATGGGAACCTGGTAGGTGGCGCCACCCACGCGTCGCGGACGGACTTCCATCACCGGGGATACGTTCTTAAGTGCGCCATCAAAAACCTCCATCGGGTTTTTGCTGGTGCGCTCTTTGATAATATCCATGGCATCATAGATCAAGCCGACAGCCACACTCTTCTTGCCGCGCTTGAGTACATGATGGACCATCGTCTGGAGGTTCACACTGTTATAACGGACATCGGGAAGGATCTCCCGCTTTTCGGGTTTAGCTCTTCGCATTCTATTTCTCCATCTGGATTACTTCGGACGCTTCGCGCCGTACTTCGAGCGGGCCTGCTTGCGATTGGCCACACCGGTCGTATCCAGCGATCCGCGCACGATGTGATAACGAACACCGGGCAGGTCCTTTACACGGCCACCGCGGACAAGCACAACCGAGTGTTCCTGCAACTGATGCCCCTCCCCGGGGATGTACGCCGTCACCTCGATGCCATTCGTCAAGCGTACGCGGGCGATCTTGCGCAATGCTGAATTCGGTTTCTTGGGCGTCATCGTACGGACGACCGTACAGACGCCGCGCTTTTGCGGCGCGCCCTTGTCCTGGCGTACGCGGCGCTGTTTAAATGAATTCAGCGTATATTGCAACGCAGGAGCCTTGCTCTTTACTTTTTTGTTCTTGCGGCCCTTGCGGACCATTTGATTAATTGTCGGCACGTTCAGCCTCCGGTTTCCTGTTTCGAACTCAAATTTGTTTTGTAATTTGCAAGAAATGAGGCCATCTTTGATCTTTCGGATGGCCTCATCAGTGGTGCCATGCTGTTAGCGGGAGATATAGCCGCGTGTTTGATTAGCAACGGACGGTGATTTTATCACGCAGCCTCGATAGCGTCAAGATTACCGCTTGCCTATAAACTTCTCACTGATACCCAGCAAGCCCGTATCCATGCGCGGCGGATGCTGCTTTTCTTCGTCCTTGCCGAACCTGACCACATCGCCGCCTTCACTTACAGCTTCAACTGCAAGTCCAAGCGATTGCAATTCCTTGACCAGCACACGGAAGGATGCCGGGATGCTCGGCTCTTCGATCGGCTCACCTTTTACGATCGACTCGTAGGTGTTGACACGACCTTGAACATCGTCGGATTTAACCGTGAGCATTTCCTGCAATGTGTAAGCCGCGCCATAAGCCTCAAGCGCCCATACTTCCATTTCACCAAAACGCTGCCCGCCAAATTGAGCCTTACCGCCCAGGGGCTGTTGAGTCACCAGACTGTAGGGTCCGGTGGAGCGTGCGTGGACTTTATCTTCAACAAGGTGATGCAATTTCAGGATTGTCATTACGCCAACCGTCACTGGCTGATCATAAGGAATGCCGGTCTTGCCATCCCGCAAGACTTGCTTGCCAAGTGTTGGCATGGGCTGCCCAGTTGTGTTCGTGATCTCCTGCGCCACCTCCATCAGTCTGGCTTCAGCGATCCTGCCGCCCTGCCCATGACTCTCGATCCATAAACGCAGACAGGCATTGATCGCTGCCTTGTCATAATCTTCGCGCACGCGCGGATCGACATCCTCAGGATAGAAAATGGCATCCGGGTCATACCCGCGGTCACGGAGCCATTCCGCAGCAGTGGATTGACGGGCATAATCCACATCATTTAGATCGTAGGGGTCGTATTCCCGTTCACCAAGCCATTGTTCAAGATAAAGACGTCGGACTTCATCATCATCCTGGATCGATTCGGGATCATATTCCTGTTCCTTGATCCACTCCCAGGCAGCCGCAGCAGACTCCCTCCAGGCCTGATCCACAACCCAGGCCCGCGCAAGCTCTGCCTCAATCTCATATTCGGATGCTCCATCAAACACAGGCGTGATGGCGCGATAACCGAGCCGCTTCGCCGCCCAACCCAGGTGAACTTCCAATACCTGACCGATGTTCATACGACCGGGCACACCCAACGGATTCAAAATGATGTCAACGGGAGTGCCATCTTCAAGGAAGGGCATGTCCTCCACAGGGACAACCTTTGACACAACACCCTTATTACCATGGCGTCCCGCCATCTTGTCGCCGGCGGTCAACTTGCGACGTTGCGCAACAGAGACACGAACCATCATATCCACACCGGCGGAGAGGTCGGAGTTTTCCTCTCGTGTGAAAACTTTGACATCCACAACCTTGCCGCGTTCACCATGCGGCATGCGCAGGGACGTATCCTTCACGTCACGCGATTTTTCACCAAAGATCGCCCTGAGGAGTCTCTCTTCAGGGGTGAGTTCCTTCTCGCCTTTCGGCGTGATCTTTCCAACCAGAATATCGTTCGGACCGACTTCGGCGCCTATGCGGATAATGCCGTTCTCATCCAGGTCCTTGATCGCATCGTCACCGACATTGGGAATGTCGCGTGTAATTTCCTCGGGACCCAACTTCGTATCACGGGCTTCAACTTCATACTTCTCAATGTGGACGGATGTGAAGCGATCATCCTGAACAAGCCGCTCGGAGATCAGGATCGCATCTTCAAAGTTTCCGCCTTCCCATGAAAGGAACGAGACAACGACATTCTGACCAAGCGCCAACTGCCCGCTTTCGGTTGACGAAGAATCTGCAATGATGTCACCTTTCTTGATGACCTGCCCCTTCACCACGGCTGGGCGTTGGTCGATGCAGGTGCTCTGATTGGAACGCTGATATTTGCGCAACTGATACGTCCGGATGTTGCCGCCTCTTTCCTTGACCGTGATCGAGCTCCCGGTCACAGAAGTGACTTCGCCATTTGCCTCCGCCACCACGACCTGACCTGAGTCAAGCGCGGCATGATATTCCATGCCCGTGGAGACCAACGGGATCTCGGGGCGAACCAACGGTACAGCCTGCGCCTGCATGTTCGATCCCATCAGGGCGCGGTTGGCATCGTCGTGTTCAAGGAACGGGATCAACGCCGCGCTGATACCCACCACCTGATGAGGAGCGACATCCATATAATCCACGGCATCAGGTGTCGAGAAGATAAACCCGGAGTGATAACGGGATGACACGCGCTCGCGAACGAACTCCTTGTCATCTGTCAACGGAGCATTTGCCTGCGCAATGACATATTTATCCTCCGCGTCCGCGGAGAGGTAGTCGAATTGATCGGAAACATAAGGCTTGATCGCAACCGGGTTACCGATCTTGGCGATCTTCTTTGCCATCCTGGCGTCGATCTTTTCACCAGCCTTGTACAGCACTTCCTCGGTTTTGGGATCGACCACATTCTCGCGCAACGTGCGCCCTTCAAGGCGCTCATCCTCGGCTTGCATGGTGCGGAAGACCTTGCGGTAAGGGGTTTCTATAAAACCGTACTCATTGACCCGCGCAAAGGATGCCAGACGACCGATCAAACCGATGTTTGGACCTTCAGGGGTCTCGATCGGGCAGATACGGCCATAGTGTGAGTGATGCACATCACGGACATCAAAGCCTGCGCGTTCACGCCGCAGGCCGCCTGGACCCAGCGCCGAAAGAGTCCGCTTGTGGCGTAACTCAGCCAACGGGTTGGTCTGATCCATGAACTGCGAAAGCTGTGACGAACCGAAGAACTCGCGCAGCGCCGCAACCACCGGGCGGATGTTGACCAGCGTCACTGGTGATAACTGCTCCTGATCGCGAATGGACATGCGCTCCTTGATCACGCGCTCCATACGTCGCAGGCCGATCCGCAATTTGTTCTGGATCAACTCCCCCACAGTCTTTACGCGGCGGTTGCCGAGGTGATCGATATCGTCCGGCGGCTCGATCCCGTTGTTGATCTGGATCATGCGGCGGATGAGTCGAATAATATCGTTCTTTGTGACCGTGCGATGTGGAATGGGGATTTCCAGATCGAGCTTTTGATTGAGTTTGTAACGACCGACGCGCTCAAGGTCATAATGGCGCTGATCGAACAATTGCTCTTCCAGGAACTGGCGGGCATTTTCCAGCGTGGCGGGATCACCCGGACGCATCTTTCGGAAGAACTCGATCAACGCGGCTTCGGCGATCGTCAAGCCACCGGAAAGGTCCCATTCGGGTTCCTGCTTGAGTGTGGATGCAATGAAGAGCCGTTCAGGGTTGTTATCGACATCTTTGAACAAAGCCAGCAATTCTTCATCCGAGCCGGTCTTGAGCGGAGAATCCTTGATGCCGTCATCGACAGCCGCCAGCGCGCGCAGGAACACCGTGATCGGCACAGTGCGCTTGCGGTTGAATTTCAAAATGATGTAATCGGATTTGCGGGTCTCGAACTCCATCCACGCACCGCGGTCGGGGATCAGCTTGGACATGGCGAGCAGGCGTCCCGTCGCGCGATCCGTGGGCGCCTCAAAGTAAACGCCCGGGGAACGAATCAACTGCGAGACGACGACACGTTCCGTACCATTAATAATGAACGTGCCTTTATCGGTCATCTCAGGGAAGTCGCCGAGGAAAATATCCTGTTTGATGGGTTCAGGAATATCTGGGCCGGCCAGCAGGACGGAAACGTACAACGGGCTGGCGTAGGTAAGGTCGCGTTCCACACACTCTTCGATGTTGTGCTTCGGCTCGCCAAACCAATATTTCAGTCCCCACTGTTTGGATTCGGGACCACGGCTGGGAAAATAAAGCTTCATCCCCTTGTTATAAGATTCGATTGGCGATACTTCATGGAACAGATCGCCAAGGCCTTCGCGCTTCAAGCGCTCAAAAGAATCAAGCTGGACTTCGATCAGATTGGGGAGATTAATATTGACCGGGATACGCGCATAACTCTTTCGTGGCAAAGTAGAAGACATTCGGTTCACTCCTGACCTTGGGTATGTGCGCCGTTACGAATGACCGTTTCTCATTCCCAAACTTTGTTCTTGCCGGGTAACAGTTGCAATTCAAGTTTAAGGAATACTGCGAGAAGCGGTATACACACGAAGACATCCCGCTGTAACTTTTTTGGCGGGATAGCAAACGGTGATTATATATGAAACTTTATATATACGCAAGGGATTTTTCATACGAGTTTCCATGTTCTGCCCTGTTCCTTGCACCGCAGGATTCTACCATAAACCGGATTTAACGCAACAAAGGGAGACAAATAGGGTTTTGACTGATAGAATCGTCAAAACCAATTCCGGAGGCAGCAGCATGGCAACACAGCAGGCAATGGTCAATGACAGGCGTGAGATCTTCGGCTGGGCAATGTACGACTGGGCGAACTCAGCCTTCAGTACCACGGTGGGAACTGTATTTCTTGGTCCATATATCGCATCACTCGCGGCAACGGCGGCAGAAGCATATTCAGATGGAATGGCACGCTTCCTGGGAATTCCCATCGCGCCGGATTCATTCCTCCCCTACTGTGTTTCCTTTTCAGTTGGTCTTCAAGTCCTGTTTTTGCCGATCCTCGGAGCGATCGCAGATTATTCCCACCTGCGAAAACAAATGATGCAATTGTTCGCGTTTATTGGCGCGGTCTCAACCATATTGATGTTTCTCATAACAGGCGGTTCATGGTGGCTGGGAGGCGTCCTGTTCATCATCGCCAACCTTGCTTTCGGAGCAGCGATCGTGTTTTACAATGCCTACCTGCCTGATATCGCAAGTGAAGAGGAACGAGACCGCGTTTCATCCTATGGCTGGGCAATGGGATACCTTGGCGGCGGCATTCTGCTTGCGCTCAACCTTGCCTTCTTCATTTTTAGCGACGATCTCGGCGTGCCGGGGGATCTGGCTGTACGCATCAACCTGGCATCTGCAGGCATCTGGTGGCTGGGATTCTCCTTCATCACCTGGTCACGCTTAAGGCCGCGCCACGCTGCGCGTGCGCTGCCAGAGGGTGAAACCTATGTCAGCGTTGGGTTCAAACAATTGGGGAGAACCTTTCGTGAGGTCAAACACTTCCCTGAAACGCTCAAATATCTTTTCGCATACTTTCTGTACAATGACGGTATTCAAACAGTGATCGCCGTTTCATCCACTTTTGCGGCGGCGCCAATTGCCCGCGGAGGTGTGGAGCTTCCGCAGGATACACTCATTGCGGTCATCCTAATGATCCAGTTCGTTGCATTTTTTGGCGCTTTGTTCTGGGGCAAACTCGCAAAATGGATCGGCGCCAAACAATCCATCATCGTCAGTCTCTTCATCTGGTCGGGCGTTGTGATCTATGCATACAGTGGCTTAAGAGGTGAGACACGCATCACGGAGTTCTTCATACTCGGAGTATTCATCGCGCTGGTCATGGGTGGTTCGCAAGCCATCAGCCGCAGTCTCTTTGCCCAGATGATCCCCAATGGCAAGGAAGCAGAATTTTATTCCTTCTATGAAGTCAGCGAACGCGGCACCTCCTGGACAGGTCCGCTGATCTTTGGTCTTGCCAATCAAATTTTTGGAAGCCTGCGTTACGGAATCCTCGCGCTCATCTTTTACTTTATTGCGGGGCTGATCGTTCTGCCCTTCGTGAACGTCCAAAAAGCCATGGATGATGCCAAGGCATACAACAATAACAACAGCAGGTAAAAAGAAGGAGACCGAGGTGTGAGCCTCGGTCTCCTTCTTCTATAACCTCGCGAAAAACCTCGTTGCCTTTTCCATCGCCCGTTCAATGACCTCCATGGACGTGGCGTAACACAGACGGATATACCCGCTTCCACCGGGACCGAAATCTGATCCCGCCAAAACAGCCACTCCCTCCTCTTCGAGCAACCGCAACTGAAGTTCCCGTTCCGAGATGCCAAACGACTTGACATTGGGAAACACATAGAACGCGCCCTGCGGCTTCTGCGCATGGACTCCGGGAATCGCGTTGACCAACTCCACCAACCGGTCACGGCGCATTTGATATTCAGTAACCATCTCGTGGACAAAATCCTGCGGACCGGTCAAGGCTTCCATGCCGGCGTATTGCGTAAACTCTGCCGTGGATCCGGTCGAGTGCGTGACCAGCAGTTCGAGTCGCTCCGCCAGTTTGGGAGGCGCGATCACGTATCCCAGCCGCCAGCCAGTCATGGAAAAGGTTTTCGAGAAGCCATCGGCTATGATCGTACGATCAAGCATCCCGTCGATGGAAGCGATGCTTGGAGCGGAGCCCATCCCATCGTAGACGAGTCGCGTGTAGATCTCATCGGCCAGGATCCAGGCGTCGTGTTTTTGCGCTTTCTCGGCGATGTGCTTCAGATCGTCGAGTGGAATGACGCCGCCGGTCGGGTTGGCGGGTGAATTCAAAACGATCATTTTCGTTTTGTCAGAAATCCTTCGGTCAAAGACATCCAGATCGAATGAAAATTGATTTTCCTCCTCAAGCGGAATCGGCACCCCCACCCCGCCCGCGATTCCGATCATTGCGGAATAGGTGGGAAAGCCCGGATCTGGATAAATGACCTCGTCGCCCGGCTCGACCAGCGCCAGCGTGGGAAAGAACAGCCCAACCTTCGAGCCTGGACCAACAACAACCATGTTCGGCGAGATATTGACATTTCGCTGTTTGCCCGCGAAGTCCGCGATCAACTCACGGAAATGTGCCAGACCAGCGGGCGGTGTGTAGCGCGTTTTGTTCTCGCGGATCGCCTGCACACCTTTCTCCTTGACATGCTCGGGCGTGAAGAAATCAGGTTGACCCAATTCGAGATGCATTATCTCGCGTCCCTGACGTTCCAAATCCTGCGCGCGCGCCAGCACGGCATACGCGCCCTCCGCTTCGAGGTGGGAAACACGGTTGGAGAAATTCATTGGCTACAACTTCGGCAAAACAATTGACTGTTGCTTCTGGTATTTCCCTTTCTTATCCGCATACGAGATCTCGCATTCTTCATCTGCTTCAAAGAACAATACTTGTGCCAGACCTTCGTTGGCGTAGATCTTGGCAGGGAGCGGCGTGGTGTTCGAGATTTCCAGCGTCACGTAGCCTTCCCAACAATTTCCCGACCAGACAGCTTTACCATTTCGGCGTACAAAAATCAAATGCCCTGGAACAGTAACATCATAAACCATCCCCTCATAAGGAATCTCCTTTTCGATCTTCGGGTTGACTTTAGGTGACAAATGCGACCTACCTAGCCGAACTTTATAAATGGGGTAATTACTTCGAAATATGTGCCCATTATATTCACGCGCCGACTCTGGTTTCGCCACCCGCACAATTGCCGCATACCCCGCCTTGAACATCACTTCCTGAACATCATCCGCAAGCCGTTTGGAAATGGTCGTGTAAGTTTCGGTTTCATTGTTGCCATCAGAATTCATCAACCCAAACAACAACCTTTCAAGCCGGGCAGGTGGAAGTTCCTTTACCCAATCCGGTATATATTTTTCATGGGAATGCCCCAAGGGATTTACAACCTGATACAAGGCTTTGGAATAGAATTGGTATCCTCTATCAGAACGGTTATACTGCACACCCAATCGTGTTAATACATCTGCAACAATTTTAATTTCCCGATTTTTAAACGCAGCGATCTTTATCAGGTAACCGCCTTTGTTCATATACGAAGACCCATCCCCAAGATATAAACCAAGGAACTCCAAGAAGGCATCCGCGGGAAAAAGTTGGCCATTCAAGACGACCTGATCGCCAACATCCGTACCCATCCAGTTGACGCCCCTGAGCATTTCATAATTATATTTTCCACGCAACTCACCGGCGGGCACGGTGAACCAATTGGTATATCGTCCTTTGGTGTTTTTGCGTTCAATAATTCGTTTACGCACAAGCAATTTGTGTTCTGGTGTCACAAGCAGGTCAATGCTTTTTCCACCGAAATGGATTAATTCGCCTTCATATGGATATTCCTGTTTCTTTTGGACAGGCTGCCATTCAGCGCAGCCACATGCACCCATTCCGAGAACCTGATCACCCACTTGCACATCACGAACCAACTTCCAGCCTTGTTTGGTCAATATTTCTGTATCATCAGAAAAACACGGTTCAAAGGGAGTCACATTGACGATGATCCCGCAGCGCGCATACGTGGATTTGCCCAAACAGACCGTCAGCACCTTGCGCGGAATGCGGAAGTATTCAACCGTCCGTGCCAGCGCAAATGAGTTGGGTGGGATGATGCACACGTCACCCTTGAATTCGAACATGGATTTCGTGTCAAAATGTTTCGGATCAACAATGGCGGAATGGACATTCGTAAAGATCATGAACTCGTCCGCCACACGTATGTCATATCCGTAGGAGGAAACGCCATACGAGATCACCCCGTTGCGCACCTGCCCATCAACGAATGGTTCGATCATTTTTTGTTCCAGCGCCATCTTACGGATCCAGTGATCAGGTTTCAGTCCCATAGTTTCTCCATTGTGTCACCCTGAGCGAAGATACTCCACCGCCGCGCGGCGGGTTTCCTCACTTCGCTCGGAATGATATAAACCAAAATATTATTCCACAACAAACACGACCTGCGTGAGTTTCCCCGAGTCTACTTCAACCCAGCGTTCGTAGATCCGAGCGTTGAATTTCAAGGCGACACGATACAACCCGGGCGGCAGATCGCCCAACGCGGCGTTCTCATCCCCATTGATCATATCCTTGGAATAGGTGACGACATAATACGATTTCACCTTGGGACCGTTCTTATTAAGATGATATCGGGCGGTGAACTCGGCGAATTGAAAATCGGAGTTTCCATCAACAATGGAAAACGCCATCGCTCCAAGTGAAGTCCCTTTTTCTTTATTTGGGATCACCCACAATTCAGGGTTTTGCGTCGAGAAATAATCCGTCCCATCACCGCCGCGGCGGACCTCAAAATGCAAATGGCTCCCTGTCGCCACGCCACTCTGACCGACCTCCCCGATCAAATCGCCAGCCCTGACTTCATCTCCGGCTTCCACTTCGATCTTCGAAAGATGCGCATACAACGTGTACATTTCGTCCGCGTGACGGATGACAATAACGTTTCCATAGAAATCCGCCCAGGGACTGTACAACGCTTCTTTATCCGGACCTGCGAACTGTACCACCCCATCCCCCGCGGCATGGACTGGCGTCCCAAACTTGTTCAGGAATTCCACCCCGTGATGCGGATCGCGTTTCCCGTCCTGGGTTGAACCATAACGATAGGTAATGTCCACGGATGTGTTGCCGGGTCGGAAGATCGGATTCTGAAAGATGAAGTGCCCCGCGCTGATACAGAAATCTTCGACGAAAGGATCGCACGCAATTTGCGTGGCGGTTGTCGATGGCGAAATGAATGTCGGTGTGAATTCAGGTACAACGATGATGGACTGAGTCGCTGTGAGGGTCGGCAAAGACTCCGCCGCGACAGGTCTCACCGCAGGCGCACAGGAAGTGAGTAGAAAGAAAATGATCGCCTGTGTCGCTGCAAGACCCAGGACTTGTTTGAATGCAACACGTTCCGCCCAAATGACGCAGCGATCTCCGGATTCTGAAAAGATTGCTGCACAGCACTGAAGCGCCGCTCGCAATGACATGTCAGATCCCACCGCGCTCCTTCATCACCGCCTGGATTTCGAGTTCGAGTTTATCGGCCTCGAATTCCAATTCCGTCAGTTCGTTCAGCATCTTCTCGCCAGCGGATCGATCCTCGAGCGAGTTGATGTTGATGCGCACGTTATAACCCGCGGCGGTCAGCGCGGCGCGGGACATGGCAAAACCGGACAAGGCATCACTGATCGCGTTGACATTTCCATGCTTCGCGCATTTGATGGCAAGTTCCATCACTTTGACCGCATCGCCCGCGACATGCAAAGGGACGTGCGCGGCGTTGAGCGTGGCGTTCACGATCGCATTGTTGCGTGTGGCTTGTTCTTCCTCCGTGCCTTTTGGCAGTTTATAGGTCGCCATCAAAGTCTCGAACGCCCCCGCATCGTCCTCCACGGCAAGCGCAAGTTCCTTGCGCAGATTCTCCGCCACGACTCGAATGGCTTGCATCTCGGCTTCGACCTCGGCGTATTTCTTCTTGCCGATGGTGAGGCTGGCGACCATGGCAACGAGCGCCGCGCCCATCGCGCCCGCGTACGCGGCGGCGGAGCCGCCTCCGGGAGTCGGCGTCGGGGCGGCAAGTTGTTCGATAAAGGTGACACGTTGAGGGGAGTCCGAAGCGTTGGTGGTGGCGGTGGAATAAAGCCTGGACTCAAGGATCTGCTCCTTCGAAAACGCATCCAGTTGGGTGTACCAGACCGCCGCATCCACCAGTGCCTCCTGTGGGATCAGACCCACGAGTTCGCAATGATGAATGCCAACGCCGTAGCGCTGCGCCTCACGCCGGATGAATTCCACCACGCGCGCAACCGGCGTTTCACGAAAGTTGGTGAGGTTCATCGAGACCTGGGCGCGCCCTTCAACGAGCAAGCCCAAACCCTTGACGTAACGCAAACCGCCCGAGGAGTGCCGGATGGCTTTGGCGATCTTTTTGGCGATATCCACATCGTCGGTGGTGAGGTAGGCGTTGAAGGCAATGAGCGGCGCGCGCGCGCCGATGACGGTTGCGCCCGCCTTGGGCAGTTTGACGGGACCGAAATCCGGTTTGCGCTCGGGGTTTGATTCGATCTCGGATTTGAGCCCCTCGTATTGACCACGGCGGATGTTTTCGAGATTCGTCCGTTCGGGACGCGTCGCCGCCGCTTCATATAAATAGACCGGGATGCTGAGTTCGTTACCGACGCGTTCTCCCAGGCGTTTGGCAATGGCGACACAATCCTCCATCGTAGCATCGGACAGCGGCACAAACGGACAGACGTCCGTCGCGCCGATGCGCGGATGCTCGCCGGTATGCTGGTCGAGGTCGATGAGTTCGACAGCGGTCCTGATGGCGCGGAAGGCGGCTTCCTCCACCGCGAACGGTGGACCGGCAAAGGTCAGCACGGTGCGGTTGTGGTCGAGGTCGGAGGAGCGATCTAGCAGGCGCGCGCCTTCGACGGAGGTGATGGCGGCGGCGATCTGGTCGATCACTTCGGGACGCCGCGCTTCAGAAAAGTTGGGGATGCATTCGATGAGTTGGGTCATTGGTTTTCCAGTTCGTGGGTGTGCTGTTGAGGTTGCGTTTGGCGGGGTAATTATAAGGGGTGAGGGATGAATTTTGAAAAGGATTTGCAAAGCAGCCCCGTCACCAGGCATGACATAAATTTCACCACCACAATCTCATGGACATTATGATCTTACACGACAGGTGACCATTATATAAAATGCAAAATTGAATCATCAGAAGGATACGGCAAGAAATGTCATCAACTTTCAACCTTACCAAGCATGCTGTTCGTCGAATGGCGCAACGAAATTTATCAATTGATAATCTGGAATACGTGCTGGCATACGGGGAACGCATTCACACAACTGGAATTACAGTCTACGTTTTGAGAAAAAGGGACATCCCGCCCGAAGATCGGACCAGGTCTGAGATCACAAGACTCGAAGGGACGGGTGTACTGACCGGGTTCGCACAGGATGGCGCTCTGGAGGTCATTACCACGTACCGCAATAAGAACACCGCAAAAACATTCCGCGTCAAGCCAATATACGATAGGAGAAAGAGATTTAAAACTCTTCGCAGTTCATCTCCTGACGTATAAGGTCTTAAGATAGCAGATCCTTTACCCTCCCAATTGATTGCCTGCGAATAAATCTTCCATCCCTTGATGGAAGATTATTACTTTGTGGTGACGGCGTGCCTGTCCATTGAAGGAAGATTGGAAGATTGTACGAAATCGAACAAACTCGACCCGGCGAAGTGGAAACAGGCACGTTCCGCGGGGCATATCTTGTGGTATGCTATGAAAATACACAAAGGAGTCTGCCATGACGATAACCGTAAAATTCAACGGTGGCGTAGCCAGCATTGTCCTTTCAGGCGGGATAGACTATTCGACACAGGAGGAATTCAAGAAGGCGAACAGCGAAGTCCTGTCCGCCGGGCAGGTCGGAGAGATCCATGTCGATTTTATCAGCGCCACGTTCCTGGATTCAGCGGGCATCCGTGCACTTCTATCGCTCCAAAAGGAAGTGGATGCCGCCGGGAAATCGCTCATTCTATTAAACTGTAACGAGAACATGCGCGAGATCTTCGAGATCGGAGGCTTCGACAACCTGTTCACCTTCCGGTGACTCTCCAATGCATTTCATTTACCGGTCACAAATCTCCCAATGGTGTTGGGAGATTTGTATATCAAAGACTTCCATGGAGCAGACGAATGAGAAAAGGAAGACTTGAGGCTTTCAGCGATGGCGTACTCGCCATCATCATCACGATCATGGTGCTCGAACTGGCACCGCCGCATGAAGCGGACCTTTCCGCGCTTCAACCCTTGATCCCAAAGTTCCTGAGTTATATATTGAGTTTCATCTTTCTTGGCATCTACTGGAACAACCACCACCATCTCTGGCAGGTTGTGGAGCGGGTCAACGGCTCGATCCTGTGGGCGAACCTGCACCTGCTCTTCTGGCTTTCCCTCGTCCCGTTCGTGACCGGCTGGATGGGCGAAAATCATTTCGCCAAAGTCCCGGTTGCGATGTACGGCGCGGTGCTCTGGTCCTCGGCAGTGGCATACTTCATCATGGTGCGGGCGCTGATGGCACGTCACGACGAAACGTCCGTGCTTGTCATTGCGCTGGGAGATGGAACAAAGGAACGCATTTCCCTGCTGATCTACACGGCCGCCATACCGCTGGCGTTTGTCGCCTCGTGGATTTCCATGACGCTCTATGTGATCGTCGCCATCATGTGGCTGATCCCCGACCGGCGCATCGAACGGACCCTCAACGGATGAGGCTTCGATGAACAAATATGTTGCATTCCTGCGGGCGATCAATGTGGGCGGTAACACGGTCATTAAAATGGACGAACTGCGGAAGATGTTCGAGTTGCTTGGGCTGGACAATGTGAGGACATACATCCAAAGCGGGAACGTGATCTTCGAGTCGGATGAGGACGACGCGTCCGCGTTGGAGGAGCGGATCGAACGTCAGCTTGAGGAAGGCTTGGGGAAGAGGATCCAACTTTTCGTGAGGACGATGCGGGAGATCATGTCCATCGCGGAGGCGACTCCCTTCCATCCAAAAGAAAACGAGACAATGCATATCGTGTTCCTAAAGTCGAAGCCGGAGAGGAAAGCGGCAGGCGCGTTAATGTCGTTCAAAAGCAAAGCCGACGATTTTGCGATCAGGGGGCGTGAAGTTTATAACCTGCGCAGGGACAGGGACAATTCCGTTTTCTCGAACAACCTTGTCGAAAAGACACTCGGCATGAGCGGGACAACGCGCAACCTGACCACCCTCCGGAAGATCGTGGAAAAGTACAGCCGGGATTGAAAAGTGGCAGGAATCCCCTATAATATCTTTAGAACTTCTTCAAGAAAAATCGGCTGGCAATAGAGTCTCGAAGATCTCGATTGGACAACGGAATGGAAATCGAATACAGTGAATTGGATGGCGGCATTCGCCTGATCAGGCTGAACGGCGAGCTGGACCTTAACGGGACGTACAGCATCGAGGTCCAGTTTGTGCGGTATTGCGAAGGGGACCATGCCCGGGTGCTCGTGGATCTTTCGGGGGTGAGTCACATTGCCTCAGTCGGGATCCCGATGCTGGTCAACACTGCCAAATCCGTGGTTGAACGAGGCGGAAAATTCGTGCTGGCAGGCGCGCAGGAAAATGTTGCCAATGTGCTCGAACTGGTGGGCATCCCGCAGATGGTGCCCATTTACCCGGATCTCGAATCCGCGAAAATGGGATTATCGTCCCCCTGACCGACTGATACGGCTCCACAGAATCTCTAATAAATTATATATAATTTTGTGGTAAGATGGGGTCGTAGGAGTTCACCATGTTTACCACTTTTCTATTTACACTTGCCCTCGCCTTCATCCTCTGGGGGCTGTCCAGGACGACGGAGAAAGTCCTCGCCATTCGACAAAGCCAGAGGGAACAAGGCAAAAAACCTTCCATGTATCTATAATGTAGAAAATGGATCGTATCAGAAAGGCTTCGGATTTGACTCCGGAGCCTTTTTCATTCCTTGATTCCTGTTGTACAATTTTAACGGAGAGTGGCACAGATCATGAAACTGCGGTACAGCGAAATGGAAAACGGCATCCGCCTGCTCAAACTCTCCGGCGCACTGGACCTGGCGGGGACGCGAAGCATCGAGGTCGAATTTGTGCGTCGGTGCGCGGGAGAGAATGCGCGCGTGCTGGTGGACCTTTCGAAGGTGAACTACATCTCGTCCATCGGGATTCCCCTGCTGATCAACACAGCCAAATCCCTGTCGCTCCGCAACGGAAGGATGGTGTTGCTCAACCCGCAAAGGAACGTGGCAGATGTGCTGGAGATGACGGGCATCCCGTTGATCATCCCGACGTTCAACGACTCAGCCGCGGCTGTTTCCGCCTTGACGAAATAGCCAGCCCCGACGGATCCGCCGGGGCTGTGTTTCATAGATTTGCAATGACGCGCTGAAGTTTTGCGCTGATCTCCTCCGCCACCGGCATCAGCGCAGGGTTGTCCACGCGTGACATCGCCACAAGCGGATCGATCGCCGCGACCTCCGACCTGCCCTCCCCCGCATCCTGCACGATGACATTACACGGCAGCATCACGCCGATATGACGCTCCGCCTGCAATGCCCGGTGCGCATACGGCGGATTGCACGCGCCGAGGATCTTATACGGACGAAAGTCCACATCCAGTTTTTTCTTCAACGTGGCTTGCACGTCGATCTCGGTCAGAACCCCGAACCCCTCCTTTTTGAGTTCCTCCGTTACCCGCCCGATCGCTTCCTCGAATGACAGTTCCACAGTTTTGTTGATGTAGTATGTATTCACGTTTGCCTCCACCCGATGATTATACGTGAAATGAACACATTCGCCGCGGTCCATGACCGCGGCGAATGTTCAACAACAATGGATGAATTTCAATTCCGTTACAGCCTACGCAGTGACCTTGTTCTGCGCCCGATAAAACGCCGCCCAACGCCGGTTGACCTCTTCCGTGGCTTGCTGGCGCGTATATCCATACTTGATCTGAAGCATGGTCAGGAACTTTTCCTGTTTGTCAGCCGCCTTGTCCACTTTTTTCAGGTCGTGCTCGCCCAATAAACTGAACCATTCCGTGGATTGCCCGCGGATCAATTTCCATTTTTGATCGAATTTCGATTTCTGATTGTTCATAAGGGTCTCCTCAGAGAGTATAAAGATGATCGGACTCAATTCGGAGTTTTCAAGATTTCGTTTCCTGCTGACTTCCCGTTCCCCCATAACGTGAATTGGCGCGAACAAAATTGTCAAACTCTTACATATTCATTGTACTACATACTGACACGAATACGCTGATTTTCGGATGCGAACCGCAGAATTGATAACGGTCCCGGCGACCCGGCTTCCGAGACCGTTATTCCACACCGCAAAGAAGAACCGTCACTTCTCCAAACGAAAAGGCAGAATGATGGGATCGAGCCGTTCGGGGTAACCATCCAGATGATAGGCGGTCAGATAACCTTTATAAGAATCCACCGAGAAGGTCCACGGGGTGACGCGGATCACGCCGTTCTCCACGCGGTATCGAACCGTCACTTCCTGATCCGAATCGTTGCGCGGAAAGATCGCGACTTCGCCCGAATCGGGAACGTCCATGCAAAAATCGAACGAGATCTTGTCACACAGGTTCGTGATGCGGTCGATGCGGTCGAACAATTCCTTCGACAGGTCATGCCGTTTGAGTTGTTCGTCAATCGCCCGCGAAAACTCGGCAGTCATCGCCTTGCGCTCCGCAGAGTCATCGTGACTTGCCAGCCGCCGGACGTGGTATTTGGCAATGGTATCGGCGACCACATCCGAATATTGCATGGAAAAGCCGCGCCGTGCGATCCCGTTCCATTCCTCCTCGCTCATGCCGCCGATGGGAAAATTATCCAACACGCCGTAACCGCGGTCGTGAAAGCCCATGCCCATGACCAGGGAACTGCGCTCGATGGGCGGAAGATCGAACTCGTCATTCCCCCACAACATCGCCAGGATGCCCACCAGTTTGAGATGTTCCGCCTGGGGCGTGGCGATCGGTCTGCTTTTGGATTTGAACATGTGGCACCTCTAAATTTTTCCCGAGCATATCACAGTTGGCATGAGCCCGGGAGGGAAGATCATCAGCGGTCTCGCGGACATGACAAGCTGATACCGTTATCCATTTTCAACACTCAGCGGATGCCGCGTGCCGCCCACGCCCGCGCCGACAGCGAGATCGAACCATCCGAATTGTAGGGCAGCCCCGCACGGATCCGTTCACGCAGTGCAGCACGGTGCTCTTCACTGAGTGACATCGCATACGCTGGCGCAGGTCCCACGCCCGCAAGAAATGGATTCCAATAATCGTCGAAGTCGCGGAACACAGTGGGGACTTCAATCGGGCGGACTTCCACATTCCGCAGCCCGGTCGACTCAAACAGTTGACGCAACGCGTCCGGGCGGCAGATCGGGAAACGCGGACCTTCGTCATGCTCGACAGCTTTCGGGTCCAGTGCGATCGCCGCTTCGAAGAAATGACGGATGAACTGCATCCCCTCGGCGTAATCCCAGACATAGACCGCCACCACCCCACCCGATCGCGTGACGCGTGTCATTCCTGCAAAGGCGCGTTCAGGGTTGGGAATGAAATTAAGGACGAGTCCGGAAACGACTGCATCAAATGATTCATTGGCATCCGTGATCGTTTCAGCATCCTCCACCTCAAAGCGGACTCGTTCATCCCCCACACGCTCCCTCGCAAACTCCACAAAGCCCTCGGAGCGATCAATTCCTTTAATGGAAGCAGGTTTGGCCAGGTCAAGAACCGTCTGGCTGAGGGCGCCAGTCCCACAGCCTACATCCAGCCATTCACCGCCCGCAGAGAGGGACAGCCAATTGATAAACTCGCGCGCTACGTAGCGGCTCCAACGCCCCATGTAGTCTTCATACAAATCCCCGTTCGTCCAGTTGTCTTTGGGTCTCTCGTCCATACGCTACTCCTAAAGTAAGGGACTCAACGAATGATTGATTCTACACCCGATAACCCATAATCTCTTTCATACTGAACTCAAATTTTCTCTAATCCAGGCAAGAGCCTCCCCCGGCGTTCCAATCTTAATTCCCGCTCTTTCTGCAACTTTTGGATCATCAAGAAAATGCTTGCGATTATGCGTGGCGAGGTAATCCACCTTTGCCTTCATCACCGCAAGCAGGATTGGCACATCATATGGATCCTCAATTAAATACAGATTGGCTTTCACCTCCTTCTTCGAAGGATCGCCAACTATTCTCAGTTTCGCTGTCTTAATAAGGGTTCGTAAATCATTCAGATTACGAGGAGATTTTTTGGCAATTGATCTTTCAGATTCAGCAACGACCATTTCGCTGATCGTCAGCAAAATATCTTCACTTTCCCCGAGTTGAAGTAAAACATGGGCCGCGCCTGATTCGGAAATGGCGCCCGCTATCAAAGCGCTGATATCAAGAAATATGTTTAGTTTTGGCATGGAGGATGCCCCCAAAGCTTATTTCTTGACATAGTTTTCCTGGTAATATGTTTTACGCTCTTCATCCAACGTTTGCAACAAATCGTCAAGCGAAACATTTTCTTCTTTGAGCCGCTTCGCAATGCGACTGGCAAACTTATCCACTTCCAATACTTTTGGCTTAAGCAGAAAAGACCCACCACCCAAATCAATGATGGTGAATACTTCCCCTTCTTGAAGTTTATACTTGTTCCGCAATTTGGCAGGGAAAGTGATCGTTCCCTTACCTCTCATTTGAACAATAGCCATAGCTTTCTCCAGAAAATCTGAATTTCAGAATTTCTGAAATTCTACCACAATAAAAACGGTTCCGCGGACCGGTCAACGAACGACCGCATCCCGGGAGCGATTTTCATCTTGAGACCTCATTCTGATTCCACAAATAAACGCTCAATTGCCCAAAGTCTTGAAACCCGAGTCTCCGGTATGCGTTATAGCCCATGGAGGAGGATTGTAGGACTCCGATTTTCATCCCGGTTTTCCGGGCGGCAAGCAAGGGACTGAGGACTAGCGCAGAACCGATCCCGCGTTTGCGCGCTTCAGGCAGACAAGTGACGTTGTAGATCCCCGCCACCCCAGCGGAGTTGCATAACTGTGACGTGGCTACCGGCTTTCCATCCAACAACCCCAGATAGGTTTGGAACGGGGTCCGGCACGCCGCATAATTAAAGAACTCGAACCAGATCTCCTCCATCTCAACCGGGACTCCGAACCCAACGCTCGCAACATGGATCCATTGCCGCAAGGATGTATCATCCTCCACCAACCGTATCTCTAGCCCATCCGGCAGGGGGCGATCTGCGGACATTGCGGTCAGATCGATCGCCATTTCTGCCGCATAGGATTCGCGGAAGGTCAGCCCGTTCGCCAGCAGATGCTTCTTGATCTCCTGTGCAGGGATGCCTGCCTCTGCCAGCCATGAGAGTTTTTTGATATTCAAGGATTTGAAATGATCCAAAGCCTCTTTTACGAGAGTCTCGATGCCCTCCTGAGGCATTTCCGTACAGATGACCAGGTTCATAAAATGATCGGGCATATTCGTGACCAACCAGGTCAGATACCTGCCAATGGACAGTTCCACGCTGGGCGCGCGCCCGAGGAAGTAATGATAGTTCTTCCAATTCTCCTTGATCGAAACCTTGACGGAGGCTGTGTCGGTAAAATCCGTGAGGATGTTTTCCATGGAAGTCATTTTACCCCTCAAATGAGATGGATTTGGTCCAAAAACGGTCGTTCGCTGACCGGTCAACGAACGACCGTATCCCGAGACCGTTTTTGATTCATTCCAAGTAATCATCCATCACGATGATATCGACCACCTCTTCCAACTTCGACAATCTTTTGTCATTGGTCAAAAACGCGTTTGCCCCGTAAGAAATACTTGCCGCCACCTGCAACGCATCAGGCGGAGAGACTTTATACTTTGCCCGCAGTTGCGCCGCCGCACGAGCGATATTGCGATCTACGTCAACAATCGTCAGGTTCGGGAAGTGAACGAGAATAGCCTCATATTCACGTGCGGCTGATTCATTCTCCAACTGCCACGGGCGGACAGTGATTTCCATCAGCGTAATTGTAGATGTCACGCCCTGCCACTTGCCATCTTCAATACCCTTGATAGTAATTTGAGCCAACGAGGCATAACGCGGGTTTTCCTCAAGGAAATAAACAAAAACCGATGTATCCAGCCCGATGACTTTTGCCTTCGCTAGCCGTTTGTTGAATCCGTCCATGCCCCGCGCTCCTGATTGAGATATTTCTTTGTATCCACGCCTTTCCAGATTTCACTATGCAAACCTTGAAGATAATTGGTGTATCGTTTGGGTTCAGGGATTAAAACAATGACACCGTCCTGTACATCCACGAGCAGACGGTCGCCTTTTTTGATATTCAATTTCTTGCGCGCGATCTGCGGAACGGCGATTTGATACTTTGCGCTGACTTTGACAGAGGTGGTAGCCATAAAATCTCCTTGCTAAGCAATTTTCTAATTCTACTTAGCATTGTACCACAACAAAAAAACGGTCTCGTGGACATCACATCCCAAGATCGTTTTTCGATTCCTAACTTTTATGTCACATCAAACACTGTATAATACCTTAATCTATCTACTCTGTCGTATTTTAGTGAAAGGCTTGAAATGAATAACAAACCAAAACGACAACGAGAAGAAAAAAACGATAAAGATGTTGTCTTAGCTAATATTAGCCACCGAAATACTATTATTATTGCTATATTAGGGTTAATTGGAACTGTTATTACTGCTTATTTTGGGTATTTAGGTAGTCGTCCGATAGAACAAACTGAACAAGAAAAAGAAACAGAAACACCAATTCCTTCTTCGCTTACACCGTTAACTACAATTTCAACTACATCACCAACTTCGTCTTCATTTGCTACCCAAACAATAGAAATCATTTCTGATTTACCGAGAGATCCTTCAACAGGATATATTGTTATATATCCGTCATGCAATTGTCTTAATGATCTAACCGAATTAAAAGAATTCGAGCCTTTGGTGGTGCGGTTGCGATGGGGAGCCAAAACCGCAGAATTAGCAGAGAAGGGAGCAAACTTAATTTCATACTCGCTATATATTAATGGAGAACTTGTTTCAAATCTAGAGCAATATCGCAAACCAGCCGTATTTGTGCAAGCTCCCATTTTGGAACAAGACAATTCTCCTTCATGGTGGGTCTATTGGGATTATCTAATCCTTGAACCAAAAAGGGAAATTATCGTGACTGGTCACATTGTCGCTAATGAAGAAATCGATAATGGTTGGAACATTATATCTGCTGGATATGAGGACACTTTTTCTTCAACAATCGATTTAAGATCATTATTCCAGATCGATTGAGCAGCATTACCCTAAATGAATATTACTCCCCCCCTCCCACCAACCCATCAACTCACTCAATGGCAAACTCGGCGTCGCATCGCCCTGCCTGCCTGAATTCCACGTCACGATCAACTCTCGCTTTGCGCGCGTGATGCCCACATAGAACAGGCGCAGGCGTTCCTTCACATAATCCAATCGTGAGCGCAACGTCGCTGCGCCTTCCTCATACCAGTCATACTCATCATGCGGTGGTCGAGTAGGCGACTGGTCTCGATACGGACTTTGTCCTACTCGACCAACGTCGCCGTATCGAGACCCCAACGCAGTCAACTGCGCCAGCGCCTCCGCTTCGAGATTCAATCCGCTGCGCACGAACCAACGCTCCGAAATAAAACGGTCGTTCGGCATGTTCGACGGGAAGTCATAATTATTGACCGACATCAAATACACGCGGTCCCACTCCAGCCCCTTCGCCTTGTGCATCGTCGTCACCACCACCCGTCCGCGATGGCGTTCGGGGTCAAAGCCCGAATCATCCGATGAGAACCCGATGAAGCGCCGTTCGTTCTTCGCGATCACCGCCAGTTCCGACGTCAACTCAGGCAGGCACCAATCCGCATGATCGTCCGCCACCTGTCTCAGCACCAGCGCCAGTTTATGCGCCAGCGCCAGATCCGACGCTTCGCTGAACACATCCTGCGCCAGCGTCAGCACCAATTGATCGATGGGCAGAATTACCGCGTTCAACCATCGCTGGACATTGACTCGGAACGCGCTTAATTCTTGGATGACTTGCTCCGCCTCACTCTCACCGATAACTGCCAGCCAGTCATTGGCATTTTGTGGCGCGATGAAGTTTTCCACATCAACGATCTTTTTCAAAAGCCTTGTCACTGTTCCAAGCAACTCGGTGGTCGAGTAGCCTGAGGCGTCAGCCGAAGGCATATCGAGACCACCCATTTCATCCGCCGCATTGGTCTCGACACCTGCACTTGCGCCAGGTGCAAGTGTACGTTCCTCGTTGTCACTCGGAACTACTCGACCAGCGGCTCCTTCCCTCCAATCCCTGCGCCACACCTCATACGCCTTCGACAACTTCCTCGCCGATTGTGGATCCGCCAGATACGCCAACAAATAACTCAACGACCCTGCCGCCGCCCGCGTCTCACTCGTACTTGAGATCAACTCGATCGGCTCGATTCCCTTTTGACGCAGCGCATTGACCACTTCCACACCGCGGGCATTACGGGGCACCAGCACGGCAATGGTCGGCTTATCGTCATCAGGAAAATCCCAGATCGAATCGACATATCCCTTAATGGACTTGACCACTGCTTCCATTTCTTCATCAGGCGTATATCGCTTGCTGATGAACTTGATCCCCTCTGGGTCATCGGGCGGATTCTGCTGCGGGTCACCTTCAGGGACGGGAACGATATGCGGCACGGATAACGCCGTCCGCGCGTTGGGATCGGGATGCGAAGTCATTACCCAATCAATGAGATGATTCGCCAACGCAAGGATCGATGGTTGTGATCGTCCCGACTCGGGCATATCCACGCTTGGATTATTTTGAATGAACGCTCGCAAGAGTTCAGGGGAGGCAGTGGTGAAGGTTTCGAAGATGGCTTGGTTGGGGTCGCCAACACGGACCCAGTTGCCGCCCAAGTCGCTGGTCGAGTGGGCGGAGCCCGTATCGAGGCCAGCAGTTCCCTGCAAACCTGTGGTCTCGATACGCTGCGCTACTCGACCACCGCTGAGAAGTGAAAGTATCCTCTCCTGCGTCAGACTCGAATCTTGCGCTTCATCCTCCAAAATAAACGGATAGCGATAACGCAAGCGTTCCAAAAATTCTTCGTCGCTTTCGAGCAAGGTCAACGCCAGACGGATGAGGTCATCAAAGTCCACGGCGCCACGATAGGCGAGGGCACGCTGATAGTCCGCGTAGATGCTGTAGCCGAGTTCCGCAAGAGGCAGAGGCGCAGGAGAAACATCCAGTTTGGCGCGCAGGCTTTCAGGAGTCAGGAGGCGATCTTTGGAGGAACGGATAAAAGCCAGAGCAAGGGAGTCCAATAAGTCAGGCAGTTGCTGACGTTTGACCCAATCCGTTTTGGATTGATCCATCGCGGGGTCGAGGTAATCATCCAACGAATGCGACGCCAGCCACGCATTGACCGACTCGCGGCGGATGAAGCCCGCCTCACGCTCGTCAATGATGCTGAAACGATTTTCAAGTCCCACGCTGGCAGGTTTCTCGCGGACGATGTCATGTGCCAGCCCATGCAGTGTGCGGACGCGATATTTGTACAGCGCCTGAAGCGGGTTATCGAAGAAGCGTTTGATGCGTGCTTCGAAATTATCCACCGCCGAATTGACGAGCGTAACGATGAGCACTTCCTGATCGTCGCCAAGCGCACCGCTTTGAATGATCTGCGCCGCCAACGCGGAGAGGATATGCGTCTTCCCCGCGCCAGGAACGGCGGCAATGCCCAGCCGCCCGCCACTGTAGCGGAGGATGTTTTGTTGGGAGGGTCGAGGGGTGAAGGGAAGTGTCATTTATTTATGTGCAAAAGCCAATTTAGAAAATTGCTACTCGTATGCATCTGCTTTGGAGTTATATCTTCGAATCCTACTTGTCTTATAAATATTGCCTTCAACATCTCGAACATATGCTTCTCCCTTATTCAATCCATTTGTCCACTCTAGGGCATCTACAACACTTGGAATTGCAAGTGCGACATGATTGCCATCATTTAAAGTTAACGGAAATTTTCCTGGGTTCTCCCTAGCCAAATCAAAAGGTCTTTCATCAAGTTCAAACCATCTCATACGATACTTCTTGAAATACATAATACCTGCACCTGCAAGTGTCACAGGTCTATGTCCAATGTTTACAACCGTGAGTTTAAATGAACTCTCCCAAACATAGAAATCAATAAATAAGGCAATTGTTCTTTTCTCTTTCTTTATCTCACGAATTGCCAATACGCTAGAAAGAACAGCACCATAAAGGGCTAGGATGATGGTTATGATATCTTTGGCATCAAGCATTTTCAGCCTCCACAGGCAATATTACCCGAATTACCATTCACATATAAGCACATCATACCCTTTCAGGGCATGATGGCGCAATTCCCGTTGCCCGATGCGACAGCCTCTAATAACAATATGTTGAAAAGTATTTTATCAGCGTGTTGTTCGTCATGTCCGCTTCACGGATGGGATTCTCGCTTGAGTTGGCGGTCACTTCAACGCCAAAGTCTTTGTTCCCCTTCAGATCAATGACAACTGTGAATCGGGCGTCCGCGTTGGGCTTAAGATTGAAAACCTGCAGATCAGTGTTTCCAACCACCCCATTGAACTTTGTCCTCCATTCCTCAAGCCCATATTTTTGTTGACCGATGATCAGGGATACACCGACATCGAACAGACCAAACGAGCGCGTGGGCGCACGACCGATATTCTTAACGTAGACGATAAACCTGATGGTTGTGCCGGATAATTCCGGAGCGCAGACCGGATCGCTGATGCCGCTCACGATCAAATCCGGCAACGGTCCATTGATCGACAGGGATAACGGTGTCGCCGTCGGCGTAAAGATGACTGCAGGTGTACCGGTTGGCGAAATCGTCGAAGTCTGCTTCGGCGTATAGGTTGGAGGCGGAATGACTTCCGGCTGATACTGCCTCGAGGGAATTGATGTTGGTTGCATTTCCATTGGAGACGACTTAAAAATTGGTGGCGCCAATAAATAAGCGAAAGCAGCAACCACCCCGCAAACCGCGATGATGCCAATGATGACAATGGCAATTTGGATCGAACGCTTGGAGTCGTTTGCCATGATGCCTGCAGGGATATGCTTCAGACCTTCGCACTCTCAGCGGCGGATCGATCTTCGTCGCCGCGCCAAAATGACCGATACAACCAGCAGCCCCAGGATCAACGCCACCGCAAGGATTTGATTCCTTGAAGTCTCGAACCAGGTCGGTTCGGCATCGAGGGTCAGGAACGCGGCGCGGTCAATGGTATTCCCCTCCGCGGTCTGCGCCAGCACATTGACCTCGATCCCATAGATCCCGGACATGCGCGGCGCGACCTCCACCTCCGCCTGATTGCCGTTTATCCTCATCACCCGCGTCTCTGTCGAGCCATCCGGCGCGCGGATGATCGCTTCGGCGCTCGTCAGGGGGATCGGTGCACCATCTGCGGTGAGCGAACCCGTGATGGTCACAGACTGGTTCACGCGCGTGACGGTGAGGTCTTGAGTCGCTTGCAGCAGCGCGCCGCCGTCGAAACGCGCGGCAATCGCAAAGTCCGCGCCCGAGGCGGGTGTGGCGTCCGTCGTTTCGAGCGTGACAACCCATCGTCCCGGCCGTGGTTGACGGAATCCATAACCGAGATAGATCATCGTCGAAGGGTCGTCGATGCGGATCACTCCGTTCGCAAGCGGGTCAAGTTGGATCTGGTTGCCGCTCGCGCCGGTCACGACCGTATCCAGGGAACGCGTGGTATCGAACAACGCAAAGTTTGCCACCGTGACGTTCGGGTCAATGTTGATGACCACCTCCTGTGTTTCACCTTTGTTCACGTGACCCGTGTACACGCGTGAAAACTGCTGTGAAGCGGGCGCGTTCGAACCGGGAGGAGGATCGACAGCCACTTCGAATCCACCCGGCGGAGTCTTCAAGTGCCGCGTGACGAATCCATCGAAGACCTCGCGCGAAGTATTTAACTCGATATGCAATAACGGAATTTCCTCCACCGGCATCGGGATCGCCTTGACACTGTCAACCGTAACGACCACATCCGACGGGACAGGCGTGCAGGGCGAAGCCACAGCATCCAATAGTTTCTTCCCTGCCAGCGCGTAGAACGGCACGCCCTGCCGCTTTACGATCTGTTGATTGAAAACGTTCACCATGTAGCCCGGCTGGATCTCCAACGTGGCAGGCAGCATCATCCCCAGCGAGGCGGGCAAGATCGAACAAGCCGAGCCAGCCATCGGCGTGCCCAAAATGATCAACTGCGCGACGTTATCGTCCGTCATCACGCGGTCGAGGTAATAGCGCGAGATCATGCCGCCCATACTGTGCACCAGCAGGTCCACTTTTTCGGCGCCGGTCACCTTTTGTACATTATCAATGTATTCGCCCAGGATGACGGCGTTCTGTGCGATCGAATTCGTCCGCTTGAACGGGTCGCTCAAACTCCCCGTATCCATCACGCCCGGCACCTGCCCGTCCCCCACCGCGAATCCCTGCAAGCCGAGTTCCGCCAGATAACCGTTCGGACCAAGATAATTCGTCCATGCGGTGTAATCGGAATTGAATCCGTGCACCATCACCACCGGGCGCGGGATGACGTTCACGGTCAGACTCCCCGAAGCCTGACTCCCGTTCACCGAGGCCTGGATCATCCGCTGAGTCTGCGCGCTCCCGTCCGGGTCCCAGTACCAGCCCAGGGCGTGGAAGGGAGGCGTGTCACAAGAGTCCGATCCGGTTTGGATGACGCATTCCGCCAGCGGTCCATCCACATTCGGGGTCGTGAACGCGATCCGTGTTTGCGCGTTGACATCCGCGTCCAACCGAATCCGCAAGCGGACCTGATTCCCATCGATGATGGAGGTAACAGTTTTGCCACTGCGATCCAACAGTGAGATCTGCGGTCCGTCAGATTGACCAAAAGCAGGTTGTGTGTGCAATGACAAAATGGCGAACAACAGAAAGACAGACAACAACCTCTTCATCCCGTCTCCTTTTTATTCTGTCGATCCTGAAGTCAATACTTTTTGGAAGGCGCGCAGGAGTTCGCCGCGTTGTTCGAATCCGCTTTCGCCCAATTCAGAGAGACAGATGTAAACCCGCTCGCGGCAGCGATGCAACAAACCGGAGGCCAGCCGCGCCAGCGATTCCCTGTCCGCCTGCACTTCATCCGCATCCGACCAGACGCGCCCCGGTTGCCAACCCCGCGACAACACATACGGATGAGTCAACGGCTGGGACAAGCGCTCGTACCATCCGCCCGAACCGATGTCGAGCCAGAACTGGATCGTCACCGGGCGGTTCATCATCAGGAAGGTGTAGGCAGGCGCGACGAGTACCGCGTCCTTGTCTTCGGAACGCCAGCCTTCGAGATACGAGGCGGCAATGACGCCATCCTGCAACATCTGGATGTATTCGCGCCCGAGACCCGGCAGATCTCCAAGACCTGTCAGGTCCAATGCAAGGCGAAACTTCCTCACCGATTCCACCAGGCTCGCCGCCACACGCACCGAGTCAAAATTTCGATGATACCCAAACCCCGGCTGTGACAGCACCTCGCCAAACAGTTTGCGGAAGAAATGATCGAGGGGCAGTTGGTCGGTTTCGCGATAAGCCAGCAGCCAATCCCGAAGAGTCGAATACCGATTCCCCACTGAGAACGTGATCCGTTCCTGCACATCGGATTTGATCTGATCGAAGGCGGAGAGTTGCAGGTCGCGCTGACGATAGACGATCTCGGTCAGCAACTGGGCGCGGACCAGATCGAGTCCGTCGATGGATTGCATCAGCGCGTATGCCACGTCGAACTTTGGCGGGTGGATGCTCCAATGCGGATGCGCCAGCGCGGCAAGCGAGATCAGCGCCTGGGAAGCCGGCTCATCGCGCAGCGACCGTGACGGACGATGCGAACGCCAGGGGATGTTCCTTGCTTCGAGCCTGTGCGTGATCGAAAAGCGCAGGGCATCGGAAAGGTAGGGGGCGAGGATGACGATCCCGGAAGGCGGGATGCCAGCCGAAACCAGTCCTTCGATTTCGGCAACAACTGCATCCAACAGCTCAGGATAAAAATGCGACTGGACAATGGAGAGAGCAGAGCCATCTCCTTTTTCCTCTTTCGTACTTTCTTGAAACTCCGGAAGTATCGCCTCGACCAATCCATCACTCAGGTCTGCCACGCCTTCGGACATCACAAAACTATCCTGCAATTGAACATGTTCACCGCATAACTCACGCAGGGCCCAGCCGGTGCGCACATCCGCGCCGAGGAAATAGCGGAAGCCTGCGCCCTCGTCGTAGATCAATAAAGCGGATTCAAAAGAGGGGAGCCAATCGCGAAGGATGTCATGCGCACGCGGACCATCCTCCTCCACGTTGTCGTAGATCAAGTGACGATAAGTGCGTGAAAGATAATCGCGGACAATCTCCTGCTTCCACAAAACATCCGCAAAGACTTCGAGTTGTAACGAGAAATCCAGCAGGTTGTGATCGAGACAGTATGATCGAAAGCGATTGGCACATTCTTGCGCATCGGCGTACACGCGTCTTTGGGCAGGGTCGCCGAAGTAGGCTGAGTCAAGCCGCGAACCGATCTCGGTATAAGGAAATCCGATCATAGCGGCCTTGTTGAGGTTGTCGATGATCTGGGAGTACAAACGATTACGGTCGATGGTCACCGATTCAAAATATCCCTCGTCCAGCAACGGGCGGACGAGATACGCCATGTAATATTGGGCGGTTTCGAGTGTGAGGAAGACAGGCGGTTGATCGGGGTATGCAAACCCGGCTGCTTCCGCTGCGAGGGGCCAGAACAAATCACACATGCGGCGCGCCAGACCGCCGATCGTGGCGGAAGTCGCTTCGCCGCCCGCGCTGCGTTCAGGGCTGTACAGCAGGTCGAGATACGGTTCCTGCAATGTGCGTTGAGGCGTCAACATCAGGATCGATTCACCGGGCACGCCCTGTGCCAGCAGGTGGCGCATCCGCTCGACAGCCGCGGTGGTCTTGCCGGTCCCTGCCGGGCCGGAGACGAAGAGTTTCAGGTCGAGGGGCGATTCAATGATCTGAAGCTGTGGCAGACTGAGGCTTGTCATGAAGCGAGGGTAAAGTATGGAGGTCGTTTTGTCAACGTACTTGAAGCCCGGTGATTGTCATGCTATAAATGGTCAATGACACCCCCTTTTTGCCCCACAGCTTTTGTCATTCCATGGAGAAACGCAACATGACTCCATCGATCCTCTTATTGTTGATCATCCTGGTCGTTGCACTGCTATTCTTTTGGTTCGAGTGGATCCCGCCTGATGTGACCGCGCTGGGGGTGCTGCTGACGTTGATCGTTTTGGGGCTTGTCCCGCTGGAGCAGGCTTTCTCCGGTTTCGGCAGCGATACGGTCATGGTGATTCTAGGCTTGCTGATCATGACGGCGGCATTGATGCGCACCGGCGTGGTGGAGGTGGTGAGCCGCAATCTCCTCGAGTTTACAAGCAAATACCCCCGCGGCCTTCTCCCGGCGACGATGGTGGCGGTGGCGTTATTGAGCGCCATCATCAATAACACGGCAGCGGCGGCGTTCTTCCTGCCGGTGATCCTGGGTTTAAGCCAGAGGTCGAAAATGAGCGCATCGCGATTGTTGATGCCAATGGCGTTCGCGGCAATCCTGGCAAGCTCGGTCACACTGGTGAGCACTTCGACGAACATCGTTGTAAGCGGACTGATGACACAATCCGGTCTGGAGCCGATCGGGATGTTCGAGTTGACGCCGGTGGGTCTGCCTGTGCTGGTTGCGGGTTTGCTTTACATGCTTTTCTTCGGGCAAAAATTGATCCCCGAACGCCCCACGCCCACAACGCTGACCGATCTGTTCGAACTGCGCCCCTATCTGGCGGAGTTGCGGATCCCGCCCGATTCGGCATTGCACGGCACTACACTGGCGGAGTCCGGTCTGGGACGAAACTATGACCTGACAGTGCTGGCGGTCATCCGCGAAGGGAAACGTCAATTGGATCCATCTGCCGATGCCACGCTGCAATCAGGCGACATGCTGCTCGTGGAGGGATCATCGGAGGCAATTCTAAAGATCAAGGATATTGCAGGGATAGACATCCAGGCGGATGCCAAGTTCTCGGATGTCGATCTCCAGGGCAATGGGCTGGGACTGGCGGAGGTGGTGTTGTTGCCGCGTTCGCCATTCATCGGGCGCACGCCGAAAAGCTTGAAGATGCGTGAACGGTTTCAAATCCAGGTGCTTGCGATAAACCGCCGCACGGGAGTCGTCCGCTCGAAGATCGCCGATACACGCCTGCAGTTGGGGGATGTATTGCTGGTGCAAGGGAAACAAAAGCAGATCGCAGCGCTGCAATCTGAAAGTGCCTTCGATGTGCTGGGAGTAATGGAAGCCCAGCGCTTTAACCGTCAGCAAGCCCTGACGGTGATGGGAATCTTCATGGGGACGTTTCTGCTTGCATCCTTCAAGATCATTCCCCTGCCGGCAGCCATGCTGTTGGGGGCATTCCTGGTCTTTGTAACCCGCTGCATCACGCCCGATGAAGCCTACCGTCAGGTGGATTGGAAGATATTGATCCTGATCGGCAGCATGCTTGGACTGGGTGTGGCCATGCAAACAACGGGGACAGCGGAATTCCTGGCGGACCGCCTGACAACATTTGTGGGAACGTTGAACCCGCTCTGGCTGTTGACCGGCTTTTTCATGCTGACCGTGTTGTTGACCCAGCCAATGTCGAACCAGGCTGCTGCGGCGGTGGTGATCCCTGTGGCGCTGCAAACCGCCGTGCAACTGGATCTAAATCCGCGCACGTTCGCAATGATGATCGCGATCGCCGCCAGCACATCCTACCTGACGCCACTCGAGCCAGCCTGCCTGATGGTGTATGGACCGGGACGTTACCGCTTTATGGATTTCCTCAAAGTGGGCGGGCTGCTGACCGTTGTGGTATTTCTCCTGGCGATCCTCCTGACGCCGCTGCTGTGGCCGTTGTGAAATTGCCATCAGCGGAAAATCCCGATTATTGTGAGAGGTTGCCATGATTCTGCCGCCTATGACAAGCCCGGGATTTTAAAAACGCGGGACGATCTCCGCATCTCTCGCAAGATGAGGTTGACTCCGTTTAAAATGGATGCGGGATAGCGCAATAAGTCGAGCGGGGGAAATGCAACTCAGAAAAATAAAGCGAGCAACTCAAGAGTAGACAACGACATCTCCAATCCGGATAATGTGAATAGCGAAATTCCATTACCGAAAGGAGANNACTGGACTTGTTGCACAATCCCATGCGCCACGCCCGTTGACACTTCCCCACCCCGCATGTATAATATCGTCCGCTTCTGCCCTGGCAGGAAAGTTTGCCGGGGCTGATGTTTGTAACCCAGCTTCCCCGTTCGCAGGCGACGAGTGAAGGAACTCCGCAGGCACGCGGCGAAGTGAATGACTGGAGAAAAAATATGAGATTTGCAATCGTGGAAAGCGGCGGCAAGCAGTTCCGTGCCGTCGAAGGGCGAACCATCGAAGTGGATCGCCTGCCCGTCGAAGCGGGTAAACAGTTCAACCTTGAGCGCGTCCTGTTGATGGCAGACGGCGACGAAGTGCTGGTCGGTACGCCCACTGTGGATGGCATCGAAGTCAAAGTCACAGTGGTGGATCACGTCAAGGGTCCCAAGCTCGTCCGATTCAAATACCGCCCGAAAAAGCGCATCCGCGTCAAAGGCGGTCATCGTCAGCAATACACGCTTCTGATGGTGGATTCCATCGGCAAGCCGGGCGAGGTCCGCAAAGTCGAAAAGCCCGCGGTCGAGAAGAAAGAATCTGAAACCGAGGTAGTGGTCGAGGCAAAGCCCAAGGCTGAGAAAAAACCGAAGGCGGAGAAGCAGGCAAAGACCGAGAAGGAAGCGGCAAAGCCGTCCACCAAGAAGGCCCCTGCCAAAAAGTCGACCACATCCAAGAAGACTGAGAAAAAGTAAGAGAGGTAGCCATGGCACATAAAAAAGGCGGCGGTTCAAGCCGCAACGGACGAGATTCGAATTCCCAGCGTCTGGGCGTCAAACGCTATGCTGGTCAGTTTGTGCTTTCCGGTAACATCCTTGTGCGCCAGCGCGGCACGAAGATCAAGCCGGGGCTGAATGTGAAAGCCGGCAAGGACGATACCCTGTTCGCGACCGCTGACGGCGTTGTGATGTATGACATCATCCACGGTCAGAAGCGCGTGAACATCGTCCCGCAGGCGGAAGGTTGATCATGAAGGCGAAGATTCATCCCACTTATTATCCCGACGCGACAGTGACCTGCGCGTCCTGCGGCAAGACCTGGAAGACCGGCTCCACGAAAAAAGAGATCCGCCTGGACATTTGCTCGAACTGCCATCCGTTCTTTACCGGTGAAGCCCAGCGCATCCTCGATATCGAAGGTCAGGTCGATCGCTTCTACAAGAAGCTTTCCGCCCGCCAGGCATACGTCGAACAACAGCAGGCCAAGGAGGAACTGAAGGGTTCCCCCGACCGCCCGATCGCGGACCTGGGTCTTCCGACCCGCGCGACGGATGCCCTTGCGAAAGCAGGCATCGAAAATGTTGGGCAGTTCCTCGAGAAACTCAGCGCCGGCAACGAAGCGGTCCTTGCGATCCAGGGTTTTGGTCAGGCATCGCTGACAGCCGCAAAGAAAAAACTGCGCTCGCTCGGTTACGAACTTCCCGAAGCCGCGGCATAACCCTCGACTTTGTCCGCAGGGTTGCGGAATAAATAATCTCAGGTAAACTTACAGGCATGGTGATAAACACCATGCCTGTTTTGTTTGACAAAACACACGATATTTTCTCAGGGAGAATCCATGCGTCATACACACGGTTCGATAGAAGTCGTCTGCGGCTCGATGTTCAGCGGGAAAACGGATGAATTGATCCGCCGCCTGGTGCGCGCCACGATTGCCAGACAGAGGGTACAGGTCTTCAAGCCAGCCATTGACGTCCGTTATGCGGTCGAAAAGGTGACATCTCATGCAGGCTCTGACTTCGACGCGACCCCGGTGGAAAATTCCAGGGACATCCTTGCAAGGATCGATGCAGATACCACCGTTGTTGGGATCGATGAAGCGCAGTTCTTCGACCCGGACGTTGTCGAAGTTGCCCAGGCGCTGGCGGCGCGCGGCGTACGGGTCATCGTTGCCGGGTTGGACATGGATTTCCGCGGCGAACCGTTCGGTCCGATGCCGATATTGATGTCCATGGCGGAGCACGTGGACAAACTGCACGCCATCTGCATGGTCTGTGGTGACGAAGCCTCGCGCACGCAGAGGCTGGTCAACGGCAAGCCCGCCCGTTATGACGATCCGGTTGTCATCGTCGGCGCATCGGAACTTTACGAAGCGCGTTGCCGCATCCACCACGAAGTTCCGAGATAGTGGCAGGAGAAAAACATGCAAGATTACAAACAAATTCTTGCCGAGGTTTTGATCGATGAAGAGGCGCTCCAATCACGCGTCAAGGAACTGGGTGCGGAGATCAGCGTGGACTATCCTGACGGCAACCTGCTGTTGATCTGCATCCTGCGCGGCGGCGTCCCCTTTCTGGTCGATCTCAGCCGCCACATCACCTCCCCGCACATGATGGACTTCATGGCGGTATCATCGTATGGTGTTGGCAAACGCGAATCGAGCGGCACCGTCCGTGTGACTCTCGACCTGCAGACCGACATCCGCGACAAGGATGTGCTGCTCGTTGAGGATATTGTGGACAGCGGCCACACCATCGCATCCGTGCTCGAGATGCTGCAACTCCGCCAGCCGCGCAGCCTCAAAGTGTGCGCCCTGCTCGATAAATCCGAACGACGCGAAGCTGTCGTGCCCATCCATTACCGCGGCTTCGACATCCCCAATAAATTTGTCTTTGGGTACGGTCTCGATCTCGATGAGTATTATCGCAATCTGCCGTTCGTCGGAGTTGTGGACCTGGAGAAATACAAACCGCCGTCTTAATCGTATCAAGTGAGGTAGCATGTCTGACGATCCGCAAAACGTTTCCCCATACGCCGGGCGTTGGGTGGCGCGTGTACGCGGCAGGATCGTCGCACAAGGGGGCACACCCGAACAGGCTTTACATGCCGCGCAAAAAAGCAGGCACAAGGAAAGACCCGAAATCATTTTTATGCCCATCCCTTTTTCCCATCCGCCCCTGATCGACAAAGTCCGTGACGCCCTGCCCGACCAGGAGATTTATCTCGTCGGCGGCGCGGTGCGGGATATGTTGCTTAACCGCCTCTCACCGGACCTTGATTTTGCCTTGCCGTCGAAGGGCATTGCCCTCGCCCGACGCGTTGCCAACGCCCTCAAAGCCGACTTCATGGTTCTGGACGATGAACGCGATACCGGGCGGGTCATCGCAACCGGTGCCGACGGCAAACGCATCTTCCTTGATTTCGCAACCTATCGCGGAGATTCGCTCGAAGACGACCTGCGCGGCCGCGACTTCACCATGAACGCCATCGCTTACGACCTGCGCACGAACACGATCATCGACCCGTTGAACGGCGCGTCCGATCTACGCGCAAAATTGATCCGGGTGTGTTCACAAACATCCATAACAGACGATCCGGTGCGCATCCTGCGCGCCATCCGTCAAGCCGCGGCATTCGATTTCAAGATCGAGCCTGAGACACGCAAAGCAATGAAACAGGCGGCAAGCCAGTTGCCAGACATATCACCTGAACGTCAACGCGATGAACTGTTCAAGATCCTGGAAGGTCCCAAACCGGATACAGCGATGCGCGTTCTGGAAATGCTGGGGTTGTTCCCACATCTCCTTCCGGAACTCACTGCGTTGAAGGGCGTGGAACAAACTGAGCCTCACATTTATGATGTCTGGGAACACACGCTCGCAGTTTTGGGTTACCTGGAATCCATCCTGGCTGCATTGCGCAGCGACTACTCCGCCGAAGAAACCAACGACCTGTTCACCGGTCTACTGACGCTGCGCATCGGACGATTCCGCGAACAGTTGGCCGCACATTTTGCCGCATCACTGAACGCGGACCGCAGTGTCCGCGCGGCGCTGTTCTTTGCCGCGTTATATCATGATGTCCGGAAGCCAGCCACAAGGTCCGTGGATGAGGCGGGAAGAAGCCGGTTCTTCGATCACGATGTCCAGGGTGCAGAGGTCGCAGCCCAACGCGGACGGGAGTTCAATCTCAGCAACGATGAGATCGAACGCATCCAGAGCATTGTCAAACATCATATGCGGTTTCATTTCTTCACCAGTCGTCTGGAAGGCGATAAACAGGAACCATCGCGTAAAGCCATTTATCGTTTTTTCCAGGAGGCGGGCGAGGCAGGTGTGGACCTTGTCCTGCTGGGTCTTGCAGACTTGCGCGGTACGCGTGCCCACACTCTGACACAGGAAACATGGACAGCCGCGCTGGATATCGCGCGCATCCTGCTGGAAAATTATTGGGAAAAACCCGAAGAGACGGTCTCCCCGCCGCGTCTGCTGGACGGTAACGACCTGATCAGGGAATTGAATCTCGCGCCGGGACGTCTCGTCGGTCAATTGCTGGAGGCCATCCGCGAAGGGCAGGCAACCGGGAAGCTCACAACGCGCGAGGACGCAATGAATTTCGCACGAGAAGAGCTGGCAAGACTCGAGAATGATTGATCTCCCCGGAAGATATCCGCATCTCTTCAATGAAGTGATCTGGGAATGGGGACCGATCCGCGCCAAATTCATCATGCTGGATCAGCCGCCGCCTGAAAACAGAATTTCGAACATCAACCTTGTGCCGAAAACAGGCGATCAATATGTATTGCTCCAACACATTGACGGAAAATGGGACATCGCAGGCGGCACGCTCGAACCCGGAGAAGATCATCGCCGGACGCTCGAACGGGAGCTGATGGAGGAGGCGGGCGCGGAACTCCTGTCCTTTCGGTTGATCGGCGCGTGGCGCTGTTTTTCGCTCGCGGGCAAACCATATCGTCCGCATTTGCCTTTTCCAGAACACTATCGGCTCGTGGGCATTGGTCAGGTTAAAATAGTGGGAGCGCCGACGAATCCAACCGGCGCGGAACAGATCACAAAAGTGGCTTGCGTGGATTTGAACGATGCAGTGGATAAATTCATTTCCTGTGGACGCCACGATCTGGCGGAGCTTTATCAGTTTGCGGATGATATGGAGAACCGATGAACATCGTTTACTTTGATCTGGAGAGTCAGAAACTTTTTCAGGAGGTTGGCGGACGCGACCCATCCAAACTGCTGCTGGCTTGCGGCGTTACCTGGTCAACTGACCGGAATGATTTTGCGATCTATTGGGAAAAGGACGTGCAGGCATTGATCGCGGAATTGAAAGCCGCAGACCGTGTGGTAGGATTTAACATCATCGGTTTCGATTTTGAGGTGTTGAAACCATACGCGCCGAACGAGAACTTCCGTGCGTTTCGCTCAAAGGACATGTTACAGGATATATTTCGGGCATTGAATTTCCGCCTCAGCCTGGATTCCATTGCGAAGGCAACACTGGGGGCAACCAAGACCGCGGACGGCATCAAGTCAGTGGAGTGGTTCCGTAACGGCGAACTGAACAGGGTCGCTGAATATTGCATGGCAGATGTGGACATCACGCGACGCGTGTACGAATTCGGGCGCGACAATGGTTTTGTGTATTACTACTCGAAACTCGGTAGTAAATTAAAAGTAGCCGTAAATTGGCAATAAAACGAGAGGAGACTTATCATGGAAAAAATCAGTGTTAACAATATAGAACTTGCTTACATCCGCAAAGGCAGCGGAAGTCCGTTGATGCTTTTGCATGGGTATCCCCTGGACCATCATTTGTGGGATGAGATCACGCCTCTGCTCGAAGATATCTTCGATCTCATCATCCCGGACTTGCGCGGGTTTGGCGAATCGACGACGGTCGATCAGCCCTACACCATGGATGACATCGCGGCCGACCTGGCTGGTTTGCTCGATCATCTGGGGATTCAAAAGACAGCGGTTGCCGGACATTCCATGGGCGGATATGTTGCGCTGGCTTTTGCCAGGCTGTACCCGGAACGCGTGAGCGGACTTGGGCTGGTTTCGACGCAGGTGCTGGCAGATCCGCCCGACCGCAAGGAGGGAAGGTATAAATCCGCGGCGGATGTGGCGGAAAATGGCACTGCCAGCGTGGTGGAAGCCATGACGCCCAAATTCACATCCGATGAGCGGCTGCAGGCTTTTGCCCGCAAAACGATGGAGCGGCAGCAACCGGCGGCTTACATTGGCGCTCTGAAAGCAATGGCGGAACGAACGGATGCCACCTCCCTGCTGGCTTCGATCAAGTATCCTGTGGTGATCGTCCATGGAGACGCCGATTCATTAATCCCTGTGGACCGAGCCCGCGAGGTGAAGGCGGCAATTCCCGGTGCACACCTGGCAGTGTTGAGCGGCGCCGGGCATATGCCGATGATGGAAGCCAGGGATGAAACCGCAAAGGCGCTTGGGCAACTGGTTTAACACGAAACTCCCTTCACGGTCGAGGTGAGGGGAGTGTTCATATAACGGGACCAAACCTGAAGTTCGGTCTGAAGCGATTTCCTAGGATGCGGTGAGGGGTCTATTGGGCTGTGTCAGGCTGTCACTCTCATCAGCATGCACGGAGGCTGTGCCGTTGTTCCGCATCAAGCGGTTGATGTGTGCCACGAGCACCCGGCTGGGTGTCGGCTTGGTCAGGTAGTCATCAGCGCCGGCGTCCAATACGCTGGCAACCATCGATGGATCGTTCAGAGCGGAAAGAACAATAATGGGCACGCGGCTGAAAGTGCGGACCTCCTTGCAAACCTCCCATCCGTCCACCTCAGGCATCATCAGATCGAGTATAACAAGATCAAATTGGTCATCACGAATCAGACTCAAACCTTCCGTGCTGCTGTTGGTCGTCACGACATTAAAGTCATGCGATCTCAACAAGACAGACAACAGATCGGTTACCGCTGTGTCGTCATCGATTACAAGTATTTTCGTGGTCATGGCAAGTTCCTAAGTGTCCCTATTATCATCGATTCGCACGAAATAATACTTTGCAGGCTGTTTACAGCTTGATTAAGGAAGTTTGAGAACCTCTGACAAATGGAGTGTGAAGAAATCACATTCGTCCCAAGGCATTGTGGTAAACTTCACACGAATTTGTGAAATTCTTACCTTTTTATGGAGGTCGATATGGTAAAAAAGTCAGTATCCAGCAAGGCTGCAAAGAAGACAGCCAAACGAAAAACAACCGATAGGAAATGGGTTTACCTGTTCGAGGAAGTGAAAGCCGCCGAGAAATATGCCGGCTCGTGGGAAGGTGTCCGCTCGCTTTTGGGCGGCAAGGGATCGGGGCTTGCGGATATGACCCGCGCCAGCGTTCCTGTTCCACCCGGTTTTACGGTCACAACGGAAGCCTGTAATGAGTTCCGGAAGACCGGCAGTTTCCCAAAAGGGATGTGGAATCAGGCACTCGCGGCAATGAAAACCGTTGAGAAAAAAGCGCGCAAGAAATTCGGGGACCCGGGGAATCCATTGCTGGTCTCGTGCCGTTCGGGTGCGAAATTCTCCATGCCCGGCATGATGAACACAGTCTTGAACATTGGCTTGAACGATGAAGTTGTGGCGGGGATGATCGAATCGACCGGCAACCCGCGTTTCGTCTGGGACCTGTACCGACGCCTCATCGAAATGTTCGGTACCACCGTGTTTAACCTGGATGACGAAGTGTTCGAACATCCAATGGCGGAATATAAAGCCGGCAAGGGCTACAAGGTGGATACCGAGATGGCGGGCGACGACTGGAAAGCGCTGGTCTCGAAGTTCAAAGATGTCTTCAAGAAACATGTCGGATTCGATTTCCCGCAGGATGTCTACAAACAACTTGAACTCGCGACGAAGGCGGTTTTCGAATCATGGAATGGCAAACGCGCCGTGGATTACCGAAAAGCCACCGGCATTTCTGATGACCTTGGCACTGCGGTCAACATCGTGACGATGGTCTTTGGCAACACCGGGGAAGATTCCGGCACGGGCGTGGCGTTCACGCGCGACCCGTCCACTGGCGAGAAGCGGATGCTCGGCGAATACCTCCTGAACGCACAGGGCGAGGACGTTGTGGCAGGCATCCGCAATGCGGAACCGATCGAAAAGCTCTCCAAAGAGATGCCCAAAGCCTACAAACAGTTCATGGACATCACCAAAAAACTGGAAAAGCATTACAAGGAAATGCAGGACGTCGAGTTCACGATCGAAAACGGCAAACTGTGGATGCTCCAGACCCGCAACGGGAAGCGCACCGCCAGAGCTGCAGTGAAGATCGCCGTGGATATGGCGAAGGAAAAACTGATCACGAAAGAAGAAGCGGTCCTGCGCGTCACACCGGAGAACGTGGACGCACTATTACACCCACAATTCGAACATGAGGCAATGCAGAAGGCTGAGACCAACGGTTCCTTCTTCGCAAAGGGAGTGAACGCCTCGCCCGGCGCGGCGGTGGGACAGGTCTATTTCGATGCGGATACCGCTGAGAAGATGGCAAAGGAAGAAAAACAGCAAACGATCATGGTACGCCCGTTCACCAAGCCGGACGATGTGCATGGCATGATCGCCTCGCAGGGTGTACTCACCAGTGAAGGCGGCGCCACTTCTCATGCGGCAGTCGTTGCAAGGCAGTTCGGCATTCCATGTGTGGTCGGCGCATCGGCGATCAAGATCGATCTCGAAAAACGGCAGATGTCGGTTGATGATAAGGTCATCCGCGAGGGCGAATGGATCTCGGTGGACGGCAACACTGGCAAAGTATTCGTTGGTAAGATCCCGACCACATCACCTTCGCTCGAAGAGCAAACGGACCTGCTTACCCTGCTCAAGTGGGCGGACGAAATCTCCGCCCGCAAGGACATCCGCAAGGCGCCCAAGGGCTGGCCCACCCGCGGCCTGCAGGTTTGGGCAAATGCAGACTACCCGAAGGATGCACAGCGCGCCCGCTCTTATGGGGCCGTGGGCATCGGTCTATGCCGGACCGAGCACATGTTCTTCGAACCCGAGCGTCTGCCCATCGTACAGGATATGATCCTCTCCGAAACCAGCAAGGGACGAACGGATGCCCTCAACAAGCTGCTCCCCTACCAGCGCAAGGACTTCGACGGTCTCTTCGAAGCGATGGACGGATATCCGGTCATCATCCGTCTGATCGATCCGCCTCTGCATGAGTTCATGCCTGATGAAGAGAAACTTCTCGAAGAAGTCATCACGATGCGCGTGAAGGGTGAAAATGAGGGACTGAAGGAAAAAGAGGATTTGCTCAACGCCATCAAAGGGATGCACGAGTCGAACCCGATGATGGGTCTGCGCGGTGTACGATTGAGCATTGCCATGCCCGAGATCGTGGAAATGCAGGTGCGCGCCATCTTCGAGGCCGCGGCAGATTGCACGTTGCGCGGTATCAAGGTCAAACCCGAAGTGATGATCCCGCTGACGGGCACGGTCAAGGAATTGGAATGGATCCAGCCCAGGCTTGAACGTATTGCCAAGGCGGTCATGGACGAGAAGAAAGTTAAATTCTCGTACAAGTTTGGAACGATGATCGAGATTCCGCGCGCTGCGGTGACCGCCGAAGAAGTCGCCAATCTGGCTGAATTCTTCTCCTTCGGCACCAACGACCTGACACAGATGACCTACGGTTACTCACGCGACGACGCCGAGCGTAACTTCCTGATCACCTATCAGGAGCAGGGCATCCTCGAAAAGAACCCGTTCCAGACTTTGGATCGCAACGGGGTGGGCAAACTCATGCAATGGGCGATTACCGAGGGACGCAAGACCCGCCCGAACCTCGAAGTGGGCATCTGCGGCGAACACGGCGGTGATCCAAGCTCGATTGAGTGGTGTCACATGATCGGCAACAACTACGTCTCCTGCTCGCCATTCCGTGTGCCGGTGGCGCGTCTCGCTGCGGCGCACTCCGCTTTGAAGCACAGCGGACAGAGCATCGCTGAAGATAAATAAAGTAGGATAACGCAGGCTGAAAAGTGGGCACACATTCGTGTGTCCACTTTTTGATTCGGGGAGATAAAGTAAGGGAAATGGAATCAGCTGCCAGCCCGGAGGGAAGCGGGGGTTATATCTTCCCTGCCACATAATCCAACACATCGATCTTGGTCAGGATGCCGATCGGCCTGCTATCCTCCACAACGAGCAAGGCAAGACCCGATTTCAAAGCATCCATGGCTTCTTCGAGGGACGTGTCGCTGGGAAAGACCGCGCTGGCATTTTGCACGAGCGGATCGATCGGTTCCTCCTGCGTGTGGGCATGTTCTTCGAGCATGTGGTTCAACAGATCCACCTCCTCGATCAAGCCAACCAACGCGCCATCCTCACCGACGACGGGCATTTGCGAGATGGCGTGTTCGTGCATGACCGATACCACCTTCCGCATGGAATCGCCAAGTTTCGCCATGTACAACGTTTTATCGGGCTTGGCGATCAAAAGGTCGCCGAGAGCGGTCTCGCCGAACTCCATCGAGAGGAAGCCAAACTCGCGCATCCATTTGTCGTCGTAGAATTTTGAAAGATAGCGTGAGCCTGAATCAGGGAGAATCACAACCGCCAAACGCTCGGGCGTAAGGCGGCGACAATATTTGAGGGCGCCCGCAATCGCTGACCCCGACGAACCACCCGCAAAGATACCCTCCTGCCGCACAAGTTGACGCGCCCATAAAAATGATTCCCTGTCACCGGCGCGTTCAATGGCATCGATCACCGAGAGATCGGTGGCGGATGGCAGGAAATCTTCGCCGATGCCTTCCACTTTATATGTCTTCGGGTACGCGCCTTCGGGGATCTTGCCTTTGTTCTGCCAGATCTCTGTGAGGATCGAACCTTCAATATCCACACCCACGATCTTGATGTTCGGATTTTTGGATTTGAGATACCGCCCGATGCCCGAGATCGTCCCTCCCGTTCCCATGCCGATGATGACATCGGTCACGCGCCCTTCGGTCTGCTCCCAGATCTCAGGGCCTGTACTCAACTCATGCGTTTTCGGGTTATCGGGGTTGTGATATTGGTTTGCCAAAATCGCGTTCGGGGTTTCGCGCGCAAACTTCTTAGCCACTTCGTAGTAAGAGCGCGGGTCATCCGGCTCGACCGCAGTTGGCGTGATGACCACCTTTGCCCCATAGGCGCGTAGGAGCAAAATCTTTTCGTTGCTCATCTTGTCGGGCATGACGAAGATGGTCTTGTAACCCTTGAGCGCCGCGGCAATGGCAAGACCGACCCCCGTATTCCCGCTCGTCGCCTCGACGATGGTTCCACCCGGCTTCAGTTCGCCACGTTTTTCAGCCTGCTCGATGATGAAGGCTCCCACCCGATCCTTGACCGAGCCGCCCGGGTTCATCAACTCCAGTTTTGCATACAGTGGACAGGGCAGATCGCGCCCGATCCGTTTCAGCCGCACCAGCGGCGTATTCCCCATCGCTCCCAATACGTTGTCGTAGACACGCTTTTCCGAAGATACTGGCAGTCCCATGCTCTCTCCTTTGGTGAAAGTAGAAGTATTTTACCGTATCAATAAAACAGAACTCCGAGTTTTTGGAAAACTCGGAGTTCTTGTTCCCTAATATAACGGCAGGCTTTTATCCACTTCCTCAGCCCAGGCGTTGATTCCGCCTTTCAGGTTCTTCATTTTCTTGAACCCCGCACTGGACAGGATCTCGATCGCCCGCGCGGACCGTGATCCGCGTTTGCAGAAAACAACCATTTCCTCGGCTGAATCCAGTTCGGACATGCGTTGGGCGACCTCGCCGAGGGGGATGTTCTTCGCGCCTTTGATGGCAGAGATCTGCAATTCGTGAGGTTCACGCACATCGAGCAGGAGTAGGTTCGGGTCACGCGTGAGGCGTTCTTTCAGTTCCTGCGCGGTGATGTCCCAGTTTGCGCCCGCGGACGTGTCATCCGCATGATGACCGGGGACTCCGCAGAATTCCTCGTAATCGATCAATTCCTTGATGTCAGCGTTCGGTCCGCATACGCGACAGTTGGGATTCTTCTTGAGCGTGACAAAGTCAAAGCTCATGTCGAGCGCATTGTATAGAAGCAGTCTGCCAATGAGAGGCGTTCCGATGCCGAGCAGGACCTTGATGGCTTCAGTGGCCTGGAGCGTGCCAACGGTACCGGGCAGAACGCCCAGCACGCCGCCCTCTGCGCACGAAGGGACCAGCCCCGGCGGAGGCGGCTCAGGGAAGAGACAGCGATAGCACGGGCCATCCTTGGCGTAAAATACGCTCACCTGACCGTCGAAGCGGAAGATGGAGCCGTAGATGTTCGGCTTGCCAAGGAAGACGGCAACGTCGTTGGTGAGGTAGCGGGTGGGGAAGTTGTCAGTTCCGTCAATGAGGATGTCGTAGTCTTTCGCAATACGCATCGCGTTCTCGGATGTGAACGGTTCGTTGTAAATGTCAACTTGAATATCGGGATTCAAGTCGGTGAGACGGTCGCGGGCGCTCTCCACTTTGAGTTTCCCAACCGTGGATGTGCCGTGAATCACCTGCCGCTGGAGGTTGGAAGAATCGACGATATCGTAGTCCACCAGCCCGATGCGACCAATCCCTGCCGCGGCGAGGTAGAGCGCGACCGGCGAGCCGAGTCCGCCCGTGCCGATGACGAGGGCGGAGGAGTTCTTGAGTTTGATCTGTCCCTGCAAACCGACTTCCGGCATGAGCAGATGGCGCGAGTAACGAAGGATCTGTTCGTGGGTAAGTTCTTCGATCATAGTTTTCCTTTTCGGTGGTTGAGTAGGCGGCGTGGTTTCGATACAGGCTTCGCCCTACTCAACCATCGCCGCCGTATCGAAACCACCTCCCGCAATGGACGGGATCAGCAAGATCTTGTCGTCACCCTTGATGGGCGTTTCCAGTCCCTGCAGGTCACGGATATTGCTCTCGCCGACGAACAAATTGACAAACGGACGCAGCTCCCCGGCCTCGTTGAACAAGTGAGGTCTGATGGCGGGGAATTGGGTCGTCAGGTCGTTCATGGCTTCGGACATTTTCCCGCCCGTAACGGTCACTTCGCTGTTGCCGCCGGTGTAGGTGCGCAACGGGGTTGGGATTCTCAATGTGGTCATGGTCTCTATTATTCTCTCATTTCGTTTTTTATCTGTCATTGCGAGCCGCCGCTGTTGCCTTTGGGCGGCGAAGCAATCCTATCATTACAGGAGGGATTGCTTCGGGCAGAGAGCAAAAGCGCCCTCGCAATGACGGAAAAGCTATATAAACAATTGTACATCGGCATCGGCGGTATATTCAAGGAAGGTCGCCGCGCCGCCGATCTCAGCCTGCGGAATGAAATCCTCGCGTTTGAAGCCAAAGACATCCATCGTCATCTGGCAGCCGATCAGACGTACATCCAGCTCGATCGCCATGTCACGCAGTTCCTCGACCGAAGCGACGCCCTTGTTTTTGAAAGTCTGTTTCATGAGGTTTGTCGCAACAGTTTCAAAACCGGGCACGTTTGCCATGAGCAGGTTGGGCATGGGCCAGTCGATGTTCTGGAACTCGTCGGGACCGAACGGCATCTTCATCGGCATGGCTGGGTTGCCGAGCGGAGAGACCGCCGCGGTCAGTCTGGGCTTGAGCAGGGTCAAACCATAAAAGGTAAAGAAGACGCCCACCTCCCAGCCCATCGCTCCCGCCGCTGTGGCAAGGATGAAAGGCGGATACGCCCAATCCAGCGTTCCTTTGCTGGAGATCAGGGCAAGCCGCTTTGGGGCATTCGGGTCAGATTTCGACATGTGAAGCCTCCATCATGATTTCTGCAAAAAGACAATGAACCTGCCGCCCTCCGCCATCGAATCGAGCACCGGGTTGCCGGTCTGGCGGCTCCACGCTTCGACATCCGGCGGATACCCCGCGTCGGTAGCGATGACTTTCAAAATCTGCCCGGATTGCATTTCCTTGATCGCCTTGCTCGTTTTCACGATCGGCATCGGACACAACAACCCGCTGCAATCCAATACCTGATCTTCTTTCACAACGTCCATTTTTTATTCTCCTCGTTAAGATTACTTTATGGTTATTTCTTCCTCATCATATTTCGAGCGGTCTTCCATCAATTTCCATGAACGGTGACCGACTGCTTTGCCCTCGTCCACGCGCGTGATGAGATACGAGAAAAACGGCTGCGCCCATTCGCGGTCATATTCGGAGGGGACGTTCGGGCAATCGGGATGGGAGTGGAAGACTCCGATCAGATCCACGCCCAGGTCTGCCGCCTTCATCTCAGCCTTCATATAGTCCTCGGGCGTGATCAAATAGCGGTTGTGACGCGCCTCGTCCTCGCGCGCGTTTGGAAGCGGGAAGATTTCCGTCACCTCCCCATCCCCGCCCAGCAAAAAACCCGCGCCCTCCTCCGGGTAGGCACTCTCGACATGCGCGCTGATCTGCTCGACCAGCCGCTTCGGCACTGACAACATCACTTCGACTCCCACAAGGATTTGTCGCTCAAATATTTATAGCCAGCGTCCGGGAAGACCGTTACAACGACGCCCTCTTCCAGTTGACTGGCTACACGTAACGCAACGACTGCCGCCGCGCCGGACGAAATCCCCACGAACAGACCTTCCTCGCGCGCCAGCCTTTTCACCATCTCATGCGCCGCTTCGGTCTGGACCTCGAAATTGCTCCCCGCCAGAGACTCATCATAGATCCCGGGCTTGATCGCGCTGGGCATATGCTTGAGTCCTTCGAGTCCGTGGAAAGGTGCATCGGGCTGGAAGGAGATGATCTTCACGCCCGGTATGTGTTCACGCAGGTAACGACCGGTCCCGGTCAACGTGCCGGAGGTACCAAGACCGGCAACAAAGTGAGTCACCTGTGCGTTGGCCTGGTAGACGATCTCCGGCCCCGTGGATTTGTAGTGCGCCTCCCAATTGGCGGGATTATTGTATTGATTGGCATACCAATACCGGCTGGGTTGCTCTTCAGCCAATTCACGCGCCTTGAGGATCGCACCGTCTGAACCCTCGAGCGGATCGGTCAACACCAATTCCGCGCCCAGGGATTTGAGGATCGCCATCCGCTCCGGGCTGGCGTTGGCAGGGATGACGATCGTAACCGGGATTCCCAGCGCCGCGCCGAACGTGGCGTAGGAAATGCCCATATTGCCGGAGGTCGAGTCGAGCAGGCGTTTGCCGTCCACGAGATCGCCGTTCGCGAGGGCGGTCTGGATGATATTGAGCGCGGGCCGGTCCTTGACGGAGCCGCCCGGGTTAAACCATTCAGCCTTGGCAAAAACCTGTACACGCGGAGACAGGCTCCGGCTGAGTCGGCGAAGCGGAAGCAGAGGCGTATTCCCCACATGAGAGGCGAGCCCATCCAGGGGAATCGTGTTCGATTGTGTGATTCGGTAGTCGAGTAGGGTCATAAGTGTCCAATTTAAATCAAAAGCAGTCAACAGATAAACAAAAAGACGGCGAACGAGCGCCACTCACGTTGCAATGTTTTGCACGCGGGGGTCGTCCAGCCGTCCAAGAGTCCGTTGACTGCGGAGAGGTCTCAGGCGGTGGTTACGAGCCCCGCCGTAGACACAAGCAATAGTTGATCGTGATCATGGTTTCATCCATAAGATGACGGCAATTTTATTTATCTTACCGATTTTGTCAATATAAAAATTATCCGCCCGCCGCCGCCGCCAGAATACGGACAACATCCTCCTCCCCAACCGGTGTATCGTTACCATCCAATTCCTTCACATGCACATCGTTCACGAAAAGGTTGATGTGCCTGCGCAGGTTGCCTTCATTATCGAACACGTGAAACTTGAGTTGCGGAAATTTCTCCACTGCGTTTCGTACCGCATCCAATGCTGTGGCGCCTGGTACCTGAAACCGGGTCTGTTTTTCCGTGTAATAGCTGATGACATTGGAAACGCGAATGATCGGCATGAATATATTCTAACAAAAATCTCCCCGACATAATCGGGGAGATTGCTTCGTTTTACTCGCAACACTTGCACCTGCTGCAAGTGCAGGTGTGACGTATCCTACTCTTCCTTCTTCGCTTCCATTTCCTTCTTGTGCGCTTCGATGATCTGCCCGGCGATGTGGTTCGGCACCACCTCATAGTGATCGAACTCCATCGTGAAGTAGCCGCGTCCGCCCGTGATCGAACGGATCTGGGTGGTGTAACGAAGCATTTCCGCCATCGGCACGTGGGCAATGACCACGGTATTGCCGCGCTCAGATTCGGTCCCCTGGACGCGTCCGCGGCGGGTATTGAGGTCGCTCATCACATCGCCCATGTTCGCATCCGGGACGGTCACACGGACATTCATGATCGGCTCGAACAAAACCGGACCCGCGTCCTGCACCGCCAGTTTGAAGGCTTCGCGCCCGGCGATTTCGAACGCGACCGGCTTCGAGTCCACTTCGTGCTCCTTGCCGTCATAGACGATGACCTTCACATTGCTCATCGGGTACCCGGCGAAGGCGCCGCGTTCCATGGTGGCTTTGATGCCTTTTTCGATCGGAGGCAGATACGAACGCGAGAGGTTCATGCCCACCAATTCATCGGTGAACTCAAAATCGGCATCCGGCAGGGGTTCGATGCGCAGATGCACCTCGCCGAACTGACCGGCGCCACCGGTCTGTTTCTTGTGGCGGTACTGGGCGGAGGCTTTGCGTGTGATACCCTCCCGATAGGGGATCTTCGGTTCATGGATGTTGAGTCCAACCTGGAATTTGGTCTGTGCCCGCTGCAAGGCAACATCAATGTGCTGATCGCCCATGCCCTGCAAAACCGTCTCATGGGTAATGGGATCGTTTGCCCACGAGAGCGTCATATCCTCTTCGCACAGGCGGGTCAACGTTGGGGAGATCTTGGCCGCGTCCGCCTGGGTCTTCGGCGTCACCGCCACGCGATACAACGCAGCGGGGTACTTCGGCGGTTTGACCGTCAGGGGATGACCCTTATCGCAGAAGGTGTCACCGGTGGCGGAAGCCGACAACTTCGACACAGCCGCGATATCGCCGGCATGGACGATCTTGGTCGGGATGGTTTCCTTGCCGCGCTGGAAATGCAACCCAGCCATGCGCTCATCCGCGCTTTTGTTTTGGTTCCAGACGTGTGCATCCGCCTGGATCGTGCCGGAAAACACGCGGAAATACGTCATCTTGCCCACAAACGGATCGGCGGTGGTCTTCCACACATAAGCGGCAAGCGGAGCGGAGTCTTCCGGTTTCAGTTCTTCCTCTCCGTCCTTGCCCTGCGCCACGCGCTTGGGGGCGTTCAGTGGAGACGGCATCAGATCAATGATGTCGTTCAATAATGCGATCGGACCGATCTCGCGCGCCCCAGCCGCACAGAACACCGGGACAAATTCTCCGGCGTAGATGACATCCTCGAGACCGCGGACCATCTCCTCGTCCGTGAGAGAACCGTTCTCGAGGTATTTCTCCATCAATTCGTCTTCGCCTTCCGCGGCGGCTTCCACCATCACGAAGTGCGCTTTTTCCGCGGCTTCCTTTAATTCAGCAGGGATCTCGGCGGTCGTCTTGCCATCGCCCATGTAAGACTTCATGCCGATGATATCGACGACACCCTTGAAGTCCGCCTTCTCCCCGATCGGCAAATGGACCTTGATCGTGCGCTTGCCCTGCAGACGCACAAACTCCTCGATGGCGGCATAGGTCTTTTCAAAGTCCGCATTGTCGCGGTCCATTTTGTTGATCACAAAAAAGCGCGGCAGTTTGAACTCGTCCGCATAACGCCATGCCAGTTCGGTCCCCACTTCTATGCCGGAGACCGCGTCCACCAAAATGATCGCGCCGTCAGCCACACCCAGGGCGGAGATCATCTCACCCACGAAATCGTTGTAGCCCGGCGCGTCGATAATGTTGATCTTATGGTCGCGGTGTTCCACCGGAATGACACTCGAATACAGGGATATTTTGCGGCGCTGTTCCTCTTCATCATAGTCAGAGACCGTCGTCCCATCCTCCACCTTGCCAAGGCGGGTGGTCGCCCCCGTTGCATGCAGAAATGCCTCCGCTAACATGGTCTTGCCCGCGCCTCCATGCGAAACCAGCGCGATGTTGCGAAGAAACTCGGTGGTATACTCTTTCATGGAAAATCCCTTCCCATTGTTAGGATATAAAGCAGTTGCGTGATTGTAAAAGAACTCAATTGAATTGTCAAAGTGACAACCTTCGTCATTTCAAAATGACATGACCTGCGTCACCGCCCCTGGGAGTATTATTCCTGATCAGTCATATGCTCCGCCGCCTGCTCTTCAACCTCTGGTACTTCCGCAATCCGCCCTGGGACAGCGGCGTTTCCCCTCCCGAACTCCTTGAATTCATCAATAACCACCCTCCCGGCAAAGCCATCGACCTTGGCTGCGGCACGGGCACGAATCTCATCACATTGGCGCGCGCCGGATGGCAGGTCACAGGTGTTGATTTTGCGCTCCCGGCCATCCGGATGGCGAAGAAAAAGTTAAAGGAGGCAGGCATTCAGGCAGAGTTGCACGTTGGCAACGTCACAAAGATCGACCATATCTCCGGTCCTTTTGATCTGGCTCTCGACATCGGATGCTTCCACAGCCTCGATCAAGAAGGCAAACAGGATTATCTGACCCAACTGGACCGCTTCCTCGCCCCGAACGGATCCTGGCTCATGTACGGATTCTATGCCCAGGGCACGCCTCGTTCCGGACATGGGCTTGCCGAGGCGGATATCGACCTGATCTCAGCCCGGTTCGCGCTCCGCTCCCGACAAAACGGATTCGACAAACGTGAACGTCCCTCTGCCTGGTTCTTATTTCAGAAAAGCTGAGTCTGTCATTTCGACGAACGAAGTGAGGAGAAATCTTCTCGCAAGAAAAGATTTCTCGCTTCGCTCGAAATGAGAGAACAAATTCACAAGCCATGACCCAACTCGAAATCCACACTCTCACCGAAACCCTCATCTACGAACTGACCAAAGCCTTTGCCCTGCCACAGACAAAAGGCGCAAAGGTCCTGGTCCGCGCGGTCTTCGGCAGGGCCACGCGCCTTGCCGCAGAGATCGGCGTTGGGCTTGACCGCGCCGTGGCTGAAGGCGGGATCCCAAACGGCGCGCGCTGGGTACTGCCGCGCTTTGTCAAATCGTACGAAGCGCGCGGGGTTGAAAACATCCCGGCAGCCGGACCGCTCGTCATCGCATCCAACCATCCCGCATCGGTCGATTCGATCGTCATTTCAGCCCACGTCACCCGCCCCGATTACAAGGTCATCGTCGGTGACATTCCATTCTTCGAGCATCTGCCGCACGTCAGCCAACACGCCATCTATGCGCCGGACCCCGCCAACACAAGCGGGCGGATGATCGTCCTGCGTGAATCGATCCGTCACCTCAAAAGTGGTGGCGCGCTCCTTATCTTCCCGCGCGGTGGCATCGAAGCCGATCCCGCCTTCATGCCCCATCCGGATGGCGAGTTCCATCACTGGTCGCGCAGTCTCGAGATCTTCATGCAACGCGTTCCCGGGCTTCAAGTCCTTGTCACCATCGCAAGCGGGGTCATATCAAAGTCCGCCTTCCATCACCCGATCACCTGGTTTCGCAGGCACAGACCCGATAAACAAAGGCTTGCATTTCTTTATCAACTGGCGCGGCAGGTGTTGAGCGGCAGGGAACTCTTCGGGCTGACCCCCCGCGTCACATTCGGTGAACTTATTTCAGGTGGCAATCACGAACATATGTTATCTGAAGTTGAAGGAGCCGCGCGGCGCACCCTCAACCAGCACATGGCATGGAAACACGTATGAAACCCAAACTCCGCATCTTCAATAATCTGGAGGACCTCAGTCATCACGCGGCTCGGATATTCGTGGAACAAGCCGCGCAATCCATCGGCGCACGCGGTCGTTTTCTGGTTGCGCTCAACGGTGGCAGCACCCCGAACCGTCTTTTCCAATTGCTTGCCTCCGATCACAGGGAAAAGATCGACTGGAGCAAAACCCATGTCTTCTGGGGAGATGAACGTTGTGTCCCGCCGGATGATCCGGGATCAAGCTATGGTCAGGCGTACACTGCCTTTTTAAGTCAGGTTCCCATACTGGATTCGAACATCCATCGCGTCAAAGCCGAACTGACGCCTGCTGAGGCTTCGATAGACTATGTCAACACGTTGAGAGGCTTCACATCCCCCCCGCTCGACGTGCCGCGCTTCGATCTTGTTTATCTTGGTATGGGTGAGGATGGGCACACCGCCTCATTATTCCCCGGTTCCCCTGTGGACGTGACGGAGAGCGTTATTGCGGTCACCGCACAGTATCAAGACCGCCCGGCGAATCGAGTGACCATGACCCAACGTGTATTCAACCAGGCGTGTATGATCGTCTTCATGGCAACAGGCGCAAAGAAGGCGGTCACTTTGGCGGAAGTGTTGAGCGGAAGATATAATCCGGAGTTGTATCCAGCCCAACGGATCGAACCGAAGGAAGGCAAGTTGATCTGGCTGGTTGACGAAGAGGCGGCAGGCAGACTGCCGAACCACCTAACAGCAAAATTTTGTGAGGGATAATTTTAATGTCAATGTGAGGGCGACTCGCATGACATCAGTCAAAGGAGCATAGTATGGAACTTGCAATGATCGGTTTAGGCAAGATGGGCATGAACATGGCGACCCGCCTTGTCCGCGGTGGACATCGCGCGGTCGGTTTTGCCCGCACCCCAGCCACAGTGGCGGAAGCGGAAAAGCTTGGCATCGAAGGCGCGCATTCCCTGGAGGAAGCGGTTGGAAAATTGAGTTCACCGCGCATCGTATGGGTGATGGTCCCTGCCGGCAAGGCAACGGACGACACCATCGAACATTTGTCGAACCTGCTTTCAAAAGGTGATATCGTCATCGACGGCGGCAATTCCAATTACAAGGATTCCGTCCGGCACGCGGCGATGCTCGAGCCCAAGGGCATCGAGTTCATGGACTGCGGCACGAGCGGCGGGATCTGGGGTTTGACGGAAGGATACAGCCTGATGATCGGAGGCAGGCCCGGGGTCGCGGAAAAGATGCGTCCCATTTTCGAGACTCTGGCTCCAGGACCGGATAAAGGCTGGGGGCGAGTCGGTCCGTATGGCGCGGGTCACTTCGTCAAGATGGTGCATAACGGGATCGAATACGGCATGATGCAGGCCTTCGCGGAAGGGTTTAGCATTTTGAAGGCGAAGGAGGAATTCGGGCTCGACCTGGCGCAGGTCTCGCACATCTGGCAATATGGCAGTGTTGTGCGTTCGTGGTTGTTGGATCTCGCGGCGCGGGCATTGGAGGAGGACGGCACGCTCGAACACATCAAGCCCTGGGTGGCTGATTCCGGTGAAGGCAGGTGGACGGTTTTCGAATCGATCGATCTCGATGTGCCCGCGCCAGTGATCACGCTTGCACTGCAAATGCGTTTTGCCAGCCGTGACGATGAGAATTACACCGCCCGCATGCTGGCTGCGTTGCGCAATCAGTTCGGCGGACACGCAATCAAGAAAGCGGAATAGATTTTGGGGAGAGGGAGCGGGCCGGACTTGCAAGCGGACCGTCCCAAAAGGATAATTATGGATAACGGCTTACCAACTTCCATCGTCATTTTCGGCGCGTCGGGCGACCTGACCCAGCGCAAACTTGTCCCGTCGCTGTTCAATTTGTATCGCAAGGGACGGATGCCGAAGCAGTTCCGAATCGTTGGTTATGGCAATACCGCCTTCTCCAACGATCAATTCTGCACACACCTTGAAGAAGGGATGAAGCAGTACGCATCCTTCGAATACAAAGAGGAGGAATGGAGTTCCTTCGCTTCCAATATTGCCTACCTGCAGGGACGCTACACTGACCTGGCAGACTTCAAGAGACTGGGCGGCTTTCTAAAGGAATGGGAGATCAATTCCGGGAACCGCATCTATTACATGGCAACGCCTCCCGGTGTTTTTCC
>DIDP01000033.1:6185-22994 GCA_002418205.1 Anaerolineales bacterium UBA5797 | reverse complement strand
GTCCCGCGCGTCCTGGCGTTGTTTGGACGTGTGAAAGGGAAGGAAGTATGAACATTCTTGTTCTGGCACTGTATGGTCTTAGCCTCCTGACCTTCCTGCTGGCTCTGTCCTGGATACTCATCCCTGCCCTGTATGGATTGCCCTCCCGCCCAACCCAGCCTGACCGAATCCGCAAGGCTTTGCGGCTTGTGGACCTGAAAAAAGGTGAGGTCCTTTTCGATCTCGGCGCAGGTGATGGGCGCGTGCTGTTCATCGCCGCGCAGGAATTTGATGCGGAGGCGGTTGGCATCGAAGTGGGACCTGTCCAATGTGCGTGGATCCGGCTGCGAATCTTCATGGGAGGTTTGAGCGAACGTGTCCGGATCAAAATGAAGAATTATTACAAAGCCGATCTGGGCGCGGCGGACGTGGTTTTCATCTATGCCACCTCACACGAGTTGCCGAAGCTGGCATCTCACCTGGAAACGCAAATGAAACCGGGGTCGCGCGTTGTTTCGATCTCGGCTGACTTCCCTGAATGGGAACCCGCCGCGTTCGACGATCACGATTTGATCTTTACCTATACCATGCCACCCAGAGAGGGGAGCTTGACAACGTATCTGCTTAAGAAGATGAACTGATCCCCATTCAGGACAATCACATATTTTGGTGTGAACGCGATTGGCTCGAAGGGATATAATCCACCAAAGGAGGACCCATGAATCTGCGAAACCTGTATATTCTCAATACGGTTGTTGCGCTTGGCTTTGCGCTGGGCTTTTTCCTGATCGGCCCCTTCATGCTCGGTTTGCTTGGCATGGAGAATACAGCGGAAGCGCGTACGCTGGCACAACTGATTGCCGTGGAACTTGTTGTGGGCGGGGTGATAACCTTTCTCGCTCGTGATGTGACCGACGTAAAAGCGACAGGCGCGATCAATATGGGGAATTTCCTTGCAGGTGTGCTCGGCACCGTGATCGCGTTGCGCGCCGCTTTGACGGGAGTGATGGGCGGGTTTGGTTATGTGGTGACCGCGACCTATCTTTTCATCGCAATTGCGTTTGGCTACTTTCAGTTCATGAAACCAGCCAGATGAAGTGACAAAAAAGCCGCTCGTTTTTGAGCGGCTTTTGCATCTCGATCCATTACATTTGGCCATCGGGCTGCCTGAAAATCTCCAGTCCAATGGGCGCGAGCCCAACCCCCAGCACCACAAATCCCAGCAGGATCGTGATCGACAGGTTGCTGAAAGATCCACCGACCACGCCGATGATCCCAATGATCGTCAGGATGCCCGCCCATTGTGGGACGATTCCCAGGCGGATCGAAACCAGCGTCAGCATGAACAACCCAACGTAGAACAGGATCGCCGTGATCTGGAACGACAACATGATGAGCGGGGAGGCATAAACAGTGCCAAGCATGGAGGATAGCCCCGGTGCGTCATTTGCCAGTTGACCCACCGCAAGGTCGATCGCGAACTGACCGGTCAGAGCCAGCAACCCGATCTGTGCAAGCCCCTTGCCGATATCTGCCGCCCCTGGTTTGGTCTTGTTGATGAGGCGGCTGAACCCCGCGATGGCAGGGATGAACAGGAGCACGCCAAGCAGAAAGAGCACATGCGAAAGAGACCAGCCAGCGTTCGGTCCCTGCTCGGTGCGTTGGGTCAGGATGAGCCAGCCCGCAGCAAACCCGAACGGCGCAAGGATCGTGCTGACTCCTGTAAAGATTCTTCTGAATGCTCTCATGGTTCTCTTTGCTCCTGTCTGTGCGGATGCCTTGATGGATAGACTGCTTTCATTGCTATTTTAATCGTTTTCGTTGAGCCTCAAGACAAATTCCTCCACTTTCTGCTTGATTCTATTGGTATATTTGTCCTCCCCAATGACCGTAAACCCGCATTTCTCGAGGACGCGCCGGGAAGCGGTGTTGTGTTTCGCCACATGTGCGAACAGTGGACGGGTCTTCACCACGCCCAAAAACTGATTCAGCGATTCTGTGGCAATGCCCTTCCCCCAAAATTCCCTGCCCAGCCAGTAACCGACTTCGCGTCCTTCCCTCATCTCCCAACTGACAAGATGCCCCGCAACCTGACCGTCTACTTCGATGACGCGCAGGATGACCGTTTCATCCGCCATGATCTTCGCCCAATGCGTGTCGAACTCCTCCTTTGTCCGTGAGGGAAAAGCCGCCATTGCAGACGATTCCGGGTCGGCTTGTTGTTCGAAGAGGATGGGGAGGTCGGAAATGATTACTGGGCGGAGGCGGATATGCATTGCGTGAGTATAACCGTAAGTTGCATTTATATCTTTCCTAATGTTCATCTGCGTCCATCTGTGGTTAAATCACATCAATGATCTTTGACTACTGATAACTGGAAACCGAACCATTCTCATCCACTCCTCCTCCCAACTCCTCATTCTCGCGGACGGGAGGCTTCCTGTGCTTCTATACTGTCAACCATGAGATTCGAGTGGGATCCAGCAAAGGCAGCGGGCAATATTCGCAAACAAGGCGTCAGTTTTGACGAAGCGGTCACCGTTTTCAGGGACCCGCTCGTACTCATCTTTGATGATGAGAAGCATTCTGAAAATGAACGCCTTGAGATCATTGTTGGAATGTCCGCTTTGAGAAGAATATTGTTGGTTTGTTTTGTAGAAAGGATCGAAGATACGGTTCGCATCATTTCATCTCGATCCGCGACCCGTGTTGAGATAAAAGATTATGAAGAAAACATCCGAGACCAAAACCCGTAAAGTAAAAGAAATGGCTGCCGAGTATCGTTTTGACTACCGCAAAGCGAAACCGAATCGTTTTGCGAAAAAGATGGAGACCGAGCCTTTGGTGGTAATGATCGAACCCGATATTGCCAGGGTCTTCAAAACATCTGAACAAGTGAACAAAGCATTGCGTGCATTGATCTCGGCGATGCCTGAAAAAGAAACAAGATCGCTCGCAAAGTAGAACAGTCCCCGCCAATTGACGGGGACTGTTCATCCATTGACCCACCAGTTACAATTTACGAACCATGCTCATCCACTCCTCCTCCCAACTCCTCACCCTCAAAGGCGGACCGCAGCGCGGTCATGCGCTCGGCACGCTCGGCGTCATCGAAGATGGCGCGGTGGTCGTACGCGATGAAAAGATCGTCGCGCTCGGCACGACTGCAGAACTCCGCGCCGCCTATCCCGACGAACCGACACTCGACGCGGGGCGCTGCGTTGTAATGCCCGGGTTTGTCGATCCGCACACGCACGTTATCTGGGGCGGTGACCGCGCCAATGAGTTCGAGATGAAGATGGCGGGCAAGCCCTATCTTGAGATCCTGGCTGAGGGCGGCGGAATCATCTCCACGGTCCGCGCGACGCGAACCGCCTCCATCGAATCGCTCATCGCGCAGACCCGTCCACGCCTCCTGCGCATGTTCCGCAACGGCACCACCACCGTCGAAGCCAAAACGGGCTACGGTCTGCAAACCGCCACCGAGCTGCGTCTGCTCAAAGCCCTGCTCACGCTCGACGACGAAATGCCGCTCGACCTCGCCTTCACCTTCCTCGGCGCGCACGCCATCGCACCCGAATACAGGGATGACCCGCAGGGCTACACCGATCTCGTCTGCGAGACGATGTTGCCGATGCTCTGTCAGTGGTGGGACACGCACGCCCCGCGCAGGCCTCTGCCTTTTGTGGATGTCTTCTGCGAGAACAAAGCCTTCACCCTCGAGCAATCGCGTCAAGTCCTGACCAAAGCTGTATCATTGGGATTCCCGATCAAGATCCACGCTGACGAATTCGACAACCTCGGCGGCGCCTCGCTTGCGGTGGAGTTGGGTGCGGCGTCCGCGGATCATCTGGTGAAGACCTCCGATGCCGATATCGCCGCGTTGGGGAAGTCCGATACGGTGGCAGTGTCTTTGCCTTGCACGCCGTTCGGTCTTGCCGAATGCGATTACACCCCCGCCAAGAAGATCATCGAAGCCGATGCCATCTTTGCCCTCGCCACCGACTGCAACCCCGGCACCACATGGAACGAGTCCATGCAGTTCGTGATCGCGCTTGCCTGCCGTACGATGAAGATCACGCCCGCCCAGGCCATTGCCGCCTCCACGATCAACTCGGCGCATGCCATCCGCCGCGCTGATACGGTCGGTTCCATCGAGGTCGGCAAACAGGCGGACATGCTGGTCCTCTCCGTGCCGGATTATCGTCATTTAGGCTATCGTTACGGGACGAATCTGGTGAAGCAGGTCATCAAACGCGGACAGGTGTATTCGGTGGATGTGGGATATTACCGTACGGCGTGATCCTTTATTTAACCCTTCGTGATCTTTGCAACTATACGGTAAAAAAAAGAGAGAGACGAGACTGTCCCTCTCTTTATTGATTATTCGGTCCGCTTGCCGAACCACATTCTTCCCAATAAATTATCTTTTAGAACGAACTGGTGATATAGCGCCGCGCCGATGTGCAGAAGAATTAACAACAATAAGAGTGTCCATATCCCTCCATGCAGAAAGCCGAGGCTGAAGCCGCCTCTGCCAAAACTTCCTGGCGTGGATCCGATGCCAAATGTCCGCGCTAAAATGCCGCGTTGGTCGGCGAGGATGATTCCGGTGATGACCATGCCGAAGGTGAGCAGATACAGCCCGAAGTGAGTCAGACCGCCGATCCAATCGAAGAATTTGTTTCCCGTGCCTGCCCAGTCCGGATGTTTTGTTGTCCAGCGCACGATGAGACGGATGACAAGCAGGACGAGGATCGTAATGCCGATCAACATGTGGATGCCGGTGGTCGAGAAGACGTTCTGGATTTCTGATTGTGGAGCGAAGCCGGCTTGCGGAAGTCCCTGGGGTGCTTCGTCCAGATCGAGATCCTGTGAGGGTGGATTGGCTTGTTGAAGGCTCTGTTGTTGGAAGTTCCCTCGGGCGCCTTCGAATCGTTCCCCGCCTTCATTTTCCTGGACGAGAAGGACGGTCCCCAGAATCAGCAGGGCGATCAGCCAGTGCAGGGCAACGAGTGCAGGATGATAACGTTTGACAGCCGCCGGCGATGTGTTGACGGGCATCGCTCCGGGCTTTGCAGAGATGGATTGAGTGGTCATGATGTTTTGTGCTCCTTTGGTTTGCACTATAGGTTTCCAAAATGAACGTCCGATGAAAAATCTTTGGGGAATTGTGTCGAAAATATGTAGAATAATTTTCACCCGCATAGTAAAATCCATCCACGGCGGGGAGGGCGTCGAATTTTTCGTGGAGAACTGGTAATTTCCCCTTGAGTGCCCAATGGATCGTCTTTGCCCTGGTTTTGTTGATGACCACAGTGGTGGCGCTTTTTATGGCTGTCCTGTTGGCACGCCGCCCGCATACCCCCGGCTTGCGATCCCTGATCATTATGCTTTCACTGTTGGCTGTTTGGACCTTCAGCTATGCCATGATCACGCTTGTCCCATCGCTGGAGGAGAAGAAGTTCTGGCTCAGGATCGAGAACCTCGGCATTCTTTTGGTGCCGGTGACCTGGTTTTTGTTCACGGTCCGTTTCACAAAGCAGGATAAATGGCTGAACCCGTTCACCGCCGCGTTGTTCTATATTATTCCGTTCATAACCCTGGTGTTCGTGTTTTCGGATGAATGGTTCCACCTCTACTATTCAGCCATCCGGCCTGTGTCGCCAATTGGCGGACCATTGATCATCGAACGCGGTCCGTGGTATCTGTATTCCACCATCCATGCCTACGCTCTTAATCTGGCGGCGATGGGACTGTTGATCTGGAGCGCCTTTCAGTTCCGAAGTCTGTATCGCCAGCAGATGCTGGCTCTGGTGGGCGCGGTGCTGATCCCGGTTCTGGCAAATATTTTTTACCAGTTGGCGCCCAGGATCAACCCGGACCTGTCGATTCAGATCGACCTGACGCCCGTCTCTTTTACATTGACCGCGGCACTGATCGCCTTTGGAGTGTTCGGCTTGCGTTTGTTCGACCTGATCCCCATTGCCCGTTACACGGTGCTTGAGCATATTCCTGAAATGGTCTTCGTGATGGACGCGTATGACCGGGTGCTGGATGCAAATCCCACGGCACAGAAAAGGCTGGGAAAATCGATGGATGAGATCATCGGCAGGGACGCCCTCGAAGTATTTCGCGCATGGCCGCAACTCCTCAACCGCTTCCTGACTTCGGACGATGTGCGCGAAGAGATCCAGATACCCGGCAGTCCTCCGCATACCCTGGAGGTCGTGATCTCCCCCCTGTACAACCAGTTCAACAGATTGGAGGGGCGCGTCATCGTTGCACATGACATTACCGACCATAAACGCCTCGAAGACAGCCTGCAATATGCCAACCGCGAATTGAAGAACCAACTTGATGAGATCGAAAAGCTCCGGGCGGAATTGCAGGAACAGGCGATCCGCGATCCGCTGACCAATGTATACAACCGCCGTTTCATGGCGGAGTTCCTGGATAACGAGATCGCCCAGTCGGAACGCAAGCGCACGCCCGTCTCTGTCGTGATCATGGATATGGATAACTTCAAGCAGTTCAACGACACCTACGGGCACAAATGCGGCGATGTGATCCTGCAGGCGTTTGCCAACTTCCTGGTCGAGCGGACGCGGCGCGGCGATATCGTCTGCCGCTATGGCGGGGAGGAGTTCGTGATCATCATGCCCAATGCCTCGCTGGAGGTGGGTCATGAGCGGGCTGAAACATGGCGGCAGGATTTTTCGGAAGCCGCCACTGAATACGAAGGCATGAAACTGTGCGCCACGTTTTCGGCGGGTGTGGCGGCGTTCCCTGAACATGGTACATCCGGTGACTCGATCCTTCAGGCAGCGGATAAGGCTCTGTATAGATCCAAAAACAGCGGGCGGAACCGTGTGACCGCATTTACAAGGTAATCGAGAGGAACATATGCAAATAGATATCATTGGTGTGCCCATCGATCTCGGCGCGGATCGCCGCGGTGTGGACATGGGTCCCAGCGCGATACGATACGCGCATCTTCACCAAAAACTTCGAGACCTGGGATATACCCTCGAGGACAAAGGCAATATTGAAGTGCCTATTCAGGAAACCTGCGCGATCACCGATCCCAGACTCAAATACATCGATTGCATCATCCCCATGGGACGGCGCGTGGCGGGCGCGGTGGCAACCTCTGTTCAAGCCGGCAGGTTCCCGCTGGTGCTGGGCGGCGATCACAGCCTCTCGGTGGGTTCGATCCGCGGCGCGGCGAAGCATCGCAAACTGGGCGTTATCTGGGTGGATGCCCATGCCGATTTCAACATTCCTGAAACGACCCCCTCCGGAAATATTCACGGGATGCCCCTCGCGGCATTGTGCGGACTCGGCGACCCGCGCCTGGTCTCATTATGGGAGGAAACGCCTCCGGTCATCGACCCGAAGCGGGTTGCCGTTATCGGCGCCCGTGACCTCGACCCGGGCGAAAAAAGGAACCTGCGGGAAGCCGGTGTGATGGTGCAGAGCATGGAACAGGTGGACCGCAGCGGCATGGTCGCGGCGCTCGAGAAAGCTATCCACCGCGTCAGCCGCGATGTGGATGGCATCTATCTTTCGTTCGATATGGACGCGCTCGATCCGCGTCACGCGCCGGGCGTGGGAACCCCGGTGCCGGGCGGGTTGACTTTCCGTGAGGCGCATCTTGCCTGTGAGGTCGTGGCTGAGACGGGCAAACTCATCGGCATGGACATGGTGGAAGTGAACCCGATCCTCGATGTGCAGAACCAGACCGCCATCCATGCGGTGGAGTTCATCCGTTCGGCGCTGGGTTCGCGGGTGTGGGGCGGCGATTGAACCGTCGGGTTGGATCAGGCGCCTGTAACGGTGGCAGGTTCATGTCAAAGCAGGAAGCGTGCTTGTTCCATATCCCAAACGCGGTACAATTTTAGTATGAGCACATTATATGGTCCCATCCTGATCGTCGAAGATGTCCCGAACGTTCTTGAATTGCTCGAGGTGACATTAAGGTTCAAGGGCTATGCAGTGATCACGGCGCGCAACGGTGAGGAGGCGCTGGAGACCATTGCGAAGCAGAAACCTGTGTTGATCATCACGGACATCCTGATGCCCAAACTGGATGGGTATGCGTTCGTGCAAAAACTGCGCCTCAACCCCGAGACGCGCGCCATCCCGGTGGTCTTTCTCTCGGCAACCTATGTTACGCCGGAGGACAAGGATTTTGCGTTGAGCCTGGGCGCTTCGCGCTTTCTGGAAAAGCCGATCGATACCGAGGATTTTTTACTGACCGTTGCCGAACTGGTGACACAACAGCCGTTCACACAGCCGCAGCCGCTCGATATGGAAAGGTTTTATAACGGTTACCGCACACGGCTCGAAAACAAACTGCGGCACAAGAACACACAGATCGCGCGCGCCGAACGGCTGCTGCCCACACTGCCGCCCGATCAGAAACCGGCCTTTGAGGCGTTACTGCAACAATCGATCCGCGACCGCGACGAGATCCAGACGGAACTCTACGATATTTACAACACCCTCGATGAACTGAAAAAAGAATAGACTCTGTTCAGCGATGGGGCAGCCCATCGCTGTTGATTTAAGGAAACCATGCAACCTACATTATCTTATATTGAACACCTTGCGCGCCAGGCTGGCGCGATCCTCCGGGATGGTTATGACAAGGAGCATCAGGTGGGATACAAGGGCGTCATCGATCTTGTCACCGAAGTGGACCATATGTCCGAGGATTATCTGCTCGGCGAAGTGCAGCGGGATTTCCCCGAACATCACATCTTTTCGGAGGAAAGCGGCGTCATCGAGGGAAGCAACGAGCACATCTGGTACATCGACCCGCTGGATGGGACGGTGAATTATGCCCATCACATCCCGATCTTCTGCGTCTCGATCGCCTACGCTTCACGGGACGCTTCGTCTCCGCTCAGCGCGAGCCTGAGGCTGGGCGTCGTTTACGATCCGCTGCGCGACGAGATGTTCCTCGCCGAACGCGGCAAAGGCGCCACTTTGAACGGACGTCCGTTACGAGTCTCTTCCACGAACGAATTGCAAAAGAGCCTGCTGGTGACGGGCTTCCCGTATGATGCCTGGAACACCGAACAGGATAACTTTGACAACTTCATCAAATTTGGGAAGCTTTCGCAGGGTGTCCGCAGGTTTGGATCCGCCGCGCTGGATCTCTGCTATGTGGGCGCCGGTCGTTTCGACGGTTTCTGGGAGCTGGCACTCAAGCCCTGGGATGTTGCCGCAGGCGGGCTGGTCTGTGAGGAGGCGGGCGCGCGCGTCACGAACGTAAATGGGGAGGCGGATTATATTTCCCCTCCGCAATCGGTTGTCGCCTCCACGCCGGGCATCCACGCGCGCATGCTGGCTGAACTGCGATCCTGACATGGGAATTGCAATGTTTGTCGGCATCAATTTGTGACAAAATTCAGATGAAAAATTGTGATAAATAAGTAAAATAAGGGAAGGTTCGTCTGAGTTATGCCACAACCGATTCCCATCAGCAAGACCAAGATCATTGTTCCGCATCGCCGTCCTGAATTGCTCTCCCGCCCTCGCCTGCTGGAGAGCCTGAATGATTTGCTTGATAACAAGCTCATCCTGATCTCGGCGCCTGCGGGCTATGGCAAGACCTCCCTGATGATCGACCTGGCGAATCACGTCAAGATGCCGGTCTGCTGGCTCTCCGTTGACCTGCTCGATCGTGACCCCCAGCGTTTCATCGCTTATCTGATCGCGTCGCTGGCGGAACGGTTCCCCGGCATTGGTACGACCTCCCGCATCCAGTTGAACCAGTTGAAATCCATCGAGAATGATGCCGAGGCGCTCCTGGTCACATTGACCAATGAAATTTACGAGCAGATCGAGGAGGACTTCCTCCTGATCATCGATGATTATCACCTGCTCGACGATGTGCCGGTCATTTCCGCGCTGGTCAACCGCTTCCTTGAACTGGTTGTGGAGAACTGTCACGTCATCCTTTCCTCCCGCACACTGCCGTCCCTTGATGATGTGACCCTCATGGTTGCGCGCGAACAAGTGGCTGGCATCAGCCATGCAGAATTGGCGTTCCTGCCGCGCGAGATCCAGGCGCTCTATTCCCAAAACTATCATGAACATCTTTCGGATGAAACTGCCCAGGAGTTCATAAAGCAGACGGGTGGCTGGATCACCGGCATGGTGCTCTCCAACCTGCCAGGCATGCCGCGCATCTCCGGTGTGGATACCTTCTCCTATCTCGGCCGCCAGGTCCTCGACCAACAGCCCGGGCACATCCGTGAATTTCTCCTGCGCACCTCCCTGCCGGATGAATTCAGCGCGGAACTGTGTGAAATCGTGCTGGGTCCGTTCCACGCTGAACCTCCAAACTGGTACGAACTTATGAGCTTTATCCTGGAGAAGAACCTGTTCGTCCTGCCTCTTGAATCGGACGGGCGCTGGCTCCGTTATCATCCTCTCTTCCGTGAGTTCCTCCAAACCCGTTTAAAGGAGGAGTCGCCTCAAGAGGTGCGTCCCATCCTGGAGAGGCTGGTCAAAGCCTATGAAAAGGTGGGGGAGTGGGAAAAGGCTTATTACACCTGCAAACAATTGGACGATCTGGATGCGCTGGCGGATGTGGTCGAACGGGCCGGCACCCCAATGCTGCAAAGTGCCTTCGTCACCCTCGAAGGCTGGATCAACAGCCTGCCTCCGGCGATGGTCCAAACCCGCCCGGGGTTGATCTCGTTGAGAGGATCCATATTGGCGGTAAAAGGCAGCCTCAAGGAATCAAAGGAACTTTTGGATAAAGCGGTGACCCTTTATCGAAAAAACCGTAACGTTGAAGGATTGATCCTGGCATTTATTCGCCGGGCGAACACACTTCGCGTTATGGGAGATTATGTGGCATCTATTGATGATGTGAAGGATGCTTTGCGGTTGTCAGGATCACGTACCTCTTACCAGTCACATTATGCTGAAGCACTGCGTCTTAAAGGACTGAATTTGTACCGTTTGGGTGAATCGCGTCAGGCTGTTGAATCGCTGGAGCATTCTTTATCACTCTATTCGGCCTTGAATGAGACCAACAGGATCCCGACACTCTTAATGGAAACAGGCATGGTTCATGGAGCTGTCGGTGATATTGAGTTAGCCCGCCGCTCATATCAGAATGCGCTGAAGATACGTCAGGCGGAAAAAAACTTTTACTCACAGGCTGAAATCTTGAATAATCTGGCGGTTCTGTATCATCAGGTTGGCGAATACGAACTTGCCTCAGAAACCTTTGAAGCTGGATTGGCGTGTGCGCGAAGGAGTCGCAATCGGCATGCAGAATCACTCATTCTTGCCGGTTTGGGTGATTTATACAGCGAGGTGGAGGAATTTGATGCGGCTTTCCAGGCTTATCGACAGGCAAAGGATATAGCCGGGAATCTTCCAGGATTGTTTATTACAAATTACCTGGTCGTCGCCAGATGCAACCTTGCTTTGTTACAGGGAAAACTGGAGGATGCATATCAGTTCATAAAAACTCACCGGAAAAGGATGAAGGCAAGCCAGTCTGCCTATGAACGCGGGTTGTGGGCATTATTGGAAGGCAGGTATTTTCTTTATAAGGACGAACCGCGTAAAGCAGTTACTTTATTGAAGGAAAGCAGAGAATTCTTTGCGCAGGACGGGCGTGACCTGGAATTGCAGTGGAGCATGGTCTGGCTTACAGCTGCTTATGAACAGGCAGGTGAATCGAGTAACGCCCGTTCGGAAATTCGTAAATTTTTTTCTGCCATTGCTATGCCCGATCATGCTGTATTGATCGCGGTCCGCCAGGCTGTTCCGTTGTTGACAAAATTGCAGAACGACCAGCTTGTTGGGCGGCAACTGAGTACTTTGATCGAAAAAACCCAGCGCCTGGAGACGAATTTGCCTGCCATCCGCAGGACATTGCGGCGTCATGCAAGTTTTATCCAGGTACCATCTGCCAGCCTATCTATTCGTGCGTTTGGTAATCCCGAAGTCAGTGTGAATGGCAGGGTAATCCAGATGTCCGAGTGGCGGACCCAGTCGGTGCGCGATCTTTTCTTCTATTTTTTGAGCAGGCAGGAGGCTGTGACCAAGGAACAGGTTGGCGCGGCACTTTGGCCTGAAACCCAAAATATTCAGGCATTGAAGGCGCGTTTCAAGAATGAGATCTATCGCCTGCGGCGTGCTGCAGGGAAGGACACGATCGTATTCGACGATGAGTATTACCGGTTCAACCATCAGATGGATTATGAATATGATGTGGAAGCGTTCGATTCCCATATCAGGCGTGCAAACAAAACATCTGATTCGAATGCCAGGATCGAACATCTTCAAAAGGCGGTGGACCTGGTACAAGGTCCTTATCTGGCTGATGTGGGCGACGAATGGGTGGTGCCTGAGAGGGAAAGACTGCAACATGCTTATTCATCCGCTCTTGAGGAACTCGCCTATCTCTATCTGAATTCCAATCAAATCGAGCGCTGCCTATTAATCTGCCAGTTGGCACTTAAGCAAAATCGCTTCCATGAAATGATCTATCAGATCGAAATGCGTGCCCATGCCGTGCAGGGAGATCGTTCTGCTGTGGCGCGTCGTTATTGGGCTGGCAAATCGGCGATGGATGAACTGGGAATTCCCCTTTCCAGTGAGACGGAACAGATATATCGGGAATTAACCACCTAATAGTGGATGCAGGAAGCTGCCATGTAATTGAGTTGAAGTGGCAGGTAATTTGCTTTTGACCCAGTATCTTTTTTGTGAGTGGAAGACCGACTCCTGGATCAAATATAGCCAACATTTTGGGGGTGGTAAGTTACTCATTATCACCGGAACATAATCATTTCGACATTCTTTTGCATTTTGAATTGCATTGATCGAATACTTCCATGAGCCAGTTCCCCGCGTTTGTTTTTGAAAAAGAAATTATCTTTTTGGGGACTTGGAGATCATAACCATCGCGATACAAACAGGCACTTCTAATTGTCCATAAGCCAAATTCTCACTCTATTAACTAAAAATATCGAATAGGTCTTGAAAATTTTGTTATTTCCGATGGTTTTGCAATGTCCATTAAGGAATGTTCTCTGTTTCAATGTACAGAATAGATGTTCTAGATTAAGTGAGCATTTGTGGCAAAAAATCCATTATTTTTGCACCCTGTTTTGCATCCTGGGTGGGTGTATTATCGGGGCATCCAAATCAAATGAAAGAGGTGCTCCCATGAAAACCAAACTCGCCCAAATCGCTTATTTCGTCAACAGCATTGACCGCCGCCACATCCAACTTGCCTACTTCGCCCTGATGTTCGTCGTGAGTGTCATCATGCAGAAACCCACCGATGGCGGAACCGATCCATATTAAACCCATTTTTATGGGAAGGATGTGATGAGATGACAATGCTCACGCTCGACAGCCCTACCACGCCATTCAGCTTTCGCAAAACTCCGGCTCAACGTTCGGGCCTGCACCGCCTGCTGACCGCCGCAATTGTAAACAGCCAGTTTCGTGAGAAACTTCTCAACGAGCCCGAAACGGCGCTGGCTGGCGGCTACCTCGGTCAGGCTTTCATCCTGACCGAACAGGAGAAAGCCATCATCAAAACGGTGCGCGCCAAGGATCTGACGGATTTTGCCCAAAAGGTGAATCAGGCGCTCAAGACCGTATAACCGTGAAAATGACATCGGCTTCAGTTTCCCCACCGGTGTTGTACCGGAAGACGCGGCGGAATCGGGGGGCGTAGTGATCAGGGAATCACTACGCTCCGCGTCCACTTTTAACGTTCTGGAGAGAAAACGTTTGGATTTGCTCGCGGAGATCACTCAAAAGTTCGGAGAACATTTCCACGCTTTTGCCGACCTGTTCTTCGTAATCGACGGGGCTGGATCGATCCTGGACTGCAAGACAGGCGATCCCGCCCTTCGATTTGATTCCCGTGAACAGCTAAAAAGCAGGACTTTGCAGGAAATTCTGCCTGCCGATATCGGAGCCAAACTGGAACAGCTTATTTCCCAGGCACGGCAGCACACACAGAAAACATCCTTCGAATTTCCCCTCGTTCTGGATGGGAGCGAGCACTGGTTCGATGCCCGCTTGATGGAGACTCCCCAGGCGAATTACATTGTATCCGCCCGCGATATAACAAAATACAAGCAGACCGAATCCCGGATGCAGAGGCAACTCCAGCGTCTCTCCGCGCTTCGCTCCATTGACCTGGCCATCGCCTCGGGCCTGGACTTGAGCCTGCTCCTGTCCATTTTGCTAGACCGTGTAACCGAGACCATGCATGTGGATGCTGCCACTGTCCTGTTGCTCGAAACGGAATTGAACGAACTCAAGTTCGCAGCTGGCAAGGGCTTTTTCACGAACATACTCCAGCATACCCGCCTCAAGCTCGGACAGGGATACGCCGGACGCGCGGCTCTCGAACGGAAGATGATCAGCATCCCGGACCTCAACAAGAACAGAACCGAATTCGAGCGTTCGCCCTTGTTCCCCAGCGAACGATTTATCGTTTACTATGGTGTTCCGCTGATCGCCAAGGGACGCGTGTTGGGTGTCCTCGAAATCTTTCATCGCACGCCCCTCCATCCCGATGAAGACTGGCTGGATTTCCTCAACATCATTTCCGGTCAGACCGCCATCGCCATCGACAGCGCGATGATGTTCAAGGAACTCCAGAGGTCGAACTTTGAACTGAGTCTGGCATATAACGCAACGATCGACGGCTGGTCGCGCACGCTGGACCTGCGCGACAGGGAGACCGAAGGACATACAAGGCGCGTCACGGAAATGACGGTCAGGCTTGCAAAGATCATGGGTGTCGAAGAGACCGAGCTGATCCACATCCGGCGAGGCGCAACCCTGCACGATATAGGCAAGGTCGCCATTCCCGATAATATCCTGTTCAAGCCGGGTCCGCTGAACGGAGAAGAGTGGGATACCATGCGCAAACACCCGAAATATGCCGTCGATCTGCTCTCGCCCATCAAATATCTCGAACCTGCCATGGATATCCCGCACTGGCATCACGAAAAATGGGACGGCACAGGTTATCCTGACCGTCTTGCGGGTGAGGATATCCCGTTCTCTGCAAGGATGTTTGCCCTGTCAGATGTCTATGATGCCCTTACCTCCAATCGTCCTTATCGCATTGCCTGGTCGAAGCAGGAGACACTCCAATACATTGAGAACCAGACCGGCAAACATTTCGACCCGCGCATCGTCCCCGAATTCCTAAGCCTGGTCAATGCCAACGGCTTTTGATGCATGGCACTTGACCATCACATCCAACCGCGATAGAATATCGCCTTGCCAATGCCCTCGTAGCTCAGTGGATTAGAGCGCTTGCTTGCGGAGCAATAGGTCGCGTGTTCGAGTCGCGCCGAGGGCGCCATTTTGATGGGAGCGGAACTCCGCTCCTTTTTTGTTCGTGTTTCATGGCAGGAAACAATTTGATATTTTTGGAATATGACAGGGAACAGTTATGGCAAAACCTCAAATCCTCTTAACCAATGACGATGGGATCCGCTCTCCCGGGCTGTGGGCTGCTGCCGCATCCCTTTCGGACCTCGGGTTTGTTACCGTTACCGCGCCGCGTGAGCAATCTTCGGGCATGGGACGTAGTTTGCCGAATACGTCAGATGGGACCATTCAGGAACAGCGGGTGCAGGTCAACGGTCGGGAATGGAGCGTGTTTGCCGTTGGCGGGAGTCCGGCGCAATCGGTCCTGCATGGCGTGTTGGAAGTCCTGAAGTTTAAACCCGATCTGGTCGTTTCAGGGATCAATTACGGTGAGAACGTTGCTTCGGGCGTCACCATCTCAGGGACGGTCGGCGCGGCGATGGAAGCCGCCTCGCTTGGGATCCCGGCGATGGCGGTCTCATTGGAAGCCGACCAAAAATATCATCTGTCCTATTCCAACGATGTGAATTTTCTGATCGCCGCCGAATTCGCCAAACGGTTTGCGCACCTGCTTTTGGACAGAAAGTTTCCACAGGATGTGAGCCTTTTGAAAGTGGATGTTCCGTGGGATGCAACATTGGAAACGCCCTGGCAATTGACCCGCGTCTCGCGGCAAAGGTATTATGAGCCCGTCGCACCTGTGCGCACATCCTGGAGCGAACCGGGTACCGTCGGTTATCGTGAAGCAGGCAGGCTGGAGGAGGAAGCCGAGAATACGGATGTGTATGTCCTGCGGAAAAAGCGCTGGGTCTCTGTCACGCCGCTCAGCCTGGACCTGACCGCGCGCGTTGACTTTGCAGAACTGGATGACTTGATGAGGAAGGGTTAAACGAAAACACAGAGCACGACGCTCTGTGTTTTCGTTATTGTCTGGAACCTTGATTAATTGAAGTGGGGGCTGAACTTTGCGACCAGTTTTTCCTTCGGCATAAAGCCGGTGACGCGTTCCTTGACCTCGCCGCCTTTGATGAACAGCAGGGTGGGGATTCCCATCACTCCATACTGCATGACGAGGTTCGGGTTTTCGTCGGCATCGATCTTTACAACTTTAACCTTCCCGTCCCAATCGCCAGCCAGTTGCTTGACCACCGGGTCGAGCATTTTGCACGGCTGGCACCAGACCGCGCTGAAATCGACCAGCACGGGTTCGTTTGCATCCAGCACTTCGTTTTGAAAGTTCCCTTCATTGACATGTATCATATCAGCCATGGTTGCCTCCAGTTTGATGGATGCATTGTATCGCGGTTGTCTTACGTTGACGATGGATATTTCCCATGTTAGAATGCAGACCGCTTTTGAAACGATGGGCGCGTAGCTCAACGGCAGAGCAGTGGCCTTTTAAGCCATTGGTTCAGAGTTCGAATCTCTGCGCGCTCACAA
>DIDP01000033.1:0-6027 GCA_002418205.1 Anaerolineales bacterium UBA5797 | reverse complement strand
CGGAGGATTTTTGTTTGGTTGAGGGCCTCCACGGGGGAGATGGTATTCGAATCTCTGCGCGCTCACAAAATCCTCAATCAATCCTCCTCCCGGAGGATTTTTGTTTCAGCCAAGATATTTTAAGCATACCGTCGCCTTTATCCCCGAACATGCGTGCTATAATGACTTATCCCAAACGATCAATGAAAACCGGTCACTGACATGTCCTTTGCCCACCTCCACGTCCACACCGAATACTCCCTGCTCGATGGCTTCTCGAACATCAAGAAGCTGGTCAGGCGCGTAAAGGAACTCGATATGCCCGCCGTGGCGATCACCGATCACGGCACGATGTTCGGTGTCATTGACTTTTACAAGGCGGCCACCAGCGAAGGCGTCAAGCCGATCATCGGCGTGGAAGCCTATATGGCGGCGCGCAACATGGGGGACCGCGACTCCAAACTTGACCGTTCCTCCTATCACCTGCTTTTGCTTGCCGAAAATGAGACGGGATATCGGAACCTGCTCAAGATTTCATCCGCTGCGCAACTGGATGGTTTTTACTACTACCCCCGCATCGACCACGACTTTCTGGCTGCTCACTCCGAAGGGATCATTTGTACAAGCGGATGCATGTCCGCCGAGATCCCACGGGCGTTGTTGAATGATGATCCCGATGAAGCCGTCCGACGAATGAATTGGTATTACGATGTCTTCGGTCCCGATCGATTCTTCGTTGAACTTCAGCAGCACAATATTAAAGAGATCACGGATTTGAACCGCAAACTGGTCGAGATGGGCGCGAAATACTCGGCGAAGTATGTCGCGACCAACGATGTGCATTACATCAACCAGGGCGACTCGCGCTTGCAGGATATCCTGCTCGCCATTCAGACCAACGCCCTGCTCACCGACCCGAATCGCATGCGCATGACCGATGACTCGTATTATCTGCGCACGCCACAGGAAATGAGCACCCTGTTCGCGGAAGTGCCCGAGGCGTTGAGTAACACGCTTCTCATCGCCGAACGCTGTAACGTGGATCTGAGTTTCAAGGGTTATCACCTTCCCGATTTCCCTGTCCCTGAAGGGTTCACCGCAGAGACCTACCTCCGTCACCTTTGTAATGAAGGGGCGGGGAAACGCTATGGGGATCGCTCGACCAGTCAGCAGGTCCGGGAAAGACTCGATTACGAATTGGGTGTCATCCACGAGATGGGGTTCGATGCCTACTTCCTGATCGTGTGGGACCTGTGTCGCTACGCGCGCGAGAATAACATCTGGTACAACGCACGCGGCTCGGCGGCGGGATCGATCGTCGCATATGTTTTGGAGATCGCGATGGTGGATCCGTTGCACCACAATCTGCTGTTCGAACGATTTCTGAATCCCGGTCGCATTTCGATGCCCGATATCGACCTGGATTTCCGCGACGACCGGCGCGGCGAGATGCTCGAATATTGCGTTCGTAAATATGGCAGTGACAAGGTCGCGCAGATCATCACGTTCGGCACGATGGGGACGAAAGCCGCGCTGCGCGATGTGGCGCGCGTGATGGACATTCCGCTCCCCGAAGTGGACCGCGTGGCAAAGCTGGTGCCGTTCGTTTCAGGTCGACAAACCACGATGGAAGACGCGCTGGCGATCCCCGAGTTCAAGGAGACGTACGACAGCCAGCCGCATCTGCGCGAGTTGATCGACACCGCCGCGAAAATGGAGGGGACCGTCCGCAACGCGGGGACGCACGCCGCGGGTGTGGTGATCTCCGATAAATCCATCGTCGAATATCTGCCTCTGCACCGCCCGACGTCGAACTCGGAAGAAACGCCCATCAAGACCGTAACCCAGTTCGAAATGGGCATCCTCGATTCGCTCGGCATGTTGAAAGTGGACTTCCTTGGGCTTATCACCTTGAGCGTGATGGCGAAAGCCTGCGAGATGATCGAGAAGCGGCACGGCATCAAATATGATCTGAACAACATCCCGCTCGACGACCCAAGGGCATTCGAGTTGATGGGCAGCGGGCAGACCGCGGGCGTCTTCCAGGTGGAAGGCGGGGGCATGACGCGCTGGCTTGTACAGATGAAGCCCAAAACGCTCGATAATATCATCGCAATGGTGGCGCTGTATCGTCCGGGTCCGATGGCGTTCATCCCGGATTACATCGCGCGCATGAACGGTGAAGCGGAGGTGGAATACCGCCACCCCAAACTGGAACCGATCTTCGAGGATACCTACGGCATCCCAGTTTATCAAGAACAGTTGATGCGCGCCGCGGTGGAACTCGCGGGATATTCACCCTCTGAATCGGATGAGTTGCGCAAGGCGATCTCAAAGAAGAAAAAGGAAGAGATCGAGAAACATCGCAGGAAATTTGTCGAGGGGGCGGTCAAGCAGGGAATGGAAAGGGAGACCGCTGAAGCCATTTACAGCGATTGGGAAGAATTTGCGCGTTACGGATTCAACAAATGCCTGCCAGGGGATGTGGAAGTTTTGGATGCCTCCTCAGGGCGTTTGATAAAGGTCGAGGATTTATACCGCGGTGTTGAACGGATCACATATACGCTTTCCTGTGATATTCCATCTTTGAAATTAAAGAACCAGCCTGTGACGTATGTCATGGATAACGGCATCAAGCCCGTTTTCCGTTTGACCACAGCGCTGGGACGCGTCATCGAAGCGACGGACAACCATCCGTTTTACACTGTTCATGGCTGGCGGCAGTTGGGCGAATTGCAGCCGGACGACTTTATTGCAGTGCCGCGTATCATTCCCGTCGAAGGGAAGAATGAATGGCACGACCACGAAGTGGTCGCGTTGGGTCACCTGCTGGCAGAAGGGAATTTGTGCCACCCTTATTCGGTATATTTCTACAGTCAGGATATTGCGCAGGTGGAGGATTTTGTACAAGCCGCCAACGCTTTTGAAAATGTCAAGTGCACGATTGCCATATACAAGAACACATATTCCGTTTACGCCGCGCGGACGAATAAACGTATCGAACCGGGAATATTCACTTGGTGCGGTCAGCTTGGCTTACTCGGTAAAAATGCCCGCGATAAGGAGATCCCCGCGCCGGTCTTTGAATTGACGAATCGCCAGGTCGGATTGATGCTCAGCCGGATGTGGGAGGGTGACGGTCATATCGATGGGCGCGGTCGCAGTATGTATTATGCGACTGCTTCTAAGAGGATGGCAGGGCAGCTTCAGCATTTGTTGCTGCGCTTTGGCATCATCAGCCGTATCCGGATTGTGGAGTTCCCATATAAAGAGGGACGCATTGGCTATCAGGTCTTTGTCACCGGATATGAAAATATCCTGGCATTTACAGAACATATTGGTTGTCACTTCGTCAGTGAAAAAAGGAAAAATGCTCTTGATGATTTGATAAAGTTCGCACCTCCGGTTGCCATCGGCACAAAGGATGTTGTGCCTGTTGGAGTGGTCAAGGATCACATCCGTTTTGCCAAGGATCAGTTGGGTCTGACTTGGAAGGAACTTACCGCGCAAACCGGAATTGCTCCGCGCGAGTTCTATCCAACAAATTCGGTGGGTAAGATCGGCTTTGGGCGAAAAACCCTGCAGAGGCTGGGTAACTATTTCGACGATCCTAATCTCAAGCGTTTTGCGGAAAGCGATCTATATTGGGACCGAATTGCATTCATCGAGTATATAGGGGAAAAGCAGACGTATGACCTGGAAATTGCCGAAACGCATAATTTCGTTGCGAACGATATCCTTGTACATAATAGTCACGCTGCTGACTACGGCGTGATCGCAGTCCAGACCGCATTCCTCAAGGCGCATTATCCTGCCGAATTCATGGCGGCGACTCTCACAGCCTCGGCAGGTGCCACGGAGAAGGTTGCCCTCTATGTTGCAGATGCGCGCAGCATGGGCGTTCCGGTACTGCCGCCTGAGATCAACGCCTCCGCCTGGGACTTTGCGATCGAGGATGTCAATGGCAAACCAAACATCCGCTTTGGGTTCGGCGCGGTAAAGAACGTTGGGCAGGGCGCGGTGGAACTCATCATCAAGGAACGCGAAGCGAACGGCAAATTCAAAGACTTGAACGATTTCGCCCGCCGCGTCGATCTGCGCGCTGTCGGCAAGCGCGCCCTCGAATGCCTCATCAAGGTCGGCGCGCTGGATGTCTTCGGCAATCGCGCCGCCTTGCTTGCTTCACTGGACCGCATCGTATCCATTAGCAACAACCATTTCCGCGCCGCGGAAGCGGGACAGATGTCGCTATTCGGTGAAGCGACCGGTGTGGTCGAGGAGTTCCAGCTCCCCGATGTCAACGATGTGGACAAGCGCGAGATGCTCAACTGGGAGCGCGAACTCATCGGGCTGTACATTTCCGATCATCCGCTCACACCGTATCAACAAACCTTTGTGCAGATCGTGAGTTATTTCTCTGGTCAACTCAATGAGGCGCAGCACGAGGAGAAGGTCCGTGTGGCGGGTCTTGTCACCAGTGTCCGTCCATATATGACCAAGACCAACAAGCCGATGGGCTTTGTCACCATCGAGGACATTCAGGGGAATATCGAGCTTGTGCTCTTCCCTCGCACCTGGGACAAATACCGCGAGCAGATGACCGTTGGACAGATCATCATCGTCGAAGGCAAGGTGGACGCGAACAGCACACCGCCGAAGATTTTGGTGGATGTGGTGCGGACGGAGATCAAGATCCTCGAGCCACTCGCTTCCACTACGCCTCATTCCAAGCCGATTGCTGATTCTGCTCTTGAGGCTTTATCCCAGCCCAAGCCGGACACCCATGTCAGGAATCTCAACATCCAATCAAAGCAGCCCGGGCCGTCGACGAAAAATATCCCAACAAAACCAACTGTCCCACCGCCGATCCGTCAGGTTGCGGAAAGACCAGTTGACACATACGCAGTTGATCCGGATGATGACATGCCGCCACCGCCCGACAACTTCCCTGACGATTGGGAGAATCAGTGGCAGCCGTCGTTCGAGGAGGCGGTGATCGCTTCGAAGCCGGAACCGACGTTCAAGAAAACGGAAGAGGTCACGCCGCCGCGCGTCCAACTGGAAACGGTTCCGGTTGAGAGCCATATTGTTGATGTGGAGCAGGATGAGGCGGCGCGCGTGGCGCTGGTCTCATCCATCTATATCCCGCTCCCGAAGGAGGATGAGAAACAGCATCCGCCGCAGCAGATCACGGTGATGTTGCGCTCGACGGGCGACAAGGAGCGTGACCGGCGTCGCATCAAGACGATCTACGGCACCCTGATCTCGTTCCACGGGCGCGATAGATTTAGTTTTCAAGTCTTCGAAAATGGTTCTGGGTATTTGATCGATTTCCCGAACGATACCACGCGGGTCTGCCCGGAAATGCTCGAACGCCTGAAGAAGTTGATGGGGGAGGAGAGCTGGCGCGTGGAGGAGATCACGTTCCAATAAGGTCTTGCCTGTATTGATGCATTTCCCATCCTCAATGACAAATTGGGGTGGCCGGTGTTATTGGCAATTCCCAATCCACTGGCGAATTGTGTAGGCATCGATATCGCACAGATTCCAATGCGCCAAACTCTTTAGTTGTATGGCAGCCCATGAATGTTTGAGGGTGAAAAGGGTTTCTTCGTATTTTATATTCCCATAAACCACAGCATCGACAAGATTTTTTATGGGGTCGCATGATAAGGCGAGTAATTGAATGCAGAGACCAAGTCCTGCAAGGATAATGATCAATAAGAAATCCCTTTTCCTGTGCCATGCCGATTCCAACACGGGTGCAATAAAAATGCCAAGAATTGGAATGATCGGCGTCAGGAGGCGTGATCCCCATGACCATCCGCCATCCCAGGCATGCCAGCTTGAAATGGTTAATACATATGTCAGTATGATGGCTGCGCAAACGATGGAAAGAGATTTGTCCTTTTTATTGAAGAATATCCAGGCGCCGGGAATTGCCAGACATAGGATGGGAGAATAAAGAAAGATCGAACGCCCTGGGCTGAACAAAGTGCCTGCCAAACCCAGCAATAAAAATAAATTCAGTAAATCACAGAATTGATT
>DIDP01000082.1 GCA_002418205.1 Anaerolineales bacterium UBA5797 | reverse complement strand
CAAAGTTCATAACACGCTCTAGATTCGCCAGCACAGGAGATATGATTCCGCCTTGCGGTGTTCCGCTGTATGAGTCATACCAGATTTGATTTTCCAGAAGGCCGGATTTCAACCACTTCTTGAGAATATTTTTATCCGTGGGAATATTGGCAAGCAACCATTCATGACTGATATTATCGAAGCATCCCTTGATGTCTCCTTCCAATATCCACTTGGCTCTGTCTGCTTTTGCCAATGCTTTGAAGCATTGTTGAATGGCATCAGCCGTGCATCGGCCTGGTCGGAAACCATAGGAATTCGGGTCAGCCAGGGTCTCCGCTATGGGTTCAAGGGCGAGCAAGTAGAGAGCTTGCATTGCTCTGTCCTTCATGGTGGGAATACCCAGCGGTCGCTTTTTGCCATTTGCCTTCGGAATGTAAACTCTTCTCAACGGGCTTGACCTGTAACCATGTCGCTTAAGAGAAAGTAAGCCTTTGGTTTTGTCTTTTGGTGTAGACCATGTTTCCTTGTCGACTCCAGGTGTTCTCTTGCCTTGATTTTCTGTTACACGTTTTACGGCCAGTGCTTTGCCGTAAAACGATGTGACGAGCAGCCGTTGCAAGGCTTTCACCTTGCCCCAGCGCCCCTGCTGTGTTGCCTTCACGATACGTTTTTGCAGCCTCCTCACGTTGGCATGACATTTGGCCCAGTTAATGCTGTGCCAGTCTGTGCTACGTTCGGAAGGTGCACACGTGGAATGTTGCTTCACGTTCATTTGCTTTCCTTCCTTCGATAGGTTCTACAAGGTTCTCGTGATTGAGCACCAATAACGGAAGTCAGCTCGCTTTCGCGTCCGGTAACATCTGAACCGGTATCCAGCCGATTACAGGCTGGCTTTTGCTTTCTCCGCTTTCCTTTACCCGCATCTCCAACAGCTTTCCTTGCGGTTAGCTTGCCACCTGGTGGCAGAGATACGGGCTTACCCAGTTCTATGGAAGTGACAGGGATGGGTTAGGTCCCGCCTTTTCGCCGGCAGCCATTTTATCCATGATCTCTGATATGGAAGCAGAGATACCTGGCTACATGCCATTTTGGCCAGAGCCTATCAGTGCGTTTGGCTCTTCGACGCTCACGACGTTTATCAGCGGTTCACATATGTTGACCATACCATCCAGCCTCAGCCTCTTGGGTGCATGCACTTGCACCGGTTTCTTACTCCCTCACGGTTTCAGATTCCCTTATTCAGGCAGAGTACCTCTTATCTTCGGGGCTTCACACAGCAGAATTACTTCCGCTGCATGCCCGAATAGGCTACTGCTGATGGAACGGCAGGTTTCCTCACCATTTACATGGTTGAAACAATCACTTCCACAGCTTACTGGTCGCACTCCAGAGCGCGTCGTAAAGCTGCTGGTCGTGTTCGTCTTCAGCCTCTGCGTGGAGGGGCTGCAGGGCATCGCTCAGCGCCTGGCTGATCTCCACCTTTTTGGTGAAGCCGAGGCAGGCGGTGGCCCAGCCTGCAGCCAGCCAGGTTGGGTTATTGAAGACCCTGCCTGTCGGTGGTGCAGGATGGAATACCAGATTGAGAGTTGGTTGCATGCCAAAGTCCTAGTTGAACCGTAGAGTAGGCGCCCAGCGAGTTACCATGTCATGTGACAAAGCACTTTTCCAAACGCCCCTCACCGAACCGGGCGTGCCCGTTTCCGTGGCACCCGGCTCTCCAGTTAGTCTTTATTCACTTTCGTGGTGTCATATCGTCCGGCGTGGATCTGCGAGTGGCATTTGTGGCAAACAACGACAGTCTTTCTGTTGCGTGCCAGCATAAATCTTGCCCAATCAGGGGCGGATTTTCTGCCCTGATATTGTTTTTTGATATCTGCCAGTTTGCGAATATGATGGACTGCGATTCCATCAATGGAACCGCATAGTTCGCATGTATCAGCCAACAGTCGTTGTACAAGCTCGTTTCGATTCACGTAGAACATCTCGATCCTATCTTGCATCGCAGTAGTGAAGCTGGTGCGTATGGGTTGATCTCCCAATTTGGCGTAGTAGGGTTTTTCAGGATACTTGGGGTTTGGGGCTTCCACGATCAATGCTTTGACACCCTGTTCACTGGTTCGTTTGTACTTGGCATAGACACTCTTGCGACTGATCTTGTGTTTGTTTGCCAGTGTTCGTGCAGCCGATTCCATGAACATATATTTCACCGGGTAGAACCTTCGGGCAGCGTCGTACGCCATGCTGTAGTAATTCACGATCCCGCGAAATTCACTGCCATAGGTGGTCACGATCTCGAAGTCTGAACATTGAAGCAGTTCAGGCCGATTGGCAGGTTTTCCATTCTTCATGTACTTCATCTTCCAGAAGTGCGCGACTTTTTCAGGAACCGATAATACTGGCAGCATGTTGATTGCCCGCGAGCGATGCCTGGTGTGCTGTTTGTTTTGCTTTGTCATCTGGTTGTTATCTTTTGCGATCCGAATATCGTACCCAAGATAGTGAGCAGGCTGTGTTGTTGCATGGGTGATCAGTGTCTTATCCTCAGAGAGATCCAGCTTGATCGTTTGCAGAAAATTCTTGATCTTCTGTTTAATCTCTTCTGCTTCTGCGCGAGGTCCAGCAAATCCCAGAAGGAAATCGTCGGCATACCTACTGTATCGAAGCGTACGGTAATCAGGATCATTTGGGTCACCACTCGGAAGCTGGCGTCGTTGTTTCTCCAACTCCTTTACAAGATCCTTTTTGCCCTTCTTTCGAGCATGGTACATACGTGCCTTGATTCGGTCATAATCAGGATTTATTCTGCGCAATTTGCCTTTGTTATATTCAGGCATTAGCTCACCTTTAACAAACTGGTCGAGCTCATTCAGGAAGATGTTGGCGAGGATCGGGCTAACCACCCCGCCTTGCGGTGTGCCAGAGTACGTGCTGTGGTAGCGCCAGTCTTCCAGATAGCCTGCTGTTAGCATCTGGCTGATCAACTTGAGGAAGCGATTATCTTTAATGTTTCGGGACAAGATATTCAGCAATAGTTGGTGATCGATGTTGTCAAAGCATCCTTTGATGTCACCTTCGATGAACCACTTGGTTCCTTTCCAACTGTGGTGGATCTGTTTGAGGGCTGTATGGCAGCTTTTTTGAGGTCTGAAACCATGCGACTGAGACGAGAACCTGGGCTCATAGTAGGCTTCGAGCACCATTCGAATCACTTCCTGTAAAAGCTTATCAGTCCAGGAAGGAATTCCGAGTGCCCTCGTTTTTCCATTTGCCTTTGGAATTTCTACCCACCTCACTGGCTTCCATTGATAGAAGCCGTTATGCAATTGTTCTAGAATATCTTCGATGCGCTTCAGTGACATGCCATCCACAGTGTCTTCAGGATCGGTACCAATTGTTGTTGCCCCTGCATTGGCATATAACTTGCCATATGCCGTAAGGAACAACTCTTTGTCCTGTATCCTACGATATACGCCGGTTAGGGGGTAACCCTTTTCTCCCAGCTTGTGAACAATATCTATGAAGTTTTGATTGTTGACCATCCGGTTATCTCTCCATTTCAAAAGATATTTGACTAACCTGCCTCACTTCGCCTTGTAGCTGGCTTTCCCAGCTTCCCTGGTGGGGCATAACTCCCACGACTACTATTGAGGCTCCGTGACCATATGGCTCGCGCCATGTAGGTCATCCTGTGTTCCGTACATGGAGTGGACGTAATAGACCACAGTAGGTACTCCGTTCGTTTCCTTACCACCATTCGTTATGGCATAGCCTTGCGAGAAGAGTTGCAGCAATACGACTAGGAATTATTGTTGCCACGCAAGGTACGGGTTACAGCCAGTTTTCCCGTAGAGGAACGCTTCCCTCCTTGGAAACTAGAGTTCAAACAATCCAGTTTTTACCGTTGTGATCAGCCGTTGCGAGATCGTCTTGAAAGTAACTGGCCTTTCTCAATTCGCTTTACCTGGATGCTTTGTTTAGTCTTCCCTTTCGGTCCGACCTAACCAGGTTCGACTCTTAGCTCTTTCACTCTTTTGCTAAGCCCTGCTTTGCAGGGAATCCTCCAGCCGTTTCACAGCGCACCCAACCCTCGCTCTTTTAGGGAAACGAAACCGTGGGATGAAACAACCAGGTGATCCAGCAGCTGGATATCCAACAACTTGCCTGCCTGAACCATGGCGCGAGTTACAGCCACGTCATCCGGCGAGGGCGACAAATCCTGGGAAGGGTGGTTGTGACAAACCACGATGGCAGATGCCAGGCGCTGAATGGCAGGCCGGAATACCTCACCAATACGGACCTGTGACGAACTTACAGACCCCTCATAGATCTGCACAATATCGAGAACGCGATTCCGCCTGTCCAAAAGAATGACACGCAGACACTCCTTTTCCAGGAGGCCCATCTCGTATTGCACCAGTGCAGCGGCGTCTGCCGGGGAGTTGATGGCAGGGCGTTCCTCATTGGGCAGGTTTAGTCGCAGGCCAAGATTGAGGGCAGCCTTGATGCGCACAGCGGTCGCCTGGTTGATTCCCCGGACTTTTGCCAGTTCAGCCGGATGTGCCTGATACAGGCGGCGGATGTCGTTGCGGAAATTTGTCAACAGTTCCTGGGCGATCTCGATCTGTTTTTGCCCGCCGATGACCGCCGCCATCAGTTCGGTCAGATTGCAGGCGTTGGCATTTTGCGTCACGCGATACGCTGGTTGCTCGCGCAGGGGCATGCTCTTGAGGATGGGTTGGTCGTAAGCGGAAGGTGTTTGGAGGAGGATCGAATCATTTGTGGTCATGGGTCTCCTTGAAAAGCGAAGACGGTGGCGTAAAGCGCCACCGTCTTCGCTGGATAAAAATGACCCCTGCAAGAAATTGCAGGGGTCATTCAAACATTTTGGATTGATTAACGCCTGGAAAGTTTTTCCGGCCAAGTAGTGAGCCCGGCATTATTGGCAGCCGACCATAATTCCCGATCGAACGTTGCCAGGATGATCTCGGCTTCCAATGTCTCCCGCCAGAGAATGGCGGAGGCGAGATGAACCGCGTCATATCCGCGCAGGGGGAAATCCCAGACAAGTGAGGAGGCTTGTTCAATGATCTGCCGGGACACGTTCAAGCGTGACAGGGATGACCAATCCGCCAGGAATTGTTCCCAGGCCTCATCAGCTTCCGTGGCGGGCAGGATTTTCAGACGGGTGGCGCGCGCGAGAGCCGCTGCCATTTCCGCGCGGGCGATCAGGCTCGTCCCGGCATGCTCTGCTGTCAGGATCAACTTTTGAACCTCATTTGAACCGCTTTCCTGGATATATTGTTTCACCAGTACACTGGTGTCAAGATAAAGGATCGACATCGCGCCCCTCGATGACCAGATCGGAAAGTTGTTTGCGGCCCCGGTTGCGGGCGGCGGGCTTTTTGGGTTGGTATTTGCGGCCATCCCATTCTGTCATGCCGGATTCCACCAGTCCTTTCAATCGTTTTTCCAGGGATGGCTGAACCGGAACGATCTGTCCGATCGTTCTGCCGCGTTCGGTAACGATGATGGTTTCACCCGCCTTGACCCGGCGCAGGTATTCGCTGAGTTTTGATTTGAGTTCACGCGTTCCAACTCGCATGTTGGTCATGGGGCGCTCCTTAATGTAGTCACATTGTAATTCAAGTGGGCACATATGGCAACCTCGTAAATCGGTTTGGTCATTGCTTGATCTAAGCGTGCGCGGCCTGCATTTCCGGCAGGCTGATCGCGATTGCTTCTTCCTCCGGAAAGGGATCCTTTTGCCCATCCACCAGCATGGGCATGATGATCGCTGTAAAGCCGCCGGTTTCGATCAACAGCGGTTTTTGTGCCCCGGAGATGCGGACGGTCAATTCCCCCTTGCAGCCTTCGGCTGTGCGTTTCAGGTAGGAGGCGGACACCCAGATGCTGGTGTCTTCCCCGGAGGCTGTGCCGTCCAGGATATTTCGCGCCTGTCCGATCTCCGTTTCCGAGGATGCCATCTTCACCACGCCGCCTGTCGCCTTGATAAAAGCGCTTTGGGCGTTCATGGCATTGACCATGCGGATGGTTTGCGCCAGGCTGACCTGTTGCACGCTCAGGGTGGCGATCGTGTTTTGACGTGCCTCACCTGTAAGCGCTTTGATCTGTTCGGCTGGGAAGTTTTCGGCGCTGGTGACGGTGGCGACCGTCAGGTTTTTGTTTTGCCCCTCATTCCTGATCTGGAACAGGAAACGGTTCTCACCCGAGGTTTGCACGCTGACTGTATCGTGATCATCCACAAGTGTCACCAGCAACCGGGCGAAGCCCAGTGGCAGGGAAATGGATATCCTGTCTTTGATGCCTTCCACCGCTTCCTGCAGGATGCCTGCCGAATAGCCATCGGCGGTTTGGGCGATGAGTTGACCCGGCTCGAGGATCAGGTGCAGCACCTGCAGGACCATGCGGCTGCTGTCGGAGGAGGCAAAGGGCAGGATGCGTGACAGGCTGCGGAGGATCCTCCCGGGTAATGTGGCAAGCGTCCGGCCCTGTTCATCGCCGATGACCGGAAGTTCCTCCTCCACGACCCGCAGGGTGGTGCGGTTGGTGGCGCTTTGCAGAACCAGCGAACTTCCTTCGATGAAAATGCGAATCTCACCGACGAGTGTTTCGACGATGGCTTTCAGTGTGGCGGCATCCACGCAGACCGACAGGTCTTCCTCGCTTGTTGCGTATGTGATGGCGCGTGCGGCGGTCTCACCGTTGAAACATGAGAGCATGATTTGCCCATCCATGCGGGCATCCACTCGCACCAGGGAAAAGGCCGCCATCAGGGAATTTTTCAAGCTGGCACGTGTGACTGCGTTCAGGGTGGTGTTCAGGTCTTCCTGTTGAATGATGATCATGGTCTGTTCCTTTTGAAATTGAGCTAGCGGCAGATGTCCCGCAGGCGTTTGTCTGCTTCGTATTCGCCGCTGACCAGATAGCGGACGAATTCGATGACGAACCAGGCAGCCCAACCGAGGATGAGGAGGGCGGGCAGACCCAGGAGGATGGTGATTGGATTCATTTTGTTTTCTCCTTGGAAGAGAAAATCGGAGGGCGGTTTGTTCGCTCTCCGATTTGTGAATGAGATGTTTTTGAATTTAGATGCCGGATGGCCACCATCCGCTCAGGATGGCTTCGTCCGGGTCGAGTTTGCCGGGTGGTTTGAGTATCCGGACGTTTCCGCCTCCGCCGCGGATGGATGCCGATACGCTTTGCGCCCATTCCACGCCGGCCTTGTCGGGGTCACGCAGCAATATGTACTCGTAACCGGGGTGTTCGCTGAACCACCGCTGCATTTTTGCAGAAGGACTGGCACCGTTGGTGTACACCGCGACCGTATCGGCAGCGCGTCCGAGCTGGTGGATCTTTTGTGCCGTGATCAGCATGTCGAACAGTCCCTCCAATACCAGGATGGTGCGTGTCGATGATGTGATGCGCCAGCTTCCAAGCGGCTCAGAGCGAACACCCCAGGTCTTGTGGTTCTTGAGCGGTGTAAAGTTCCGTGTGCCCCTGGGCAGTTGTTCATCAGGGATGTAGCGGACATTCATCACGGTGGGATGCATGGGCGGGTCGGCATAGACCACGCCGCCCGCCCAAAGCCAGGTTCCATCACGTCTTACCATCATCGACTGTCTGGCAGCCTCGAGGATCTCGCGATGAACCCTTGGAACGGGGATGCCATATCCGAGTCCATAGACCAGGGCGGTGTGGGGTAGAAGGCCGCGTTGCATCAGATAGTCCCATGCCGGGGAACGCTGTATACACGAGCGCGCCTCCGACACGGCTTCATCGAGGAGTTCCACTTGTGGCGGGGGTCGTTTGGGGCGTGTCGGCCGGGTTGCCGATACAGGTGGCTTCCAGCCCTTCCCGAGTTTTCTGCTCAGGGATCGCAGGGAACCGCCTGTGGCACCGCAGCGCAGGCATTTCCAATACCCTTCTGTCAGATGAACACCGAAGTTGGGCTGGCCTCCTTCCCCGGCGCGGTCTGAGTCGTTATGGAAGGGGCACCAGAAGATGGCCCAATCCCGATGCGCCTCCACCCGAACCGCCGTTCCGAGGATCTCTTCGGCGGCGGATAAGATATCTTCCATGTTTCCTTCTGCGACCTCCTTTTTGATGGGTTAGCGGCTGATGCAGCGTGTAATGACGGCCACGGCTGCCGACAACCAGTGCTGGGGCTGGCTGGCAGCGATGGCGACCAGGACGAGAAGCACGGCGAGTGTTTTCATGATCTGTCTCCTTGTGTGAAAGGTTTAAATGTTTCCACTCAGGGTTCATGATCACGCGTCCTGGCAGCCCGATACGGTTTGGACTCTTCATTCGATCTCGACACTCGCCCAGGCAGGGGCGGTGGTGTACAGAGCTGTGTCTTCGCGCAGGATGGTAACGGTTGCCGAGTACAGGTAGTCTCCCTGCTGTCGTCCGGAGGGGGTGGCAATATTGAGCAGATTTCCGTTCGCGAGCACCTTTCGCTGCCGGGCTTCCAGGCGGAAGGGCGCGTAAATCTTGACAGTCCTGCTGGTTGTGGTATTATCTGTTGTGAACATTTGTTCGACCTTTGAGATCGCCTGGCTGCAACCAGACGATCTCATTTATTTTGTCGAGCCTCTCACCTCGACGAGTCCTCACTGGAAAACAAAAACGGGCGCTGCCAGGGAAATTCCCTGGAACAGCGCCCGTTTTGCGTTCTTGCTGGGGGTATTCAGTTGTTATATTGGTATGTTTTGCCTCATTTTTTTGGAGTGTTTACGGATGGTTGTGATCCACCGACACGCTCAATCTCTTGAATCGTGTCGGTATGTATGGCCTGCATGCTGGAGGAATTCTTCGATGGTCGCAATGGATCGAATGCCTTTCCAGCTTCCCGAAATTGGAATTTGACACAGTACGGAAGTGGATATTCCAACAGGCAGGCCTTGAAATGGTTTGAAACTCTGATCTGAATCCTGTGGTGTGACTTTATTATCCTTTCTGAACGGGTGGTATGGGAGAGAGACGTGCAAAGGCAGAAGCCCGGCGGTTTGCCAGGCTTCTTTGGGAGAGGGAGATACATTGTGGGAAACAGGAACAGTCCGGATTATATGGAATTGGAGAGGATTGTCAAAGGACGTAGGCGGCAATAGATGAATCTACGCCCCTTATACCCATGTGTGGACTCTTGCCTGCCCGGGATAAGCCGATTGCTGATATTGCAGCATCTTCCTTCGTGCTGTAAAAAGGGCGTTTCAATGCATCCACACGAAGCAGCCTCATCCGTCCAACACCCACAGGCGATTTCGGGGTTTTAATCCCCAGGAACCATCATGTCAAAACGGGAATTTACATTTCGCTATGTTGTGGATGAATTCGAACAGGGAATGCGTGCGGAGTATTCACAGGGGTAATTAATATGATTTTGTCCGGTGGTTTTTGGTATATTCGTAATGTTGGGAGCAGCCTGGAACCATGACAGTTCATTGTTTTGGAATGGAATGATGACGGCACCCTGCTGATACGAGATCGTCTGAATTTCTTGAAATTATGAAGCCCGATTTTGAAATGCCCATAAGCAGGAATAAGGTTCGCATTCCCTTCCGCCGGCGTGAACTTGTCAAGCGAACGCGCCTGTTCGACACCCTGCACACCCAGATCGACCGGCGGGTTTTGCTGGTGATCGCTCCCGCCGGTTATGGCAAGACCTCCCTGCTGGTGGATTTTGCGCTCGAGACCGAACTGCCGGTTTGCTGGCTTTCCCTTGATTCCCTGGATGGGGAGCCGCAGCGTTTTCTGCGCCACTTGATCGCCGCCGTTGCCGAACGGTTCCCCGAATTCGGACGCGATTCGCTGGCTGCATTGGAGAGCATGTCATCCTTCGAGAGCGACGGGGAGCGCCTGCTGGTTACGATCACAAATGAGATCAATGCCCGCATTGCCGACCACTTTTACCTGATCCTGGACGATTACCATCTGGCAGGCAGTTCGGCGTTCATTGGGCACATGATCAGGGAACTGCTTCGACTCACCGGGGAAAACGTCCATCTCATCCTCTCATCCAGAAACCTGCCCGACCTGCCCGATTCCCCACTGCTGGTTGCACGCAACCAGCTTGGCGGTTTGTCCTTTGAAGAACTGGCGTTCCTGCCCGAGGAAATTCAGGAACTGTTTCAACAGAACAACGGTCTGGCGCTCAGCCGGCAGGATGCCGAGATGTTGGTGCAGCAGACCGAGGGCTGGATTGCGGCCATTCACCTGACGAATGGCAGACCCGGTTCCATGCCCAGGATGCATCCCCTCGAATCGACGCGCGAGTTGTTCGACTTTTTCTCGAGGGAGATCCTGGATCGCCAGCCGGATCATGTGCGCCGTTTTCTGCTGATGACGTCCCTCTTTGACACCTTCGACGTGGGCTTGTGCGAAAGAGTGTTGGGACCGGTGTTGGAGGGCGGGAAGCTGGACTGGATAACGCTCTTCGATGTGGTCCGCAGCGGGAATCTTTTTAGCGTCCCGTTGGATGCCGAGGGGCGCTGGATGCGATACCACCATCTCTTCCGCCATTTCCTCAAATCTCAATTGCTTTTCGAACAACCGGCGCTGGCCTGGTTCATTCAGAGCAATCTCGCCCTTGCCTACGAGGCGGATCAGGCCTGGGAGGAGGCGCTGGCTGTCTATGCCAATATGGATGATTACGAAAATCAGGTCCGGCTGCTGAAACAGACCGGCGCCGATTTCATCTCCGCCGGACGGGTGCTATCCCTTGCAGCCTGGTTGGAAAAACTTCCCGATGCAGTGATCCATTCCCAGCCCGTACTGATCTCATTGCAGGGGATCATCCATACGTCGCGCGGGGATAATCGCCGTGCCCTGGAGATGTTGAACCTTGCCGAAGTGATGCTCGGGAGGGACGGGGACAGGCAGGATTGGGTAAGAACCCTGTCCCGGCGGGCCGAGGTCCAGCGGCAGCTTGGAATGTTCGATCAGGCAATGCAGGATGCTGAGAGGATATTGGAGATCAGCGGGGAAGCGGAGTTGCCGGCGCTGCAGTTCGACCATGCCGAGGCGCAGCGCATCAAGGGGTTGGTATTGGTCGATATGGGCGACCTGGGAAACGCCCTGGAGTGGTTGGAACGATCCCTGCAGAGTTGCCGGGCTGCGGGCCTGTGGAAGAACATACCCATTCTGGAAACGGAGTTGGGCGTGATTCACCGCCGGTTGGGGAACCTGGGTTTGACGGCTCAATATTATTCCAGCGCGCTGAAGGCCATGGAAAATGCCGGGAACACCGCCTGGAAGGCACGTTTGCTGAACAACATGGGGTTGTTGAATCATGTGACGGGCAGGCTGGAGGAGGCACTTGCGGTATTCGACGAGGCGGTCAGGGTGGCTGAGCTTTGCGGATACAACAGAATAAAGGCCAACGTGCTGATCGGCCTTGGCGATCTGCATACGGATTTGTCCAACCATGAGACAGCCTATGAATACTATGATCGCGCCCTGACCCTGGCGACCAATCTCGGGCATTCCCCGTACATTTTTTACTCATCCTATGGTTGCGCCAGATTACAACGCTTGAACGGCGATCCCCAGCTGGCTGTCGAAGAACTCAGGCAGGCGGAGTTGTCCCAGGTGGATTTGGGGATCCTGGAAAGGGGCCTGATCGATCTGGAATTGGGCCGTTGCTGGCTGGAGACCGGCAGGATCGATCAGGCGCTGGTGGTCCTGGGTGAGGCGGTTGAATCCTTCGAAAAGGCCGGCGATCGGATGGCGCAATCGATCGCCGGGCTGTGGCTGGCCTGCGCTTCGGTCTTTAGATCCCCGCCGGCGGCAGTCCAGGCGTTGAAGGAAATTTTGCCGCCATCCCGGGAATGGCAGAAACCGACCCCATTCATGCTCCAGGCGAGACAGATCTTCCACTGGCTGAAGAAGCAAGGCAATCACGAACTGTTCCAGGAACCACTGCCCGGGAAATTCTTCGAACAGGCTGAGCAGGTTTTTGGAGCCGTTTCGGATCTGGTCCATCCGTCGAATCGTCGGATGGATGGCATGCCGGAAATTCCGCAATTGGAGATTGTCTCCTTTGGAGAAGTGCAGGTTCGAAGGAATGGGCGACTTCTTGCCAGTTCGGACTGGCAGACGCGTGAAGCCCGCGATCTGTTTTTCTTCCTGCTCCAGTCTCCGCCGCTGACCAAGGAACAGATCGCGCTTGAGTTTTGGCCCGATATATCCCCGGCCCGGCTCAAGATGCGCTTCAAGATCAACATTTATCGCATCCGCCAGGCGGTCGGCCAGGACGTCATCCTCTACGAGAACGAGCGCTACGGTTTTAATCGCAGTGTCAATTATGCCTGGGATCGCGAGATATTGGACCGCTTGCTGGGGGACAGCCTGGAGGCGGACAACGAAAAAAAGATCCCATTGCTGGAAGAGGCGCAGCAACACCTCAACGGCTTGTATCTTGCGGATCTGGATGCGGAATGGGCGGTGGCGGATCGTCTCAGGTACCAGGAGAAAAAGCAGGATCTGCTGTTGGAATTGGCGGGGCTGTATCTGCAATTGGATCGCCCCCGGGACTGTCTGAAGACTGCAAAACTTGCGCTCGACGCCGATCCACTGCTGGAGGCGGCCCACCGTTTGATGATTCAGGCGTATGCGACCCTCCATGATCCGATCGGCATGACCCTGCAATACCGAAAATACCAGCAGATTTTGCAGGTCGAACTGGGGTTGGAACCGTCCTCCGAAATCAACGCCCTTTACGAGCGCCTGTTGGACACGATCTGAGGCCACCTTTGTAACCGGGGGTTGGATAAAGTTGGGAAATTCAAATCCAACCCTCGGAAGGTGACCCATGAAAAACACATTCAACCAGATCGCTGTATCCTTCACCAAAATCAACAAGACCCATATCCAGTTCATCCTGATGCTTCTTGCGCTCGTTTTGCTTGTGCTCGGTGCGGGCGCGCCTGAAGACATCGGTGGTGTCGGCGGATAATTGATCCTGCTGTCTGCAGTTTTGGCCGGAACCCTGACCGGCTGGGGGCATGCCTGGTGGACCGGCCGCGCCTGGCGGCCGCCCATGTTTCGGGCAATCTGGCTGGTATTCCTGGGCTTTGTGCCCCAGTTTGCAGCCTTTTACCTGCCGTCCACGCGTCATCTGTTGCAGGATGAATTTGCCTCGTTCAGTTTGATCCTTTCCCAACTGGCCCTGGCAGGCTTTGCGCTCGTGAACATCCGCCTGCCCGGAATGCCTGTCCTGCTGGCGGGATTGGGGCTGAACCTGGCAGTGATCCTGGCCAATGGTGGTTGGATGCCTCTGACCCTGGAGGCAGCCTCGAAACTTGTGGATCCATCCATCCTGAAGGAGCTGCAGATCGGTGAACGCATCAGCAACGCCAGCAAGGATGTCCTGCTGCCCGAGGCGGGCATCGTTCTGCCCTGGCTGGCGGATCGGTTCGTACCACCGTCCTTCTTTCCGTATCGATTCGCTTTTAGCCCTGGAGATGTGTTGATCGCGACCGGGGCGTTTTGGATGCTTGTCTTTGACCGCTCCGTTCCAGTTCATGTTTCAGGAGATGCCTGATGTATAACAAACCTTTAACCCAACAGAACGTCGCGACAGTGGATGTGTCCGAGGATTTTAGGATCCTGGGACGGGTATTGATCGCAGCCGCCATTAATCCACATTTCTGTGCAAGGTTGTTGAGTGATCCCGAAGCTGCACTCAGCAGCGGTTTTGGCGGCGAAAAGTTTCCCGTCTCCGGGGAAACCATGAAGGCGGTCTCGTCCATCAGAGAATCATCCCTGCCGGAATTCATCCAGGTATTGGATTCCGGTCTGGGGAAGCGCCTCCTGTCGTCCGATTCGCTTGAGGCTCCCGGTTAATGCACGTCAATTCGAAGACACCTGGCGGTGATCTCTGGTTGAAAGGGGAAAAGTCAGTACCAGTTGAACTCCGGAGCACGGCAGTTTGGGGGCAATACTGGTTGGAAATGCTTCAAGAACACGAGGAGATCACCCAGATCTGGATCGGACTGGTGAGCGGGGGGCCCACCTTTCGTTGGATCGCGGGCACAACGGCCGATCCGATGCCGGCCCGATTATCGGGTGAAGGGTTGCGGAGGGTGATAAAAGAAAGGGGCGAGTTTGTTTATAAGGATCACCAGGAACTGGTGAGCGGAGGATTGTTCCCGATTATTTCCCACGGACAGGTGTTGGGGGTGGTTGGGCTGTTGAGCAGGGATACGGATTATTTCAAGCCGGACGTGGTCGGGTGGCTGCGCACCCTTTTCAGGGCCATGGGGGATGGTCTCCTGGAGGCCGGCCAGGGGCTGGCATCCCTGACCTGGGAATATTCGATCGCCCGGACCCTGATCTCCCATCTGGATGTCGAGGCTGCCCTGCCCGAGGTATTGGAGATGCTGGCGGGGATGCTGGATGCGGATGTCGTCTCGGCGCTTCGTTACACTCCCTTATCCCGGCGGTTTGAACTGCTCGCAACCCATGGCCTGACAGTGCAGGAGGTGGCGAAATTGAAGTTTCGCTTCGATGCAGGCCTGGCCGGTCAGGCGTTGGGGGAACAGCCCATCTGGATCGAGGATCTGGCGGATCGTGACGGCAGCCAGCACCCGATTTATGGGATGGATGAGGATGGCTATCGGGGCTATCTTGCGGTGCCTCTGGTCGCCAATCACACCCTGATGGGCGCCCTGGAAATTGCCTGGCGCGAGCCCAGGTATACACAAACCTGGAATGATGATCTGCTGATGCGGGTGGCGGGGCAGATTGCCCATGCCATGCAGCACACCCGGATTATTGGAGAATTTCGGCAGAGTAATGAAAGGCTGACTGCCAGATACATTGCCATGATGGAGGGCCTGTCGCGCGCCCTGGAATTGCGCGATTTGGAAACGGATGGACATACCCGGCGGGTGAGTGAGTTGACCGTACGGCTGGCAGGCCACATGGAGATTCCACCCGGCCAGTGGGAATCCATCCGGCAGGGGGCCCTGTTGCACGATATCGGCAAGCTGGGAATCCCGGATGCCATCCTGCTGAAACCTGGCAGCCTGACACCACGTGAGCAAAAGATCATGCAGCAGCATGTCCATTATGGCTATAACATCCTGGCCCCGGTCATCAACGACCGCCACATTCTGGATATTACGCTGTACCATCATGAGCACTGGGACGGCATGGGCTATCCGTACGGGCTGAAGGGTGAACAGATCCCGCTCATGGCGCGTCTGTTTGCGATCGTGGATGTGTTCGATGCATTGACATCGGATCGCCCCTACCGCACGGCATGGCCGCGCTCAAAGGCCATCGAATATCTGAAGGACCAGTCCGGACGGCATTTTGACCCGCAGGTGGTCAGGTCCTTTCTGGAGGTCGTTGAAGGCCAGGCTTCAAATAATATGCCGGTGAAATCATGAAATACGCCGGTTCCAATTTCCCGGACGTGCAGGGTTGCCTTCTGTACATTTCTGAGGGATCAAAAGAACCTGTATCGTAATGATGGATGGGGAGGCCTTGAGTGAATTGGGGGGATGTTGAATTTGGACTCCCTTCGAGGATGGTGGGCCGGAGTTGGATACAACAGGGGAGGTCTGGTAACCCCCTGACTGATTTCGGGGAGAGAGGGCCGCATTGTGAATGCCAGGAACGACTGGGATACAGGACAAGAAGAGGATTGTCAAAGGACGCAGGCGGTAAAGGATGAATTTATGACCCCCCTGGATAAACCGATTGCTGATGTTGCAGCGTCTGCCTTTGTGGGTGTCAAAAGATATTTCGATGCGCCCACACGAAGCAGAATTATCGCAACATATGTGACTCGATAAAAGCGTCCAGATCGTCCCGCTTAACCCTTACGGTCCTGCCGATCGAAAAAGAGGGGGGTTCCGGGTTTGTATCTTTCGATATGCCAGTGCCCAGCTGATCTTCAGGATTTTCGCCACCTTGTCCGCTGTCGGGAATTCATTCTGATCTTCTGATACTTGCGCATAACCGTTTTCTCTTTCTTCCATCAACACAAATAACATCTCTCTCAACGAACTGGCTGCAACCAGTCCGATCTGTTCACTCATCCTGGTTGCGATTGCTTTGACCGCTTCCTCCAAATTTGTATTTGTTTTGCAAGTCTTGTTTTTCATCGTTCCCAACTCCTTGTAGATTCATAAATTACCGACACGGTTTTTATACCTCCCGACACGCCTTCGTATCATGTGCGCACATTTTTCGGAAAGGATGAATGGAAACAATCGGCACATGAAACTGATCCATCTCTCACTCCTGTTTTTGCTCGCATCCCTGGGATTGAACTATCGTCAGTTGTATTCAACCCTGGCAATCCACAAAGAGTCAAGACGGCTGGAAAGGCTGGCGATAAGCTCCGCAGACGAATATCAAAACCCTGAACCCCTGGAGGATAATTTCGAGGAAAAATTATCTCCCGACTTTTGGAAGTTCTCCATCATCAACGGCGCTGGAAAAGTATCACATGCAGATACCTGGCACGCGGCTGCCATGACCCTCCAGGACGGCTTGAACATCAATCATATTCCCGATCTGGAATTCCCGCGGGAAAGCGGGGACATGACGCACCAGCCGGCTGCGGAACGATACAACAACCTGACCCTGATTGGCGGGCGCGGTTATCGCCCGACTCCCACCAGTGATGTGGTGCTGCAATTTTCCTCCCGGGCCAGTGGGAACTTCTATGGCACAGCCGGTGTGATCTTCCAGCCGCTTGGAACCTTGGGGGAGGACGGGATGTTCGTCAAACCCTTCGACATGCTTGGTTTTTCGGTTGCGGGAAATGAATCCTCCATTCAAGGGGTCAATGGAGCGCTGTGCTATCTGGCGCTCAACTGGATGCCGGTGAAAGTCAATGCACTTCCAGTCGATCCCTATTCCTGGCACGACTATGAAATCCGTCTGCATTGGATCAATAAAAAACAGTGGCAGGGTATTTTGAGTGTTGATGGGGAAAAGTTATGTGAGATGTCCATGCCATCCTTCGGACCCGTGGAGGTGCATGTCTGGAGCGACAACTCGCTCGTGCTTCACCGACCCAAACGGTGGTGGGAGATCGCGCCTTCGATGGACTTGAAGTTCCAGGATGGCGGGAACAAGGAATTCTCGGTTGGGTATATTCGGATCTTTGCTGCGGCGCGATGAGACTTCCAAAACTTCTGGGGCTGCCGGACACCTTCGACCCGGATGACCGCAGACGGCGGCAGCTCCTCAACATCATCCTGGCGTTGTTCATCGCCGCTGGCTTTGCTTCGATCCTCGCCACGTTCAGCTATGGTGACCCGCTGATGGAGATCCTGCGCGACCGGGATGGCTTCCGGATCCTGTTGAGCAGTATCTCCGTGGTGGTCCTTTTCAGCCTGCTGCTTCTACTCAACCGTTGGGAGCGTGCCGGCACTTTGGCAGGCTGGCTATTCGTCCTTTCCCTGATTGCCATCACCTATGTCTCGGATATTCCCGGTGAACTGGTGGGCAGCGGCTTGATCCTGTGGACGCTGCCCATTCTGGCAGGGGGAATCGTTCTGCCCCCGCATGCAGTGTTCGTGGCTGCCTCACTGGTTTCTGCCATCAATCTGTACATCTCCATTGCCGTGTTGCATGAATCCTCCAACCCGTATGCGATTGCCATCTACTTTGCGTTGGCGGCTTTGACCTGGCTCGGCATGTCCATCGCCAACGGCGCGATAAGGGCTGCACGCATGGAGGCGCAAAAGGTTGCCGCCATCCTGGATGGCGTGGCGGATGGGGTGGTGGTGTTGAATGATGCCGACCAGGTTGTGCTGGCAAACCCGGCGGCGCTTTCCCTGATGGGCAGTGGATTGAACGAACTTGCTTCACAGGGCAGGGGGCAGCAGGAATTGCGCGGACGGGTGCTGGCATTCGAATGGAGCGATGTGAAGGATGTGGGGCGCGTTGCCATCGTTCGGGATGTATCCAGGCAGGTGGAGGTCGAACGCGCCAGGGATGCCATCCTGGGTGTGGTCAGTCATGGGATGCGTACCTCCCTGGCTGCCATCACCGGTTTTGCTGAAGTGATTGCCTTGCGCAATGACATGGCGACACAGATGGCGGAACGGATAAACGTCAATGCCCAGAGGCTGACCTACATGGTCAATGACCTATTGGATCATGCGCAAATGCAGTCGGGGAAATTGAAGATGCGCATGGAACCCTTCTCGCCGGCATCCGCGCTGCTGCTCGTAAGGAACCTGTTGTCGGGGCTGGCGGAGCAGAAGAGCCTGAAACTGAAAACAGAAATTGATCCTGCCCTGCCGAACATCATGCTGGGGGATAACGGACGCATCCAGCAGATCCTCGTCAACCTGATGGGCAATGCGGTCAAGTTCACGGATTACGGTGAGGTCTGTGTGTCGTTCAGGTCCCTGGAAACAGAATGGCAGATGGTTGTGCGGGATACCGGCATGGGCATTCCCGCCGAACGCCTGCCGGATATCTTCGAACCTTTTCGGCGCGGTTCGGATTACGCCACCCGCCGGCATCAGGGCGCCGGGCTGGGTCTGCCCATCGTGAGGAAACTCGTGACTTTGATGGAAGGAACCATTGAAGTGCAAAGCACGGTGGGACAGGGTTCCGTCTTCACCATCACACTCCCCCTGAGGAATGGCTCGAAACAAGGATGAAAAAAAACCAGGCATGAATTAAGGTCGTTTTTTTGATTCTTTATACAAATTTATCCATTAGGGGGCAAATTGATACGCCCATACACTTGACCAACTTGCATTCCAATAATGACTGTGAACGGCGGATTGCCCCAAACGAAGACCGTTCCGATCCAACCCTCCCAATCTCCAAAATTGAGATACACTTTACCGCGAATGCCGTTCTCCCGCATCCTTCGCACTAAACTGATTCCCCCACCGCGCAATGCGCGGACCCTGGCGCGTCCACGTGTAAGCCAGATATTGAAACAGGCACTGGACTACCGGCTCACCATTCTACAGGCAGAAGCGGGCTACGGTAAGAGCACTGCATTGGCTGAACTGGCAGGAGAGTTTCAGCCAGTGATCTGGTATCAGGCTGATGGCGAAGATAATGATCCGCTGGTCTTTCTTCTCCAGTTATGTCACGCCCTACAACATGCCCTGGTCTCAATCGCAAATCTACCCACTCACTTCCTGGAAGATTGGGATGGTGCACAGGGACCTCTCCCCTGGCGGGGTATCCTCGACCAGATCATCAATGCAATAGCCGATACCCCCGCGGCCCCTGTAATTTTGATACTGGACGATGCCCACTTTCTCACCGAAGGCGGCGAAGTGCCGTTCATTCTGGATCGGCTGATCGGACTTGCTCCCACACATTTTCACGTGCTGTTATCAGGCAGGCCGAACATCACGCTCCCCACGCTGACCCGCTGGCGGGCGCAGGGGGAGGCACTGATCCTTGACCAGTCCGTTGTCACATTTACCAGAGCCGAGATCAACTCTCTCTTCGGCAATTTATACGGGCTTGAATTGACCGGCGAGGAAGTGGATTCATTGCTCGAATACACCGAAGGCTGGGCGATCGGTCTTCAATTGATCTGGCAAAGCATCCGCACCCAGTCTCCATTGACATTGGAATTTCCTCTTCAATGGCAGGCTGATTCACTCGAAGCGTTGTTCGAACTGCTTGCCAATGAAGTCTTCGAACGCCAGCCGTCCGATGTGCGCGAATTCCTGCTTATCACTTCGATACTGCGCGATCTGCACCCCGAGACTTGCGATGCACTGCGGCGCGCTTCGGGATCTACCGCAAACGATTCGACCTCCATGCTTGCGTATCTGCGCAGGCAGGATCTCTTCATTGTGGAAACGTCCGAGGGTTTCCTGCGCTACCATCATATCTTCCATAAATTCCTGCGCCAGCAATCGTCAACGGACAAACGTATTCGCTGGCACCGCGATGCGGCTCAATACTTTCTCGCGCATAAGAATCCGGAATCGGCGATGTATCATTTGCTGGAGGCGCAGGCATGGGACGAAATGGCCGACCTGCTCGACACCTACGCTCCGACGCTTCTTTCCACGGGCCGGCTGGATACGCTTGCGAGCTACATCGACTTCCTCCCGACATCCAGCCTGCAACAACGACCCAACCTGATGTTCACACTTGGAGAATTGGCGCGTCTGCACAGCCGCTTCGATCAGGCGCTCGGATGGTACAAACAAGCTGAAACCGCCTGGCGCGCCCATGGAGGACAGGATGGCGTTGCACGCGCCCTGCGCGGACAGGCGCGCGTATACCTCGACACGGTCAATCCCAGCCAGGCAGAGAAACTGCTTGAAGAAGCAATCCGCTTGAGTGATGGCTTCGAAGACCGCGAAGCACAGGTGCGCCTCTTCGAATTATTGGCAGAGAATAAACTGAACTCAGGTCATATCAGCGAAGCGGAACGATTGCGGCAGCGCGCCGAGGAATTGCGCGCCGAGGGACCCTCGAATGACCAGTTGTGGTTCCGCGTTCTTTTGCGCACCGGTCGATTGGAGGAAGCCAGGCGCGGCCTGGAGGATCTTGCCGAAACCGAAAACCGCGAGCCGGTGCAAACTCCGCGTGCCCACCGCGAAACCAAGCTAATGCTGTCCCTCATCTATTCCTTCATGGGCATGGGCAATCACGCCTATCGGTCAGCGCTGGAGGGTACGCGGCGCGGCGATGAATTGAAATCGCCGTTCATCACGGCCGTCGGTCACATGCGGCAGGGACATGCCCTGAACCTGACAATGAAAGACAGCGAGGATGATTTCGTGCGGGCGTTGACCGAATTCGAAAAAAGCGTTGAACTGAGCAAAACACTGGATGTGCCGCGTTTGCTGGTGGAGGCGGATTGGGGTCTTTGCCGTGCTTACGGCTATCGCAGCGACATCCAACGCGCCCAGGCCTATGCCCAGGAAGCCATCAAGATCGCCGCGGAAGCGGGCGATGAATGGATTGCTTCACTCACGCGTGTGACGATGGGTGCCAGTCTGATGATGTCCGCCCGCTATGAAGCCGCCGAAGGTTGGCTCAATCGCGCGGTACGCGGCTTCGAAGAATGCAGCGATCCGTTTGGGCGAAGTGTGGCGCGGCTCTGGCTGGCATTCGGGTATTTGAAACAAAAATCATACGAACGCATTAACCAAATTCTTCCCGAAACATTGGCGACCTGCCAGCAGAACGGTTATTACTTTTTCTTTACCCGTCCGTCTCTGCTGGGGCCATTTGATGAGAGGCTGTTCGTGCCCCTGCTGGTGCATGCGCGTCAGAAAAGCTGGGAAAGCGGATATGTCGATCGCCTGCTGGAAAGCCTGGGGTTGAGAAACATTGAGATCCATCCCGGTTTCAGACTCCGCGTCCAGACCCTGGGCAATTTTCAGGTTTGGAGAGGAAGCAATAAAATCCCGTCCAATGGCTGGCGCCGGGAGGCTGCCCGTCAATTATTTCAACTGTTCATCACCTATCGCCACGCACCACTCGACCGGGATCAGATCTGTGAGTTTCTTTGGCCCGATGCCGAGCTTGCCACTGCCCATCGAAATTTCAAGATCACATTGAATACCTTATATCAGGTGCTCGAGCCCGACCGCGATCCCGGCAGCGAATCCGCCTTCATCTTCCGGGATGGCACGACCTATGCGCTGCGTCCCAATGCAGACATATGGATCGATGCCGAACAATTCCTGATTTTGACGCATCAGACTGGACGGGCGGAACTGGCTCCGTTAAAGGAAGCGATCGAAATCTATCGCGGCGATTACCTGCCCGAAGCCTTATACGAATCATGGGTGGCGGAGGAGCGCGAACGGCTTGCTTCCTTGTTCCTGGAATCCGCCGACCGATTGACCGAGCTGTTGATCGCGAAAGAGCAATATGCCGATGTGTTGGAGCTTGCACAACGCGTGTTGTCGAGGGATAAATGCTGGGAACGTGCCTACCGCCACTTGATGATCGCATACGATAAGTTGGGCGACCGCGGTCAGGTGGGGCGGACCTATCAACGTTGTGTGCAGACGCTGAAGGATGAATTGGATATTACTCCTTCCCCCGAAACCCAAGAATTGTACGAAAAAATAACTCAATAAACTTACATCCGTCGTAGCGAAGGAATGAAGCGACGAAGAAGCAATCCCTTCGTACTGGTGAGATTGCTTCACGAACTTGCTCATTACGGCCGGGCGTTCGCAATGATATTGATGTTTTGTAACTCCCCTGTGACCCGGATTTGATATTCTGGGGGCAATGAAGTCAGACACCGCACCTGTGATCCGTTCATTCATCATCCGCTTTGTGGTGGAGGATACGCCGCAAAATGAGGGGGAGCAGCCTGCCTATCATGGCTCGATCCGTCACATCCAAGGCGCGGAGGAATTAAATTTCAACGAATGGGCGGAGGCTGTTGAATTCATGAGCAGATTTGTCCCCATTAAAGCGAGCGACAATCCCAAACCACAACCATAGAGAGAACCCATGCCCCGAAACGTTCAGATCTTATCCACTGGAAGTTATGTCCCCGAACGGGTTGTATCCAACGCCGAGGTTGACGAACTCATGGGCGAGTCGACCAACGAATGGCTGTTGGAGAATGTCGGCATCCGTGAACGCCGTTGGATGGCGCCGGACCAGGTAACCTCTGACTTAATTGTGGAAGCTTCGAGGAAGGCGCTCGAACGTGCTGGCATTTCCGCTTCACAACTGGATCTGATCATTGTTTCCACCGACACGCCGGATTATCTCTCCCCGAGCACTTCGGCCGTGGTGCAGTCCAAACTCGGCGCGGACAAAGCTGGCTGTTACGATGTCAACTCCGCGTGTGCAGGCTGGGTGACTGCGCTTGACCAGGGTGCCAAATATCTGATGACTGAGCCAACAATGGAATATATCCTCGTTGCTGGCGGATATGGGATGAGCCGTTTTCTCGATTTCAAGGATAAGAAAACTGCCAACTTATTTGCAGATGGTGCGGGCGCTGTCGTATTGGGTGTTGGGGAAGAACAAGGTTTTCTTGGAAGTAATCTGCTGGCGGTTGGTGCCTTCCATGATGCGTTGGGAATCTACACAGGCGGGACCTATCGTCCCTGCACGCCGGAGAACATGTCACAGTTTGGTGCTCCCAAAGTGGAGTTCGTCAAGAAATTCCCCAAGACCTTCAACACCGAATACTGGCCCAAGCTCATGCAAGGCGCACTTGATAAAGCAGGTCTCACCTTTGATGATGTGGATCATTATTACTTCACACAACTTAATCTCCGAACTATCGAATTCATGATGGACTTACTCAAGCAGTCCATCGAAAAGACTCACTGGGTGATGGATAAATGGGGCTACACCGGTTCGCCATGCGTGGTGATGGCACTGGATGATTCAATTGATCAAGGCAAGGGACCCAAACCCGGCGAGGTGATCCTGTTCTGCGCCAGCGGCGGCGGCATTACGATGGCGTCATCCGTATGGAGGTGGACCGTGGAAAGCGGAAAGTAGGTGGCTCAATGTTCCACTTTTTTCTGTCGTAAGGAGATATTATGTACATTGGCGATTATCTTGCCCGACGCGAACTCTATTCTCCAAATAAGCTCGCATTCATTGACGCCGGGAAATCCCCCGAATGGCGGTTGACCTTCCGTGATGCAAATCGCCGTGCAAGCAAACTTGCCAATTGGTTGAAGTCACAGGGGGTTGAAAAAGGGGACCGTGTCGCCATCCTTGCGCGGGATGGATATGAACATTTGGATTCATTCTTTGCCTGTTCAAAACTAGGCGCGATCCATACTGCGCTCAATTGGCGCCTGAGTTGGCATGAGTTATTGGAGATCTTCCAATATACTTCCCCGAAAATTTTGATCTTCTCCGATGATTTCAAAGAGAATGTTTCCAGGCTGACGGACGAATATCCGCTTACGCTTCTTCATTTGGATGGGGAGGGTGTCAGGGACAGTGAGAATTTCGAAACGACGCTTCAGTCGGGCGCAGAGACTCCCGTCACCTGTGAAACGCTGGAAGCGGAGGATACCGCTGCACTGATCTTCACCGGCGGGACAACCGGCCTGCCCAAAGCCGCGGAAGTGTCACATCGTATGATCGCATGGAACACATTGAATACTGTCATCCATGATGTGACTCATAACGACGTCTATCTCAACGTCTTCCCGCTGTTCCATACGGGAGGACTTTTCGTTTATACGCTGCCACAAGTCATCTTTGGCGGGACAACGATTTTTATCAAGCAATTCGATCCCGTGCAGGTGTTAAGTCTGCTTGAACGTGAACATGTCACAGTTTTTGCTGCGGTGCCGACGATGTATCAGATGTTGACAACGGCTTCCAACTGGAACGATGCGGATCTGTCAGCATTGCGGTTCTGCACATCAGGTGGCGCGCCGTTGCCTGTTCCGCTGGTTGAGAAATATACACAGGAAAAGAATATCCGCTTCAAGCAGGGGTTTGGGATGACAGAGTTTGGTCCCGGTATTTTTGCCTTGGCACCGGAAGATGCCATCCGCAAGGCGGGGTCAATTGGCAGACCCAACTTCTTCGTGGATGCAAAAATCGTCGATGACGAGAATCAGTTCCTCGGTCCGAATGAGGCGGGTGAATTGGTGCTGAAAGGCCCATCGTATTGCTCCGGCTATTTCAACAATCCTGACGCAACCGAAGAAGCAGTCGATGAGCGCGGATATTTCCATACGGGCGATGTCGCGCAATATGATGATGAAGGCTATTTCTATATCGTCGACAGAAAGAAGGATATGTTCATCAGCGGCGGTGAGAATGTGTATCCCGCCGAGATTGAAAAGGTTTTGTATCAGCACCCCGCGGTGCATATGTGTGCCGTGGTTGGTTTGCCTGACCCGAAGTGGGGGGAGGTGGGGATGGCTTGTGTTGTGTTGCAACCGAATCAAACTGTAACGGAGGATGAGTTATTGAATTTCATGACCGAACATTTGGCGAAATATAAGGTTCCCAATTCTGTGAGCATTATGGAGTCCCTGCCCATTTCTGCTGCAGGGAAAATTCTCAAGCGCGAATTGCGCGACCAATTTACCAAAGGAGATTAAGATGTCCACTGTTCCTACTTTGCCCGGTATCACTTCGACCATGATCGATACCGCCCGCATCAAAACGCATGTACTTTTCAGCGGACCTGACAACGGCGTGCCTGTGCTGTTCATTCACGGTAACGCGGCATCCAACGCGTATTGGGAGGAGATCATGCTCAAACTGCCGGAAGGTTTTCGCGGCATCGCGCCCGACCTGCGCGGCTATGGCGATACGGAAGACAAGTTGATCGATGCCACGCGCGGCGCCGGAGAGTGGGTGGATGACCTGCTGGCGTTGATGGATGCGCTCAAGATCAAGAAGGCGCACGTGGTGGGGCATTCGATGGGCGGGGCGATCACGTTCAGTTTTATTGCGGCAGCCAGTGAAAAATTCCTGAGCGCAACACTTGTCAACCCAAGTTCACCCTATGGGTTTGGCGGCACAAAGGACCTGGAAGGTACTCCCTGCTATGACGACTTTGCGGGTTCGGGCGGCGGTGTGGTGAACCCTGATTTCCCGAAGCTGATCGCGGCGGGCGACCGCTCGACTGATAACCCGCAGGCTTCGCCGCGTGTGGTGATGAATAGTTTCTATTGGAAGCCGCCATTCAAGCCCGAACGTGAAGAGGATCTGCTTACCTCCCTGCTTACGGAAAAAGTAGGTGAGCAGAAATATCCCGGTGACATGGTCGCGTCTCCCAACTGGCCCAATGTCGCGCCGGGGAAGTTTGGACCGATTAACGCGCTGACACCAAAGTATGTTGGGGATTCAGTCAAGAACTTCATCAACGCCGACCCCAAGCCGCAGGTGTTATGGATCCGCGGCGATTCGGACATGATCGTTTCTGATACATCCTTCTTTGACATGGGCAACCTCGGCAGGCTGGGATACGTTCCTGGCTGGCCGGGTGATGAACTATATCCGCCTCAGCCGATGGTCGGGCAGACACGCCATGTGCTCGAGCAATACAAAGCCAATGGCGGTTCCTATGAAGAAGTTGTAATCGCAGATACGGGTCATTCGCCGTATATCGAGAAGCCTGATGAATTCATGGCCATTTTTACAAAGGTTTTGAAATAAATGTGCAGCGGCACGGTGGACGGTAAACGGAATAAAACCTGCAAACACCCCGCCATGCCCCTGCCGTAAAACAAGGAGGGCTTCATGCCTACATCAAGAAAGTTGGGCCGCGGAGTGGCGATGGTGGGGGCGGGGATGTCCAGGTTTGGGGCGTTCGCCGGAAAGAACAGCCGCGATCTGTTTGTCGAAGCGTTCAAGGAGATAAAGAAATCGGTAGATAAAGAGTTAGATCCTTCGCTGATTGAAACGCTCTATATCGGAAATTTTTCCAGTGATCAGTTCGAGCATCAGGCACATATTGCACCGCTGCTTGCGGATGCGGTTGGTTTGCTGCCGCGTCCTGCCACGCGTGTGGAGGATGCCTGTGCTTCGGGCGGCGTGGCACTTCGCCAGGGTGTGATGGCTATTGCTTCGGGCTTGTATGATGTGGTGCTGGTCGGCGGCGCGGAGAAGATGACCGCGCTCAACACAGCCGCCGTCACAGAAGCATTGGCTACGGCGGCGGATGTTCCGTATGAGATCCCTGCGGGTTTCACCTTCCCCGGTTTTTATGCGGCGATGGCTTCGGCGTACATGCATCGTTACGGGATGAAGTCCAAGCATTTGATGAACGTGGCGATCAAGAATCATGATAATGCTGCCTTGAACCCGAACGCGCAATTCGGTATGACCATTCAAAACTGGATGGAAGGACGCATCGCCTCCGCTGTCAAAAAAGGGAAGCCCAAACCAACCTGGTCGACCATCTGGGATTTTCTCCACGATGAATCAGGCAACCCGACAGTTGCGTGGCCGCTTCGATTGTTCGATTGCTCCCCGATCACGGACGGTGCCGCCGCGATCCTGCTCGTTGCCGAAGAACGTGCACATGAATTCACTGATCATCCGATCCATATCATTGGTTCCGGTCAGGCATCGGACTCTGCGTTGCATGGCCGCCCCGGGTTGACGACCATCCCTGCTGCGAAGATCGCTGCATCGCAGGCCTATGAAATGGCAGGCGTGACGAGGGACGATATCCGCATTGCGGAAGTGCATGATTGCTTCACGATTGCAGAAGTCATCGCGAGCGAGGATCTTGGTTTCTTTGCGCCGGGTGAAGGTTTCAAAGCCGCCGAAGATGGCATGACCGCACGCAATGGTGCGAAACCGATCAATACATCCGGCGGATTGAAGGCGAAGGGACATCCTGTCGGCGCTTCGGGCGTGGCACAGGCTGTCGAAGTGTGGAAGCAGATGCGTGGTCAGGCTGAGGCGAGACAGGTGGAGATGGATATCCCATTGGCGTTGACTCACAACGTCGGCGCGACCGGGTCCACGTGTGTTGTCCATGTCTATGAGCGGAGGAATTAATCATGAGCGAAGAAACAACCACGGTACGTCCGTTCACATCGGCGGCGTTCGATCAATTTATCGCCGAGCATAAGTTGATGGCATCGCGCTGCATAAAGTGCGGGGAAAGTTACGTTCCGCCGCGGGCGATTTGCCCGAAATGCCACAGCGAAGAAATGGAATGGGTAGAGACGAGCGGCAAAGGCAAACTGGCTGCTTTCACCGTGATCTACAGCGGACCAACCTTCATGGTGGAGCAGGGCTTTGACCGGAAGAATCCATATGTTTCGGGAATTGTGGAATTGGAGGAAGGCGCGCGGATGAGTGCGCGAATTACCGGCGTTGACCCCACGAAACCAAATGAGATCAAGATCGATTCGCCGATGACTGTGGATTTTGTTGAATTTGGCGAAGGGGACGAAAAAAAGACATATTTGGCGTTTCGGATGGTGTAACCGGCGGGTAACTGCCGAATGATAAAAAGGCAACACGTGAACGGCAGGCAGAACATCAATGCCGGCGTTGCAACAACTGCCCGCTTTCACTTTCCAAGGAGAAAAGCATGAGAATGAAGGACAAGGTGGTGCTCGTCACAGGCGGTGCGGCGGGGATCGGCAAGGCAACGGCTTTGCGGTTTGCTGGAGAAGGCGCCAGGGTTGTGATCTGTGACGTCAATGAAGCAGTGGGGCAGGAAACAGTAAAGCTGCTCGGCAAGGGCGCTTCGTTCTACAAGGTCAATGTGGCTAGCCGCGAAGATGTTCAAAAATGGATCGATGATGTTGTAGCGAAATACGGCCGTGTGGATGTGATCATCAATAACGCGGGCGTTTTGCGTGATGGACAACTGGTCAAATTCAAGGATGGGCAGATGACGGGGCAGATGTCCGAAGCGGATTTCGATCTCGTGATCTCCGTCAACTTGAAAGGTGTGTTCAATTGCACGCAGGCTGTCTCGCCGGTGATGATCAAACAGGGTGGCGGCGTGATCCTGAATGCTTCTTCCGTCGTTGGACTGGATGCAAATTTTGGACAAACCAATTATGTGGCGACAAAGTTCGGCGTGATCGGCATGACCAAAGTTTGGGCGCGTGAATTGGGCAGATACAAGGTGCGCGTCAATGCGGTGGCGCCCGGATTCATTTCCACGGAAATGGTCACTTCCATGCCTGAAAAAGTTTTGGAGGGTATGAAGTCCCGCACGCCGCTGGGACGACTGGGCGATCCAAGCGATATTGCGAATGCCTATCTGTTCCTTGCCTCGGATGAGGCATCGTTTATCACCGGCGAAGTCCTGCGTGTGGACGGCGGCATTGTTGTTGGTACCTAGGAGTTGTACATAGTGGATGGATGACGTGATTCGTCACCATCCACTTTCTCTTCCATGGCCTATTCGACTGATATTCTGGCAATTCGTTCAAGGCTGACCCCGGACCGTGAGGCGTTGTATGACATCACGAGCGGAGTCCGCTACACGTTCGCACAACTCAATGAACGTGCAAATCGGGCTGCCAACTTTTTACAGGAAAAATATTCCATACAAAAAGGTGACCGTGTTTCGATCCTTGCCTACAATAGCGTTTCCTACGTGGACCTGTTGTTTGGTCTCGGCAAAATAGGCGGAATTCTCGCCCCGTTAAATTGGCGGCTTACCTCGCGCGAATTGACTTATATTGTCAATGACTGTCAACCGAGGGTGTTGATCGTTGGACCTGAGTTCGTGCCTGTGTTGGATGAGATGCGCAGCGGGATCAATGTGGAGCATGTCATTTCGTTGGAGGATGCAAAGATTGCCGGCGCAGAGGCGTATGAAACGTTGATCGAAGAAGCCTCCGCGGACGAACCGAAGAAACATCTCATCGATGAGAACGACCCCTATTGCATCTTGTACACATCCGGCACCACTGGAAGGCCAAAAGGCGCCGTCCTCCCGCATCGACAGGTTTTGTGGAATGCGATCAACACCGTCATTTCGTGGGGGTTGAGTGAGAAGGATATTTCGCCCATTTTGACACCCATGTTCCACTCAGGCGGGTTGTTTGTTTTTCTTGTGCCATTATTTTATGCAGGCGGACGTGTCATCATGGCGCGTTCGTTCGACCCTGAAGCTTCACTAAACCTGATTGTGGATGAAAAGTGCACGGTCATCCTCGGTGTGCCAACATTGTTCCAGGTGTGGATGAATTCACCGCAATTTGAAAGCATTGATTTCAGCCACGTGCATTTCTTTATCAGCGGGGGGGCGCCGTGCCCGCCTTCTTTGATCGAAGCGTGGAGCAAGTCTAAAGGCGTGACGATGCGTCAGGGATACGGTCTCACGGAAGTAGGCGTGAACTGTTTCTCCATGACCGATGAAGATGCGCTGCGAAAAGTCGGCTCGGTGGGGAAGCCGATCTTCCACAGTGAAATGCGGCTTGTTGACGCTGATGATAACGATGTCCCTGCCGGGGAGACAGGCGAGTTGATCATCAAAGGTCTGCATGTGTGTGCCGGCTATTGGAACAATAAAGAAGCGACAAGGCAATCACTAAAAGATGACTGGTTCCATACCGGCGACATGGCTCGCATGGATGATGAAGGCTATTTTTACATCGCGGGCCGCTACAAGGACATGATCATCAGCGGCGGCGAGAATATCTATGCCGCCGAAGTGGAGGCAGTGTTCCGCGAGCATGAAGCAGTTGCCGACGCGGCATTGATCGGTCTGCCGGATGAAAGATGGGGCGAAGTCGGTCTGATGATCGTGGCATGCAAGCCAACTCAAACCGTAGATGCAGATGAATTGTTGAAGTTCTGTGCAGGACGTCTGGCAAAGTACAAAATTCCCAAACGCGTAGAGTTTGTGGAGACCTTGCCGTATTCGCCGTATGGGAAGGTGATCAAAGCGGAATTGAAGAAAACTTTCCTTGGAGGAAAAGATGCCTAGGAAGACATCCAACGGAATCGAACTGTATTATGAGATCCATGGCGAAGGGATGCCTTTGGTGCTCATCTCCGGGCTTGGATATTCAAACTGGCAGTGGCACAGGATGGTTCCATTCCTGGCTGAACATTTTCAGGTGATCACCTTCGATAACCGCGGTGTGGGGCAAAGTGACAAACCCGCTGGCCCGTATTCAGCACACTTGCTGGCAGCGGATACGGTTGGTTTGTTGGATGCACTGAATATTGGCAAGGCCATCGTCGCCGGTCACTCAATGGGCGGATTCATCGCACAATCCATTGCGCTGGATTATCCGCAGCGAGTGGAGAAATTGATCCTGTGCTCGACCAACTTCGGCGGACCGAACCATGTGCCCGTAACACCGGAGGCGATGAAAGTTCTCACGGATGTTACGAGTGATCCGCTAACCCGCTTCAAAAACGGACTTGTTGTCAGCACAGCGCCGGGCTGGGCGGAGAAGAATCCGGAGATGATTGAAGAGTGGGTCAAGTGGCGTGTGGCGAATCCCATCGAACCTGTCCATTATCAGGCGCAGTTGGCGATCGGTCTGGCGTTGATGCCGGAAGCCGCAGCCTTCGAAAACAAATTACCGAATATTTCCGTGCCGACCCTGATCCTTTTTGGAGAGCACGATAAAGTCGTCCCGAAGGCGAATGCCGATTTGTTGGCAAAGCAGATATCGAGGAGTCAGAAGCGCATACTTCCAGATGCGGGGCACTTCTTCCCAATCGAAGTCCCGGAAGAAACCTCGCGTGTGATCATTGATTTTGTCAAAGGAGGTGTCTCTTAAGAATTACCTTTTGTTTGTTGAATCAACCACTCAATCCAATCACAAAGAGGAGAAAAAATGAAAGTCTTTCGTACACTTGCTTTTGCGCTCGTAGCCATGACCTTGTTGCTGGCTGCGTGTGCCCCCGCCACCCCCGCGCCAACGGAGGAACCCGCCGCACCTGCTCCCACCGAAGAACCCGCGATGCCGGAACCCACAGCCGCTCCCACAGAAGAGCCTGCCCCCGCTGGCTTGACGTGTGAACAACCTGTCAAGATCGGTCTCATCACCGACGCCTCCGGTTCACTCGCCATCTACGGCGCGCACATTTTGCGCTCGTTCATGCTGGGCATGGAGTATGCGACTGGTGCGCCCGGTTCGGCCGGTGAGAAATTCGATTTCGCCGCTACCCAGGAAAACACATTCAAGCTCGATAACTGCGAGTTCCAGGTCTTCGTCCGCGATGATGCCAGCACGCCTGATAATACCGCCACCGTTGCCCGCGAATTGATCGACGTGGAAGGCGTGAACATTCTTGTCGGTACCGTTTCCTCCGGCGCCACCGCCACGCTGCAGGGCATTGCCCTCGAAAGCGGCATTCCGTTGATTGTGGCTCCTGCCGCCGCCAATGACATCACCGGTGTCAACTTCAACGAATATACCTTCCGCACCAGCCGCAACAACTATCAGGATGCGATGAATGAATGCCTGGCGTTGACCAAGACCTACAAGACATTTGTTCAGATCGCGCCTGATTATGCCTTCGGACGCGGTTCCGCTACCGCCTTCCGCGATGCCTGCACCCTCGATGGCGGTGAATTCGTAGCAGACGATATTTTTGCCCCGCTGGACACCACTGACTTCACTCCGTACATGGAGCAGGTTGGAAACTCCGGCGCGGAAGCCTACATTGTGACCTGGGCCGGCTCCGGCTTCGTGCCTCTGATGCAGGCAGCGGTCGATCAGGGCGTGACCGAGAAGATGGCCCTCGGTGCGACCTTCATTGACAATACCCTGATGCCGCTCTGGTATGGCAACGCTGTTGGCAGCACCAGTGGCATTCTCTATCACTACACTGCGCCGAAGAATGAGATCAACGACTGGTTGGTCGCCAACACCAAGCCGCGCTATGGCGTGAACCCCGACCTGTTCGATGCCGACGGTATGAACGCCGCCATCATGGCTGTGGAAGCAGTCAAGGCCACCAACGGTGACGTCAGTGGCGAGGCGCTCAAGGGCGTCATGGAGGGCATGACCTTCGAAGGCCCGAAGGGCACCATCTACATCCGCCCGGAGGATCATGTTGCCATTCAGGATATGTACATCCTCAAGCTCGTCAACGTGACCGACCCGGATGCGAACTTCTATGAATACGTTGACACCACCCGTCCTGAACCGCCTTGTCTCCTGCCCGAAAACCTCAAAGACCGCTGCGGCGACCTGCCCTACGGCTCCCTGAGCGGACAGTAATTCTGGTTTACAATGAATCCCTGAGGAGGAAACTCCTCAGGGATTCATTCCTATCTGGAAGGTGCGATGACCACAGACATCATTTTCGAAACGAAAAATCTGAGCAAGCATTTTGGCGCGTTGATCGCTGTTGACAGTGTCAACCTCAAAGTGCGCAAGAACTCATTGCATGCCATTATCGGTCCGAACGGAGCGGGGAAAACGACCTTCTTTAATTTGTTAAGCGGCAACCTCGAACCCACCAGCGGACAGGTCATCTTCAAGGGAAAAGACATTACACACCAGCCTGTCCATCGCACGATCCATTTCGGGATTGGACGCTCCTTCCAGATCACGAACATCTTTCCCAATCTCACTGTCTTTGAAAACATTCGTCTTGCGGCACAGGCCATGGGGCGTGATAATTTTAAATTCTGGCAATCCGCTTCACGATTCAAAAACTACGAAGCACGGACTTCGGAAGTCATCGAGCAGGTTGGCTTGAAAAATCGTGCTTACACGCTGGCACGCACACTTCCGCATGGTGACCAACGCAAACTCGAATTGGGCATGATCCTTGCACCTGACCCCGAAGTGTTACTTTTGGATGAACCCACCGCAGGCATGGCTGCGGAACAGGTCCCCGACTTGATCGCATTGATCCAGGGGATTCAAAAATCCGGGGATAGAACGGTCATGCTTGTTGAACACAATATGAACGTGGTGATGAGCGTTTCGGATGAGATCACAGTGATGCATCTTGGCAAAATCCTTGCAGAGGGAACCCCCGCGGAGATTGCCGCTAATAAGGAAGTGCAAACCGCCTATCTGGGTGGTTTGTATGATCTGAATGTATGAAAGGTCTTGAATAAACATGGAAAACATTCTCGAAGTTCAAGGCATCCATACGTACATCGGCCAATATCATATCCTGCAGGGCGTGAATGTGCAGGTGCCGAAGGGTTCCATCACAGTGTTGCTCGGACGGAATGGCGCGGGCAAAACCACCACGCTGAAATCCATTATCGGGCTTACCCCGCCGCGGGAGGGCAGGGTTATCTACGATGGAAACGAAGTGCAGGCTATGCGTTCCTTTGACATTGCGAACATGGGCATAGGTTTTGTCCCTGAACACCGTGCCATCTTCCGCGATCTCACAGTCGAAGAAAATCTCAAAATCGCCGAACGCGGCAGGGGCGATTATCTCCGCAAAAAAGAATTCATCTTCAATTTATTCCCCGATCTTCAACGCCTCATTACACTGCCCGGTACAAGTCTTTCCGGTGGACAACAGCAAATGCTGGCCATCGCCCGCGCCCTCGTGGCGGACAACAAGCTTCTCCTCATTGATGAACCGAGCGAAGGGCTGGCGCCCGTCATCATCGAAAACATGATGTCTGCCATTCGTGAACTTTCGAAGGAGTCAACAATTGTTCTTGTGGAGCAGAATTTTCTTGTTGCCAGCAAGCTTGCTGAATACTATATCATCCTAGAAGAAGGCCGCTCCGTGCAATCCGGCAAGATGAAAGATCTCGCCAGGGATAAAGCCGCCATCCATCATTTCCTGGGAGCCGCGTAACATGAACATGCTCATCCGAAAAAATCTTGTGCTCATCATCACGCTTGTGGTCATTGCATTCATGCTCGGTGTTGCTGCGCAGGGAATGGATCGGCAGGACTTTGTTATCACGCTTCTGCGCGGTCTCGCGGTTGGCTCCATCACGTTCCTTGTCGCTTCGGGGTTCTCGCTCATCTTTGGACTGCTGGATGTCCTCAACCTTGCGCATGGTACGCTCTTCATGATCGGCGCATACATTGGCTGGACTGTGATCGTCCGCCCGGATACGATCATGGACCTTTTGACTCCGCTTGCGTTGATATTAAGCGGGTTCGCTCTTGGGGATTTGTACCCGCATCTTTCATCCCGAATCAGGCTCGGCTTAAGAATGAAGCGTTTTCTCCCCTGGGCTTTAGGCCTCGTCTCACTTCTCGTCCTTGGCTTTATTCTGCCTCGATATCCCATTGCCATCTGGAACGTGGAAAATTACAGTCAGAGCCCGGTCACATTTTCATTCATGGCAAGCCAGGGGACGCGCCTGCCGGTACAGCCTGCGACTTTCACTGAAATATCGCCCGCGGTGGCATTGATCGGATTGTTGCTCGCGAGCATGTTTGGCGCGTTTGGGCTGTCGTTATTCGGCAAGGATGCGCAGCGCACTGTACGCATCTCATGGAAATCGTTTATTGGCTTTGCGGCCTTATTGGTGGTTGCACTGGTTGGGTTTGCTTATAACGATTCGTTGACCAACGCATTGACCGCGCTGAACTCCAATTGGTTGTTCCTGATCGCAGTGATCGTTGCCATGGCAAGCGGAGCAGGTTTGGGAGGGCTCATGGAAGCGACATTGATCCGCCCGTTATACAGCCGCCCGATCTATCAACTGATGCTCACGTTGGGGTTAAGCGCCATCGGCATCGAGATGGTGCGTGCCGTTTGGGGACGACCCGAATTTGTAACGCCGAAACCCGATTTCTTCAATGGCACGGGCGGTGCATGCCCGGCGACCAATTTTGCAGATTGGTGGGCGAATCACTGCTCGACGATCCTGCTGTGGGAAGGCCGCGTGCGCGTTTATAACGAGATCTTCATTCCGATCGTGGGACTGGTGGTATTGATCTCGATCTGGGTTTTGCTGCAACGCACCCGCCTCGGCATGATTATCCGCGCGGGTGTGCAGGATCGCGAAATGGTGGAAGCATTGGGCATCAATGTGAGAAGGGTCTTCACGATGGTCTTTGCGCTCGGGGTCGGTTTGGCGGCTTTGGGTGGCGTGCTGGCGGCTCCATCCACCGGTCTGTCCAACTTCATGGGCGAGAGTCTGTTTCTCAATGCGCTGATCGCGCTTGCCATCGGCGGGTTGACGAATTATCCTGGTGCCGCGCTCGGTTCTGTGTTGGTGGGGCTTATTCAACAATTCATCATCAAATACGGGCAAATCGGAATTCCCGTTCCATTCACGGAGATCGTTTTCAAGCCATCACCGCCGCTGGTGCCTGCATCCACAGTGTTGTTAATGGTTATCATTTTGCTGATCCTGCCGAACGGCTTGTTGGGCAAAAAGGAATAAACGATGACACGAACTTCCATCTTTGCAAAGAATCGCGGGTTATTGATCACCCTTGTTTTGCTTGTTCTTCTTCCGTTTATCGTTGGATTATTTGACGGCGCGTCTCCTGTTGCTGTGTGGAATAATCTCTCCGGGAATTCCAAATTCATTCAAGGTCTCGCCATCGAGATCTTCATACTTGCGTTGTATGCGCTCAGCTACGATGTGATCTTTGGAATCACAGGCTTACTTTCGTTCGGTCATTCCATGTTCTTTGCGGTGGGCGCGTACCTCACAGGGATCGCCATCAAGACCCTCGACCTTTCACTGCCCGCGACTTTTGGGATCGTATTTGTGGCCTCAATCGTACAGGCCGTATTGTTTGGGCTGGTATTGCCGCGCGTAAGGGGGATCACCTTTGCACTGGTTACGTTGGGGATCGCCTCCGTATTTCACATCGTCATCATGTCGACTGAACTCGGCACTTACACAGGTGCGGATGTGGGTTTGCAGGGCGTGATCGTCCCTGAGTGGATCAGTCCTGCAAACGAACGTCTGCGTTTTTACTTTATTGCATTGGTGGTTTTGATATCGATATATTTACTCTACCAGCGCTTTGTCAATTCACCGACTGGGCGTGTGTGTACAGCCATTCGTGAAAACGAAAGCCGTGCACAAATGCTGGGATATAACACGTTCTACTTCAAACTCGCAGCGTTGACTCTGTCTTCCTTCACTGCGGCGCTGGCAGGATTCTTGCATACGCTATATCAACCGATCGTGAGTCCGAACGTTGCCGGGTTGGGATTTACCGTCACTGCGTTGCTGATCATTTTGATTGGCGGTGTGGGGACGCTTCAGGGGGCGTTCGTGGGCGCAATCGTGTATCGTTTGCTGGATTTTGGATTGAGGCGTTACATCGGTGAAAGCGCCAGTTTCATCAATGGCGCGGTGTATGTGTTGTTTGTGTTGTTCATTCCATTTGGGATCGTAGGCACATGGAGATTGAGATCGTTCCAAATCAAGCAAGGTTGGGAAAGTTTGTTGAAAGCCTTTCATCCAGATTCTCATCAATAAATAAAAGCCATCATTTCGATTGACCAACACTTGACTTTGGCCATCTCATCTTTTGACAGCCGCGGGTCGAATCGACAATCCAATCGAGACGGATGAAGAGATATTGATCCTTGGTTCGACTGTGGATATCCCCAAACGCCAGCAGTTGGCGGAAGCCAGTCGTCGCACTGCCCAAAGTAGGGATGTAAATAAAGTTGTTGGTAACATTGCATGGCCTGGCGAAACAGCGCAACAGGCTTTGAAGGAGCTGCGCCTGCTCGCCTACGAACTCAGGAGGCCGTCTTTGTAAGACCAAACCCTGCCGGATGTGGTCATGCACCACATGCACCCGTCGGCGTATCTGGCGAGGAGATCTATGCCATGTTGAAGGAGCGTGGCGAGGAGGGACGGGTATTGCTGTGCAGCGCAGATGTGCAGCTGGTGGAATGCTATCGATCCCTTGGCGCGAATGCCCTGACAAAACCCGCACCGGTGGACGATCTGCAAAGGGCGGTGCAGGAGATTGCTGAGGCGGGTTAGGTTGTATCTTCCAATGCCTGGAACACTTCATGCGCCATGAAAATCCGGTTGCGTGCGTAACCGGTGGTCTCTTTTAGGACACCCGCCTTCACCAGCTTGTCCACATATCGTTTGGCTGCCATATACGGCATATCCAAGGCAGTTTCCAATTGACCAACAGTCAGGATGGGACGCGAAAAAATAAAATCGATCACGGCAGTCATGCGTCCCGGATTACGATCTGCGTGCACCAGTTCCTCATAGTGGGTACGGATACCCTGCAGCCGGTTCATGCGGAACACACTATCCTGCGTCTGGGTGGTGATGCCCCGCAGGAAGAATCTCAGCCATTCCTCCCATTTGCCGCGTTGGGAGACAGCCAATAGGTGATCGTAATATTCCTGGCGGTAATGTTCAAAATAAGCACTCAGGTTTAGGAGGGGTTGGGACAATGCATTCCAATCGCGCAGCAACAACATGACCAATAACCGTCCCACCCGTCCATTCCCGTCCAGGAAGGGGTGAATCGCCTCAAACTGGTAATGGATCAAGCCAGCACGTACCAGAGCGGGAAGACCCGTATCAGTGTGAATGAATTTTTCCATTGCATTTAGTGCATCCTGCATCTCATCCACCGGCGGTGGAACATAAGTGGCGGTATCGATGGTACTGCCCGCCGGACCGATCCAATTCTGTGTTCTGCGGAATTTTCCCGGAGTGAGTTGGCTGCCGCGCACCCCTTCCATCAGTCTGGCATGGAGCTCACGGATCAACCGCAGGCTGACCGGCAGGGTTTCCAATCGTTCCAGACCGTGGTCCAAAGCAAGAACGTAGTTGTGAACTTCCCGTACATCGTCATCGGGTTCCAGGAAGGATAGTTGGGCGGATTCGTAATTGTACAGATCCGTCAGCGATGCGCGCGTTCCCTCGATGCGGGAGGATAACACTGCCTCACGTCGTATAAAGGGCTGGATGAGCAGACGTGGAAATGGGAAGCCGCCTGCCAGAGTGGTTAATCTGGCAAGCTCACGCTCCGCATCAGAGAGCGCTGTAATCAGGACTGGCGACCAATCCAAGTCAGGCGGGAGGGGAGCCGGGATGAATGCCCAATGGCCTTTCTGTGTTCGAATGGCTTCACCGGACCGTTTGTTGTGAAAATCTCCTGGTTTCATCGTAATACCTGCGGTTTTTGGTGGTGTAAATATGGAGTATTATAACATCACTTTTTATACATAAGTGTTAACAAGGATTCCTGTGCTCACATCAACTTTATATTGCAAACGGCGGCAATGATTACCGACACGACCACCACACCTGCCGACACACTTTTGTATGATGCCCGCATGAGCGAAACATACCAATCCAAACGCGAACGCCGGCAACGCCTGTTCGAATCATTACCGAACGAACTGCGTGAACACGTATCGCAACGCAATGTGGAGGCTGTGGCTGCATTACCCGCAGAGGCGCAGGCACGACTCACGGAAGCCATTCAAGCCGGGCTCAAACGCCTGCCGCGTGCCATTGAGCAGTTGAAGATCGATCCACAAACTCCCATTCCCGATTTACTCAACCCATCCTCTCCTGTGGCATCGCCGGTACATGGTTCCGAGTCATCGCAACACATCAGGAATGAATTGGCCGACCTGATCCAGTTGTCCTTTCCGGACATGAACCGCCTTTCCGCGGAAGCGCTGACGGAAGCAGACGTTCTGGACGTTGCCCGGCAGACCCTGCAAACGCATCATCAAGTGTTTCGGTCCAGGCATCTCAGGACGGATTTTGTCATGGTGATCCTGTACGGCTTGATGCGGGGCAGCCTCGAACAACTGGAGGAGATCATTCGAGAAACGCCTGCCCTGCGACAGGCGATCACCCAGAGCCCATTGCCCTGGAAACCCAATGAACGGAGAAAACAAAATGCTTAAACGAATTGCCTCGACCGGCGTGAACCTCGCGGTCCTGGGTGTGTCGGTTGGAATTTTCCTGATCGCCTTCATCGCCTTGAACGCCCTGGGCGCGGCGCAGAAACCGCCCACGGTCTCTGTCTTGTCAGCGACGCATGATCTGAACATCGGCGATGTCATCACGGCGGGTGACCTCGCAGTCAAGACGGTCTTTCAGGATGAGGTTGCCGAACTGTATATTCCGGGTGAGGAGGTGACAGATGTGGTTGGTGGTGTGGTTGCCCAGCCGATCGGAAGCGGACAACCGGTCTTTCGATCCGCCATTGTTGCACAGGCAGCGGAGGGAACAAGATTGTCGGCAGTACTTGCGAAGTATCCCGGCTTTAGTTTGTTTCCCCTGCCTTTGGATGCAATGAACCTGGTTGCACCGGATGCGGAGGCGTTCCTGCCTGGTGATTTGGTGGGTGTGACAGTGGTGATCAGTAGCCGACCGCAACAGTTGACCACACCAATACCTGAACCCGAATTTATACTCGATCCCAATGTTGTTCAGGTGGAAACCACGCCACAGCCTGTGGAGGAGGAAAGGGCGGATGCCTTGAGCCGTGCCATGCCGCCGCTGGCAAAGGATCTGTTTCCAATGGGTGTGCGGGTGATCTCGGTACAGGGTCTGCCACAACCGACTGACTCAACAGATTCCAGTAATTCATCCTTCACCATCGATGAGGGTTCGAAGATGCTGATCCTGCTCGTTCCGAATGAAAGCCGCGAAGTGTTGTCGCTTGCCTTGCAGCAGGGGGACAGCCTGGTGGTGTCACTCATGGCGCGCGGTGATGCGGATCCCACAGCCGGTTTTACCTATTGGGATTTCGAGGATCTGTTCAAGTCGGATCGTGAAGAAATCCTGGGAGGCAAGTAATCATGCAGGTGCTTCTACTGGGTGCGGGAAACGTCACTTCCCGTTTGAATATGCAGTTGGCGGAACAGGGTCATTCCGTGGTGGCACAGATCGCTGCCTTCACACCGCAGCATTTGGACCTGTTCGATTTCCGTGCCATCATCGTGATCTCACCTGAATCATCCGTGTCGCCGGAGAGCCTGGTGAAGGCAGCCGAACGCGGCAAGCTGATCTTTGTCGTGGCAGGTGTGGGGGATGGCATGTCCTCCTGGGCAAATGGGGTTGGGGTACCGGCAGTTGCCTATCCACCCTCGGATATGGACCTCAACAAGTTGTTGGAAGAGATGCGCAGGGCGGAGGCCGGCAATCTTGCCTCCGACGATCAATATCGCCGGGCGGTGCTGGGCAGTGACATGTCCGCCCGTATTCAATCCGGTATGGCTGTCCGCAAGATCGCCATCACCTCCCCAAAAGGCGGTACGGGCAAGACCACTGTTGCCGTCAACCTGGCTGTGTCTCTCGCCTTGGCTGGCATCACCACCTATCTCGTGGATGCGGATGGGAATGCCGGGGCACTGCAGTATCACATGCGGATGGAGCGGGTCAACACTACCATGATCGGATTGCTGCGCCGTGAGATCGCCAGGGCGAACAAGGGGACGCGTACTGAGCGAAGCGAACGTATCATGAGCGATGTGGCATCCGGTGCCGCCTTCCTGAATGCCTTCACACCACTGGAGAATCTGCCGACGCTTCGTGTTCTCCCCGGACTGATCACAGATGATCTCGGCGATGAAGTGCTGCAACAGGAGGGAAAAGTTGCGGAGGTCATCCAGGGCCTCTACGATGCCGGCGTTGCCGCCGGTGGCGTGGTCATCATGGATGTGGGAATCAATCCGGCGCATGTCGTGCATCGCGCCGCGCTCAAATCCGCCGAAGGCATCGCGATTGTGATCAAGCCGGAGATCCCGGATCTGGCGGAAACCAGGCGTTGGATCGCCAGGATGATCAATTCGCTGGCAAGCGTGGTGGGAAAATCCAGTGCGCATGAATTTGTCGGCAGCCGCGTCAAGCTCTGCTACAACCAGGTGGTTGGAGATGGTTTCAAGGCGGCGCACAAGATGCTGCAGGGGGCATTGACGGAGGACAAGATCGAACTGGCCTTGATCCCCAATGGCATCATCCCCATCGTTGACCCGCGTCTGGCGGCGCAGGCAGTCAACTCGGATCGGCGGGAGGATATCCTGATCTGGCGCTACAAGAAGGAAAAGCTGGAGGAGCTTGGTCCATTCGCTGATTCATTGCTTGGTTTTGCCGCACACTTCGTGCCTGCCGCGCGGGAAGGCGCGATGCGTGTGGGATTGATTCCAAATCAAACTCGCAAACGAAAATGGTTTGGGAAGTGATCCATGTTTGACATCGCCGGAAAGACTCTCAAACCTGTAACGGAAACACGTGCATCCGATGAGATGGAACATTGGTGGGAAATCCTGGTCAGGGAGGGACGCGCGCGCAAAGCCAGTGAGTCCCTGCAGCGTTCGCTGTCCTCGACCGAGATCGAAACGCTGGCACGTAAAGTATTTGAAGAGGTCAACTCGCGTGCGGTGGATGCGGGCGTTGCGCTGCCGCAGGAGTTCATACTGCGCTTGGTGGGTGACTTGTCTGGTCTAGGTCCCCTGTTGGAGATCATCGCCCGTCCGGATGTGGAGGATATTGCCATCAACCTTGGACACATCCACATCTACACCACCTCCAGTGGTTGGGTACATGCCGGACCTGCACCGGATGGAATTGGGGATGCGCTGAGGGTCATGATCGACCGCGCCGGACAGCGCGCCCCAACGCCTGATTACCCGATTGCCGATGCGATGCTGCAGGTCATGGTTCCCTTGGGAGATGGAACGGTTAGGCGCAAGGGTGTGCGTATCAACTACATCATGCCGCCCGCCTCTCCCTATGGCGATACCATCACCCTGCGCATCTCAAATTACCGCACGGCTCTGGACCTGACTCAGGGCAGTCTGGCGTTGTTATGTCAGAATAGACTGCCACCTGTGCCGCGCCCCCGATTCGATCCAAAGGATTTTCCACGTGGAAACGGAATCTTGACTCCCGAAGCTGCCAATTATTTGTTGAGCGTGATGGTGCACGGTGGCACTTTGGTCATTGCCGGCACGACAGGTTCGGGTAAAACCTTTGTGGGACAGCGCATCCTGCAGGAGATGCTCGACTATTACCCACGCGGCGCCATACGTCTGTTCATTGTGGAGGACTCAAACGAGATCATCCTGAACGGCTGGAATGGGGATGGCAAGAGTGATACGGGCAACATCGTATACACGGTAACCAGACCCGAAATTCGCGGCGGTCCCCCGCCGGTGACCATGTATGACCTGATCCGTTCCGCATTGCGTTCGCGTCCGCATGGCGTGGTCATCGGGGAGGCGCGTGGGGCGGAAGCCTGGGAACTCATTCGGGCTGCGGCAACGGGACATGGGCATTCCGCCTTTACCATCCATGCCACCAGCGCCGAACACGTCTGGCCGCGTTTCCTGCAGGTGGTGCAGGCGCATCCGGACGCAGCCCGCATGTCCGAGATCCAGATCGCGCAATCCTTCGCCGAGGCGGTGACAGCAGCGGTGTATATCGAACGCAATCCCACACATGGGCAGATCGTGCGTGAGATCGTGGAAGTCTCACCGATTGTAGAACGCACAGCGGGGCGTCCATCGTTCTCCCCATTGTTTCGCTTTGAGCAGGGGAAGGGGTTGGTTCCCACCGGGAATAGACCCTTGCGTCCGGGGTTCCGCGCTGCAGACTTGAATATTCCCGAGGCGATCTTCAAAGGATTATGAGATATGAACATAATCATCGAATTACAACTTGAACTGATCCGCAATATCCACCGCCCCTTTAATGGCGCCGAGGCGGTGAAAGACCTGCTTGCTTGTCAGGATTTGTGGTGCGGAGTGATGACCTATGATACCGGGTTTCATGGATTGATCGACATGCAGGCGGGGGAGTGGAGCGCCGACACTTTGTTTATCATGCCTGTCCCTGGAAGGGAAACACAGTTGATGGCAATGGCTGCAAACTGGAATCCGGATGGGCTTCAGTGGGCGCATTCCAACAGCTCGAATCTATTGGAGGGCTGGAACCTGGATGAAATGGGATTTACAAGGGGGATTTTGATGTTGTTCTGGAGAGGGAAATGAGGCAGTTTTCAAGGAACAGGGAGTTGCAGGTTGGGACAACCCGTACCTTCGTTCTTGCCAGGGGGTTCACGCAGGCCGGCTCGCATGCCGCCTTGATCGGCGAGGATGATACCCGCCGCCTGTTTGCCGAGTTGTATGCCGACCCGGACCGGTCCGAGGTGCGACCGGGGGAGGCGTATAAGGCGATACTGTCTTCAGTACAGCCAGGCTGGACCCTGCGGCTTTTGCAATTGTTCTGGCCGGACCCCCAGCCGCGTTTGGAATTTCAGAAACAGATCCTCAAATGGCAACCTGCGACTACGGAAGGCCTGGATATTCTGCATCAGGGATTGCTGCTTTCGATTCAGGAATATCCACTACCCTTTGTGCGCAGGACGGTGGTTGAATTTGCATTGCCAGGCGAGGAGGGCATCGCCTGGTGGGAAGGGTTGGGCGGGTTATGTGCCGGATTTGGATTGAAGGTGCGTTATCTGAACGAGTCGGATATTGAAATGTTGACCCGCTGGGTCCTCAATCCGAGTCTGGAATATCAGAAATGAAAATCCTATGCCAGTTTTACTCTTCTATAAGTTCACCGGTTATCGTATAGAATCGATCCTCGTCAATCACATAAACTTCCATTCGATGAGCCTCTCCATTCCAGAATTGCATGGCCTCCTCGTAAGAGTACGCATCCTTGGCGTATTGCCTGATACTTTCATGATATTCGTTACTAAACGATATGTACGGAGGATCTATGCCATCTGTAAATATGCCCTTGCCAATTACATGCAATTTACTTGTAGGGTTCTGCGTTCCGACGCCAACGTTACCAGTTGATTGATCAATATACAATCGAAACTCGCCATTGGAGGATGCAATAACTACACCATTGCTGCCAGCAACTAACTGCCCAAAGCCAAATGGATCACCAAAGCGAATAGCTGCGCCACTACGTTGTGATGATCGCACCTCCAACGGCATACTTGGGCTATCTGTTCCTATGCCTACATTCCCGGTATTGTAGTAGGTCACGGACCCGTTCAATTTCCAGTTTGAATCGCCAGAAGGACCCGCATTTCCCGGAACCCCTTGAGGACCTTGTTCACCTCTGATATTCCAAGTCATTGAAGACCAACCTGTTGGACACGTTTCGTTTGCTTTGATGATAACGATAACACTGGTACGGTTATGCCTGCATGCCCAAATCAGGTTATCAGATTCCTGTGCGATTGAAGGGTCAACTCCCAATGCGCTGAAAATAATTGAACTTCCGAGAATGACAGCGAACCAAACTACACGTTTTATTGATGGGTTAAACAGTTGCATAGCATCCTCCTAGGGGAAATTAAGAGTGATCTCGTCTGCTGCGACCGATTGCCATGTTCCGCTCATTCGGTTGCCAGCTTCCTCCAAATCAAAGGTTCCATCCGATTTGAGTTCCAGATAATCTCCCAACGACTCACCCACACTGGATACATCTTTCAACCGTAGATACAGACCGGGCAAGTCTGTATCATCCTGGTACTTCTCCCAATATTTGTCACTGGGGTCTAGGACAATATGACCTTCTATGGTTGTCCATTGCATATTCTGAGAAGGTGGCAATTCGGGGGAACGGGTGATGGTCTGAATTTTAGAGGGTGATGTGGGAGTAGTTGTTCCAGTAGGTGATTGAGGAGAGAGCATACCTATGACAGCAACGATAATCGCAATGATGCCACCGCCTCCGATTACTGGAACAATGACATATCGCATCCACCAGTAGAAACCTCGTTCCTCTCCGGCCTTATTTGACATGATTACTCCTTGACTCAATTAATTCACCAAGGGGCGGAGAAGATATCCTCTCCGAAGTATATTTCCATCATCACGTACTGGTTTAGCTTGAGGCGCTCTCCGATTGATAATATACTGGCTGTGTTAATATCTGGGATAATACTCTGGCGATTCGCACTAAAACCAGGAGCCTGTTATGAACTACGATTTTCATAGATTTTTAGAAGTGTTTTCGAGCAAAATGACTTGTTTTATGGGAGTCTTCCAGGTCTTTACAGCGTCTTTTGGCGGCTTTTTGACTAGATTCCGAGCATTTTGCCCAAGTACATATCAGGCTGTAACCGACCAACATGGATGTCAAGTACTTTGCCAAGGCACCTCACTTCTTCACCGGATGGGACGGCAATCCATTGGCGCCCCATCCGGTGAAGAAGTGTTGAGGACTGTATCATCTGGCAGTATTTATGGTATGTTTTCCATTACACAGAAAACATTAGCTATGAAAGTATTGCTCGCAGATCCTCGTTGCCTGGCGTCAACGATGCTGTTTTTACACGCATGGTTTTCACTGAAGGTATTGTTACTTGATTCAATTTGGAAGCCTCTTGCATTGTTGTTCGCCATGTTCGTTTCAAAGACGTTCCTTTCAGAATAATCGAGACTTATCCCATTCTGCTGATTGTCACTAGCGATATTTGTCTCGAAGACATTTTCGTTGCAGTAATCAAGCTCAATACCATTTCTTCCATTCTGCAGAACTTCATTTTCAATGAACAGGTTGCCATTGCTATATTCAAGATCAAAGCCATCCCTGATGTTTTCAGTCACTCTGTTTTGATTAAAGATGTTATCGTTAGAACTTTGGATGTCAAATCCTTCGTCCGCATTGTGTTCAACCAAGTTTTGCCTGAAGACATTGTTGTCTGAATCTTGCAGAAAAAATCCATCAGTGAAGTTTATGATGTCACAGTTCTCCACCATGACTTCGCTCCGCCCCACGAGTGTAATCCCTGCGCCGGAACCAGAACCAAAAATATAGTGGCCATCACAATCGAGAGTGATATTATCGGTCCCGATCACAATATTCCCAAAATGATTCCTTGTCAGCGTAGTGTCTTCTATTATGATAAGAGCGCCTCTTGTGCCACACCCCGGAGTCAATAGAAGTGTGGCAAATAGAATCACAAAAGTTCGTCCGTTCATCTCACCAGTCTCCTATAAAGCTATTGACCTCCTCGGTCGATGAAACCTATGCCAAACTCAGTGACACCTAGGCTGGAAGGCGCTTGAATCGCTACATGATTAAAGCATGCTATTTGAATGGCGACGTTCTACTGTGGCTGCTTCAAAGGCTGAGTCCCAATACCGACGGATGATATCTACCCGTTGAATCATGGCTTCTGTAATATCGGAACGTCGTTCAGCAACAATAATATAGGCTATCTTGTAAGTATTATCTGGTGGGGGCGGTTGTTTTTCCGTGATTATTCGAGGTGGCACAATAATATCCAAGGCACGGGCTGTTTTTACATTACCCCACATTGTCTTGCCCGTGGCATAACCTGCAGCCCAAGGGGTAAAAATTGTCCTGTATACCTTGCACGATGTGGCAAAGGCAAAATCTCCGTTTGGGGCTTTCGTCAAAGCTTTCGGGGCGTTATCCAGATTGGCATCATGATCGAAATGATTATCTGAAAAATGCTCCAGGTTACCTTCTGGATTGACGGTAGAAAAGGGAGTGAGGATATGCAAGCGCCCACCTTTGCTCCTGACGATTGCATCTCCAGTTGGATTGTCAAGCCTCAACTCGCCCAAAGGCAGGCTGCTATAAGGTGTGCCAGGCGGCAAAGCCTCAGGCACATCATCGGTTTGCAAAATTGTATGGGATTTACCACTTAGAAGTTCGAAATTGTAAAATGCCCCTTCTGCTAGGTGAGGCTGCCTCCATTTCTTGACAATGAGTCCTACAGCCTGTGGACGATCGCTACTCTCATAGATAGCCACGGTGCGAAACCGGTTAAACGAAGCTGTGGAATTCGGTAGCGGCAAAGAATCGATATCCTCAAATAAGCGGAGCGATCGGGGAAATAATCGTGGGAAGAAGTAATTCAGCACAGCGGCTACACACCCGATTTGTGGATTGTCATGACGGGCCTGGAAGTAATATTGGTTGCCCCGGCGTACTACCCGTAGGGCAATGCCATTGTAATCATTGCCAAGCGGATGATAATCCGGACCGAGATTTAAGGTCGTTAATTCTCCACCTATAGGGTCCCCAGTACGTTCCACTCCCAGCAAACGATGATCTGTATAGAAACCAAAATAAAAAAAATCGTTTCGGGAGAAGGCCACGAACACGCCGATGTGAGCGGGGTATGGAGTGGACAATTTCGGTTCCAGCCAGCGGAAACGAGAACCTGTTGCAGGGTATGCTTCAGCCGCCGTCTTGACGCCCATGACGAGCAGATCCAGATCGTTATAAGATCCGACAAGGCTTAATGAAGGTAACCCTGAAGGTGTGAGGGTGGGTCCAACAAAGCTGCTCTGTTGCCAGCGGTTAAATCCGTCTTCAGACCCAGCATCTACATAATACATGCCATCCATGGGTGACGCATCAGACTGAAAATAGGCTGTCCAGTGGCTGTTGGCTCTTCCTAACAACGCTGGCTCGGTAAATGGCGTCTCATCATTGATTTGTTGAGTCATTTGCAACCCATTTGCCAGACCTACCTCCGTACCATCGATACTTACTTCTAGATCATACGGAACCAACCAATGGTGCGCAACTTCCTGCAATATTACATTAAGATGTCGCTGTAATGTGCTGGGGGTGGTATCGTCTGGTACACTCCCCATGCGAATGATGCCGCGCATCTTGCGAGGGCGAGCAGATAAATCCTCGTAATTCCACTCGGCTCCTCCCAGAGAAGGTATCGCATATGTGATCCAAAAGTCGTGCGTTCCTACTTGAACCGGACTTGACCTGGCACCATATAGAAAATCACGGGTTCTGATTCGGTAATCACTTGTGTAAACATCATTACCATAAACCAAAAGAATGTTGCCGACTCTTTCGAATGCTGCCATTAGTGGATCTCCAATTGTTATAGAATATTCGGATGAAAATCATTCCGGTTAAGTATGGATCAGTTCAACCGCCTGAAGAAGAGACTGCATACAGCGGAACCAGTCTTTTCATAATATTCAAGACGAATATCATGCTTGCGTCCAACCAGATCCACCACCTTCGTATAGGTTGTCGCTGATTGGTCTCTCCATTGGTCAATAAGTAGGCGGCCATCAAGGAATAGACGGATGCCATCGTCCGCCCGGACGTCAAGTGCCCAACGTCCCACGGGAAGACTAACTGAGCCATTCCACCGTGCGGAAAAGACGTTTGCCCCAATGCGCGGGAGAGGTCCACTGTTCCCCCAATCAAAATTAATGACCGGTTCAAAACGATAAGCAATTGGAACATTGCGGTCCAATGCGGCACCGGACGCCGGTTTTTCGAGAGCCACACCACGGTAGTACTCGCCCAAAAAACCCTCCGCAATGAGATTAAATTCGAGTAGAGCCCCTCCTCCGCTTTGGAAATATTCGATCTCTATTGGAACCTGGCCACCACGATGTTCGAAATAATTCCAGTAACTGGTTGGAGATTGATTGGTCCACGAATCGATTAGATTCAATCCGGCGATTTTCAGTCGAACCCCGTCATCTGAGCGGACCTGAACCCGATAACGTCCCAATGGCAGCCACATGGTTCGCCGTGCACGCAGGGAGTAATTCGAACTGCCCACGGATGCAGGTCGGGATTCGATGATCTTGTCCACTCTATCAATATTCTGTGTACTGCGCAATGTCTCGAAATTTGTTCCGCTGTAGTAGTTCACCTGCCACGCTGCGCGTTCCATCTTGAAGTATACTGACCCACCCCATTTTGTATTGGCATATTCGATTGCAATTTCATGTATCCCCCGCTCGAGGTTTAATTCCACGTTGAACGGATCACTGCCGCGGATATGATGATCTTGCAGGATTTGTTTGCCGTCCACTATTAAGCGGTAGCCATCATCGGTGCTTAACCTGAAAATGTAATTTCCGGCTTCATTTATGAACACCCTGCGCCGGATGTGCGCACTGAGCCAATCATTTGGGATTGCACCTGAGCCCGGAATCCCAGTCTTAAACTTGTCAAGATTTGAGAATTGTAATATCAGCGGCAAACCATCCTGGGCAAAATACTGATTTGCTATGTTGTTTGTCGCAGGGTAGCGATATTCAAATACCGCTGCGCCTGACAGGCTTTCGGTACGGAAGGCTTCATATAGACTGTCAATGTGTGGATAATTAGAATCGTGAATAGCCTTGCGTTTGGGATCGTAATGGATCGATGTCTGCCACCCCTCATCTGACCAACCGAAACTTAGCGCGGCACGATAATAACCTTTTTCTCCGGCGGCGGGTAATCTGGCCAGATTCCTGAACTCGACACTTACATTCTTGTTTCCACCCGTCAGTGAAACCGGGTTTCCGGTAGGATTCAGACCATCCCAATCATCCAGCACAAGCGTCTTCCCGATCCAGATACGACAACCACCGGTGTGCAAGGCATGGAAGCGATAAGTACCTGCTGCGAAATATTTTCGTCCGGCTGCGCGAAGGGAAAACTCGCCATTAGAAGTTCCGGTACGAACCGGCGGGGCATGCCGCCATTCCAATTCGGTTGATGTGTCGTCAAAGGTTCTGTAGACCGTCCCGGACAGGTCATTACTTGCAAACAGCTCGTAGTGAAACATGATCGGTTCGATTTGCAGGCGAACCCGCGCCAGACCTGTATGTTCATAATATTCGACTCGCAAGATATGGTCACCACCGGTCAAATAATACTCCTCTGTATATTGTGTCGTTGCTTGATCCCTCCACTGGTTGATGACCAGCTGATCATCCACCCAAAGACGCACTCCATCATCACCCCGTAATTTGAATCGGTACCAGCCAGGACGAAAGCGGCGTATCTGTGTATACCGCGCCGAAAAATTATCGCTTGGTCCAAGATTTAAGGTGGGGAATCCTGGGAAAGTCGATACGAGACGGAAAGGACCATCGTTTCCCCAATCAAAATCAATCTGATCCACCTCCCCCTCCAGAATCGTTCCATGGGTATTAAAAAACGGGGGCATGGTTAATCCAGATATCCCCACTCCCTGCAAAGACCGATTTGGAAAATATTCAGCGATCCAGCGACGCCCCTGAGTAAGCAAATGATCTTGATCAACCAATGTGTAAGCCGAGGAAACGTAGCGGCGATACCAGCCATATGGCATCAACAAATGTCCACCGTATTCGGGTCCCATCATATTGCTTGTGGAGCCCGCGCCACCCCAGCTATTACGAACGATAAAATACCCGCCCTCATTCACTCCAGGAAGATCGTTGCGGTCAATAAAACCTATGATTGTTGTACAGTGGCTGCCACCCCGTCCTCTCGAATCGAGTGGATCTGGAAATGTGATAATGCCTGTCCCAGTATTCCAAGTATCTGCCTCGGCGTCGCTGCTAAAGGTCACACAACGACCCGAGCGGATGACATCCTTGACTGCACTGATATCGCTTGCATTCCCTGTAATTGGGAGTCCTGCCACCTGATCGGAAGTAAAATAGTGTGCTCGATCCATAGCAATATCCGACGCCGGCACCTGTGCATGATTCGAATAGATCTCCGTACCCCAATAGGGGAAGTAAGTCTCCTCACAGGAACCATATTCTGTATAATGGCGAAGTGCCGCGCCACAATCGTATCCACCGGCCGTGTAGAGTTGTCCTCCTTTCGAATACCAAAACATTAACTCTTCAGATAAATCGCGTGTTCCTGAACGCCGGTCCGTCATGTATTCAAGTGATTCCATTACCGCGGTCGAACCAAATGCCGTGCATGTCCCACGTGCTTGCTGGTCCCGTGCCGGTCCGAGCGTGGGACGCAAATCCACAGAATCGGTCGGGCCGAGATACAAGAAGATGCGTCCCCATGGGCTTTCCCTCCATTTTAATAATTCCTTTAAATCGACAATCCGAATTTGATCTATTTTTAGCAATTTCCGAAGGAGTGGATAGTCGGGATCCCGCGGATCGATTTGCCCCAGTCCCTTTGGATGTGCAACTGCCCGTTCAATATCCATTCGCACGATTGGATCAAGTCGTTCCAGCGATGCCTGATACAGTGCTGCAACTTGATTTACGTTAAGACCCAAAACTTTTGCTTCCTTGGAAAAATCAACCCCAAGCATCGCGCGTTCCGCCATCACCTCAGGCGCGAGGATTCCACGTGTCGCAAGTTTTGTTGCTAATTTATTTGGTTTGATATTCTTAAGAGAAACGCGAATCGGTGAGCTGCCAATATTTACCACAAATTCAGTTTGCTTTTGTAGCTTAAGAAACTCAATCAAGCGACCAGGGCGCAGAGGCTGACGTACAGTCTTGGACCTAGCCTTGGATGCAGAAGGAGTTTTGCGATCACGTGTTGCATCATCGTCATTATGGTTTGAGGAAGAAGAACGCCTGGCCATAGGTTCCTCCTTTAGCGAATTCATCTGACTACAGAGACACTTTTTTGTATTCTGAATAGGTGGCCACTCTTCCGGTCAAGGTAGTTTAAATTCACCCCCCATAAAAAGTGACCCACAACGTGAGGACTAAATCGCGATGAACAATTTTTGGTTTTCGTGTCATGCTCGATCGGGCACCGCAGGATAAAGGTGTGTAATGGCAAGGATGCGGCGATGTCGGGCAGGATAATTGTTAATATTAGCTACAGGCCTATCGCTTGTCAGAGCCAAGGACAAGCCACCATTTTCCAATGGTATAATCCGTGCGTCAATTCACCGTCAATTGGATAAGCAAGATGTTAAAACTCTCCTTTCTCGGACCGTTAAAGGTTGAGCAGACGGGAGAGCCAGCGGGGCACTTCGTATCCACCAAAGCTTTGGCATTGCTCTGTTATCTGGCAATGCGTGACGGTCCTCAGGCGCGAGAACACCTGGCCGGGCTGTTATGGGGGGAGATGCCGGAAGAACGGGCAAAAGCCAACCTTCGCATGGCGCTCTATAATCTGCAAAAACTACTGCCAGGCAGCCTTATTGTCACACGCCTGACTGTCACTTTCAACCGGGACCAGCCCTATCGGCTGGATGTCGAGGCATTCAATTCCGGGCTCAATACATCAGAAGAGCAATTTGCCAGTTTGCGGTCGGCATTGAACCTATATCGCGGAGAATTTCTGGAAGGGTTGTACATAAACACTGCTCCTGAGTTTGAGATGTGGTTACTGGAGCAACGCGAACACCTGCGATTAATTTTTTCTCGTGCGCTCGAGAAATTAGCAAATCACTACATGGCTCGTGCTGACTGGGCTGCCAGCATCGAAGTGTTTCACCGTCTGCTTGCCATAGATACCTTGCAGGAGGATGTTCATCAACGCTTGATGCTCGCGTTGGCGCGAAACGGGCAGTTTGAAGCTGCTTTGGCACAATATCAAAATTGTTGCCGTGCCCTGAAGAAAGAGTTGGGCGTTGAACCTTCTCCAGAGACAACTGCCTTGTTCGAACGAATCCAAGTCCTCAGATTACAACCACATAACCATAATCTTACAGTCCGTCATGATCGGATCATTGGCAGGGAAAGTGAACTAAATAACATCGCCAACCTGCTAAGAAACCCTGCCTGCCGGTTGATAACTTTGATTGGACCAGGAGGTATCGGAAAATCCCGGCTCGCACTTCAGGCAGCGGCAAATGCTGCCCATGAAGGCTTGTTTTTCGAAGGTATCTACCTCGTTCAACTTGCTTCTGTATACACACCAGATTTGCTTGCCTCCGGAATTGCAGAAGCCATACAGTTGGCTTTGCAGGGACCCGCAGAACCAAAGGAGCAATTAATTAAGTGCCTGCGGGATAAGGAAGTGCTCCTTGTGCTGGATAACTTCGAACATCTCATCGAAGGTGGGAAACAATTACTGACAGCAATTCTAGCCAATGCCCCCGAAGTGAAGCTTATGCTTACATCCCGCGAACGGTTGAACATACAGCAGGAATGGCTGTTGGAAGTTGAAGGACTTCAATTTCCAAAACCTTCAACCGACCCCGTGCAGGGAGAAAAGATTGTTTGGGAAAGGGCAGAGACCTATCCTGCCGTGCAGTTATTTGTGGAGCGTGCCCAGCATGTTCAATCGAAATTTCCACTTTCAGATACTGATGCACCCGCTGTGATTCGCATATGCCAGTTGGTGGAGGGAATGCCGCTGGGAATTGAATTGGCCGCCTCCTGGGTACGCAGCGTTTCCTGTCAAAGAATCGTAGAGGAGATCGAACACAATCTTGGATTTCTATCATCTCCACAGCATGAAATGTCTGAGCGACACCATAGCATGCTGGCGGTCTTCGAGCATTCGTGGCGATCCTTATCAACCGAGGAAAGAAACGTCTTTAAGAGACTATCAGTATTCCGTGGCGGCTTCCGAAGGGAAGCCGCGGAAGAGGTTGCTGGCGCTTCTCTTCCCATACTTTCATCATTGGTGGATAAGTCCTTTCTCCATCGGAACTCGTCTGGACGCTTCGAGGTGCATGAGCTTATGAGGCAATATGCTGAGAAAAGACTAGGCGTTGTCCCTCAAGAATTGGAAGAGGCTCGAAATCTCCACTCTAGCTATTTTGTATTGTTCCTTCATGACCGGGAAAATCAACTAAAGGGCGGGAAACAAGTTACTGCACTTCAGGAGATCAATACTGAAATAGACAACATTAGAACAGCCTGGCGCTGGGCTGTGGATCGGAGAAGAGCAGAAGAAGTCGGGAAAGCCATTGAAGGATTATGGGCTTTCTACGAATTGCGTGGTTGGTATCAGGAGGGAGAAGATACCTTTGGAAGTGCTGCCACCCGGTTTCGGGAAATCCTTGCAGGGTATGAATTCTCTGAAATGGGATTTGAACGGGTCATTTTGGGAATGGCTCTGTCACGATTGGGTTGGTTTTATTGGCATCAAGGTCGATATAAGCAAAGTGGTGAGATCTTAGATCAAGTCCTGGATCTGTTCCCCGAGAGTGCTCTTGATGCCAGGAGGGAAAAAGGGTTTTGTTTCCTGCAATTGGGCATCGTCAATTTGTACCTTGGCAGGTTTCTGGACTCCAGGAAATTCTTTCAAGAGAGTCAAGTGATTAGCAGAGAGGTCGGCGATGGTCTTACCTTGATTCTCTCTCTAAACGGTTTATGCTTCACCGCTCTAGCCTTGGGAGAATATGCGGAGGCAAAACTAAAACAGGAGGAGAGTCTTGCTCGTCTAAGAACATCCAACGATCGAAGAGGCATTGCTCACAATCTGATATGGTTTGGCTGGGGTGTTCGTATTGCGCGGGGAGAGTTTGGTGAGGCTGAACAACTGGTCAGCGAAGGTATGGCGATTTGCCAGGAGATTAACGACAAATTTGGCTTGGGGCTTGCTCTCAACCATTTCGGTGTTTTGTCTTATTTGAGAGAGGATTATCCCAATGCAGCACAACTTCATAGGCAAAGTAGGGATGTCTTCCAGGAGATTGGTGATCAATGGGGCATGGCGTATGCCCTCAACGGTCTTGGAAATGCTGAATTTGCTTTGGGTGAGCCAAAGTCTGCCGATCAGGATTTCCGGGAGGCTCTTAAGATAAGCATTGATACTGGGGCGCTTCCGGTAGCAATGGAATCTATCGTTGGATTGGCCATGTTGTTGTATGCAGGTGGGCAAAACGAAAAGATACGTGCTCTGGAATTGTTTGAATTTGTCCTTAATCACCCTGCCAGTGAATACGAAACAAAAGGCAAGGCTTCAAGACTCGTTGCTGAGATTGAACTGGAACTCCCTGCGCAAGTAGTCACTGCTGCACAAAATAGAGGACAGGCAAAAAATCTCGAGGGGTTGGTGGAAGACATCCTGGGAAATGTGCCATGAACCTCCAATAAGTTCTGAGTGTGTCAGGGGATCAATTGGAAGAGTCTGTAAAAGACCTGCCAGCAAAATAAATTATGCCGGCTTTGGATTGAAAGTGGTTATCTCAACCAAGCGAGATATTGAAATATTGACCCGCTGAGTTCTCAATCTAACTCTGGAATACCAAAGTGTTGAATAGTCGGCTTTTTTATCTCACCAAAGTGACTCTATCCGCCCTCAAAAAAGGTTCCTCTCGTTCCGCATCCTTTTCCATCATGCCCGTAATAAGCATTGGCAGATTGGAATTGATGAATGACTTTGCCGTTCTATAAACATCCGGGAACAGGATGACATCCAGGGTTCCATTGAGATCCTCCAGCGTCAGAAACATCATCATCTCACCCTTGGATGTGCGGCTGCGGCGGGAGGTTTGTCGCACACCGGCCACGGTCACACGTTGACCGATCCTTTCAACAGCATCAATGGTGGATATGGCTCCTGTAATCTTCTCCTGCACAAATTCCAACGGATGAGCATCCAGGCTGGCACTGAGAATTTCCAACTGTGCATCCACTTTTTGTTTCAGGGTCCAATCTTCTTCGCTGGTATCCGTCCAGGAAAACAGACTCATTTGATTCTGCCGCCAGCCGCCGCTCTGCAATCGATTCAGGATGGCAGGGATCTTTCCAAATCCTTCCAATGCGCCAACCCGGGCGAGATTTTCCGCCTCCTGGACTCTTGGATCGACGCGTGACAGAAAATCATCCAGTGAAGTGAACGGTGTCCCTTGGATGATACGTCCGATCGTGCGGTGGGTTAATTCCCTGACCTGATCCAATCCCATGAAGAGCGCACGGTCATCAGAGTCCACGAGCATGCGAACGGAGAAATGATGGGAGGAATAATTAACATGTGGGGCACGAACCTTCAACCCCATCCTGCGTGCCTCACTCAAATACACGCGCTGGCTGTAATAGCCTCCCCGGTTGGCAAGCACTGCCGCCATGAACTCAGCCGGAAAATGTTCCTTGCACCAGGCGGAACGCCAGCCGATCTGGGCATAGGAAGCCGCATGTGCCTTGGGGAAACCATAGCCGGCAAAGGCTGCCATCATCTCCCAAATGCGTTCACCGGTTTCGGCTGGCACACCGCTTTTGGCTTGTGCCTCCGCGACAAACTTGCGTTCCAGTTCCTGCATCTTCCTGCCCGGATCGAAATGACTCATGGCGCGGCGTAACAGATCGGCTTCCGCCAGACTGAAGCCAGCCAGCTCATTGGCAATTCGTAAGACCTGCTCCTGATACAAAATGACGCCAAAGGTCTCGTCCAGCAACGGCGCCAGCGCCGGGTGGATGTGCCTGACCGGTTCCTCGCCCTTGAAACGCCGCACGAAAGAATCCTTGAGTCCTCCGGTCAACGGTCCCGGACGATAGAGCGCCAAAGCCGCCATGATGTCATCCTCAGTGCGGGCGTGGATCTCTTTCAATGTCGCCCGCATCCCCGGACTTTCGATCTGGAAACAGCCGATGGTTTCACCGTTCTCGATGCGGTTTGAAGTGGCTGGATCATCAGAGGGAACTGAATCCAAAACTGCCAGTGAAGTGGAGTATTGATCCGGCTGGTTCTCCTGAATGAACTCTGCCACATCACCAATGACAGTCAAGCCACGGATGCCAAGCAGATCGATCTTCACCAGTCCGAGAGATTCGACCGATTCCAGATCGAGCTGCGTGATGATCACACCTTTGCCGCCTGAGCGCATGACAGGCACAAGGTCAGTGAGTTTGCCGGGCGCGACAATGACGCCGCCCGGATGCATCGAGAGATGGCGCGGGAGTTTCAGGATCGCTTCGGCATCCTCGAAGATGTGTTGGTATGGTTGTGATGAGTACACTTCCCGCAATTCTGCAAAAGGTGAGGGAGGATCGTCTCCTTCCTCAGAGTCTTCAAAGCGTGCCCAGAACGAATGCGGCAGTTGGTTGGCCAGTTCCCGGACCCTGGCCGGTTCCAGTCCATGGGCTTTTGCCACATCCGCCAGGGCCGAACGCGGCCGATAGCGGTTGATCGTTCCCACCATTGCCACACGCTCAGAGCCATAAGTGTCGAAGACATGCTGGATGACCGTATCCCTTCTGCGTGAGCAGAGATCGGTATCGATGTCCGGGGGAGTGAGGCGCGCGGGATTGAGGAACCGTTCGAAGTACAGGTTCAGGCGCAATGGGTCCGGGCTGGTGATCCCCAGACAGTGGGCCACGAGCGATGAGGCAGCCGAACCGCGCGATGAGAACGGGACCCCGGTTTCCCTTGCAAAATTCAGGATGTCTTCGACGATCAGGAAGATCGGTTCAAAGCCCATTCTTGTAATGACATTCAGTTCGTGATCGAGGCGTCCCTGGATGGCCGGTGTGATCTCTCCATATATGTGTTTTGCACCGGCCATGGCTTTGTTTCGCAGATGTTCTGCGGCAGTCAGTCCACCTGGCAATGGAACAACGGGCATGTGAGGTTCGCCAATCGGCAGGTCGAACTTGCAGCGCTCGGCGATCTCCAGTGTGGCAGCCAGTGCTTCGGGATGATCCTTGAAGCGTTCTTGCATCACCTGGCGACTCATGAAATGAGAATCGAGCGGTGCGATGATTTCTTGATGCAAACGATCAACTGTTTGATTCAGGCGAATGGCGGTCAAGGTTCGCTGCAAGGAGGCCTGCTCTGGATCGAGATAATAGACTGGATGCGTTACTACTGTTGGCAATCCCAGTTCATTTGCCGTCTTCGTGAGGGAGGCAGCCCTGGCAGGGTCATTTAACGAAACATAGAGTCGGGTCTGAAAGATGTCTCGAAGTGGTTGTGGGTGATCGCTTATGGCGATCAATCCATTGGAATATTCTGCAAGCGTATATAGGGAACAGGGTTCCTCGGGTTGATCCCCCAGGGCAAGCGTGCTGCTCAGCCGGCACAGGTTGGACCAGCCGTCCAGGTTGGTGGCCAGGAGATGGATTGGACCTGTTGTCAGATCGAGCTCCAGACCGATGATGGATTGGATCCCCGCCTGCCTGCAGGCAGCCACAAACTCAATGGTACCGGTCAGCAGCCTGTGATCGGTGAGGCCGATGGCAGGCATGCCGTTGGCAGTTGCCGCCTGCACCAATTCAGCAGGAGTTGCCAGGCCTTCCTGCAGGGAGTAATTGGAGTGGGTGGTGAGATGAACAAACATCGGGTCTGATCCTTGACAATCATATTGTAAACGTTCCTGCAACTGTGTAATGTACATGTAGAATACACTCAAGACCCAGGAACAAAAACCGACGTGCAGACCGTCCTAAGGTTGCATGGAGGATGCTGGCATGTTAAATCGACCCCGTCTTTTTTGGCTTGCTGCGGTCAATATTTTCGCCCTGATCCTGACACAATGTGGACCTGTGACACCTGTCCCCGTGATAGTGCCCACCCGCGAACCCACCCCCGAACTGGTTCTTGAAGCCGGGAAGGTGGGACCGTATCTCGTGGACCAGGACCCGCCGGAAGGTCAGCGGCTGGAGCTTTCTCCCACCATCAAGTTTACATTCGACCGCGACATGGACCCGACTAATACGGCGGATGCGTTCACGCTTCTGGACCCGAATAACGAGCCTGTTTCCGGTAAAAAAGCCTGGTCGAACGCCGCGACCTTTTCCTTCACCCCGGACTCCCCGTTGGAACCTTCCTCCATCTATAAAGCCGCCTTCTCCACATCTGCCACTGCGCGTGACGGGGAATCCCTGCGCGAGGAGATTCGCGTCAGCTTCACGACCATTGATCTGCTGTCCGTAGGTCAGGTCTTCCCTGTGGACCGCTCGGAGGAGATCGACCCCGACACGAACATTACAGTCATCTTCAATCATCCGGTGGTGCCGCTGCAAATCAAAGAGGAACAGGCTGACCTGCCCCAACCGTTGACGTTTTCGCCTGAAGTCCCCGGAACGGGGGA
>DIDP01000028.1:975-52522 GCA_002418205.1 Anaerolineales bacterium UBA5797 | reverse complement strand
TAAGACCTTCAATCTGCCGTAGGGCAATTTTTGTGATTCGGAGGCAGGAAAATCGGTTTTAGTTGATACACAACTTTATTAATGAACTTGATAACATCGTGACAGAACAAATTTGAAAAAGTAAAATTTGCCCGACTTGGATTTTTAGTCGAAGCGCATCTTTTTTTCATCGCGCCTCCACAAATCCAGTAGTTCTCCCCCACCCTGCAATTAGACCGATATACCCCTCAAGGCTGATGTAAAAGCGACCGGAATTCGCTACACTAACTGTAGCGACACGAAGGTCACTTTTAGATAATTACCCTCCTATTAGTTTGAGTGGCTGTGTGCCCAAAGGTATCCTCCTGCCAAAGAAGAACAGGCGGAATGCTGCCATGAGATCTTCCACCATGTTGCCAATGTCTTCCTGAAAAAGGATTCCAGGAATCATCGATGCGCGTGACCATCTAGGCAGCAGGGTTGGGCAAGTCCACCCTGTACGATTACCTGAAAGAAGGTACAACCATGTTGGAGAGAACAAATCTCATTGGAGCAATTACAGCCATCGCATTCTTTATTTCAGCCATCCTGGTGTTCGTATTCAGACTCCTGGGCAAGCCGCAATATGAAAATTGGCTTGGCTACTTCGAATTCCTGCTCGCCATCCCTTTGATTTACCTGCTCATCCAGGCCCCGCGACTGGAGCGCCCCACGTTGTACTACATCCAGATCGGCTGTATGCTGGCGTGGCTGGCTGTGGAAGCCCTGCTGGATCACATCCTCAAGATTGACTTCCGTCAGGTGCGCTGGATTGTGATCAGTTACGTCGTTCTGTTCTTTGCTGGCACGGGTGGCTTGCTGGGCGTGGCATCAAACGCAGGAAGAAGTTGGAGCATCACAGCGATCATACTCTTCCTCATCATGGCGGCATTGACCTTTGTGCAACGCGCCGTGACCGGCATGTAACCTGGAAAGGGATCATCCATGAGAACAACCAATCGCCGCAATCTCTTCATCCTGGTGTTTGCCCTGCTTGTGGTCATGCTGGGATTCGGCATGGTCATCCCCGTCTTCCCGTTCCTCATCGACAAACTCGGTGCAAGCGGCAGCACGCTGGGCATCCTCGTTGCCACCGCCGCACTCACCGAATTCCTCTTCGGTCCCATTTGGGGCAGCATCTCCGACCGGGTCGGGCGCAAGCCCATCCTGATGATCGGCATGTTCGGCTATGCCCTCGCCATGTTCGCATTCGGCGTCGCCAACCAGATCTGGATGTTGATCGTCTTCCGCGCTTTCTCGGGCATCCTTTCCTCTGCCACCATTTCAACCACAATGGCATATATTGGCGACAGCACCTCCGAAAAATCACGCGGCGGTGGGATGGGCATCCTCGGCGCGGTCGGCGGTGCAGGGACTGTCATCGGTCCGGGCATTGGCGGATTGCTGGCAGGCGGTTCGCTCTCGACCCCGTTCTTTGTTTCAGCGTTAATGGCATTGCTCTCCCTTTTGCTGGTTGCCCTGCTCCTCCCCGAATCCCTGCCCCTAGAAGCGCGCACCGCGCAGGGACAAAGGATCAAACTCGTCCGCTTCGATGAACTCTGGCGCGCGTTGACCGGTCCCATCGGAAGGATCCTTCTTGTTGCATTCCTTGCGACTTTTGGCACCAGCAACTTTGAATCGGTCTTCGGCTTGTACATGCTCAAAAAATTGGATTACGGTCCCGAACAGGTTGGCGGTATCCTGACCCTTGTCGGCGCGATCGCACTCATCGGGCGTGGACTGCTGACCGGCTTCGTCACCAGCCACTGGGGCGAACCGACCGTCATCAAAGCCTCGCTCATGGTCGGCGCGGTGGGTTTCATTCTCTTACTGCTTGCCAATACCTACGCGGCAGTTTTATTGACGACGGGCATCTTCACCTGCTCGATCACCTTCCTGCGACCATCCATTCACTCGCTCACCTCGAAGCGTACAACCGTCGGGCAGGGAACTTCGATGGGGCTGAGCAACTCCTTCGTGAGTCTGGGGCGGATCGTAGGTCCCATTGTCGCCGGGTTGGTTTTCGATATTAATCCCAATCTCCCTTATCTTGCCGGAGCCCTGATCCTAAGTTTTGTCTTCCTCATGAGCCTGATGTGGGTGAGGGATGAACATCACTCGCCTGATAAACTGAAGACGATCACGGGGCAAACATGAATATCCCACAGGGTTGCTGCGCAGATAACAAATCAAAGAAAGGAGTTCGACATGTCCAAAAACGAACGCAAATATCCCAAAGGTTACTGGATGGGAGTCGGCATTAGCCTCGGCGTCGCGATCGGTGTGGCGCTTGGGACGGCGCTCGAAAATATTGGCGCCGGCATTGGCATTGGTGTTGCCATTGGGGCGGGTATTGGTGCATCGCTGGAACAGAAGAACAAGGACAACCTTCGCCCTCTGACTGATGAAGAAAAGCAAAGACAAAAGCGGGGTGTCGTCATTGGGCTTGTGCTAGTCGCCATCCTAGCTGTGCTTCTCACCGCTGTTCTCTTTCTACAAGCCAGATAATTGAAAGATAAAGTCATAGACATGCAAAGGAAAGGAGTTTGCCATGTCGCTCAAATACCGCATCCACCGTTTTGACCTGCGCATGACCGTCGATCAAAGCAAATTGGAACAATTCCTGAACAGTCTGGGAGGCGAGATCATCGCCATTATTCCAAATGTGACCTGGTTCCCATCGGGTGCATCTGTGGATTTTGTGCTCATCGTCGAAAAAGTGGCGTAAGTGGAAATGTCGCCCTGCAAAAGGCAAATGTCGTGGAAATGTCGTGGACACGCCGTTGTGATTTTGAGCTTGAGCGTCAATAATGCGCAATGGATTTCGAAAGGAGAAAACCATGAACCAACCTCAACTCGGACTCAAAGTCGCTGAACTGCGCCAGCAAAAAGGACTGACACAGGAGCGCCTGGCTGAACTTTGCGAAGTCAGCCCGCGTACCATCCAACGTATCGAAAGCGGAGAAGTGGATCCGCGCGCCTACACCCTGCATTGTCTCGGCGATGCGCTCGAATTCGACTTCGGCATGGAAGCCGCGCCCAATGAGAACCTCTCGCTGGCCATCCTGCACCTCAGCAGCATCTTCTGCATCCTCATCATTCCGCTGCTGCTTTGGTCGTGGAAGAAGAATCAATCCTACAAGATCGACCAGCACGGACGTCTCGTGCTCAACTTCCAGATCACCATGACGCTGTTGCTCTTCGCCGCATCGTTCTTCATGCTCGTTGGCTTGCCCGCGTTAATCCTGTTGAACATGGAGATGGGAGACGGATTTGTCATCCTGGCCTCCACCCTGGGCATCTTCAGCATCCTGCCCTTCATCTTCATCGGGATTTTCTGCCTCTACCAAGGCGTGGTCAATGCCATACGCGCTCTGTCAGACAAGCCCATCCGTTATGCGATGAGCATTCCGTTTGTGAAATGAACCAAGTCCGGTGACAGTCATCTTGTGGATGACTGTCACCGGAGGAGAAAGATCATGCATCATGTATCCAATTGGATCAAGCGTCATCAGATCATCGCTTTCTTTCTCATCACCTTCGCCATCACCTGGGGATTGGGATTCTCCTACACCGCAATATACAAGGGCGAATTCCTATTGGCTCCGCTGGCTTTTATCGCCACCTGTGGACCGGCACTGGCGGGTATCATCATCTCCGCCATTTGCAACACCCAGCCCAGGGAAGGAGCCAAACGAACCTATTGGATTGCCTTTCTAGTTGCCTGGGTCGCTTCTGCACTGGTGTGCATTGCCCATAATACATTCATCAACCGCGCGCCACTCACACTTATCATCGTCGTTTTCACCATCGTCACGGTGATCCCCGTTGCCTTTGTGATCAGCATGGCTTATTCGCGCATTCCCACGGTCAAAAATTACCTTGCTTCGTTGCTCAGTTTGCGCGGCGTGTGGGGCTGGGCTCTGCTGGCTTTGCTGTGGGTCCCCGCATTGATCCTGATTTCGATCTTCATCAATGATCCACGCTGGGGGCTGCTCTTCGCAGTCCACCAGTTGCCAGCGTCAGGCCTGGTGTTGATCGGCCTGGTAGTCGTTAAATTCTTATATCAACTCTTCTTTTTCAACGCCACCGGAGAAGAAGCCGGCTGGCGCGGCTTTGCCCTGCCCAGGTTGCAGGCTCGCACCAGTCCCCTGATCGCCTGCCTTGTGCTCAATTTTTTTTGGCCCCTTTGGCACTTCTTTCTCTGGATGGCGGAAGGCAAACCCGTTTATTCCCCGGAGTATTGGGGACAGGCATACCTGACCCATCTCTCAGCGACGGTGACCATCGTTTGGTTCTTTAACCGAAGCAGGGGGAACATCCTGGTGGCCGGGATTGTCCATGCCGCCGCGAACACAGCCTTTGCCTTCTTCCCCAACCTAGACTGGGCGATCTATAACTGGACTGCCGCGGTTGCCGCGCTGGTGTTGATCCTTGTTGGCGAGATGTGGAAGAAACTGCCCATGGACCATGCAGCGGTCAGCCAGACTCCGATGGATGGGAAAACCATTGCATTTCTTCAACAATGAGATGAGAAATCCATGTTGAATCGTCGGCGGTTGGCGCGTGGACGGCGCAAGATCTACCTGGTATATCTGCTCTGGTGTGTCGCTGGCTGATTGTCCTTGTCGGAGTGTTGCTGAATACTACAAACACCTCGCCAGGACTCCCATCTACGGGATGGCAGACGGCCAAGTTCATCGGGAACAGATTATGATTGTGCGCAGAATCCGCCTGCAAGCCGCACAAGATCTGAAGAATATGAAATAAAGGAAGGAACTCCATATCGAAGTCCCTTCCTTTATTTATTTGGTGTGACCGACCAGGGACTTGAACCCTGAACCCACTGATTAAGAGTCAGTTGCTCTGCCATTGAGCTAGTCGGCCATTTTAAGTGTCACTGACTACTACACTTTGTGAATCAAATGCCCAATCAATAATGAGGCCTGTGCGTGCCGTATTATACACGAACGGGAATGTATGTCAATCGAATGATTCTGAATAGAGACCGGGGACAAACTTCCTCTCCCGGTCAGCATCCAGCCGGACCTTCATCCTGCTACGGGTAAGATGGTTTTCTCTCCCCAGGGGCATGATCCGCTTTGCAGGTGATACTCGAGCAAAATTTTAAAAGCATCGGCAGAGCTCCGCCTTCAAATCAATCCGCTCTGTTGCAACATGGTGCGCGACATCGGGCGCAAAAGATAAGAAAGAAAATTCAGTTCATTGCGCTTCGATCTTCTTTTGGTAATGCGGAGGAAGTTGAATGGTGGTCTCCGCCCCTTGCAGGACGGCCGCAATGTGCATGACTGTATGGCTGATGATGCTTCCCCACGGATTACCGCTCAGCAGGAAGGCAAGTGTGATGAGACTATTGCCCACAAGCACCAGCATCACACTTTTGTTGCGGAATTCTGGATAACCGAGGTGATAGGTCAACGTAACTAGCAGACTGGCAAAAAGTCCCGCCGCGCCAACCGCGATTTTTCCCATGACTGTTCCTGCCCAATCAAATTGTGATATTCCAATCCAAACGGCCATCGCCGGCATGACGTTGAGAAACAGCGCGTCGATCATCCCGTATATCAGACCTGCCCAGGCAAGGTCGAAGACAAGCCCCGCGCCATTGGACTGCCTTGACAAGGGTTGCGACCTGACGGTTTTGACCAGAAAGACGCCGACGAGTCCGCCCGCCAAAACTCCCCAAACCCAGTTTCCCCTCAAAACAGCACCCACATTGACTTCATTTACGATCAGGAAGCCGTAGAGGAAGATACCAGCCAGAGATACGTAGGGAAGCAGGAAACGGGTCCGCGAGAGTCTCAGCCACCCGGTAAACACCGCGCTGATGGCAAAGCCCAAAACGCCTGCAGCAGTCACCCACCCCAGCATTGACCAAATTCCATTATTCATCGGAACACTCCTTTCATTGCTTTTTCCATTGCCAATTTATCCTGTTCAAATCCATCATCCGCGTTATCAACCATGGTCATTTGTATCCTTGTTTCCCTGCATACCGTCCCGCCAGCCAGACCAGCACAAACATACCCATCAATACTTCCACGAAGCCCAGGCTGGCGAGCAGTGGAAGTTCCAAGCCGTCCTTGATCAACGTGATCACCTGTCCCATCGGCTGGAAGAGGGGCCACAGAATGAAGATATTTTTCGTCAGGCGAAAAGCAATCGCATACATAATACCGATAAAGAACAGGAAGGTCATTTCACCAAGCGGCATGGCGTATCCAATGTGATACGCCGCGTATAGCAGCGATCCCAAAAGAATGGCTGGGATGGCCCCGAAGGCTTCTTCCAATCGCAACTGCACCCAGCCGCGCCAAAACACCGCTTCGAAAAATCCGATCGTCAATGAGAGCGCAAGCAGGGGGATAAAGCGCTCGAATTCAGGGATTCCGCTCTGCGCCAGTGTGCCGGCGTATTGCAGAGCCGCGAAGATGATCTGCAATCCCAGACTGAGCCACAACCAGCGCGTTGAAATCCCCAGATCCGATAATGGACGTTTGCGTATGACCACTGTCCAGTAAAGTGGAAAGCCCACGCCCAAAATTCCAGCGCCGAGCACAGCATAGAGCAGGAAATATCCAATTCCGCCCCAGGCTTCAGAACCGACCACCACCGTGGCGGTGTAGAGCGTGCCCACAACCAGAACCCACGAAGCCAGTACAGCGATCAGGTCGCGCCCGGGCTTCCAGTGAATGGCAAAGACTCTTTTGGCATTCTCGATGAGCATGATCTCTCTCCTTTTGGATTCGCTTCCCATTCAATATACAAAAGACTCCATCCATGCACATCCAGCAACCGGACAGAGATTTATTAGTCAGGCGGATAGGTCCCAGCCTGGTCGATCGGGCAGGTCCTCATCGGTCGCGGGAATAAATCGCCGAAGTCCAAATCGTGTCAGAGACACCGCGCCCAGGCCCACCGAACCCAACGCGATCCCAAGTGCTCCGCCAAGCAGGGGGATGGAAGTGAGCAGTTGAAATGCAGGCATAAAGACGAACATTCCTATGAACGCTGCCTTCGAGGGCTTGATCGGCCGCTTCCCCATCCTGACGATAAACCTGCCCAGTTCGCTCCCGAGCCCCACCCAGCCGAGGAAGACTCCCGCCCCAAGCAGGAAGAGCATCAGGATGGAGACAGGGATCAGCAGGATGGTGTATGCCATCGTCACCAGCAAGGAAATTCCCACGATGCCGGCCAGGATCCCCATCGCTCCGCTTGCCAGGCTGTGGCGTATGATCGCTTCATTGATCCGACCGATCCCCGAGGGAAAGTACCGCACGAGCGCGGACGCGATCAATCCTGATAACAAGCCGTTGAGGATCGTACGAAACCAGAACGACCAATCGATGCGGCTCTCCCGTTCGGGAACGGAGGGGAGCGAGACCCCGGTCCCAGCGTTGACGCTGCCCTCGATAACGGAATCAGGAGATCGGTGGAACGATCCGCCGCCCAGGTTCAGGTCGCCGCGCAGGATGGCGGAGTCACCCAGGCTGAGGCCGCCGTTCATAAAGGAGACATCCCCATTAATTTCGCCGTTTACAGTGAGTGCGCCCAATAACAGATGGACATTTCCGTTTACAGAGGCATCCTCAGTCACAATCACTTCGCCGCCCAGGATGAACAGATCGCCCTGGATGTTTTGGGTCAGTTCGTGCTGTCCTTCGGTGATGAGCGTCAGGCTGTAAAGCCCATCGGCACTGCAAGCAGTGAGAAAGAGTGAAAATAACAGGACAAGTAAAAGGGTTCGCAGACTTTTCATGATGTTTTTCGCCTGTGGAATCGAACAGGTTCAAAAAAAGCAAGCGTCAGCATGGCAAGAAAGAAGAGCATCGCCAGCGAATTCACGATACGGATGTGCAGATCGAGCGGCAGGCGTTCGCCCCAGTGGATGGCAAGGGAGGTGCTGAGGAAGGTTGCTGTCCAGCCGGAAAGCGCCACGCCGAGCGCGGAATTCAGGGGGATGGTGTCGGGCGTGGAGAGATCCGCCCAGACCGCGAAGTTGATCACCGTGTACAGGCTGACCGCCAGCGCGTAGAGCATCGGCATCGAAAGGACGGCATTCATCGAACCGGTCTGGATGTGGAAATTGTATTGCAGGTGTGTCAGTGCGAACGTGCCAAAGATCCACAGGAAGAGTGAACGCTCGCGCAGGGCGGGGTAGAGCGCGCCAGCTGCCAGTGCCCCGATGACATGGACCACAGCGATGAATGCACGCGTGTCGAGATCCGATGACTGCCAGGCGTTGTCCATGTAGATGGGTGTCTTCAGCAGGCGCAAAAAGCCGAGGCTGTCCACGAAGTAGATCCCGAACATGATCAGGATCAGGCTCGGGATGCGCCATTTGGAAAGTCCCAGCCGCATGAAGCGCCCCATTGCAAACTCGGGTCTTGTGTGTTGCCTTGCCAGCATATCCAGCCAGGGATGACGGACGAATGCCAGCACTCCCATCCCGATCACGCCGCCTGCCAGCATGATCAGGGACTGGCGGCGGAAGGTTTCGAAGGTCCATTCGCTGGAGAGGGTCTCAGCGAAGAAATATGCGGATGCCGTGACCAATGCCGCCGCCCCGCCTCTCCACCGGACCGGGACCAGATCCAACGTCATCGAGAACATGACCGGCACCCCGACTCCCAGCGTCAGCGATACGCCCCCGAGCCAGGCGATGAATCCTGCTTCGGTGGCCACCAGCGGGCAGATGAGCGTGAGCAATGTCTGTGTGGACACGACGGCGAATGAAAGCTGGAGTTTGAGGCGGAAGTTCCTGCCCCAGCCGAGTCTTTGCATCCACCAGCCGAAGGCGATGGCAATGAAGCATGTCATCAAGGCGAGCAATGCCATGTCGCGTGCGACTGTCTGCGCGCTCAAGCCGAGCACACTTGTGCCGAAATCTTCCAGTCCGAGCTGCACGAAGGTCAGATTGTAGTAGTAGCCTGCCGCCATCATTCCGACGAAGAGGAGGAATCCGAAGAGTCTGGGCAGGTTGGATCTCATTCGTTTTTATTCCTCAAAAGATTCAATAACTGGTCATAACGATCAATACGGTAATCGGCTGGAGTGGAAAGTTGAACCCGCCCGAACAAACAGGTTTGGACTCCCGCGGCACGTCCCGCCTGGATGTCCAGGTCGCGGTCACCGATCATCAAGGTCTCTGCCTGTTCCAATTTGAATTGCCGGATGGCGGCTTCGAGCAGGGCGGGATCGGGTTTGCGCGGGTAGCCCTGCTCCACGCTGAAAATGGCGTCGAAGGACGACGTCATTTCGTGCGCCTCCAAGAGGGATCGGGTGGAGGAGATCGCGCGGTGCGTGACAATGATGTTCCGTCCGCCGTGTGCGTGGGTCCATTCGCAGACTTCACGCACGCCGGGAAACAGGGGTTGGTTGGCAGGTGGAATTGTCCGATAGGATTCGGCAAATCGGAGGCGGAGCAGGTCCGGGTCCAGTTTGAAGCGTTGGGAAAGAGTCCCCAGGCAATAATCGATGGATTGGCGCGCGAGTCCATCGATCACGTTCAAAGCGGCCGAAGCTCCCATTTTGCCCAGCGTTTTGCTGATGGCGTAGGTGATGGCGGGATAGGTATCGAAGAGCGTTCCGTCCACATCCCAGAGAAGGTTCTTGATCACAGGTGCACTCAACTGGTCATGAAAAAAATCACGAACCGGCAGGCAGATGTTATTCGGATTTATTCTTCTGGGCGTCGATACCGGCGCCAAGGATCAACCCGATCGCAACACCGACCCCAGCCCCAAGGGCAAGGTTATCGAACAGGAGCAGTCCCAATATCGAGCCGAATGCCGCTCCAAAGGAAATCCCCAGTCCGGCGAAATAATTCCGCTTCTTCTTTCCATTGTCTTTGTTTCGTTCTTCCATTTTCTTTTTTCCTTTCCTTATTCTTATCGATCTTCGCGGATCAAGCGTTTTCGTTGGAAACGACCCTCCAACTCCGCCCAGATCAGATAAGCCAGATCCGCGATCAGGGAGATGGCGCTGAACACAACAGGCTCCCTGCCGACATTAATCAGCATGGCCTGAAACAATTCCTGGCTCCATGAACTGACGCCAGAGCCAAAGATCGCGGCGGACAGATATCGAGTCGCATACAACAGGGCTGAGATGAAAAGCAAGATTGTGCCAGTAGCTCTTCGTGACATGATCAGAACTCTGTTCTTTCGAATTTCACCAGGGCAACGATTACGAGGGCCACGCACCAGAATGCGGTCGCGAGCAAGGGTGCGGTTCCCATTTCGAACGGGACCGCCCGGGCGCTGGCAGTCAAGGACGCGGTCTTGTTCAAAATCCAGGGGGTGACCGGCAGCAGCGGCTTGAGGAAACCTCCCAGCAGGTTCCCGCCCAAAGCGGATCCCAGCCCGAGCGCCAGAACGACATTACGATTGTTGAAGATCGTTCCCATCGCCAGGGTCAGCGTGAGATAGAAGACGGTATGCAAAGCCATGATCCCAATCGCCGACAGGAAAGGCTGCCAGGGATAAGGCGCGCCCAGCCGCACTGAGAACATCCCATATGCCAGAATGGATGGCAGGCTGACCAAAAGAACAAGCAGTGCCAGCCCGTTGGCAGCTGCCTTCGCCAGAATGTACGCACTGCGTGTAACGGGCTTGGACAACAGCCATTCAGCCGTGCCATTTTGTTTTTCGCCAAGAATCAGGTCTTGTGACAAAACGACCGCGCCGATCGCCAGCGCCGAGAGACCGAACTCAAAGAAGACGCTCAATCCCATCTGTAAAACATAAGGCGTCAACCCGCCGGCACGGGCAATCTCCCCTTCGTCTGCCAGGCTGGCGATTGTGGGTACGAACAACATGTTCGCGGTCAATCCGCACAGGATCACCGCCCATACCAGCACATTGACCCACCAGCGGCGGGTGCCCCACCAGGCGCGGTTCTCTTTGCGGAACAGGTTGCCGAAACCGCGCATCCCGCTCCATTCGTCCACACGTTGAAGTTCAAGATTGGCTGCCATTGCCTTCTCCTTTCACGATCTCCATGAAGACCTCCTCCAGTTCATATCTCTTGCGGCTGAACTCGGTGATCGTCACTTCCCGATCCTCCAGCATGAATCGCAGCAACGCGGTCTCCGCCTTTGCTTCATCGCTGACACCGATCTGCCAGATGCTCGTCCCGTTATTCGATTTCACTGATGTATGCGTCACCCACGGAAGTTCTGCAAACCGCTCGCCGAATCCCTGCGTGGACCCCTTCACTGCAACGGTGTAAACCACGCCATCCCTGCCGTTCAGGATCTGCTCGATCGGTCCGCTTGCCACCAACTCCCCGCGATTTAGGATGGCGACCATGTTGCTGACTCTCTGCACGTCGTCAAGGATATGAGTCGAATAAAAGATCGTCGTGTGTTTTTGCAGACGCCCCATCACCTCCAGCACCTCCTGACGTCCCAGCGGGTCGAGCGCGGAGGCGGGTTCATCCAGGATCAGCAGATCGGGATAATTGACCTGTGCCAGCGCAATGCCAAGACGCTGCTTCTCGCCGCCGGAAAAATTCCTGATGGGACGGTCCGCCTTATCCCGCAACCCGACCAGTTCCAGCATCTCCTCGCATCTTTCCTGGACCTTGGGCCGGGGTCCGCCAAAGAAAAAGTTCGCGGCGAAGAGCAGGTTCTCGCGCGCCGTCATGTACTCGACGAAGCGCGGCTGCTGCGACAGGTAACCGATCCGTTCGCGGATGGAGACGCTTTCATGAAGGATGTCATGACCGAAGATCGTCCCACTGCCCGATGTCGGGCGGCTCAAGCCTAGCAGGACCTTCATCAGCGTGGTCTTGCCTGCCCCGTTTGGGCCGAGGAAACCGAAGATCGAATGGCGCGGCACGCGCAGGTCCACGCTGCGAAGCGCATGCACATCGCCGAAGAATTTGCTCAGGCCGTGAGTCTCGATTACAAAGTCATCAGGATGGGTCATGTCTTTCTCCTTGTGCCTCCAAAGGCAAGCCAGTTACTAAAACAGCCAGTCAGGTTTGATAATGATCACTAACGAAACCAGGATCGCAATCCAAATGATTGCCATGAAGGCAAATATCTCATTTTTGGTATAGCGTTTCTTTTCCATCTTTTACTCCTTATTTATCTCAAAGACCGATTTGTGTCGCTTACGAAGTGCGAGTGGCTATTGTTAGTTACCTTGCCTAAATAATAAAGAAAAATCTCCCCACTCACATCGGCGAGGTGGGGAGAACTTCGTCTGGTCGAAGGATGAGGCTTGAACCTGGTCAGTTGGATAGTTCTCGATTTACAATTTCTGCAGACCAATTGAACGTCATGGCATCTTCGAACCACTGGGGCCAATGTGCGCACCAGGCCGGTACCCGACAATTCTTAACTCTTTCCATAGCAAAATATGGCTTAATATCTAAGATCGGGGTCTTGTCTTCTGCGTCGATGAAAGGTGTGTAAATTATCCCTTTATCAAAATCTATTTCTTGAACCTTAATGGTACTAATAAGAATAGGATTAGGACGAAATGGGGCACGGGTGGCAAAAACCCCCATTCGGTCAGGTCCCCGCTGAAATAGTTTGCCTAAGACGAAATTCTCCCTCTCCTTAGGGCTGTCAGTAAGATGAGCCCACCAGACAACTTGGAGATGACTAAATCCTTCGATGTTGGTTAATGCAGGCAAAAACTTTTTATTGACTTGAATAGAATAGACTTTGCCAACCACTCGTACTGAACCTATGGAGTTTATCTGAAATGTGTTATTCATGTTCTATCTCCTTGAAGTTATGAAATGAGAATTAAAATTCTCTTAATCCACATCCATTCTCTACCAACTCTTTAAACGTCTGAGCAAAACGAGCCGCAGGAACCCCATTCACGATATCGTGATCAAAATCCAGAGTCACACTTAAATATTCTCGAGGTTCAATTCTCCCCTCAATAACGCCAGGTTTTTCAGTTATGCCTCCAACCGTTATTCCCAGGGTATGGGTGGGTAGACTGATCCCCCACCCGCCACCTTTGCCAAACATACCCACTGACGTCAAAACAACCGTCCCTTTGTATCGCTTGATCAAGCGCGGGCTACGATCCAGAAGGCGAAGTAAAAACCGCCTGAGGAATCCGGGTAATTTGCTGATTGCATACAGGTGATTCGTTTCCTTCTCTTCCAGCGGTTTCGCTTGAATCTCTCTAACCTCCTCGTGAATTTGATGAACAGTTTTCTGGTTAGCTGCTCTAACGATATGGCCAATGGGGAATTTTTTACCATCCTTCTCGATCTCGATCATTGTGGCGATGTCTACTTTTTCATAAAGAACCAATTGACCTCTCCAATTAAGATAGGCATGTACGTATTTATTACTGTCAACAGCCCGCCCCGCACAAGCTGTCAGATACGATGTAAACGAGATCTTCTCCCCTGACTTCTCCTGATGTTCTCGAATAAGCTGCTGGGGCTGGGTTACGTCAATTTCCAGAAGGCCACGGATGATGTTCCTGTTTTGAGACACCCGCCCAATATCGGATATCAAACGTCTGGCTTTCGATATGGACACAACCCGACACTTATCGCTTTCCAACTTCATGTTTTAGATCCTCTATTTGTGCTTGGTCGAAACACGCTTTGATGTAACGCTGATCGTTATCCGCAGGCAACTTGTTATTTTGACTACTCAGGTTCGCACCAAGATTATTTGAGAAAATAAATGGTGACCAGGATACCAACATTAATCAGCAAACCTAGCAATCCTTTTTGCACCAGCAGGTCGAAATGTCCATCCCAGAGAACCAAAATGGTAACGCTAGAGACAATCGAGGCAGCCAGCAGCCAGGGACGATTCCAAGTTTGAATCGCGATCAAGCCAGCACTTGCCACCAAAAAGATGAGCGTCGAGAGGCTGTAAAAAACGGTAGCTAATGTATGTGTAGCGCCATCTCCAAGCAGGTTAGTCAATAACCACGACTTACCCGTCCAGCCCATATCGGCTTGGTACTCGACCCATCCCTGGCTCAAGGTCACATACCACATGTGAACGAGGCCGTGTAACAGAAGAAAAACTCCTATCAAAGTGCGCATTATGACATCCTCCTTATTTATCTCAAAGACCAATTTGTGCAGATTACGAAGTGCGAGCGGCGTTTGTGAGTTACCTTGCCTAAATAATAAAGAAAAATCTCCCCACTCACATCGGCGAGGCGGGGAGATTTTTGACTGGTCGAAGGATGAGTCTCGAATCTGGTCAGGTGGGCAGGCTTAAAACCCCGCCAGGAAACGGACGGCATCCTGAATCCAATGAAAGGCGATGGCAGATTCAAGCCCGCGGCAGCGGGCGAGAATGAGCGGCGGAAGCCCCCAGAACAGCGCCAGCACCGCTCCCATGCCGAATGCCATCATTGGCGATTGCAGGAACAGATCATCGAAATGGGAATAATTATGCACCAGCATGGATAACAATCCCGCCAGCCAGACCGCCTGTTTGGGCAACGAGTTTCGTAATACCAACCATAACAATCCCCACAGGGCAAAGCGATATATGACTTCTTCAACCAGGCCAGGCTGAAGGGCATCCAGCAGGGCGGCGAGAGGATTTTGCCAATCGATCGGATGTCCCTGCGTGAACTGCAAGGCGAAAACATTCAGCACAGCGAATGGCAGACCGATAACCAGACCCACGAGGATGCCCCTGCTTGTATTCCGCCAGTCGCCGTTCGCGGCGTGGAGTTGCACCGGTCCACCCTGACGCATGATGACCAGTCCGCCCAGGGTCCCGAGAATTGTGAAAGTCCCACGGATCAATGCCTGTCCCATATTGCTGTTCACGAGTCCAAAGAACGGATAGGGGGAGAAGAGCGTGGCGAACAGCATCCCCGCGCCGACCACTGCGCCCAAGATCAATGCAATGATCCAATCACTCCGCCGTAAAGTGCGATAGCCATTCAAAACAATGAAGAGCGCACCTGTCACGGTCAGGGTATCGAAAATTTCGGCAGTGCGCGGCATGGTGATTTTTGTCGCCAGTACAGTGCGCACGATGAATATCGCCAGGATGGTCGCAATCAGCAGCATGAGGTTTGTGTATTTGATTTTCATGGTTACACCTCCAGACAGATGTAAAAGTGATCGATTATTGGACGTGATGGATTCGTGTTTATGATCCTTCCCTACAGAGTCAGTATGAACGATTCTGTAATTGACCGAGGACGTATTCTCCAAAGGGTGTCAGTTTTTCGAATCCTGCCTCGAACATGGCCGGTTTCCATTCGTCATCGTACCAACATGCAACCCAGCCGATCCCTCGCCGCTCGAGATATTCCATGAACGGCTCCGCATAAGCCTTCTGACTGCCGACCAGATAGGGCTGCTCGCCGCCCGGATCGGTCTCCATCCAACCCCATTCAGTCGCTACCACCGGATATTTTTCCGCGACATCTCCAAACCAGCGATCCCACGAGTACCTGCTGTGCGCCGGATAGATGTGCGCGGCATAGGCAATGTTTTCACCTTTGATCGGTTCTTCCAAGACCCAGGACAGGTCGCGGGAATATTCGATGCCTCCCACGATGATCAACTGGTCCGCGCCTGTGGAGCGGATGGCGTCCACCAGACTCTGCGCGTTCACCCGCCAATCCGCGGCTGAGATTCCCGCCGGTTCGTTGAAGATCTCGAAGATGACGTGAGGAGTATCCTTGAAGTAGGAGGCAACCTGCCGCCAGAATTCTAGCGCAAAATCCTTGCTTGGAGTTTCGAGGTCGGGCATTTGCATACCACGGTCTGTCCCCATATCCCCGATGAAATGCAGGTCAATGATGGTGTAAACGCCGTTCTCGCCGTTCCATGTGATGATTGGATCGAGATAACGCCAGAGGTAATCGGGATCATGCTCCCAGCGTTCGGGGTGAACGGGGAGGCGAATGGCATTGGCACCCGAATCAGCCATCCCGTCGAAGAAGAGGCGTTCGAACTTTCCCTTGGGTCTCAATACCGCCGGGTCTGATGGCATGAGTCCGCGCAGAGTCACTACTTGTCCGTTGGCGTCGATCAGTTTGTTGCCTTCGGCGTGGAGTTGGCTTGGATAGGCGCCGGTAGCCGCATCGAAAGCGGGTTTATGTTCCAGGGGCAGGTTGATCGAAAGATTTCCGTAGCGCGAGGCAAAGAGGAGCAGGATGCTGCAAATTACAGAAAGTGACAATATGATCGAGAGCAGTACATTTCTTTTTGACTTTTTCATACGTAGTTTCTCATATATGACAGGTAATATGGGCAATAATCAAAGTCGTTGGGCGACGATTCCAATCCATTCGGTGTCATCCGAATAGGACGTTCCAGTGAGATCACTCCAAACCTTCTCGACCGTGAAGCCTCCCGTCTCCAACTCACGCGTGATTGTCTCGCGTGTGAAATCCTGAAACCAGTTGCGGTAAACGGACACTTTTCCATCCTCTTCGATGACCGTATATTGGTCAAGCCAGATGGATTCCTCGGGGTAGTCGAAGCCCGCCTCCAAAACCAGGTGCGGACCCGGCTTCCAGAATCCGCTTTCAACGGCGTACCATCCGTTTCGGTTGCCGTATTTTTTGCGATGGGCGGGCGTGGTTGCATCGAGGACAAAATGACCGCCGGGCTTGAGGGCGCGGCGAACATTGCCAAGCAGTTTCGACCGTTGTTCGGGCGAGAGCGGACAAAAGTCGCCGTAGATTAGAAGGGCGGCATCGTATAAATTTTCATCCTCCAGCGTCAGGTAATTCTGATAACGATATTGAATATCGAGGTTATGTTGCCGGGCGTATTCCACCGCGTAATCGATCGAGCGGCGGGAATAATCCACACCCGTGACACGCAGACCCTTCTCCGCCAGTTGCACGGAATAAAGCCCGGGACCGCAGCCCAAGTCCAGAATGGAGGCACCAACCTGAAGCCCGAGAGAGGCGATCAGCCAGTCCACGATTTTTTGTACCGTTTCCGGTCTGCGGCTGGCGAGGTCATTCTCCGGATTCAGATGCGCCTTCAACATTTGTGCCGAAATATGCGGATCATCCCAAAAGAGCGGCTCACCCGGCGTGAAAGGTTCCGGTTCCTCCTGCAAGTTTCGAATGATCTCCAAATCCAGTTTCATCGCACCTCCCCGATGAACTCTTCGATGCCGTATCCGCTTTCGACCAGTTCCTTCAGCCTTTGGATGAAGCGCGCCGCGGGAGCGCCGTCCACAATGTCGTGATCGATGCTGATGGTCACGCACAAAAACTTATGATTTTCGAGTTTGCCATCCTTCAGCACTGGTTTCTCAGCCATGCCGCCCAGCGTGAGTTGCAATGTGTGATTGGAAACAGGGATTCCCCAGCCGCCGCCATCCCCGAACATGCCCACCGCAGTGAGTGAAACCGTGCCGTTCATATCTTTCAACATCCGGGGGCTCTTGAAAAGGAAACCCAAAAAGAAACGACGGATGAAGGCAGGCAGGAGCACGAACCCATCAATGAATTTTGCTTCCCGTCCGTGCTCATGATCGGCTTGAAATGCTCTGATCTCCTCATGGATTTCGCGCAGGGACTTTCTGTTCACCGCCCGAACGATGTGCGGACGGATGATCTTGCGTCCCTCCACCTCGACTTCGAACATGGTGTTCACATCCACGTCATCGAAGAGCGCCAGTTTTTCCCGCCAGGTACGCACGGCTTGCATGTGCTTGTTCTTATCCACCACCTGCCCCAGGCAGGTCATGGTGAAGGCAGTGAACGATAACGCTTCCCCCGTCCGTGCCTTGTGTTCGCGGATCAGCTGGCGGGCATGCGTGACATCCATTTCCACCAGGCCGTGGATCAGGTGCTTTTGGCGCGCCATATACCCGCCGTCCACCATCAAGCGGCGGATTTTGGGAAAGGGGACGAGTTGATAACCTTTGTCGCTCATGTCATTCTCCAAAATATTGTTGGACGATCTTCACCGCACTGCCGAGTCCATCCTCCGAACGGATCATTTTCCCGATTGACTCTGCCCTTCGCCTCATCTCCGGGTCACTGACCGACCTTTGAATTGCCTCCACCAAACGGGCCGACGTCAACCCTTTGGCTTGGATCGGCCTCACTCCGACACCCAATGCATGGACTCGCTCTCCCCAAAAGCGTTGATCCACAATGAACGGCACGATCACAGTGGGTTTCCCCGCGCGCAAGCCTTCAGCAGTTGTCCCTGCGCCGCCGTGATGCACCACCACCGACATGCGCGGGAAAAGCCAGCCGTGCGGCGCAGAGTCCAGCACAAAGACATTCCTCGGCGCGTTCGTGGCATTCAAGCCGCCCCAGCCGGTGGCAAGCACGCCGCGCTGACCACTCTTCGACAAGGCCTCCAGCACAAGCGCCGTGAGACGTTCGGGGTCGCGTCCTGTCATGCTGCCAAATCCAACGTACACCGGCGGCTCGCCTTGCGCGAGAAAATTTTCCAAGGCAGCGGATGGCCGCCACGTGGATTGCGAATCTTGAAACCAGTACCCGGTGATATGGACGGTAGCCGGCCAGTCACGCGGATGGGGAATCACGTTCGAGCTGTACGCGCCCAATAGCGGTTTGGAATTCAGAATGCGATGAAAGTCTGAGGCGTTCATCCGCCGCAAACCAAAGCGTGCCCGAAATTCATTCACAAACGGACGATACCACTGCCAGATGATATTCAACATCGCAACGCCCGCCAGGCGATTGAGAATCCTGCCCATATTCCTTTGAATGGGAAAACCGGGAGCGGGAAAATCGCCCGTTGGAAGGACCGGGGTTGGCTCGACCAGCACGAGCGGGATGCCGCAAATCTCGGCAACCGTCTGCCCGAATGGAGCGAACACAGCCAGCGTGAGGAGCGCATCGGCAGTGCGGCAGGCTTCCAGCAGATCTTCCGCCATTTGGATGGCGACCTGCCCGACCATGGTTCGCATGTCGCGGATCGACCGGAACGGATTGGCGCTGCCTCTTTCCATGAAGGCTTGCCCCGTCTCGCCCGCCATGATCTTTTGCACATCGCCGCGCAAGGAATGAAAGGGCACGCCTTGTGCTTCGATGAGATTGGCAAAATTCTGCGGAGCTGCCAGCAGGACCTGAAAGCCCGTTTGCTGCAAACCTTTTCCCAAACGCAGGCAGGGTTGGATATCGCCCTGGGAACCCGCGGCAAAGATTACAATGCGCATGCCTGGTCGACTCCTTCTTCAGTGTTGGATCAAGTCCATCGGCAGCGGATCAGACGTCCCGGGGCTTGATGCGAACATCCCAAGCTTGGATCTCATCTGGATGTTTTCTCCCGAACAGCCGCGGCAATGAACCATCCAATGAATACTCCCGCCACCGCCCCGCCGAATATCCCGACTAGTTGATTACCATTGGCTGTAAAAGATGCGCCAAACATGGCTCCAACGATCATTCCAAAAAGAATGAACAGTCCAAATCTTTTATCCATTTTTCTCCTCTCATTGGGTTGTCTCTTTGATGTTCCAGAGCAACTGCGTCACCATGAATAGATTCGCCAATGCGATCGTTGGAAATACGATGATCTCCATCATGCTGATCGGCACACCGACGCGAGCCATGTTCAGACTCATCAAGCTGACGGCGATACCCATGGTAAGGAACTTCATCAAACCGACCGAAGCTAGCAGGTAGCCCCATGCGGTGCGGCGCAAAAGCAGGATGCCGGATAGTACACACAGCGGCACGATGATGCCCAGATCCATTGCCTGAATGAACATGCTGGTGGCGTTTTCCAGCGCAGGAATGGTATCGGGTGTGAAGGTCGCGGCAATGCGCCCCAGCCATGCCAGCGAAAGGAAAGCAGCGGCAAAGAAAAGCAGGCCAGCGATCCAACCGCGCGGTAGTTTTTCCGAAAAGTGTGCTGGAAGAGTCTTCAAGTCAAAAGACATCATGCTCAGGATGAAGACGAACAGGCTCAGGCTGAAGAGGGCTACATAGACCAGGAAAAGTTTGTTGTATGCCGCGCCGAAGCACATGGTGATGTAGGTGTAGAGGATGAATCCCAGGGTACCTGTGAGAAGCAGTTTCCCGCGCAGGGAGCCGCGCAGCGTCAGCCAGAGGGAGACTGCCAGCAGGGGAACTCCGAGCACGAGCGTGACCAGGTCGTTGGCTTGCATCTGGGCGGCAGAACTGACCGTGTCCCAGTAATACAGCCCGCGTGCATTGATGGTCACCCCTTCGCCGCGGAAGTTGATCAGAGAGTATGGCTGTCCCGCGCCGGGCAGCAGACCTGCCAGCGCGGCAACGAACGCCAGAATAATGATCGCGGGGACGAGCCATTTGAGAGCGGGGTTAGAGTTCATGGTTGATCTGCCATCCTTTTTTTGCATTAATCGTACGAAGAAAACTCCCCGGACATATCAGTTATCCGGGGAGAATTTCTGCTGTCCTGGCGGATGGGTTTTTCACTGGTCACTTGACCAGGTGGTTCTGCAAGGCAATGGACACCGCCTCTGTACGGCTCGCCACGCTGAGTTTGGATAGGATGCTGCTGACGTGGAATTTCGCTGTTGAACGGCTGATAAATAATTGTTCCGCGATGTCATTGTTGCTCAGGCCCCGCACCATCAGCCCCAGCACCTCGCGCTCGCGTTCGGTCAGGTCGAAGCCGATCCTGTCGGCTGGCAGACGCGCCGCCTGGATCAATGCCTGCGCCGCTTCAGGGGCGAGCGTGGGTTTGCCCGCGTACGCGGCGCGGATCGCGTTGGCCAGTTCGTCGGCGGAAATGTCCTTGAGGAGATACCCGATCGCGCCCGCCTGCAAAGCGCCCTGCACCAGTTCCTGTTCCTTGAAACTGGTCAGCGCGATGACTTGAATCTCCGGGCACTGTTCGCGGATCAGACGGGTCGCGGTCGCGCCGTCCATGCCGGGCATGACCAGGTCCATCAGCACCACGTCAGGCTTTGCTTTTCGGCACATCACAAGTGCCTGTTCGCCGCTGGCGACTTCGCCGACGAGTTCCATATCGTCGCAGGTCATCAGGAATGTGGAGAGTCCACTGCGGACGACAGCGTGATCGTCCACCAACATCACGCGGATCATTTTCTGTTCTGTCATGGTTGACCGTCCTTCCAAATTAACTCGATGCGGGTTCCCGCGCCGATCCCGGTTTGAATGAAGAATTGCGCGCCAATGGACTCCGCGCGTTCGCGCATGATGCCCAACCCCAGGCTTTCGTGTGAGATGTTTCCCGCATCAAAGCCGCATCCGTCGTCCCGGATGTCCAATTGGATGTGATCTTCGGAGCGATGCAGGTCAATGAACACCCGTGAAGCCTGCGCGTGTTTGTTGATATTGTTCAACGACTCTTGCACGACACGATAGACCGCTTCCTTGACCTCGAGCGGAGGGTCGGCCAGACCTTCCACGTTCAAGGCCAGCGGGATGCGGGTGCGCCCCGTGAAAGCGTTCGACAGATGGCGCAGAAGATCCGCCAGGTCCAATTCGATGAGCGAGGATGGGCGCAGTTCCAATAGAAGCGTACGCATTTCGGCGAGCGCACCGCGTGTGAGCACGCGTAATTCATCCAGTTTGCGTTTGCCGATCTCAGGATCGCGCTCCCACAATTTGGGCAGCACGTCCGCGATCAGGCTGGCGGAGAACAAGGTTTGCGAAACGGCGTCGTGCAGGTCACGCGCCAGGCGGTTGCGCTCCGAGGCGATCGCCGCCTGTTCCGCCTGCCCGTATAATCGGGCGTTTTCCACGGCGACGCTCAGCTGGTCGGCAATGGACTTGAAGAGCGCCTGCTGTCCCGGGTTGAACCGTTCTCCCTCCGCTCCGATGATGACCAACACGCCCAGGATTCGATCCCGCAGCCGAAGGGGCAATAACGCGCCGGGTTCCACGAATCCTTGCTCCGCGTCCGGCATGACATATACCGGTTCGCCGCTGGCGGCAACCGACTCACAGGCCTGGGAGATTCGAGCGAGATCATCGGAGGAGATGGTCTGTTCGGGTCGAAGCATCCGCGCTTCCAACCTGCCTGTGGACTCGTTGCGCAGCATCACGCCGGCCCGTGATGCGTTGGTCAGGTTGACCAGAAGATCCAGCGTTGTCTTCAGCGTTTCATCCAAATTCAGCGAGCCGTTGGCGGCTCCAGCCACATCCAGCAGGGTTTGCAGTTCGCGCTGCCTCTGTTGTTCGCGCTGATGCAGTCGCGCATTTTCCAAAGCCAGTGCCACCTGGTCGGCGAAGGTCAAGGCCAGCTGGATCTGCTCCTCCGGGAATTCCTGCGGATCGGAATAATAAAAGACCATGCCCCCGAACACTTCGTCCTGTATGACCAGCGGCACGGAAAGCGAAGCGGCGAATCTCCCACGCACTGCGATCCGTTCAGCCTTGATGTTTTCCGGTATGGAAGGATCGCGCTTGATCTCGTCGATCCGCTCCGGCAGGGGAGGATAATTCTGGTACGTCGGCTGGCGCTGCAGTGTGGCTTGCAGATAGTCGTACCCGCCCGAGGATTTCATTGCCGCGAAGGGACGCGTCCTGTTCCCGGGAAAGATGCCCTCGATGCCGTAACCAGCCAGATGTAGGATGGTTTGATCTGTCCGGTTGAATTGATGCAGGACACACGCCGCCGCATCCATGCGCAATGCAGCCAATTTGACCGCCCGTTCGATGAACGAATCGAGGGGCAGGTTCGAATTGATCATGCGCAGAATGTCCCTGAGACTCTCTGCGATCTCGCGCCTGCGTTCGATCTCGCGCGTACGTTCCTCGACGCGCTGCTCGAGGGTCTGTTGGATCATCACGCGTTCGGTGGCGTCCGTCGAGACGTTCAAGAGCCCGACGATTTGATCCTCATCATATAGCGGAGACAACACGATGTCCCAGAATGATGCGATGCCGCCCGATTCGATCCTGACCGCGTCCTGGCGGATCGTTTCCCCGTTGAACACCCGGTCAAATAACGGGATGAGCGTCTCCTCGGTGCCCGGCTCCAGGTCGAATATTTTCGTTCCGGGTACCACATGCGCCGCCGTGGACGGGGTGTATTGTTCGATGAACGTCGCCCAGGTGGGGTTGCATCTCACCAATTTGAATTCCCGGTCGATGACGGCGATGCCCATCGGCATGCGCTCGAAAAGCATCTCCAGCAGGTTGAGTTGGCGTCCAAGCATCGGGTCGGGAGTGAACGCCACCACGTTTTGATCCCCCGCCTCCGAAACGGGCAGCAGTTCGAATTCGCAGACATCATCGCCTTTTGCCTGGCAGCGATGCTCGATGCAAACCACATCCTGCCGGCCGCAGATCACATTGATGAATCCCACCAGCACGCCGGCGGTATACGCGCAGACAGGCTCGGAAACCTGCTGCGCATGGCGACCGGTCATCCAAGCTTCGAAAGTATCCTCTGCCCGGATCACGATTCGTCCCACGCTCCAATTTGATTCCGCGATCCCAAATTGACCAAACCCTGCAAGCTGGTACGCCTGCACGCAACTCTTGAACAGACGCTCCTGCTCTGCAATATCCTTCGTCGTTCCAAAGGATGCCGCGAAGGACGCCCCGCCATTTGCTCCCGCCTGTTGCAGGACCGAATTGGTCAAACGGAAACCGATCAACGCTTCGACCTGACGGCGAATCCCCCAAAAGCCGGCTTCAATATCCAGCAGCGCCATCCGCGCACTGCCAAATTGCAGGAAGCCGGGCGATATCTCTGAAAGAAATTGTGAGACAGCCTGCTCTCTCATAATAAATATTGTAGCAACCCGACTTGAGGCATAAAATGAACAAACCTCCCCTAAAATCAGGACAAACAGCATTTATCGGGGCAATCCATGAAGAGAATTTATCCAGTTGGCGCGCTAATAAACTTCATCCCCTCTGCAGCAAGGTTCATCGGCAAAACCACACCCCATCTCAGAAGCAGCGCGGTGACCTGCTCGAGTGGAAATGTTTTTTATATTAAGCAAGCAGCCCTTTGCCTGCACGGGCTCTCGCCATCACACATACAGGTCATTAAAGTAATTCACCAGAAAGGCATTGCACAACTCATCAGGCAGCGCATCCAGGACCTCGTTGATGAACGCCATCTCGGTGGGAAGCTCGGTACCCGTCAGCCCGGCAGATGCCGCCAGTTGACCGAACGCCGCTTCGGGGTCCGGACCTTGAAGCGCCGCGCCGACCATGGCTCTGATCGCATCCGAATCGATCGGCGTTTTGGTCTTTACGATCTCAACGCATTCCCGCAGATCCTTGAGCAGCGCATCCACATTATGGATCGTCCCATGATTGACGGAGATGTGTAAATTGCGCGGCGTCAGCAGCGTGGAGAACTGTCCCTGAATGTACCAGCCGCGCTTGTTCATCTCATCGCCCAGTTGATAAACATTGATCTCATCTGAAGCGAAAGAGAACATGCACATGGCTGGCTTGCCCAGCACACGCAGTTCGGGAATCGCATTGATACCGTCGATCAACTTCCTGGTGGCTTCCTGCACCTCTTGGATGATCTTCATGTAGCCTTCTTCACCGAGGAAGTTGAGGATCGCCCACGCGCCTGCCATGGGGCCGCCCGATTTCGTGCTCAATACCGTGGGATTGATCAAGGTGTATGCGGTGGTATCCGTGCAGGCAAAGATCTGATATTTGCGGATGTTCTTGTTGCGATACATGATGACCGAACAGCCCTTGGCGGCGTATCCATATTTATGCAGGTCGGTTGAAATGGATGTCACGCCAGGCACAGTGAAATCAAAATCGGGAACTTCATATCCAATCTTGCGCATGAACGAAAGATGCAACCCGCCCACGCAGCCATCCACGTGGAAAAGCAGGTTGTGTTTCAGTGCGATCTTCCCGATCTCACTGATCGGGTCGATCACGCCTTGCGAATAACTGGGTGCGGATGCAACCAGAAGAATCGTGTTCGCTGTGATCGCTTTCTCCATATCCTCCGCGCGCACTTTGAACGTGGCAGGGTCGATATCCACAAGCACAGGCTTCACGCCAAGATAATGTGCGGCTTTATGGTGCGCAGCATGCGCAGTTTTTGGCAGCACCATCTCGGGTTCCTTGATGTTCGGTTTGGTGGCACGCGCCATATCACGCGCGGTCTTCACCGCCAGCATGATGGACTCCGTTCCGCCGGTGGTTAGGTGGCCGACCGCGTTCGAGTCACCACGCAGCAGATTGATCGTTGCACGGACAACATCGGTTTCAAGTTTCAACATCGAGGGGAAAACTGTTGGATCAAGTCCGTTTTCGGTCAGGAAGGATAAATACGCCTCTTTCGTGACCTCAACCGGGTCCTCCCCAGGATTATAGACATAGCACCAGACCTTTCCAGATTTCCAATCCATATCGCGGGATTTGAAAGCCTGGAGCGCGCCGAGAATTTCCTCTTTTGTTTTTCCCGTCTGTGGGATGTGCATGGTGTCTCCTCCGCCATTGCAAATAAGGCAACGACATCAAATATTTTTGAATATTTCCAGATAATGTATCACGGTTTCTATGCCATGATAAAAATTCGGGATATAAAACTTCTCATTCGGGGCGTGGGTACGGTCATCCGGCAGACCGAAGCCGATCATTACCACCGGTATATCTCGGTCGGGTACGCTCAACGCCTTGATCATCTCGTCCACGATCGGCAGTGACCCGCCTCCGCGCAGATAAATCGGCTTGTAGCCGAAGCCTTGTTCATAGGCGTTCGCCGCGGCTTGCACTTCGGGTGACTTGTAATCTATCTTCACGGCATGCGCCCTGCCAATGATGCGTACATCGAGTTTGACGGTTTCCGGACAGATCGACTCGAGAAAGGATTTCAGCGATTCAAAAACCTCCTCCGGGTCCTGATTCGGTACCAGCCTCATGCTCACCTTTGCTGTTGCCTTCGCAGGGATGACCGTCTTCGAGCCTTCGCCTGTGAATCCGCCCGCGATGCCGTGGATTTCAAGGGTGGGTCTTACACTGACCCGTTCCGCCAAAGGATATCCTTCCTCTCCTCCAAGTGCGGAAGCGCCTGTAAGATATAAACCAACTTGATCATTGATGGGAGCCTGCGAGATCAAGGCGCGTTCTTCTTCGTAGAGTTCCTCCACCTTATCGTAGAAGTTTGGGATGAGCACCTTGCGGGTCTTTTCATCCTGTAGCCGCGCCAGCAAGTGGACAAGCACGTTGAAGGGGTTATCCACGGCGCCGCCAAAGGTGCCAGAGTGCAGATCGTGGGCGGGACCACGCACTTCGATCTCAGTGTAGAGATTTCCGCGCACGCCCCACATAATGACGGGATGTTGTGGGTCGAGCATATCCTGATCGGCGATGAGGATGGCGTCAGCTTTGAGTTCGTCAACGTGTTCTCGAATATAAGGGAAAAGGTTCGGGCTGGTGACTTCCTCCTCGCCTTCGAGCAATACTTTTACATTGACAGGTAATTTCCCGCCAGCATTGAAATACGACTCCAACGCCGCAAGGACCGCAAAGGCTTGACCCTTGTCATCGGATGCGCCGCGAGCGTAGAGGTTATCACCTTCGATGACCGGTTCGAAAGGCGGGCGCGTCCATTCTTCATCGGGATCAGTGGGCTGCACATCAAAGTGACCGTAGATCAGGAGCGTTGGAAGGTTAAAGGTTCCAGGTTGAAGGTTGAGCCATTCGGCGTAGATAACAGGATGGCCTTTGGTCTCACGGATCTCAACCTTTGACATTCCCATATCACGAAGATAATGTGCGGCAAATTCTGCAGCGGCGCGGACGTCCGAAGCATGTTCGGGCTGAGTCGAAATGCTTGGGATGCGGAGCCAGTCGCAAAGTCCAGAGAGATGCGATTGCCTGTTGTTACGTGCAAAATTGAGGGCAGAGTCAAGCATGAGACTGTATCCGTCATTGCGAGCGATGCGAAGCAATCTCCGTCACACGGTTGGGGATTGCTTCGTCGGCTTCGCTCCTTGCAATGGTTTAGTATGCTTTCGGTATCAATATATAGAACGCGATGGCGAAGAACAATACGAGTACGGCAGATAACCACACGGTGGGGTTGGTAATGCCAACCGTCGCTGCGTAACCCATCATGGTTAGGAAGGCGACGGAGTTGTCCCAAACGGCGTAGCGGATCATGTCGCGGTTTTTGACGGGGTCTTGGTATGCCAGCCAATAGAGGAACACAAGACCGATCTGTGTGGCGCCGAAGATGCGCATGTAGAACGGCGGGTTGGGAATCTGTTCACCGAGCATCTTGAGGAAAGACTCTGGACCAAGCAGGGTGGGCAAGCCCCAAAGCAGGGCAACAACGAGGATCTTGAACACAAGCACGCGTTTTAGCCAGACGAGTTTGGTTTCTTCATTCATGATGTTTCTCCTTTTGATCATTTTCCCGTGTGGTTGTCACGTCCCAATGGGTATTTCCACATGCAGAAGGCGGTGATGAGCGTGGCGATGATGGTGGTGCCGCCGATCATAAAGCGGATGCCGTTGACCGCACTGGCAGATTGGACAGCTTCACCGGCTACGTATCCCGCTGCCGACATGACAGATGCGAATAAAACGCCCTGTGCCGAGAAGGCAAGTTTGGTAATGCCGCCGTTCATGCCGAAGAAGATTCCCTCCCGGCGATAGCCATGTTCCTTTTTTGCATCATCGTCAATGACCTCGGAAATGACCGGGAAGGGCATGATCATGGAGCCTGCCAAACCGGGCGCAACGAGCAGCGTACCTAATAGACCTGAGCCGAAATCGTGGGCGATCATCATCAGGAACAAGCCCGGGATAAAGACCAACGCAGCGATGATCCATGTACGGCGGTATCCGAGCTGCAAAACGATCGGACGCCAGATCAACAGACAGGGAATGGCAAGCAGGATGGCAAGGCCGAGCAGCACAGCTTCCGCATCGCCTGCGCCGAGCTCCGTTCCAAAAACATTGATCGGAGCCTGAATGCCGAGCGCGTATTTCCGCCAGAATGGGAGCATCGCTCCCAGCGCCAGCCAGATATATTCCTTGGCAATGTTCGCGCCCAGATACCAGCGGAAGGGAATGGACGCCAGCACAACACGCAGCGACTCGCCCATGCCCAATTGCACCTCGCTATCGCTGACGGGCGCTTCCTTCACACCGATCATCGAGACCAAATATCCGACTCCGACCAGCCCGCCCATGATGGCTCCCATCGCGAGATAACCGACTTCATCAGCAAGGATCGGCGCAAGGATGTAGGATGCCAGCAATGCGATCGTCCCCAAGATCTCGCGTACCATCGAAAGATCCACCCGGTCACGGACCGTCGGTGCGACCTCTGGGAACAATGAGTTATAGGCGATGATCGTCAGGCTGTAGAGCGTATCAAAGATGAACAGGATCGCCAGAAAATACGTTGCCAAAACCCAGGCGGGTTTTTGGATCGGTGTCCACAGGAAGAAGAACGATAACCCCAATGGGATGGCGCCGAAGGCAACATACGGCACACGCCTGCCGAACCTCGAACGCGTCCGGTCTGAAAGCTGTCCCATCAAGGGATCGTTGACCGCGTTCCACAAACCGTAAATGGTCCATAGCACACCGGCTGTGGCAGCGTTCAGCCCAAGAATATCCACATAATAGAACTGAATGCGATTTCCAAACACCTGATAGGCAATCGTGTTGGCGAAGTTCCCCATGGCGTAACTGATATGTTTGAGCGTTCTTTTCATTTGCATTCTCCTCTTTGAAAATGATCACAAAAACGCGAAACCTTCTCCTCGATATGTCTTCGCTATATCAACGATTTTGCCTCCTTGCACCAGGATTAATTTATTGAAACGTTCACACAATTCGCCAGCCTTTGCATGTTGAAAAAACACAGGATCGCCCAAATCCAGCTTTGGACAACCCTGCGGCAACACCAACGGAGTCTGCACTTCGCCAGCACCTTCAAGATCAACATATTTCAAACCAACGGGCATGGCAGGCAGGGGTAGTTTGCATTTCTCGATGGCGCCCGAGGCAATATATCCGCCGCCTGCACAGGTGACCATTCCCTCTTTGGGAATGCGTACCACTTGCAGCACAAAAAATGCCGATGGCTGATATTTCACTTCCTTAAAGTGATGAAACAAACCCGATGCATACAACCCCGAACCGATCGTGGCTTCGGTGATGGATCCATCCTGCAGCGTGGATACCAGACTGCCGCTCCCACCGCCGTTCACGAGACGAAGATCCACGCCCGCCTCCTTCATGGACCCGATCACTGCTGCGCGCCTCTTCGTCAGTTCCTTCACCGACGCCTTCTTCAGCGTTCGATAAACCACATTCATCATGACTTGATGAGGCACATCGTCATTCGTCCCTGCAATGTGACCCTCATACCCCATCACCGAGTCGACCCTCACGTTCGATAACGTCTTTGCGTATTTCACCAGACCGATTGCCTGTTCAGGAGTTCGTATCGGACTGCGCCGCAAACCGAGATGAAGCACATCACTTCCAAGCGGACGATAAGCCATGTCAATTTCTAGGCAGGCGTTGAGAATCGTTCCATATTGTCTCCCCGTTTCATTCAAGATATCCAAATGCTGGTTGCTGTCCACCATCACTGAGACTTGTTTTCCCTGCTTCGTGAGTTGTGCCAAAATCGCCAGGTCGCCGGGCTGGACAGTGGGATAGGCAAGGATGAAATCATCGTGCCCCCTGTTGGCGAGGAAAGCTGTCTCTTCAGCGGTAAAGGTCAGGAAGCCGCGGAAACGGGCGGAGGCATGGACAAGGACTCGCTCCATCAACGGCAGACAGCGCAAAGACTTCGTTCCGATGCGGAGGCGTTTGTCCGCTTTTTGGGCGAGCGAAGCTGCCAGATCCGTATTGGCGTCAAAGGCATCCAGGTCCACGAATGCCAGAGGAAGTCTCTGGTTCTTGAACAGGTCACGCAGGGTTTCGTACCACTGGTCGGTGAATGCCATATCGCTGTGGATGTAAACACCAAAGTCGGGGATTCGTGGCTGTATTTTAATCGAGGGGATATAATTTGCATACAACCTTCTGGAGTCCCCCGATGCGCAAACCCCACGTTCTGATCCCTCTGCCCGACAACGACTTCGACCCGACTGAATCTGCCACCCCCTGGCGTGTGTGCGTGGACCGTGGCTGGAAGGCAACCTTCTCCACCGAGAACGGAAACACGGCAGCGGCCGACCATCGCCTGCTGATGGGCTTTGTGCGCGGACCGCTCGGGGCAGGACCGATGGGGCTGCGGGATTACAAGCGGATGACCGCCGCGCCCGAATATCAAAAGCCGGTCAAGTATGCAGATATTAATGTGGATGATTATGACGCGATCCTGCTGACGGGAGGCCACGCACCGGGGATGAAACAATTTTTAGAAAGCAAGATTCTTCAGGCAAAGGTCGTGCAATTCTTCAAGAAGGACAAAGGCATCGGCGCGATCTGTCACGGGCTGCTGGTGCCTGCCCGCGCCTTCGACCCCGATACGGGCAAAAGCGTTTTATACGATTACAGGACCACCTCACTGACAAAACTGCTTGAGGTCATCGGCTATTGCTCGACATTCTGGCTGCTCGGCAGGCGCTTTAGAACCTACGATATGTATGTTGCGGATGAAGTGAAAAGCGTGCTCAGGGACAGGGACCAGTATTCTTCGGGATTGATCCCTTTCTCCCACGTTGTCGTTGACCGGAACCTCGTAACTTCGAGGTACTGGCTGTTCGATGCGGTTCCCTACTCGGTCAGGTTTGCAGAGATGGTGGAAAAGCGAATGAAATAACGCATCGGACAGATCTTTGGAAAACGGAGGCAGGCCTGCCCTGCGCGTGAGGCGTAACGTTCCGCATCCTCCCTCATCCTGCTTATCCCTGTATAATTGAAAACGTGATCGAACTCAACATCCCCGGACGCGGCACAGTGCGATTGCAGCATCTGGTAACCGATGTCAACGGAACGCTGGCAATCGACGGACAATTGATGGATGGGCTTGCGAGGCGGATCGGCGTCCTGAAGGACCGGCTTACGATCCATGTATTGACCGCAGACACACATGGGCGACAGTCGTTCATTGATCAACAGCTCAACCTGACGGCAACACGCATCCAGCCGGGCGATGAAGCGAAACAAAAGGCAGAGTATGTCCGCGGGCTCGGCGCAGAGTCCGTTGTGGCGATCGGACAGGGCGCGAACGATGCGGAAATGCTCAAGGAAGCCATCATCGGCATTTGTGTCATGTCACAGGAAGGCGCGGCGCTCGAGACACTGTTATCTGCAGACCTTGTCACCCCGGATATTTTTGCGGCATTGGACCTGCTCGACAGGCCCATGCGAATCGTCGCAAGCCTGAGAAAATAGAACATCCTGAATCTTAACCGGCATTCTGATTTGTAATGAATTATTCCGAACCTCCGTCACAGCCAGACCCCGAACAAACCCAAGAGTTTGTTTCCGCACGCGCCCGCCGGCGGCGCGCCTTAAGACGCGCCTACTTTCCCACAGATGAAGCCGGGCGCGCCGCGCTATTCACCCACCTCGCCAAGCGCGCCTTCCCATCCTATGAATTGTTCGTGTTTTCCCTCGTTGCGGGGGTGATCCTGGGTGTGGGTTACTTTTTTGACTCCCAGGGCTTGTTGATCTTCGGGGTCCTCGTCGCGCCGTTACTCACCCCCTGGATCGGCATGTCGCTCGCCATTGTGGCGGGCGCCGGCAGGATGTTCGCGCAAACCTTCCTCGCACTCCTCGTCAGCGCGTTGCTCTTCTTCGGCAGCGGCATACTTGCCGGTTTTGCATCGCGCATCTCCCAGCCGCGTACCTTCAATGAAGCCTTTGTCCACAGCCGCTTATGGTGGCCCGATCTCGTCGTCCTTGCCATCGGCGCGATCCTCATCACCATCTCATTTGTACGATCCGAGGAACGCCCCTATCTGCCCAGCGCGCTGGTTGCCTATGAACTGTTCCTGCCACTCTGTGCGGCGGGCTTTGGGCTTGGCAGCGGCGTCGTGGAAATCTGGCCCCAGGGTCTGCTCGTTTTCTTCGTCCATTTTGCGTGGGCAACCTTCTTCAGCATCATCACCCTCTTCTTCCTGCGTTTCTTTCCGACATCGGTCGGCGGATTCTCCTTCACCGGAGTTGTAATCATCATCCTGATCGCCTGGCTGACCTCCTCCACTGGCGCGTTAAACTGGATGATGATACGGGCGGGTCTTGCCACGCCTGAGGCTGTTCCCGTTGTTCAACCGACCTCCACGCTGGCGTTGATCCCCACCATTACAGCCTCACCGAGTCCCGAACCCGCCACCGCGGTGATCGGCGTACCAACGCTTACCCCTTCGCGGACCCCGCGTCCCACCCAACAAGCCACCCTGCCTCCCACTCAGACGCCGACCTTCACAGTCACCGCCGAACCGACTCCCATCATCGCCCTCATCAGAGCTTCAGAAGGGGGCGGCGCGTTCATCCGCGAAAAGCCGGGCGGAATAGTATTAGCCACACTCGGCAACGGTTCCGTTGTGACCATCATCCCCAATGACCTGCAGGAAGTAGGCAGTGTGGTCTGGGTGCATGTGTTTACAACCGTCAACGATGTCCGCGTGGAGGGTTGGATGATCCAATCGGTGCTGGTCACCGCCACACCCGTGGCGGATTGGGAGCCATCGGCAACCTCACCTGCAACATCAACACCATGACATCTCTTTTGGAACCCGACAGCTTGTTTGCGGCTCCATAAAAAAATCAAAAGGAATTTTCATGCCCATACATTTTGGAACAGACGGCTGGCGCGCCGTCATCTCAGATACATTCACGTTCAGCAATCTGCGCATGGTCGCACAGGCGATTGCAGACGCGGTCGCCTCGGAGCAATGGGACAAAACGGGAAACGGCAGGCAGACCCCGGATCCGAAAAAGATCGTGGTCGGCTTCGATACACGCTTCCTGTCGGATAGATACGCCGGCGAAGTCGCCCGTGTCCTTGCCGCCAACGGCTTCACCGTCATGCTCGCCCAAGCCGACGCGCCGACCCCCGCGATCTCCTACGCCGTAAAGCAGCAGAACGCGGTCGCGGGTGTGATGATCACCGCCTCGCATAACGCGCCGCGGTATAACGGCGTCAAACTCAAGGGCGCGTTTGGCGGATCGGCACTGCCCGAACAGTGCCGCCGCGTGGAAGTGTACATCAACGATAACGAGGAGCAGGCGCGCGGTCCCAACCTGATGGATTTCAAAATGGCGCGCGAAGCGAACTTGATCCAGAAGTTCAATCCCCTGCCTGTCTACTTCGACCATCTGCGGACACTGATCAACACAGACATCATCGCGGACAACCCGCAGCGCTTTGTTGTGGATGCCATGTACGGCTCGGGGCGCGGTGTCATCAAATCGTTCTTGCAGGGCACCGGCTGTGAGATCGCGGAGATCCGTGGTGAGATGAACCCCGGGTTCGGAAGCGTACATCCCGAACCCATCGCCAAATATCTCGGCGCTTTGGCATCGGCAGTCAGTTCGGGGATGGGCAATTTCGGCGTGGTGACCGATGGCGACGCGGACCGAATCGGCGCGATGGACGAGCGCGGTTCGTTCGTCGATCCGCACAAGATCATGGCTTTGTCCCTGAAATATCTTGTCGAAAAGCGCGGCATGACCGGAGCCGTGGTCAGGACCGTCTCCACCACGCGCATGATCGACCGGCTGGCGAAACGATATGGCTTGAAGCTGTATGAAACCCCGGTCGGATTCAATCACATTGCCGATTACATGATGACGGAGGATGTGCTGATCGGCGGTGAAGAATCGGGCGGCATTTCCTTCAAGGGACATATCCCCGAGGGCGACGGTCCCATCATGGGATTGTTGCTTGTGGAGATGATCGCGGAGTCAGGGAGTACCCTGAATGCACTGGTGGAGGATCTGCTCAACGACGTGGGTCCCGCGTTTTACGAGCGGACAGACCTGCGTTTGAGTCGTCCCGTTGCCAAGGCGGAGATGGCGGAATTTTTGACGAAACAGGCTCCGGCTGAGATCGGAGGCGAGAAGATGTCCGAGATCAGCCAGCGTGACGGGGTCAAATACATCATGGCGGATGATTCGTGGCTGTTGATCCGTCCATCGGGAACCGAGCCGGTCCTGCGTGTGTACGCCGAAGGGCGCACACAGGAAATGGTCAGGGCACTGCTTGGGTATGGCGAACAGGTCGCAAAGAGCGTGGTGTAGTTTTACAGGCTGGCGATGCTTCTTTCCACATTCCTGGATCAACTGTATGAGAAAACGCTGGATCTTGGCAGACGGAGAGTCTGGTTCCTGCTATTGGGATTGATCCTCCTCGTCGTCATCCTCATCAATGGAATGGCGATCATCCCACAGCAACCCTACCAGGAATTATCCCAAAACCCCTTCACGACCCGGACAGATATTCATTTCGAGAATTACTGGCAGGAGACGGTTCTCCTGCCGGTAATTGCCTTTTATCTTGGGCTGACCTCACCAACTACATTTAACATCCTGTGTTTTATCATCCTTGTGGGAGCCTATTCTTTATTTGCATTATCAAGTTCCCGGCGTTGGGGATCTGCGACCGCGTTGGTCTTTTCAACTCTTCTCATTACCAGCCCATTGACAACGACAAGCCTTACCTGGCTGGGCACGCCGGACGGCTTGACCGTTGCACTGACCGTGCCGTTCCTTTTCAGCAATTCAGGTATATTGCTGTTTTTTCTTGCCATTCTCGGCGCAACGAATCATCCCACATTCATCATCGCCAGCATGGAAATTCTGTTATTACGATGGATCGGACGCGATCAAATCAAGATCCGGCATCTGATCGTGGCAGCGATCGGGTCGGCAGCCGGTTATGGACTGGTCCGATTGTTTTTGTTCGTGAACGATATCAAGATCGTCTCGCGGTTCGACTTCATTCTGTTGAAAAGCCTGGATGAGTGGGTGAAAATGAGCGCCGCGAACCTGCCGATGTCCATTGCATCGCTGTTCAATATCCATTGGCTGATCCTGCTGGTCTGCCTGCTGATGTTCTTCAAAAAGGACAAGTTGTATTACTCTGCAGTTTTTGTGATCCTGTTGATCAATTATGCAGTCGTCGTTTTCACGCTCGATACAACAAGGATCTTTTCGCTGCTTTCCTGGGGAGTGCTCTTTCATTGCATCTTCCATTCCCATGAGCTCGCCAGGACCGAATATGGCAATGACCCCGCTTATCTTAAACAATTTTTACAGGCGCTGATCGTCATAGGGATTGCATCCTTCATAAGTCCACGATATTTTTCCTGGCTGGGAGAAATCCACACAACGCCGTTCTACCAGTTCATGAGGAAACTGCTCAGATAGAGACAGACCATCCGAAAAACAAACAGACCCTGAAGCCGGTTGAGCTTCAGGGTCTGTTATTAATCTCTGGAAATCTATCTTACCGGAGCCGCTCTTAACCTTCGCACAAGGAAGATCAATACCACGAGCGCAAGCGCCGCAAGGATCAACCCCGGCGCGCCGATGTCGTCCGCAAAGCCGGTATTGGGCAGCGCGGTGGAGGTCGGGATGATCGTCTGCGTGGAGACGGCGATCTGTGTGAACGCCGCGCCGACGGTGGCGGTGGCGGGATTCGGCGTCTCGGTAAAGGTCGCTGTCGCTTCAGCGATCACAGGCGTGTTCGTGGGAGGAACCGTAAGCGTCACAGCCGCGGTCTGGGTTTGGGCAAGGGCGATCGCGGTCTGGGTTAATCCAGCCTGGATGGTCGCCTCCTGATTTGTGGCCTGCGCCTGGGCGGTCGCTTCGTTGGTTTGATTGGTATTGAAATTGAAAACCACATATGCAACCACACACAGGAGAACGACCAGGATCAGGACGCCCAGTCCTCCAGCCACGAGCAGGAAAGTACGGTTGTTCGACTCTTCCGGCGGGTTGGCATCCCCGTCCATCGCATCGAAGTTATCATAATCATTGTTTGTCATAATCCACTCTCCTCATCATTGATTGCATTCGGTTATTATCCCACAACTTCAAGATTTACCAAAGGCACGAGCACGGTACTGCCATTCTCGAGCTTCACTTCCGCCGCGGGCGCGCGCAGACCGCTGGGCAATTTGGTCAAGCCAGCCGGCAGGTTTGTGATCGAGCCGAGCATCCCGGCGTGAGGCGACCTGCGCATCCGGATCTGCTGCCCCACCGAGAACATTTCGTAATCATTTGGTTCTTCAGGCTCATTTGTGACCGGCAGGGGGATGATCACCTCAGGGCGATTCCCGTTATAACGATCGAAGTGTTCGGCATTCACGGTCACTTCACGCTTGTTGTTGGTCGTCAACAATTTGAACGCCGCGGAGTTCATCGGCATCGCGCCAAAACCATCCAAAACCAGGATCGGGAAACGCGCCTGCATGGCAGGCTGGATAAGCGACGAGAGCATGCTTGAAATGATCAGGCCGCGCACAGGCAATTCCGCCGCGGCGCGCAGTGTGTCCACATCACGCACATGACCGCCCAGGATCACGGAGCCGCGCAGGCTGATATCCAAACGGTCTGCCGTCAGAACGTCATCGGGCTTTTCGATCAGGCCGGTCATCAATCCGTTATCGATGCGCCCATTCCCCCATGTCCCCTGGATCAACGCGCCGGCAGTACGGATGACAACGCCGCGTTCGGGGATCACCTGGGTCACGGTACCGGGCAGCCCGGCGCGCAGTTCGATGCGCGCGTCCCCCACTTCCATGAGCACCTGTCCGCTGCCCACCACCATCACGCGCCCCGGGCGTGGCGCCTTGATCGAACGCGGGAAGATGCCACTTGCCTCCGCGATCAAGGCGCCCTGAGTCACACGGTCACCCTGGTTGACCTTGATCATCCTGTCGGCGGCTGCCGTGGATACACCGAACGTCCGCGCCACATCGAGCAAAACGTGTTCGCGCGCAAAGACGGCCTCCGCGATCACATCCGTCGGATTGACCTTCTGGTCCACATGCACATTAACCTTGCCAGCCACGGGCAAAGTCCGCTCGCGCACGATGGTCGTCAGGGGCAGGATATGCAAAACAGGCGCAAGCATCTAACCTCCCACCGTGTAATACCACTTCTTGATAAGTTCGCGCCGCCGGACCGGATCGGAGGGAAGCTGCAACGGACGCCCGCGCGCGTCGATGACGACTCCCAGCGCGCCGCCCGTCACTGTGATCGAACCGCTTTTTCCCGGACCCAGGCCTGCGTCCGCGCGTTGAAGCGGCTGCAAACTGAGACGGGCACTCTGTCCGCTCGGCAGTGGCAGGATTTCCAAACCGCCAAACTTGACCTCCACCCGCGCGTCCGTGCCGTCGCTGTATGTCAATTTCGCGCGCAGGACCCGGTCACCATAATTCGCTGAGGCAGTCACAGAGACAATGGTGCCCAATCCAATGAACGCGCCCGAATCGATCACCTGCACCGGCAGGTAATGATTACGCGTTGCAGCGACGCCGAGCAGCGGGAGCAGGTTGTTCTGATCCACCAGGATCGGCAGTACACCCACCGGCTGGACCGCGTCGAGCAGCAGCAACAGGCTTTGACCGAGCGAGGTACCGTCGCTCACCACACCGCCACCCGCAAGGATGAGATCCAACGGCGGCATCAAATCCTTGTGCGCCGCGCGAACATTCGCCGGGAATTGTTTTTGCGCCTGGCGCACAGCAAGATACAACGCCTGGCGCGCAACCGCCTGTGAGACCGCCTGTTCATCGGCTGTCGCCGGGATCGTGCCGGGATACAACGCCTTCTGGAACAAATACTCGCGCAGCGTATTCGGCGAAATGTCCAGCGGCAGCCAGCGCAGGATGTCTTCGATCTCTGTATATTGCAGCAAACCAGCCAGTGGCTCGCCCATCCCAAATTGAGGGTAGGTTCCCAGGGTCAATTCGCCGCCGAATCCGGCCGCCACCGAGGTAGCCGATGCGCCAACATTGACACTCAACAGTCCACGCGTGGATTCATACATGCGACTCAGGAAGCGGATCATGCGCCCCTGGGCATAGGCAGTGGGCAGGGTGTTTCCACCCGTCCACAGGTTCAATTCCTCCATGCCCTTCAACTGCCGCTGGCGGAGATTGACCACCAGGGAGGCAAGCTGGTGGCTTGCAGGTCCCAGGTCTTCTGCATCGAGCAAAGGACGCACGTTGTGACTGATCTCCAGCTTCGCGGCGTGACCACCGAGTAATTCCTTCACGTCACCGGTGAGTTCTTCATTCCCCGCGTAAAGGATCATCGGGCGTTTTTCCATCGGCATCAGATAACAAGCCAGCCCAACCGCCTCCAGAATTTTCAGCATCGAACGCGAGGCGCCGCCGTTCGTACCGCCCGAGAGGATCACAAGATCGGGGCGTGAACGGACGATGCCATCCAGTTGCTGGTCTGGTTTGCGATGATCCGAAAGATCGAGCGCATCCACTATACGCGCATATGTGGTTTCTGCAAGGCGCTTCGCGCTTTCAAGCGAGACATCTGACAACAATCCCACAACCACGGTTTTCACAGCCGGACCGGCAGAGACCGTGGCGACCACTGCATCCACACCGGAACCGTCCGCCCGGGCGGGTGAGATCAGGTTGTTGTCCTGATCGAGCAGGGTGCCTCCAGTAATCTCCTGCAAACTGGATATTGCCTCGCGCACGCCAATCCCGATGTCCTTGAACGGCGCCTCCGCCGTGGAGGGAGCCTGACCTGACGCAACGAATCGATACTGCCCTTCGACCACATCGAACAGCACGGCGCGCGTCACAGCCGCGCCAACTTCCAGCGCAAGTATGGATTCGTTCTGAACAAGTGATGTCGGCATAAGGTTATCAGCCCAAAAACGATTTCACAAAATTGATCAATGAACTCAGGCGTTCGATCATGGCTGTCAGGGCTGCCATATAGACTCCGGCAAACAGCACCCCGAACGTGATGGCAATAAAGACGCGGCCTCCCCACGCCAAAAGCTCAAGGATGGGATTCCGCTTGACCGTCCCATCTGGAGCGCGTTTCGCGCTGAACTGGAAATAGGCAAGCGTCAGGACCGTCCCTGTCAGCATGACAACCCCGTCGAACAGCTTGAAGACCGCTTCCGAACTGCTCCCCGCGGAACGGAAGTTCAACGCATCCATTGCAGCCTGAGCCTGGGGGATCAGAGTCCCGATCAGCGCCCCGCCGATGGCTGTTGCCGCGCCCACCCCGACCAGGATCGCCAGCGCAAAACTCCCGATCCATGAGATCCGCGGGGTCAGTTTGGTCAACAAGGTGGCGCCCAGGAAAAACGGGACCAGACCGATGACCAATTGAACAGGATCGCCCAGTGATAACGTGGTGAACCTGGGCAGGAGCACGGAATAACAAATGACCGTGGCGGCATAGCCTGAGGATACGCCAACGAAAAGATGGACCGCGATGCGGAACAAGGGATTATCGCCGATCAAATAGCTGAAGATGATCAACGTAAGGAAGAAACCGATGAACGCAGTGATCACGTCGATGGGCATAATATCCAGGCCTTATTCCGCTTCTGCGCGGCGGGCGCGAATTCCCGTAAACAAGCTCCAAAAACTTCCCAGCACGATGGACAGGACCGCCAGCATCAAACCGATGCCGAACGCGTCCCAGTAAGACCGCGCGATTCCCGGACGGCTGGTATTGACCAGTTCATATTTCGCCGCGTCCGATAACCCGTTGACCAGACCATCCACCTGACCCGACGAGACGTAGGGCTGAAGCATGGGTCCGGCCTGTGCGCTGGAAACCATCAGCAATGGTTTGTTCGCAAGAGCCGGATCATTTTGTTTCGCCTGCTCCAACTGTTCCACCCACACGCGTCCCGATTCGGAATGGTCGGTCAACACAACGACGGCGGCATAATCCGGGAAACCATTTACATTCACCAGCGGCATGATCGCTTTTGGGTTGCTCACAAAGCCGAGAACACCTGCGGAACCGCCGGGCAAATATCCGATATTGAAATATTGCGCACCTTCCTGATATCCGAGTCCATCCGGCTGCGGTTTGCCGATCCTTGTATTGTCCATCAGTCTTTCGACCAAAGCGGGTCCATTGGCAGACATGGAAAGGAATGTGAATTTGGAATGACGGGTCAATGCCAGTTGATCCAATAATGGACCGCTCGCCGCCTCCAACTCGCCCGCCAGGGACGGCTCATAATCGATCACCACGAGCACCGGGGAATTATCCGGGATGTTCGCCACAAGGTTGGACAACTCATTTACAGAGGCTGGCGCAAAGATGGGCATGGACCGCGATCCGAACGAAACCACGATGCTGAGGACGATCAGGAACAAACCCGACAGCACCCATCGCAACACACGCTGTGGCGCAAGCACTGGAGGAACTTTGGTGACATGGGAGATCGTCTCATCGGCGATGACCTGTTCGAGCAATGAGGCGCTTGCCTGTTGTTCCTCGGTTGCCTGCAACTTGAGGGACATCGCCTTGGGTCTGCGCGAGGAGCCAATAGGCGCGAATGGGATCACTCCGCTGAAACCTGCCAGAGGTCCTTCCTTTTCGGTAACTTGATCGGCGGAACCAACAGAGGTCTCCTCAAGGACCGATTCCACGGGACGCATGGCTTGCACCCAGGAGGGTAATTCGACGGGAGCCAGCGCGTCATCCGCTGGCATTGTTTCTGAGGGGGTCTCTTCAGCGGTTGCAGGTTCGCGCGACAGCCAGTCCGGCATGTCCACATCGAACATGGAATCCACGTCCTGCGAGGAAAGGGAAGCGGAGTCGCTTTCGGGGGCGGAAAATTCTGATCCAGCGGAAGCAGGCTCAGCCTGAGTCTGATCCGAAGCATCCGATTCAATTTGGGCTGGCTCCGCCTCAACGGATTTGTCATGTTCCGCAAACCAATCCAGGGATGCCGCGCCAAGAGGAGGCATGGACGGTTCCTCGGCGGCTTTCTTAAGCCAATCGGGCATTGCGTCCCTGGCTTCCGGACTCAGAGGGGCCGTACGAGGCGGCGAGAACTGGGAGGCAGAACCATCAGTGACATGTTCCTGCTGGTCCTGAAGATTCTTCAGCCAATCCAGTTCCTGCTCGCCAGCGAATGGTTTCGGAGATTGCGCATCCGGTGCGGGTTCATTGCCGCTGCCAAGTTCATCCAGCCAGCTCAGATCATCCTGTGAAGACTCCGGCTGTACCGGCCTGGATCCCTCAGGCTCAGGCTCCTGTTCTGTTCCGCCAAGGCCATCCAGCCAGCTCATATCTTCCCGGGCCGATCCGGGTTGCTCAGGAGCCGGTTCGCTTGCGCCAAATCCCTTCAGCCAATCCAGGTCTTCCTGCGGGGAGTCCGGCTGTGATGACGCAAACTCTTCAGCAGCGGGTTCCTGTTCGGCTTCACCAAAATTCTTTAACCAACTTAGATCAGCCTGTGATGAACCCGGTTCTTCAGAGGCGGGTGTCTGTTCCAGCCTGCCAAGTTGATTCAGCCAACTCAGATCATCTTCCGCCGACTCGGTCTGGGATGCTGCAGGTTCATCAGAGGAGGGTGTCTGCTCCGGCTGGTTCAACCAACTCAAATCATCCTGTGATGACGCGGGCTCCTGCTCGACTCCGCCAAGTGTATTCAACCAACTCAGGTCATCCGAGGCTTGATCGGAGGTTTCACCGGGCAGAAAATCCGCGGCGGGTTGCGAGGCGGAGGGTTCCTCCGTTTGCTGTGACGCGGCTTCGAGGTCGCGCAGCCAGCCCAGATCCTCCGATTCCTTTTCAGGCTCTCCAGGTGAGGGTGATGAAGGTTCGGGAGCATCCATCCAACTTTTCTCATCCTGCCTCGCGCTGGATTCGAAACCGGCGGTTTCCTCGGATTCGGCGGAGACTTGTGAGAACCAATCCGACAACTCATCGCGTTCCTCGGAAGGTTGTTCCTCAGAACCTGCCATCCACGATGGGGTTTCCGCCTCTTCAGGCTCGCTGGCGGAGGGTTCGGGCTCCTTCTCTCCACTTTGCATGAACTGGGCAAAGAAATCAGATGGCGCTTCTTCATCAGAGGCAGAGGTTGACGAGGGTTTATCTGCAACCGGATTCAATCCCGCCAGCCAATCGGGGACTTCCTCTTCATCCGACTCAGCCTGCGAGGCGAGGCCCGCCAAAAGATCGGGCGGTTCAACTTTCGGGATCTTGGGCCTGGTCGCCTCTTCCTCTTCTGCCGCCTCCCTGTTTTGTTGACGGGCGTCCTTGAGCCAATCAGGGAGGATCGGTTCCAACTCGCCCGTATCCTTTTTGATCGGCGTGTCACCCGCGTGAAGCATTGACTCCGGCTTCAACGGCGATTGACAGAACTGGCAAACATCCAGAAAGTCCGGGTTATCCTTGCCGCAATGCGGACAACGAATATCAGCCATCAATTACCCCCGTATGGACGGTCGATGCCAAACAGGACGCGCAATCCGGTCAGCAGCGTGCCCAATGCCACCCCGATCAAAAGACCGCGCGCGCCGCCGCGTGAGAACATCCCGGCAAATTCGAGGACGATCCAATCCCCCGGGATGGGACCGAACGGAGTCGGCATGATGGCAAGCAGGAAGAGCACGGCAACAATCAGGAAGAGCACGGTCATTGCATCTGCACGGCGGCGGAAGAGACGGATGCTGGCATAGATCAACGTCACGGCAAGGATCGCCATGAGCGAGGCCTCCACCGGAAAAATGACCGCGTCCATTGCCAGGCGCATGATTTGGTGTTGAGGTCCGAACACAAGTCCAAGCCCGAAGGTGACGATCAACGACAGCACCAGCAGCGCGCTATAACTGCCATTCTTCTGGCGTGTGCGTATCTTTTCCATTTGAACAAAGGCAAGGTTGGCAACGCCGACCAGCACAGCCATTCCGGCAATGATGACCGCCCAATCCACCAGAAAGAGGCGCAAAGGCTCCAACTGGTTGGGGAAGAAATATCCCAGCAGGACGATCAAACCGGAGGCAATGGCAAAGACAGCCGTAAATATTCTCATTGGAAGCTGAATCCCAATAATTTCAGAACTGCGCCGCCAAGGATCGCGAGGATGACAAGCCAGCGCAGAATATCCTGCGTTTGCAGGCTTGCTTCATGCGAAGCACCGGCTCCCACATATGCGCCAGCCGCGAACAATTCCTCGCCGATCAACGGATCACGTGATGTGGCATAAAAAACCGATTGGGCGGATAGATTGTCGCTTGTGGCGATCAATTCGGAATCTTCGCGGTCCGCGGCTTCCGCCAGAAGCGCGGACTCGGACCCCAGATCGCCGATCAACACATTCGCGGAAACATTTTCATCGTGCATGGCGGGCATCGTCCCGGCCGCGAAGGAAAAGGGTGTGAGTCCGGTCAAACGTCCGGTGGTGAAGCGGTATTGCTCCTCTGCGCCCGCGGCGCGGTAGCCGGACTGTAACGTGTCCTGTGAAAGAATTGCCAGCGAAGCATCCCCCGATGTGACGATTGGCGGGCGGTCACTCAGCGACGTCTGCTCGGAGAGTCGTCGCAGCATCGCAAGCCCGGCCAAAGCCGAGCCGCCGCGCGCCGTGAAAAGATTCCCGCGTCCCAGCGAAATGTGCAGGCGCCTGCCGCTTTCCACCGCGAGACCGACCGCGCGGTTGAGACGATCATATGCCTCGATGGTGCGCAAAACAGCAGGGGACCTGCGCCGCAGAACGGTAAGCCCGATCAATAAGAGCGCGGCAAGAACGATGATACTCAATGCAACAGACATTACACGTCCTCCCCGCGCAAATAATGGATGAAAGCCTGCGTTTCTTCCTGTTCCTCAAGCATGTGAGCAATCGACGTGATTTTGTCTCCCCCCACGAAAGGCTGACCGATGTAAAGCGCCTGCGCACCCAGCAGGGTCAACGGGGAGCCCGCCTCCAACAACCATGAAGCGATCCCATCCAGTTTGAAACGACGCAGTGATTCAGCCCATTTTGACCAATCTGCACGTGGTTGCATGTGCGAAGTATAGCATATTTTATAGTTGACCTGACTCGCCTAAGAGTCATGGGAATTACAATGCCGTTGGGATTTTTACATCCAAATCATGTGCTCGAACGCGCCATGACCGGCATAGTATAATCATGTCAGAATATATTCATGGAGGAACCATGGCGGAGAAAAAAATACGTGTGCTGGTTGCCAAACCGGGACTGGATGGTCACGACCGGGGCGCAAAAGTGGTGGCGCGCGCGCTGCGCGACGCCGGCATGGAGGTGATCTACACCGGCCTGCGCCAGACGCCTGAGATGATAGCCGAAGCCGCACTGCAGGAGGATGTGGATGTGGTCGGTCTATCCATCCTGTCGGGAGCGCATATGGCGCTGGCGCCGCGCATTTTGGAACTGCTCAAAGCCAACGGGCAGGAGGATGTCAGGGTCTTCATCGGAGGCATCATCCCGGATGAAGACATGCCCCGTCTCAAGGAGATGGGCATCGCAGGCATTTATGGTCCCGGTGCATCGACCGAGGACATCATCAGGCAAATTCGTGAGGCCATAAACAAATGATTACGCAATACGCAAAAGGTATTGCGTAATTTCGTTTTATTTGAATGAGGAACACATCCTTGACCCAATCCGTTCTCGAAGGCAACCGGCTTGCATTATCCCGCCTGCTGACGCAGGTGGAAAACGAATCATCTGATGGACGCGCCGCGCTTGCGGAATTATTCCCTCATACCGGCAGGGCGCATCTCATCGGCGTGACGGGTGCGCCGGGCACGGGCAAATCGTCGCTCGTCAACCAGCTCACACTGTACTATCGCAAGCAACAGGACAAAAGGGTCGCGATCATCGCGGTCGATCCATCGAGTCCCTTCACGGGCGGCGCGGTGCTGGGCGACCGCGTGCGCATGCGCGATCTTTCAGGCGACAACGGTGTCTTCATCCGTTCGATGGCTTCGCGCGGCTCGGTCGGCGGGCTGGCGCAGACGACCGCCGCGCTGGTGCAGGTCTTCGATGCCGCCGGGTATGAGATCATCATCATCGAAACCGTCGGCGCGGGGCAGGGGGAGGTGGAGATCGCCCGGCTCGCGCATACCACGCTGGTCGTCGAGGCGCCCGGTCTCGGCGATGACATCCAGGCGATCAAAGCGGGGATATTGGAGATCGCGGACGTACTCGTCATCAACAAAGCGGATCGCCCCGGTGTGGAGAATACGGAACGTGCGCTTCGCTCCACGCTCGAACTTGCCCATCCGACGAAACGCGTCTTCCGCCATCACGGGCAGGCGATGAGCATCGACGCGCCCGAACCGGATTCAAAGATCTGGATCCCGCCCATCCACAAGACCATCGCGACGGATGGAACGGGGATCGCGGAGCTGGCTGACTCCATCGCCAGACATGCCGCGCACATCCGTCAGAACGGGGATTGGGCGGTTCGTGACCGCGCCAGGCTGGGGTCCGAGTTGGAGGCGGTTTTGCAGTCAGAGCTGATGAAGCGGTTCTTCGACCGGGTCCAAAAAGAGAAGTACGAAGCGGTCATGGAACAGGTCATCCAAAGGAATTTGTCCCCCTACGAGGCAGTGAATCAATTGTTGAACGGAAATCCAAACCAGGAGAAGTGATGGTACAGCATATTCATCACCATGAGATGAAAATGTACGGGGAGATCAAATTATATGCGGGCTCAGGCTCGCCGGAACTTGCACAAAAGATCGCCGATTATCTCCATCAAAAGCTAAGCCCCAGGGAAGTGATCCTGTTCCCCAATGAAAACATCTTCATCAAATTGAACAGCAGTGCCCGCGGGCAGGATGTGTACGTCATTCAGACGACTTCGAAGCCCGTGCATTACAACCTGATGGAACTGTTGATCATGATCCAGACACTGCGACTGGATTCCGCGGCGCGCATTACGGCTGTTGTCCCCTATCTTGCCTATGGGCGTTCGGATAAAAAGGACCAGCCGCGTGTGCCCATCACTGCGCGCCTGGTCGCGGACATGATCGAGGTCGCGGGGGCGGACCGCTACATGACGTTCGATCCACACGCCGGGCAGATCCAGGGATTCTTTTCGATCCCCGGCGACGTGTTGACCGCGTCGCACATGATCAGCGAACACATCCGCGACAACCTCCTTGCGAAGATGAAGGATCCCGTTGTGGTTGCGACCGATCTCGGCTTTGCCAAAAAGGGACGCAACTACGCCCTCGATCTGGATTTGCCTATCGCGTTCATCGAGAAGCGTCGCGTTGGGAACCAGGCCAAGGCGGAGGCTTTGACGTTGATCGGCAACGTCACCGACCGGGATGTGATCGTCGTGGACGATGAGGTGGATACGGGAGGGTCCATTGCGCAGGCGGTAAACGTCGTCAAGAAGCACGGCGCGCGGGATGTGTACCTTGCATTCATCCATCCCATTTTCTCGAAAGATGCCGCGGAGAAGCTCGCCGCCCTGCCCATCAAACACATCATCACCACAGACACGATCATGATCCCGCCGGAAAAATTGAAACTTCTCGAAGGACGCCTGACGATCCTTTCCATTGCACCCATGCTGGGAGAGGTCATCCGCCGCGCCCACGAAGGTCGAAGCGTCGGAGAGATGTTCAACGAATAATAGCTTTTAACCGTTAGCGTTTAGCAAGCGCTAAAAGCCAACCCAGCGCTAAGAGCTAAAAACTCACAACCAACAGCCACCATGCCCGAACTTCCTGAAGTAGAAACGTTTGCACGTCAATTGAAACCGGTCCTCGTCGGCAGGACGATCCTTTCCGCCGACCTGCGCTGGAACCGTACACTTGCCATGCCCACACCGCGAAGGTTCAAGGAACAGATCCAGGGACAAAAGATCCTGGATGTAGGTCGCCGCGCAAAATATCTCAATATCCAACTCAGTGACTACCACCTGCTCATCCACCTGCGGATGAGCGGCGATCTTATTCTTCGAGACAGCTCATCCAAACCAGAAAAACATGACAGGCTTGTAATTCATTTGAGCGGAGATCAATCACTGGCGTTCAACGATACGCGCAAGTTCGGGCGCGTCTGGCTGACAGCAAACCCGGAAGAAGTGCTCGGCAAACTGGGACCGGAACCCCTGGGCAGGGAATTCACGCCGCAATGGCTGTATAACTCACTGACAGGGAAAAAACGTCAACTTAAACCCCTGCTCCTCGACCAGACCTTTATCGCCGGGCTGGGCAACATCTATACGGATGAAGCCCTGCACATCGCGAAACTGCATCCGCTGCGCGCCTCTGATTCGATAACGGCGAAACAGGCTGAGGCGTTGCATGAAGCGATCCGCAAGGTGTTGAAGACGGGCATCCGGCGCAACGGCGCGTCCATCGACTGGGTCTATCGCGGCGGCGAGTTCCAGAACTATTTCCGGGTATATGACCAGGAGGGGAAGCCCTGCCCGGTTTGCGGCACGCCAATTCAACGTATAATTGTCGGGCAGCGCAGCACGCACTTTTGTCCTTATTGTCAATCGGGAAGGTGAATGATGGAATTTAATTGGTCGATTGTCGGATGGATCGCGGGTCTTTTATTCGTTTATATCTTCGGGTTGTTCGAAGGTAGAAACCAGGGACGCAAGAGGCGCATTGCCGAGGAGCAGGAGGAAAAGAAGCAGCAGCCCGCGCCGCAACCCGCCGCGGTCAAAGTGGATGATCCCGGTCTGTTGCGGATCAAAAACGAAAGCGGAGGCTTGACCCTCGACCTTGACGGCGCGCGCGTGGATACATCTGCATTGACCTCCGACCAGCGGAAACGGTTGATCGAAATTTTGAACGCCATCCGCCCGTGGCTGGAAGGCAAGTCGAAACCTGTCCCGGCTCCATCAACGCCTGCCGCGCCTTCCATTGAATCCCGGTTAGGCGCGTTGGATGCACCGCCCCAGGGAAAACCTGTCTCGGTGAAATCACCCGCGCCAAAACAAACCCCGCAAGTTTCCAAACCGGTTTCCACGCCTGTCGCGGGATCGAAGACCAGGCAGGATGAAAAGCCCGCCGCGCCCACCAGCATCGTCGGGCAGATCAATGAGATCCTGCAAGCCCGCATCGAGGGCACCAAACTCGAAAGCATGGGCGTCTCACTCATGGAGTCGGCGACGGGCGGCGTGAACGTCTATGTGGGCATGGACAAATATGAGGGGGTCGACGCGGTCCCGGACGAAGAGATCAAAGCCGCCATCCGCGCCGCGATCGCGGAATGGGAAAACAAATACACCCCCGGATTGTCATAAACTCAAGAAGCTATGAAGCACGTTTGTAACGGGCGGTCATCACGGGGCAATGCGCGACCTCGGCAACCTCGGCAGTGACGTTGGGCGTATAGAGCTGGCGCATCGCGCTGGCGCTGTATGGTGAACCCATGCAGACCAGATCGTAATCCCCCTCCCTGATCTCGTTCAATATCTCCTCCACAACGTTCCCCTGCCGCGCCCTGGCGCCCGCCTGCAAACCAGCCGATCGGGCAAGATCCAATGCCTGCCGCAGGCTGCGTCCAGGCAGTGTATCCGTCTCTGCAAGATCATCCAGGTGCTCGCGCACCTCACGCGTCGTGGGATAGTCCAGATCCGCCGGGGGCACCACATGCAGAACCGTGACATCCGCATGACTGGCGACCGCGACCTGAAATGCCAGGTTTTCCGCCGCCACTTCATATCCCAGTCCGCCCACACTGATCAGCAACTTCCTCACCGGCAGACGCACCGCAGGCACATACAGAATCGGTCCCTGGATCTTTTCCATCAACGGACGGATGGAACGACCCGTCAGCCAGCGCCTGATCTGCGGACGTCCCAACGGACCGACGGCAGTGATATATTCGCCGCTGTTCGATCTCTCCGGGATAACCTGCTCCGCCTCGCCCATCCGGACCTCGAGGCTGTATTCCACTCCCCTTTCCTTGAACAAGCTGACGGCGCGTTCGAAGACCTCCTCCAAAGGGTGGTGATCGTCTATCGCCGCGGGACTCAGGCTCTCGGTCACACCCAGAAGCGTGATCTTCATCCGCATGGATTCGGCAAACCACAGACCATATTCGATGGCAGGCAGTGTCCCCTTGTATCCGTTGGTTGCGATCAAAAGATTCTCTATCATGAAGTTCTCCGTCCAAACAGGATGATCCCCAGGATCCCCGCCCCAAACAGGACGAGAGGCGAAGGGATGTCGAGCCAAAGCGCGATGGCGCTCAGACCCGCGATCGTCAGCGAACGCCACTGCAATGACTTATAACTTTCCGCGCGGAAGATCTGCCATGCCACCACAACGATCAACATCGCCACCGCGGGTCCCAGCCCGCTCATGAATCCCTGCATCCATGCCTCGCCCTGATAGCGGGTGACGAGTGCGGCAACCGCCAGCATGATGACCGTCGGCGGCAAAGTGGAGCCGATCAGCGCGGCGACCGTGCCGGGAAAACCGCCTGCCGCAAATCCGACGAACATGGCGAGTTTCAATGCTTCACTGCCGGGCAGCACATTCGAAAACCCCACTGCTTCCACGAATTGCGCTTCGGTCATGAGCTTTTTATCCACCGCCTCCTTGTATAACAGACCAACGGAAGCCGGACCCGAAGTGCTCAACAGATTGATCTTCAGGAACATCCAGAACAGATGCGTCCAGACCGACAACTTCGATTTCTTCATCAGAAAATAAACATCCCCACGAGACCGGCGATCAACAACACCAGAGGCGCAGGCGCGTCGAAGATCAGCGCGATGAAACTGGCGACCGCGAGCGCCAAGGTCTGCCAATTCAGGCTGCCGTTTGAGCCGCCTGTGAAAATTTTCCACGCCACGAAGAGCATCAACACCGCCACCGCGGGAGTCAATCCCTCCACGAACTGACTGACCCAGGCTTCACGCCGCAGCCGGTGCAACACAGCCACCACCCCGAACATCAACAAAGTAGGTGGAAGGATCGAACCCAGCAAAGCGACCAACGCGCCCGATACGCCATGCGCCGAATATCCCACGAACATGGCGAGTTGCAGCGCGTCCGACCCCGGCAAAAAGGAGGAGATGCCCACCGCCTGAATGAACTGTGCATCGGTCATGAACTTCCCCACTGCCTCTTTGTATAGCAACCCAACCGAGGCAGGACCCGATGTACTGAGCAGGTTGATCTTGATGAACGTCCAAAAGAGGTGAAGCAGATTATCCAATATCTTTTCCTTTTATTGGGCATAATTGTAACGGTAATCTGATAAAACAAAACAGGAGCGAGGCTGCTCCCGCTCCTGTCGATCTTCCAAGAAAGTTTCAGTATGGTTCCGCCAGCAACTCGTCCAACACCTTCTTCGATTCCTCATCCAGCGTGGAATGTTTCGATTGTCCGTGCGCGTCCATCGTGACCACCACTGGGAACTCCTTCACTTCGATCACCCACATCGCTTCGGGGACGCCGAACTCTTCGAGTTTATAGACTCCCAAAACCTTTTGCACGGTCTGCGCAAGATATGACGCCGCGCCTCCGATGGCATGGAAGTACACGCCGGGAGTCTCCTCACAGCCCTTCAAGGTCTTCGCGCCCATGCCACCTTTGCCGATCACGCCCTTGAGGTTGAAGTGCTTCATCACATCGGCTTGATACGGCTCCTCGCGGATGGACGTGGTCGGTCCCGCCGCGACGAATTTATATTCCTTTGTATCCAGCCCGGAAACGACGGGTCCGCAGTGATACAGCACGCCATGATCGAGAACTTTCCTGATCTGCTCATAGACCTGCAGATCATCGCCCTGCGGTTCACGCGTCTTTTTGATGAACGTGTCGTTCATCCATTTATGGACCGCGTCGCGCCCGGTCATCATCACGCCGCTGAGGGCGACCGGCTCGCCGATGTGCAGACTGCGGACGACCTCATCGCTGATGGGAATGGTTATTTCGCGCATGATATTTTCCTTTATCCACCACAAAGGGCACGAAGAACACAAAGGCTTTCAAGTTTTTCCCTTCGTGCACTTTGTATCCTTTGTGTTAAAGAATTAATCGTAAGTTACCTCATCGCCCTTCACCGTCATCCTGCGGCGGCGGTATGCCCAGCACATATAGGAAACGGACACAAAATATGAAGCAGGCAGGCGATGCATCCCGGTGATCTTCGTATCCAGCACGGTGGTCTGTCCGCCAAATCCCATCGGACCGATGCCCATTTGGTTGGCTTCCCGTGTCAGGCGTTCCTCGAGTTCGGCGATCTTCGGGTCGGCGTTGCGCGTGCCCATCTCGCTGAACAACACTTCCTTTGATTTGACATAGGACGAACCTCTATCCCCGCCAATGGACACGCCCAAAATGCCCGGCGCGCAGCCCTTGCCCTGAGCCTTTTGCACCGCATCCAAAACCACTTTGCGGACTCCCGCCAGATCACGTCCCGCGCCGAGTCTGTTATCCGGCAGCGAATATTGCGCGCCGACGTTCTCGCACCCGCCGCCCTTTAGCATCAACTCGATGACCAGCGGCTGGTCGGCATCCACCTCCTCGAAGTGGATATACGGGAAGTCCTCTCCGCCAAGATTGTTTCCGGAGTTCCTGTCGTAGATGGCATCCACGGCATTCGGTCGCATATAGGACCGTTTGGTTGCCTCCGCCATCGCAGACCTGATCTGCTCTTTGAGTTTGCGCGTGCTGGTCCCTTCGGGATAATGGACGTAGAAGATCGGCGTGCCGGTATCCTGGCAGATCGGCGT
>DIDP01000028.1:0-900 GCA_002418205.1 Anaerolineales bacterium UBA5797 | reverse complement strand
ACCCGGCTCCTCCTTCTCGATGGAGGTTTTGAGCCGCTCCTCCACATCCTTCGGCAGGCTGGTGGACGTGCGGCGGATCAGTTCGAGGATTTCATTGGTCAATTCTCGCATGGATATCTCCTGTCGGGCTTATGATACTCCATCTCATTTGGATTTGTTAAACCAGCAGGGCATGAAACTTCACTGACAATTGTAATATTTTCAAGGAGAATGCCGGTCTTAACGCCATGACACAAGATGTTTATATCCCGTACCTGTCATTTCGACGAGTGGAGCGGGGCGAAATCCGCTAAACCTGAACCAAAGATTTCTCGCCATCGTTCGAAATGACAATTTCAAACGTTTTCAAACAACCTGCCAATGAAGGATAAAAGACGCAGCCGATGCGCTGAGTGTGCAGGGTGTAAAATAATATGCGCCATAACATGAAAAACGATCTTAGAGTAAGGGAGAAACCATGTCCTCGATAAAATTTAGAAAAGAGAAGGATTCACTCGGTGAATTGAAAGTCCCTGCCGATGCACTATACGGCGTACAAACACAGCGCGCCGTGGAGAACTTCCCAATCAGCGGACTGCGTCCGTGGCGGGCATTCATCGGGTCCATTGCGGCGGTCAAACGCGCCGCCGCGCTCGTAAACTTCGAACTTGGATTATTCAACGACCGCAAAGTGGACGATAAAAAGTTTTCCGCGCAACAGCTTTCAGACTCTATTGCCCAGGCCGCACAAGAAGTGATGGACGGCAAGTGGGATGACCAATTCGTGGTCGATCCGTTCCAGGCAGGCGCGGGGACGAGTCACAACATGAACGCCAACGAGGTCATCGCCAATCGCGCCACACAGATCCTCGGCGGCGGACCCGGCATGTATTACGTCCACCCGAACGATCATGTCAACAT
>DIDP01000043.1 GCA_002418205.1 Anaerolineales bacterium UBA5797 | reverse complement strand
TTGGACTTGTTGCACAATCCCACACCGCCTCTCTCTTGACCTGAACCTGCTTCGCCACTACAATCCCTGTCCTATGTTCGAAAATCTGACCTCCCGACTCAACCAGGTCTTTGACCAACTCCGCCGCCGCGGCAAACTCACCGAAGCGGACGTGGACGCGGCGATGCGCGAGGTGCGCCTTGCCCTGCTCGAAGCGGACGTACACTTCAGTGTTGTCAAAACGTTCATCGCGCGTGTGCGCGAACGCGCCGTCGGCGCGGAGGTTTCAAAAGCGCTGGCGCCGGGTCAGCAGGTCATCAAGATCGTCAACGAGGAATTGATCCAGTTACTGGGGGAACCTGCGCCGTTGAATCTCACGGGTCCCAAGCCGCGCGTGGTCATGATGGTCGGTTTGCAGGGTTCGGGTAAAACGACCGGTGCTGGGAAGTTGGCCAAGATGCTCCGTTCGAAAGGGGAGCGCGTGATGCTTGTGGCGGGTGACCCGTATCGTCCCGCGGCTGTGACCCAGCTTCAGCAACTCGGCGAACGGGTCGATGTCCCGGTGGAGGCGGACTTGAACGTCAAGCCGCCGGAGCTTGTGAAGCGCTCCTTCGATAAAGCCGAAAAGGGCGGATACGGCGTCATGATCGTGGATACAGCCGGTCGGTCGCAGTTGGACGCGCAGTTGATGGACGAGTTGAAGGCCATCGTGGCGAAGGTCCCGCCGGTGGAGATCCTGCTCGTCGTCGATTCCATGATCGGCCAGGAGGCATTGAACATCGCGCAGGGATTCCGCGACAATGTGTCCATTACGGGCTTGATGATGACCAAAATGGATGGCGATTCGCGTGGCGGCGCGGCGATCTCCATCCGCTCGGTGACCGGTGTGCCGATCAAGTTTATTGGTACCGGTGAAAAGCTCGACGCGCTCGAAGCGTATGACCCGGCGCGGCTGTCGTCGCGAATTTTGGGCATGGGCGACATGATCGGCTTGATCGAAAAAGCCGAAGCCGCGTTCGATCAGGATGTCGCGCAAAAATCCGCCGAGCGCATGATGAAGGGACAGTTCACGCTCGAAGACTGGCTCGACCAGATGAAGCAAATGAAGAAGATGGGTCCGCTCGGCCAGATCATGGATATGCTGCCCGGGCAGTTGGGGCAGGCCGCGCGCCAGGTGGATCCGAAGGACATCGAAGCGAATTTCAGGCAGACCGAAGCCATCATCAATTCGATGACACTCAAGGAACGGCGCAATCCCGATGTCTTGAACGCATCACGGAGACGACGCATTGCGGCTGGTTCCGGCATGGAAGTGCAGGATGTGAACCGCCTGATCAAACAGTTCCGTGAAGCGCAGAAGATGATGAAGATGTTTCAGAAAACGGGCGGAAAAGGGTTGGGGAAGTTGTTTGGGTAGCCGCATGTCATTCCGAGCGATGGTTGAGTAGTCCGTGTTCGTCGGGCGTATCGAAACCGAAGCGAAGCAATCCTTTTTTAACAACACGTGAGAGTGAGATTGCTTCGCCGTGGCGCTTGCCGCCAATTCTCGCAATGACAAAGAGCTATGTTGTAACAATATAAACGTAACAGTCGTACAACAGGGTGGAGATCAAACTCAAATAGTCGCGAGCCTCGATCCGGTCACGGCTGACCGCGATATCATCGATCAGTTTGCGTTCCCTGGTCGAATGGAACAGCTTGAGATAATTTTCCAGCATTTGATCCCCCAGCAAGGCAAGATTGTTGTCATCGTAAACCCTGGTTTGATTCGTCTCAAATCTTTGCTTTAAAACATTCAAAAGCATTTCACCTTTGAGCAGGTGCTCGATCTTGATGTTGCCCGGCTCCAAAATTCCGTACTGCGTATTGTGTTTATAGGAAATGATGTTCTTCTCTTTCGCGGTCAATACACCGATTCCGAGCGGTGACCAGAATGTGGAATTGGCTAATACCGTCCGGTTCATCAGGGATTCATATAGCCCGCCGATGGTGTGAAACTCCGGTGCAACGTAAAAGACTGGATTGTTCATGTTTTCCAGATTCATCAGTAATTCGTGACGGTGGATCTTCTTTTTGGGTTGGATGGGGAATCGATAATAGGGGATTCCCCATTGATCCTTGAGTGACGAGCCTGCGCCGACAATGTGATCGCCCAATCTATACTGTAAAAAGACAACGGTCCCTTTGGCGTTTGCATTTGGTTTGTAGATGACTTCTTTGCCTAGAGATGGAAGTGTGGGCGCACCCAGTGTGAAGAAATCATACCGGGTGACCAATTCAAATGTGAGAGCTGTGCTGTAGGATATGTCTGTAATTTCCGGTTTCATTCTCTTCTCCTTTCACGGACATGAAATAAAGCACGATTTTGTGCTGTAATGGAATAGTTGCATAAAGATCCCCTATATGATTTGTTATTGATTTCCGTGCGATGTATATGTATATCCTACCATTAGTGGATGGGAAAAGGCAAATCTGTCTCCGCACTCTCTTCACAATCAATTCACAACCTGAATCTATACTCCTGTCATAAGTTCAAACAAAGGAGTGAACATGAACGGAAAAATTGGTTTACGAATCGTCTCAGCTTTGGTGTTGATCGCCGCGGTCGCGGGCATCGGCTTCTTCGCGTTCCGTGCGGGTGTTGCCCAGGGATCGCCGGTCACCATCACAGCGCCCTCGGGTGAGTCGGTGCCCGCGCCATATCCCTATTACGGCTACGGATATGGCCTGCGTTTCCATCATCCATTTGGATTCGGTCTCGGCTGTTTTGGGATCCTTATCCCGCTCTTCCTCTTCTTCCTCGCCTTGAAGGCATTTCGTTTTGCCTTCTGGGGTCCACGCTGGGGGTGGGGAGGCCATCCCGGTCATTGGGGCAGACGCTGGGAGGGTGGCGTCCCGCCGATGTTCGATGAGTGGCACAAACGTGTGCATGGCGAACCGACCGAAGAGAAGAAAGAATAATATAATGCGTAGGGGCGGATCGCAATCCGCCCCTACGAAATTCAATGAAAACCATCCTCGTAGTAGACGACGAACCCAAGATCACCCAACTCGTGCGGGATTACCTCGAACGCGCCGGATTTGGCGTGATCATCGCGCATGACGGGAAGAGAGCCTTGTCGCTCGCGAAGACGGAAAAGCCGGATGCGATCATTCTGGACCTGGGTCTGCCTCAGCTCGATGGGCTGGACTTTACCCGTGAGTTTCGCAAAACCTCCAACGCGTCGATCATCATGCTGACCGCCCGCTCCGAAGAATCGGACAAGCTCATTGGTCTCGAACTCGGCGCGGACGATTACATGACCAAGCCGTTCAGCCCCAAGGAACTGGTGGCGCGCCTCCGGGTAGTGTTCCGGCGCATCGAAAACGCGATGAACATGAGTTCCGAAATGATCCGCATCGCGGATTTGACCCTCGATGTGCCACGGATGCGGGTCACTGCAGAAAACCGTGCGATCGATGAGTTGACTCCCACCGAATTTGAATTACTCGCCACGCTGGCACGTCAACCCGGACGTGTATTCACTCGTGCGCAACTGCTCGATTCCATTCATGGCGTTGCCTTTGAGTCGTATGAACGTGCAATAGATGCGCATGTCAAGAACATCCGCCGCAAGATCGAAACGAAAACCAGCGAACCAAAATATATATTGACCGTGTACGGCGTCGGCTATAAATTTGCAGAAAAATAAATGAACCATCCTCCTCGCTTTTCCCATCGTCAACGCCCGCGGTGGTGGCCAGAAAATGAAGAATGGCCGCCGCAGCGCGGACGCTGGCGACCCATGCGGCATGCCCCCTTTTTTCGAAGGTTGGGGTGTCTGTTCGTGATCTTTAATTTATTTGGCTTTGTCATTTTTGGCAGTGTTATTGGTTTGATATTAAATTCATTGGGGATTATCCAGATTTCTGCTCCTCAGTTGCAGTGGTTTTTTCCGCTTGTGGTTTTGTTCCTGGTCTTTGCCATTACCATGGCAGCCCTGGCAACCCGGAATTTACGCAGAGTTTCGCGTCCGCTGGATGAATTGGTGGAAGCCTCCAACAAAGTGGCTGACGGTGACCTTACGGCTCGTGTGGAAGTGAGAGGCACGCCTGAAATTCGCTCCCTGTTGCATGGGTTCAATTCGATGGCGGAGCGCCTGGAAGAGAATGACAGGCAGCGCCGCAACATGCTTGCGGATGTTTCACACGAATTGCGTACTCCGCTGACTGTCATTCAGGGAAACGTGGAAGGCATTTTGGATGGGATGTATGCAGCCGACGAGTCTCGGTTGAAGTCCATTCTTGAGGAGACCCGGGTCTTGTCCCGTTTGATCGAAGATTTGCGGACACTTGCACTTGCGGAGAGCGGCGGCTTGCGCTTGAAAAAAGAGATGACCAATATAAAAGAATTGATCAGCGACACCGTGGCTTCGTTTGAATCGCAGGCAGGGGAAAAAGAGATCGCCATTGCGTTGTCGTTGGATGAGATTGGCGAAGTGAATATCGATCCTCAACGCGTGCGGGAGGTATTGTCGAATCTCATATCGAACGCGCTGCGCTATGCCCCTCGTCGGGGGGTGGTGAAGATCGGTTTAACGGGATCAGGTTCAAATCCCGCGGGAAGCGTTTTGCTTTTTGTGCAGGATAACGGTCCGGGGATCGATCCTGCTGATCTGCCGCACGTCTTCGAACGGTTCTATAAATCCAGCGATTCAGGTGGAATGGGGCTGGGGTTGTCCATTGCGAAATATCTGGTCGAGGCACACGGCGGGCGAATCTGGGCGGAAAGCGACACCGCCTCCGCAGGGGACGCGGGGCGGGGTACGAAGATTTCGTTCACGTTGCCCGCCTAAACTCTGGTAAAATATCCGCCTGTGATTTCAGCCCGCATGCGTCCTTTCACGCACTCCTCTATGCCTGCCTGAAACGCAAAACATTTCAAGGAGAAAAAAGAAAGATGGTTCGTTTACGTTTACGTCGCATTGGTTTGAAGGGGCAGCCCACTTATCGTGTCGTCGCCGCGGACAGTGAGTCCCCTCGCGATGGTCGCTTTTTGGAGATCCTGGGCTTCTATAATCCCCGAACCCAACCCGCGACAATCCGTTTGAAGGAAGACCGCGTGTTCCACTGGATGAAGAACGGCGCACTGCCGACCGAATCGGTGGCGCAGGTTTTCAAAGCCTCGGGCACGATGGATCGCTGGGAACGCTTCAAGAAGGGTGAGTCTGTCGAGACTCTCGTGAAGGAAGCCGAAGAGGCGGAAGCTGCCCGCGGCGCGTCCGATAAGACGAGCAGATAGGTTTAATTGTCATTGCGAGGGCGATGCCCGGGGCGATCTTGTCATCAAAATGGAGATCGTCTCGGCGCAAAGAATGCTCCTCGCAATGACGAGAAATAAATTATGAAAGAACTCATCGAATATATTGCCAAATCGTTGGTGGATCACCCCGAAGAAGTGCAGGTGCGCGAGTTGGGAGGTGGTTCACGCATCCGCCTGGAGTTGAAGGTTGCCAAGGATGACATGGGGAGGGTCATCGGCAAAGGCGGCAAGGTTGCCAACTCCATCCGCGCGCTGCTTAGGGTGGCGGCTGAGAAGGAAGGCAAGCAAGCCACTCTCGATGTGGTAGAGCCGGAATAATGGCTGATACGAAAAACACAGGCTCGCCGACCGGCGAGCCTCTTTATTTGAGTGTCGGCTTTTTGCGCCGTCCGCATGGGGTGAAGGGCGAGATCATCATGGATTTGCATACCGACTTTCCGGAGCGCATGAAAAAAGGCAGAAAACTTTTTGTGGGTGAGGACCACAAACCGATGATCCTCGCCAGTGTACGGACTCATGGATCGGGTTTGCTGGTAAGATTTTCAGATGTTGACACGCCCGAAGAGGCAGGCTTATATCGCAATCAGTGGGTGTATGTGCAAACGAAGGATGTCCCATTACCCGAAGGGCAACACTACAAACACGAATTGTTGGGGTTGAATGTGGTGGATGAGAACGATCGTCCGCTTGGCGAGTTGGTCGAGATTCTGGAGACGGGCGCGAACGATGTGTATGTGGTGAGGGACGATGCCGGTAAAGAGATTCTCCTGCCCAACATCCCCTCGGTCATTCTGGACCTGGACATTGGTCGCGGTCTTCTGAGAGTCCATCTACTCGAAGGATTGTAAAACGAGTTGCAGGTTGAATATCAGAGGTCGCGACCGAGAGAGTAAACTCCTTGGTGTGCGTGAGTCATTTCGTCATCGCTCAATACAAGCCTTCGTGGTAAAAACTATTTATGGACGATAAAAAATACTGGATCGGCTTCAATTTGATCAAGGGCATCGGCGCGGTGCGCATGCAGGGATTGGTCGCGTACTTCGGCGAACTTGAATCCGTGTGGAGGGCGTCGCCGACGGATTTGGCGGAGGCAGGTCTCGGGTCGAAGGTGATCGAGCGGGTGGTCAAGGCGCGTGAAACTGTGGACCTGGATAAGGTCTGGGAGAAGATCGAGAAGCAGGGCATCAAAATCCTGACCTGGCAGAATGAGACATATCTGCAACGATTGAAGGAGATCGAACAGCCGTCGCCTGTGTTGTATATCCGTGGCGAGTATCTGCCCGATGATCTGTTCGCGGTTGCGATCGTGGGTACGCGACGCGTCACACCGTATGGAAGACAGATCACGGAAGAACTGGCATCATTTCTTGCCGCGAACGGCATGACCGTGATCAGCGGACTGGCGCGCGGCGTGGATGCGATCGCACATCAAACTGCATTAAAGCCGGTCGGACGAACGATCGCTGTGCTGGGTTCGGGTGTGGATAAGATCTATCCGCCGGAACATCGCGCGTTGGCGGAGCAAATGCTGGCGCGCGGCGCGGTCATCAGCGATTATGCGCCCGGTACGCCGCCGGAGGCGTCCAACTTCCCGCCGCGCAACCGCATCATTTCTGCGTTATCATTGGCTGTCGTTGTGGTGGAAGCGGGCGAGACGAGCGGCGCGTTGATCACGGCTGAGTTTGCGGCCGAACAGGGCCGCGAGGTCTTTGTCGTGCCCGGTAGTATACTTGCGCCGCAGAGCAAGGGTACGAACAAGTTGATCCAAAGAGGCGCGTTGCCGTTGCTGAGTGTCAGTGACCTCATGCAGGCTTTGGACATCACACGCGTCGGCGAACAGAAGGCCGCGTGCAGGCTCATCCCTGCAGATACAACAGAGGCAAAACTGCTGGGCGTGCTTGGCAGTGAACCTTTGCACGTGGATGAGATCTGCAATCAGACCGATCTGCCAATCGAGAAGGTTTCCGCTGCGCTGGCGCTGATGGAATTGAAGGGCATGGTGCGCCGGGTTGGCGGGATGAATTATGTTGCCGTTCGTGAGGCGCAATCCGATTATTCTGTATAGGGAATTATGGAACATACATACGCAGTCATCATGGCTGGCGGCGGCGGGACCCGCCTGTGGCCGATCTCAAGAAAAGAAACCCCCAAACAATTGCTGCCCCTGCTTGGAAAAGAGACTCTTTTTCAAAGCACCTTTGCCCGGCTCGAAAAGATCTTTCCGCCTGAACGCATCCTTGTGGTGACCGTCTTGGAACAGGCGCGTGTGATGCAGGAGCAGGTCCCTGCCATCCCCAAAGAGAACTATTTGATCGAACCTGCGCCGCGCGGAACGGCATCTGTGGTAGCATTGGCGGCTGCTGTGCTTGAAAAACGCGATCCGCAGGCGATGATGGCGATCCAGACCGCCGACCATCACATTCGGAACCAGGACCTGTTTCAATATCTACTGCGCGCCGCGTTCGACGTTGCCCACAAGGAATATCTGGTCACATTGGGAATCACACCGACGTTCCCGTCCACGGGATACGGTTACATCCAGCAAGGTGAACCGCTGGAGGGTGATTACAAGTATCCGGTGTACACGGTCAAACGCTTCAAGGAAAAACCGGATGAAGCCACTGCCCAGCAGCTCCTGCGGAGCGGCGATCATTCCTGGAACAGCGGCATGTTCATCTGGCGCGTGGACTCGATCCTGACTGAGATCAAAAGACAGATGCCAGAACTGTACAATGCCACCCGACAAATCGCCGAGGCGTGGGGTTTGCCGGAGGGCGGTGATATTCTACGGGCGAAGTGGACTGAACTGAAGACCGAGACAATAGATTACGGCATCATGGAAAAAGCCGAACGCGTGGCGGTACTGCCCGCAGGCGGATTGGGTTGGAGCGACGTTGGGTCATGGGATTCGTTGTTCGAAGTCCTTTTACCCGATATGAACGGGAACGTGTCCGTCAACTCACAGCATTTGTCTGTGGATAGTCACAATACGTTGGTGTACAGCGTCAATGAACAAAGGCTGGTCGTAACCATCGGCATGGACGATTTCGTGGTTGTGGATGCGGGTGATGTGTTGATGGTTTGCAAGACCGACCAGTCGCAAAAAGTGAAAAATGTCGTCGAACATTTGAAGAAGCACAACCAGGAGAAATTTCTATAACAGATGTCACAATGATGGCATGTTAAAGGTGAATCAATGGAAGCTTATTGTATGAAATGCAAGACCAAGCGTGAGATGAAGGACCCTGTCGCGAGTTTCAACGCGAATGGATCTCCTGTCACGATTGGCACCTGCTCTGTCTGTGGAACGAAACTTTATCGTATGGGTCGCACGGAAGCGCACGAAGGCATGACCCCGCCGCCGAAACCGGAAAAGGTGGTGAAGCCGGTCAAACGCGATGGGAAGTTGGTCATCGTCGAATCGCCTGCCAAAGCGAAGACGGTGGGACGTTATCTCGGCAAGGGCTACACGGTCCGCGCCTCGGTGGGGCATGTGCGCGACCTGTTGAAGTCGCAGCTCTCGGTGGATGTCGAGAACAACTTCACGCCGAAGTATCGCGTGCCGAACGAAAAGAAAGAGGTCGTCAAGGAGATCAAGAAACTCGCGCAAAAGGCGGAGGAGGTCTATCTGGCGACCGATCCCGACCGCGAGGGCGAATCCATTTCGTGGCACTTGATGGAAGCGGCTGAGATCGAGCCGGAGCGCGCCAAGCGGGTTGTGTTCCATGAGATCACCGAGCCAGCCATCAAAGAGGCTTTTGACCATCCGCGCCAGATCAACTCCGATCTGGTGGATGCCCAACAGGCGCGTCGCATTCTGGATCGGCTGGTCGGTTACAGTATTAGCCCGATCCTGTGGGAGAAGGTGCGCGGGCGGCTGTCAGCGGGACGCGTGCAATCGGTGGCTCTCAGGCTGATCGTCGAGCGCGAACGGGAAATTGAAAATTTCGTCCCTGTGGAATACTGGTCGATCCATGGCGAGTTCAAACCGGACGGATTGAAATCCACGTTCATTGCGAAGCTGGCAAAGATCGACGAAAAGGATCCGGAGCTCCCGAACGAGGAAACCGTCAAGCCGATCCTCGTGGATATGGAGACCGCCGCGTACACGATCACGAAGGTCAAGCGCGGCGAACGCAGACGCAAGCCATCCGCGCCGTTCACGACCTCGACCTTGCAGCAGGAGGCTTCACGCAAACTCGGTTTTACCGCCAAGCGGACGATGGCGCTCGCACAGGGGCTGTATGAAGGTCAGGACGTGGGCAACGGCGGCACGACCGGTTTGATCACCTACATGCGCACAGATTCGACGAATGTCTCTGCGGTGGCGCAAAACGAAGCCAGGGAATATATCGGCGGCAAATACGGAAAGGATTATCTGCCCCCCGAACCGCCCCAATATACCAAGCGGTCTGCCAATGCGCAGGAGGCGCACGAAGCCATCCGCCCAACTTCTGTAATGCGTGAGCCGGAACAGATCAAGGAATATCTCGAGCCTGCCATGTTCAAGCTGTATCGTTTGATCTGGCAGAGATTTGTCGCTTCGCAAATGGAGGCGGCGGTTTATGACACTTTACAAGTTGAGGTGACAGGGAAGACAGCTGAACATGAATATCTCCTGCGCGCTTCCGGCTCGGCCGTGAAGTTTGCCGGTTTCCTGGTGGTGTACGAGGAGGCAAAGAACGAGGACGTCAAAACGGATGAAGATGAGGAGAACGTAAAGATCCCGGCAGGCATCGAGGAAGGACAGAGGCAGGGACTCGTTCGGTTAATCCCTGAACAGCATTTCACGCAGCCGCCGCCGCGTTATTCGGAAGCCTCATTGGTGCAGGCATTGGAGGAGGATGGCATCGGCCGTCCATCCACTTACGCGCCGACGATCTCCACCATCCAACAGCGCGGTTACGTGGTGCGCGAAGAAAAACGGCTGGTGCCCACCGAGATCGGCATGCAGGTCAATGACCTGATGGTGCAGTATTTTTCGGACATCGTGGATTATCAATTCACCGCCCGCATGGAAGAGGACCTGGATATGATCGCCAACGGTCAGGCGGAATGGTCGGAAGTGATCCACGAGTTCTATCATCCGTTTGCCGAGGATCTGAAGAAGGCGCAGGCTGAGATGCCTGTCACCAAAAGCGAGCCGGAAAAGATCGGTCGCATCTGCCCCGAGGACGGCGGCGAACTGGTCATCCGCTATGGGCGTTTTGGAAAATTCATCTCGTGTTCGAACTTCCCGGCCTGCCGTTATACGGAACCGTGGCTCGAAAAGATCGGGGTTGCCTGCCCGAAGGACGGCGGTGATCTCGTCGAGAAGAAGACCCGCAAGGGACGGACCTTCTACGGTTGCGCCAACTACCCGAATTGTGATTTCACCTCCTGGAAGCGACCACTCAAACAGCCCTGTCCCAATTGCAGCGGCTTGCTGGTCTATGCCAATAAACGTGAGGCGCAGTGTACAAATTGTCAGGAAACTTTTCTGTTGGAAAATGTCATCCCTGAAACCGTTGAACAGGAGTAAATATGCACTACACACCCCTTCCATATCTTGACCCGGGTTCCGGCAGTTTCCTGCTCCAGCTTGCGATCGCAGCATTGCTGGGATTGGGCGTAGCCATCCGCGCCTCATGGGGCAGGATCAAGGGATGGTTTGGAGTCAAGACGAAGCCCGAAGACGACGATGCCGAATCGCAAGACGAATAACGGTCAGCTTCCCGCCTCATTCCGGGACCCAAGCGGGTTCCTGTTTTCCCAGGGCGGGACCCTGTACCGACAGGTCAACCGCGCCTACGAACAGGAGTATGCGCGGTTGATGGATTCGGGGCTGTACGAAAAGCTGGTCAAAGCCGGGTTGCTGATCCCGCATGTGGAGGTGGAGCAGGAACCGGCTGAATCCGAAGCGGCTCTAAGGGTCATCCAGCCGGAGCGCGTGCCGTTCATCTCCCATCCGTATGAATGGTCGTTCGGTCAGTTGAAGGATGCTGCGCTTGCAACTCTCGCGATCCAAAAGCGTGCCTTGAAACAGGATATGTCCTTGAAGGACGCCAGCGCCTACAACATTCAATTTGTGCGCGGCAAAGCGACGTTGATCGATACGCTTTCCTTCGAACTGTACAAGGAGGGGGAGCCGTGGGTGGCATATCGTCAGTTTTGCCAGCATTTCCTTGCGCCGCTGGCATTGATGGCGTTGACCGATGTGCGCCTGAATCAGTTGCTGCGCGTGTACATCGACGGCGTGCCGCTCGATCTTGCGAGTGAACTGCTCCCTTCGAAGACCCGCTTCAATTTCGGTTTGCTGACCCACATCCATCTCCATGCCGGCGCGCAGAGACGTTACTCCGGCGAGGAGGTGAAATCGCGCCGCGGTTCGATGAGCAGACAGGCGATGATCGGTTTGATCGACAGCCTGATCGCTTCGGTCCAAAAACTGGACTGGACGCCGCGCGGCACGGAATGGGGAAATTATTATGACATCACCAACTATTCCGACGCGGCGTTCGAACACAAGAAGGAACTTGTGAGGGCGTGGACGGAACGGATCCAGCCCGCGCTTGTCTGGGATCTGGGTGCGAACAATGGCATCTTCAGCCGGGTGGCGGGCGAGTCTGGTCTGTATGTCGTCTCGTTTGATATCGATCCCGCGGCGGTGGAGCAAAATTATCGTCAGGCAAAAAAGGATAAGACAGGGAACCTCCTGCCTTTGCTGCTCGATCTGACGAATCCTTCACCGGCGATCGGTTGGGCAAACCGGGAGCGTGAATCCTTCGGCGGGCGCGGACCTGCAGATCTGGTGCTGGCGCTGGCAGTCATCCACCATCTGGCGATCTCAAACAACGTGCCGCTGCCGCAACTGGCTGAATTCTTTGCCGGGACCGGAAGATGGCTGGTGATCGAATTCGTCCCCAAATCGGACAGTCAGGTTAAAAAATTGCTGGCCTCCCGGAAGGATATTTTTCCCACCTATGTGCGCGAGGGATTCGAGACTGCGTTCAAAAGGAATTTCAAGATTCATGAAGCGGTCGAGGTGCGTGAATCGGAACGGGTCTTGTATTTGATGGAGCGGGTATAGATTTTGGTACTTTCGATGGTTGTTTTGGGCAGGGGATGGTATATAATGTAATGGACATCCCATACAAAAGGAAAAGACCATGGAAGCTGTGACTGCGATCATAAAAAACCTTCTAAAGAATACACGGGTGGTTCTCGTCTTGGGAGTTGTATTGGGTTTGCTCCTCGGCTTGATCATCGGCTGGGGACTCTGGCCGGTGCAATGGACGGATGGAACGCCGGAAGTCCTCGAACAGACGATACAGGACGATTACCTGCGCATGACGATCGATTCCTATCGTTCATTGAAGAACGCCAACCCCCAGGTGGCAGCCGACCTTGCAGAAGACCGCTGGGATTATCTAGGCACCGCGGCTGGTCCCACACTGGGAAGAGTGCAGTCCAATCCGGGATATCTTGACCCGGCAGCGGTTCAGGATTTTCGCCTTCTGATCGAGTCGCGTAAAGGAGCAATTGCAACCGCGCCTCCCATCGCCGAACCTTCCGGGCTTGGCAACATTGTCCTTTATGCTTCCATTTTGGTTGTGGTCATTTTGCTTGGCGCGGGCGGCTTTTATCTATGGCGGTTGCTCCGTCGAGGTTCCGGCAAGGTCACGGCGGTGATGCAAGCCTCTGAAGCCAGCAAACATGCCGAGAAAACCAACTTTGAGGATCTAGGTCTCGCGCCTCCCATCACACAGACCATGACCACCTACGTGCTGGGTGATGATCTCTATGATGAGTCGTTCAGCATCGATACCGCTGGCGGTGAATTCCTGGGCGAATACGGCGTCGGCGTTTCCGAAACTGTCGGCGTGGGTGAGCCGAAGAAGGTCGCGGCGTTGGAGGTCTGGCTGTTCGACAAGAACGACATCAAGACCGCCACAAAGGTTCTGATGTCGGAACACGCCTACAACGATCCCAATATCCGCGCCCGGCTCGAGCCCAAGGGCGAACTGATCGTCGCCAAGCCGCAGGGGCAGGTGCTGCTCGAAACGGAGACCCTGCAGCTCCTTGCCACAGTTGTGGACATGGAATACGGGATGGGCGCCCTGCCGCAGAACAGTTATTTCGAACGCATCACTCTGGAACTTGCGATCTGGCCCCGCGCGAAATAAATTTTTCCACCCCGAATCAACGAATCAAAAAGAGACCGGTATACCGGTCTCTTTTTGATTCGAGTGAAGGTTATTCCACCTTCAGGATCTTAAGTTTCACCTTGCCGCCAGGAGTCTCTGCTTCAACAACGTCCCCAACCTTGTGGTCCATCAGGGCGCTGCCGAACGGCGATTCATTCGAGATCTTTCCGTTGCGCGGATCCGCCTCCTTCGCGCCGACCACATAAAAGGTCTCCGGGTCGAAGCCCTCCTCCTGGATCGTTACATGCGAACCGATGGTCACCACGTGACTCTGTTTCTTTTCAACGACGGTCGCCGTGCGCAGGATGGCTTCGATCTCCTGGATGCGGCCCTCGAGAAAAGCCTGATCCTCCTTGGCTTTGTGATAATCGGCATTCTCCGAAAGATCGCCCATCTGAATGGCGGATCGCAAACGTTGCGCAAGTTCCTCGCGGCGCGGACCGGTGAGCTCGGCGAGCTCCGCTTTGAGTTTGGCTTCACCTTCGGGTGTAAGGTAGGTTGGTTGGGTCATATATTCCTCCTAAAGTTACGGTCTTTCCAGAAAATTAAACAGTTTTTGATGTTCCTCGATGGCATACCGGTCGGTCATGCCGGCGATGTAATCGCAGATCGTTCTTTCCAAGCCGCGGATGTCTACGAAGAAACGAATGGAATCCGGCAGCATCAGCGGTTCCTCGCGGTAGGCGTTGAAGAGATCGGAGATCAATCTCTCCGCCTTGACCTGCATCCGGACCACGCGGTAATGGCGGTACAGATTTTTGTAGAGGAAATCCTTCAACTCGCGGTTGCGGCGCTGCATTTCCTCGCTGTATCCGATCACATTGTGCTTCAACTTTTGAAGATCGAGCGGCGACTTTGCCTTGCTTTCCTTGAGGCGTTTATCTGTGGCTGTGACCATGTCCGTGACCATGAGCCCCACGAGCTGGCGGATCATACGATGCCGCTCCATGTCGCTCAAGTCCGGTCCCTGCCAGTTGTAGGTCTGCTTCATGATCTCCCAAAGTTCGATCCCATCCAGCATTTTCGGGGTGATCATGCCTGAACGCAGACCGTCGTCCAGGTCATGAGTGGTGTATGCCAGTTCGTCGGCCACGTTCGCGATCTGGGTTTCAAGGTTGCCGCGCAGGTCGGGGCTGAAGTCGCGGGCGTCTGAAATATCATATTCCGATTCGTGTTTGACCATGCCCTCGCGCACCTCCCAGGAAAGGTTCAAACCGGGGAATTCCGGGTAGCGCTGTTCCAGCTCTGTGACGATGCGGAGGGACTGCTTGTTATGGTCGAAGCCACCGAAATCCTTCATGAGGCGCGCCAACGCAACCTCACCCGAATGACCGAAAGGGGAATGTCCCAAGTCGTGGGCGAGGCAGATGCTTTCGACGAGGTCTTCGTTCCCGCCGAGGGCGCGCGCCAGCGTCCGGCCGATCTGGGCAACTTCCAGCGTGTGTGTGAGGCGGGTGCGGAAGTAGTCGCCTTCGTAATTGATAAAGACCTGCGTCTTGTATTCCAGCCGCCGGAAGGCTGTCGTATGGATGATCCGGTCGCGGTCGCGCTGAAAGGACGTGCGGTAGTCCGGTTCGTTATCCAGATAGGCGCGTCCTTTGGAGTCCCTGCTCCGCATGCCGTATGGAGCAAGGGTCTGGTCTTCGAACTCTTCGAGTTGTTGACGGGTAAAGCTCATGGTCTGCCTTTCAGATGCAAATGTCATTGCGAGGAGCCCGTAGGGCGACGAGGCAATCTCTTGTATGAGGAGGTTGCCTCACAGCGCTGAAGCGCCGCTCGCAATGACGTATGTGAAATGGGGCGAGAGGGGGTCGAACCCTCACGGTGTTGCCACCGACAGATTTTAAGTCTAGACACGATCAAAACCATCGCTTGCGCTGTAATGGCTCTGTGTGTCATCTGCGCCCGTTCCTGCGCTTTACTGTGGTACGCCTTTCCGTAGTCTGTCGGTGTAGTATAGCGTGACTTATGGCTGCGGGCAAGACTAACAAAATACACGCCGCGCATTGTCACGCGTCAAGGCTTATTGCTAACAAATGGGAAACAAAAATACACGCCCTGCATACGTTCAAGGCGTGTACTGTCATGCCGCCGCGGGATACTACTCTCGCCTCTCCCTGCTCACCGTTGACACGTGACGCGGCATTATGGCAATTATACTAAAAGCCTAACTTATGCGCGTCCATGCAGCGGTGATACCTTTGGATATGGTTTTCGTCATGTCACTGTAGCGGCTTGTTACTATGCACCTCTTTGGTTTGGATACCGATAGTAACAAGCCGCTTACCATGTGCAATTTTAGCCAATGCCGGCATACAGCGCGCCCAGGGCGAACGGGGCGCGGCGCGGCGATCTGCTGCATGGCAGTTTTACCCTGGGCTTTCCTGCTGGCTTTGACTTCCGTATATGCGGCTTTATGGCATTATCCCTACTTGTAAATCAGGGACAGCAGGCACGCCTTAAAACGGGCTTCCGCAACGGTTGCAGCCTTTACCGCCCACTCGCCCGCGTTCGCTTCGGCGTATCGCTGCCACTCATGCCCCTGGTGTCTGGCTTCCGCCTCCACGCGCCCGGTTTCCTTCGCGCGCTTTTGGGCTTCGGTCAGGTCGCGTTCCAAGTATTCGGGGTGTAGTTTCGCGTGCGCTGCCTCATGCAATAGCGTTGACAATAGCCCGCCCCAATTATCGAACATATGCGGACCGATCACGATCTTAACCGCCTGGTCGCTCGGATCACGCCAGGTATAACCGGCTTCTCCCGGCGGGGTCGGGGCAATGACGACATCCACCGCGCCCCCTGCCAGTTTTTGCACCGCCTCGCGCATCAGCTGCAGCGTGTCATATTCTGGCAATTCCACCGCCGGCGCGTTGTACCCGTATTGCTCCGCCAGGCGCGCGGTTTCTATGGCGCGCTGTGCTAATTCATTGCGCCCCGCCCGGTCCAGGCTTTCAAGCTCGCGCGTCATCGCATCCGTGAATTTTTCCTCGGGTATGTTCGCTAGCTGTTCCATCCGTTGAAAGTCATTTTTTGTGAACATCGTTTTTATTCTCCTGTTGTTCAGTTTGTTCGTCGCGCTCCAAAAAAGCGCGCCATTCCTCGGGGCTGGGTTCCCAGGCACCCGTTATAAAATCCTTCCATGTCGGGCGCGGCTCCGCCGGCTGTTTATCCTCGAGTTTTGCAAGCCTGTTTTTTATGCTCATCATGCTGCCCCCTCGGGTTTCCACCCTCGCGGCGCGCGAATGTCCAAATGCACATCATCCCGCGCGGCAAACGCTTCGACATCCGCCCAGGTTGCCAGGTAGAACGGCGCGCCGCCGGTCCCGCCAAATGAGGGGATACAACACTGGATTTTATAGCCCTTCGCTTTTTCCTCGGGGGTATCCCAATCCGCCCATGCCGGCATAATGTTTAGCATGTATTTACTGACCTTCGGCGCGTGGTCCTGTTCCAATCGCTTAACTCTGTTTGTCAGGTTGCTCATTTTATCCTTGCCTCCAATGCCGCTATGCGGCTTTCCAGTTCTCCGATCTCAATGGACCGCAAATAGCTTTCGTGAATTGCCAGCAGGATCCTCGCCCTGGCTATGCTGTTTTCCATCGGCAACACTTCCGCCAAAGTGTAGTCAAGCAGTTTGTTCGCGTCCGGGACCGTCTCGAATGTCTCAGGCAATGTGAACGGGTCGCCGGCATGTTCCACGCGCCGCCGCTGCCCTCCCTTTTTGCGTGCCTCAGCGCGGGCGTGTCCCTGGGCGGGGTCGTGCCAAAAACAAAACTCCGATCCTGTGACCGCGCCCGCTTTACACTGTTTGCCGCTGGTTGTTGTTGCTGTGCATTTCATCGCTTTTACCTCTGGTAGTTTTTTCGTCGCTAGCCTTCGCCGCCTGGGGGGTCACCACCTCAGCGCGGATCTGTTCCAATGCCGGCACGATCCGCCGCCGGAATTCCCTCACCTGGTCGGGCGTCATGCCCTCAAGCAGCTGCAAAATGTTTTGCATGCCTCACCGCCTTTCTCTGTAATCTGCCGCCGGTCAATACTGCCAGCGGATCACCGAACGGGATACCGGCTGCCTCAGCCCAAAAGCCGAAGTCGGGACCGGTCAACCAAAAGAACGCATCCAGCCCGGCAAGCGGATCATCCCCCCTTATATCCCGGATAGCCTGCAAGCACACCCGCGCCGCCAAATGGCGCAAGGTCTCAGGCTGTACGTCCTCACAAATGGATGTCTGTTTCATGCTGTCAGTTTTCCTCTCTCCAGACTTCGGGCATGGTCGCGGCGTTCGCGTTCGTAGGTCATGCGCTGCTTTTCCCTCGCGCCGCGTGTCCCGTAGATGGCTTCGATCAAATCCAGGTCAACCACGTTAGAGTGCCAGCGTCCCTCTTCGCCCTGTGTCACCATTTCGATCACCTCACCCGTTTTGTGGTCCTTCACCATCGCCAGCTTCTTCAACGTTCGCCGGATCGTTTTCAGGCTTGCGCCGGTCCGCTGTGCAATTTCGGTATCCGTCAGGCTATCCATAAATAACAACTTGTACACCTCCCCGGCGCGTCGTCCAAGTTTGCCCTTGCCGTTCCTGAACGCGTCGGATGTTTCCAGCCCTTCCAGGTCAAGCACCATCCCGTTTTGAAGCACCTGGGACGGGACAAATTTAGCCACTTCCTCACATGGTGTTCTTAGGGAGTGGCTAATTTTGTCCACCTGTAAGGCGTACCGGTTCGCGAAGATAGCCGCGCTCCTCTCCTGTAGTTTCAGTAGTTCGCTTTCCATGAGACGCCTCGTTGCGTTTGTGGCTGTTTCCTGGCTGGATACACCTGCCAGTAAAGCCAGGTCGCGACGGGAGGCGGCATACTCGAAACGTCCCGCCTTGTAGGCGATCTGTGTATGTGCCAGGAACACCAGTTTATCGGTAGCCCTGCCCCACGCGGCATACTCAGCCAGTTCCTGAAGCTCGCGGATCTTGCGCCTCACAGGGCTTTCGTTGTGCCGGTAGTCCTCGGCGTTCTTCCAGGTGTGGGACAAATACGCCTCTGCCTTCCTCGGGCTGCTCACCTTCATATCGGCATACTTGCCCGCACAGGGCGAGGTATCAAACACGTGTTTGACCTGGTGAAAGTCAAAGCCCGAATTGACAAGCGACAACACCAGGGCGGCTTCCGCTTCGCTCCGCGACTGGTAACGCTCGATCCCCTGCCCCTCTGCCAGGGCGCGGGCAAGCATTGACATTTTCGGGTCGCGCTTCGCATCGGTCACAGGCTCATTGATATTGACAAGCGCGGCAATGTCGTGCATGTCCAGTGTTGGCAATTGCGCCGTGTCACCTGAAACTAGCGTGTATGTTCCCTGCTCGATCACGGACGGCGGCGCGGCAACGTAGGAACCGTGGTCATAACGAAATTCACCCGTGCCTATTGTGCTGGTGAAATTACGCTTCGATCCCAACAGACTGCCCGCAAAATTGACGTATATATGCGCGCCTCCGGTAGGCGTCTGGACGATGGGATAGTTCCTCACCCCCAACCCCTCAAGCCAGCGTTTGATATTGTCGGTAGTGGCGGGGTCACTTTCCTTATGTCCGGTATCACAGTCAATAAAGGCTTTGCCGTTGCCAGCCCGCAAGCCAAAATTAACATCGTCTCCCGCGCGTTGCCACTGTCGGAAGGGCGCGCGATCCTGCCAGCCCTTTGACAATGGCAATTTCGACATGGGTTTGAGAGGGATACAATCGTAGCCCTCTTCAACATATCGAACGCGGACGCGGGAGACTTCTGTCACTTACCCTCTATTGGTCGTTCCATTCATCGGCAAGCTGTGACAACTTCTCAGCCAGCCAGCCGGTAACTTCTTCTTCCTGTTCTTCGATCTGCTCTATTGCGTCATGGCGCAAATACTGGTTAATGTTTTCAGTGATAATGTCCCGCGCGCCTTCATCGGTGAGGGCTTCCCATTGGTACGCGCCGGGATGGTCAATGTTCTCCGGGACGTTGTAACGGGTGACCTGCTCCTCAGTCAGTCCGCACCGCACAAACTCGAATGAGACATTGCACCATGCGGATATATCGCGCTCGATCACTTCGCTTATCGTTTCGCCTGCCGGGTCCAGGTCGCCAAAATACAGGATGACAACGGGCTTGCCGTAGTCGCGCGCGGCGCGTTCCAGGTCCTTCGCCGCCTCCCACTTGTACGGGATGGACGGCTGCCCACCCATCGGGCGAAGCGTGACATATTCGGTGTAATGCCTGAATTGGTCAGTCATGGCGCGGGCTTCATACCAACATTCAAGATAGACCGGCTGTGTATGCCATTTATCCAGTTGACATTTCGCCTTTGCTACTGCTTTCAGCCAGGCTTGAGGATCCCGCCAGCCGTCGCCGCCGGCGATGCTTTCGCGGGTTTCATCGGCTAGTGTATCGGGTCGCCAGCCCTTATAAAACGCATGGCGCGCCGCGCTGACTGCCTTCAAAAACTTGTTGTCGTAGTCCTGTTTTGTAGAGTAGTACCCCTCCTGTAAGAGGCGGTAAAAAAGCCAGCGCGCGCTTACCTGGTACGGCACACTCTCGACCAGTTCATAGGCTCGATCCAACATTTCAGCATTTTCCCTGCGGGGGTTGTAGTCGTCTCTCAGCATGGCGTCATCCAAACAAATTTAACTGTCGTTCCCGCTTGTCTGCGATCACGTCCATTACGGACCGCACAAGCGCGGGCGCATCCGTGCGGCTGTTGCGTTTGGTGACCGCGCTCGAATACTGCCAGGCGCGAAGCGGGACGCGAAGCTGCGGACCGTATGCCGGCAAATAAAACTCAACTGCCTGCCGTTTGAAGTCAGGCACGCTGATACTGTACGTTGCGCCCTCCGCGATAATGCGGATGAATTGCGCGCCGGCATCCACCAACGCGCCAAACTCGGAGGTCGTCACACATAGGGACGGCTCCGGTTGCCTCAAAATGGATGCTACCTTTTCATAGGTTCCGCCGATCAACGTCCCGATGTGAACGCGCCGGCGTTTGTTGTGGTTGAAGGCATAGAATTTGAGTTTGCCCCCTCTGCCCTCCTCAAGTTGTATCTTTCCTGCTATCGTGCTATCATTGTTCTTGAACATGGTAAACCGTCCTTTACTGTGTTCGCCGTCCCGCCGCTCTGCTCACAACAGGGCGGTATTTTTTAACGGGGCGGGAAATTAACAAAAAAAAGCGGTTGGAAGATGGAAAGACAGACGACAAAAATCGTCTACCTTTCCGCCTTCCAACCGCTTACACAACTCATGCCTAACGGTTGTTTCTTCGCCTGCCCCTTTTCTTCCCTTGCTGCCTGACAGCCTCGGGTTATCCTGGGCAAGCACACTTTCCAGCGAATGAAATATTAAATTGTCAACTTGAAGTATACCGCAAATACTCAAAAAAACAAGGGTGTAGCTCATATGTTCTGTGTCACAAATTTCATGCCGTAATAAAATCCATCCCCCTGCCCCGGACCTTGCCGATCCGGGGCATATGGGGCTGTTTTGCGTTACGGTCATACCGTCTCACACTTCGGCGTGTTGTCGCTCGCGGTAGGCTGCCTGTTTATGGGCGTTGTTGCAGTAGCGTTTCCCGTAGTGGGTCGTCTCGAAGGGCTGCCCGCAAAACTGGCACGTCCAGGTGTACACGCGGCTATTCTTCCTCACGAAAGGATTTGCCCAGTTTGGGCTGCTCCGCTTCGCTCTTGAACAACTGGTCAACCAGGGCGGCTTGCTTTTTGCCCGATCCGAAGTGCTTCGGCTGCCGGGTGTAGTCGCGCTGATATTTCTCCTGTACCTTCGCCGTGGCTGCGGCTACAATGGTATCTTCGCCCTCGATGCTGTCCAGGAATTCCAGTTCCTTTTTTGACACCTTCTCGTTGAACAACTGTTCCGCCTGGCGTTCGCGTTCGCGTGACTTCGCCATAGGGTCAAGTTGGAAGATGGTCCCCCAGGCTGCCAGGGTGTACACGATAGCCACGATGGAAAACGGCTCGTACAGTAGCACCCATTCCGGCATGGTGTAGCCGCTGTACTTCGCCAGCAGGGAGGCGAATGACACAATGCTGTTGAGGGCAACGATCCCCATTTCACCGTAGTAGAGGAGGGTCGTCACGGTCCGGTGTGTCCCACCGACTGCCCAGGTATGCAGGGCAACGGGAAAAGCCAGCATGGAGGCACCGATCAACAGTCCCGCTATCGTCATGATAAAGCGGGTGAAATACGCGTCCTTCGGGAAGGCGGTCAGGACGAACGTAATAAACAGGGTGGTGGAGGCAAGGACAACACCGACATACACCACCGCGCCAAACAACATCGCGCCGCTGCGCTGCTTCTGAAACTCGGTTTTTTCGTTCATGGTTTATTTTCCTTTCATGCAATATTTGGAATGGATCCATCCGTTGCCAATGTTCAGCCATGCGCCGCGCTGGGTTTGGATGGTGACAATATCGCCCGCGTACAGGTAGCCGATCACCGCATGAGACACACCGGGACCGCTGCGGACGTTCAGCGCGCCGGTAACCGTACATTGGGGAAGTTCCGCACTTCCTAGCATGTTCGGATGCGTGTCAGTAGTGGGGGAGGGTGTCACTGTGACGGGCTGCTGCTGCAATGCCGCGATGGGGTCAACGTAATTGCACGCGGCAAGGGACAGGGTGAGGAACAGAATAAGTATTCGGGTCATTGTTTCAGCCCTTCCGCCAGGCTCTTTAATGCCTGCAATGCGCGGCGTAGTTCGTACAAGCGCGCGCCGATCTTGCGGTTATCATGCTCATCTATGGCGGCTTCCAGTTCATCGAGGGCGGTCACCGCCTGTTCGACTGCCTCCTGTGGGGGTGTTAGTGGGGAATGTTTCATCGCACCGCCTTTACTTCGTTGGTGTTTTTATCCACCATCGCATATTGAGACAGTTTCCAGGGCACAAGCCGGTAACGGGTCCATGTCACCGCCGCGCCTTTGCGCCCGATCTGTTGCATGTGTTCGCGTCCGTGCCTGTCAACTGTGGCGCGTCCGCCTTTGCTGCCGGCTTGCTGTCTGGTCATGGCGTCGCGCCTCCTGCGGGGGTGTTGGTGGGAAATGTTTCTTCGATGAAACGCTCCAGGGCGCGGCGCGCTTTTGCAAGTTCCTTCATGCCCAGGTCGGCAGTCAGTCCGTGTTGCAGGGCAAGTCCAAGAAAATGCAGGTTTGTCATCGCTTCGCCTGCCCTCTTGTTGCCTGTGGCTTTGGTCAATGCTTCGCCTACGCGGTTGAAGTATTTATGCACCTCCAACGCGGTCAAAGGCTCGATCTGTTTGCTGTTTGCGGTCATGGTTTTTTCTCCTTTCATGAGAGGGGGATAAAGTCGCTCGCGCTCGTTTCAATGTCAAGCGCAAGGTTTAAATAGCGTTGCGTTGTTTGCACGCTACTATGACCTAACAAAACGCTTATCTGTGTGATGGGGATACCTGCCTCATAAGCCAGCTGCGCGAACGTCCGCCGCATGTCGTGAGGCGCAAGCTCAGGCAGTCCGATCTTTTCCCCATAGCGTCTTACCAGTTCAAAAACTCCCTTGCTGCTCTTGCTCCCGGACAGGTCGCCGCGTTTGGTCATGGCGCGGGCGATCAAGCCGCCGCCGGCAACGTCGCGCCACTCGCGCAAGCGCGATCCTAGTTTTTCACTCAGGGGTATCACTCTCGTTTTTGCCCCCTTGCCGGTGACTTCGATCACGTCGCGCATTTTCCCGCTTTTGGCGGGCTGCTGCTTCATGGCGTCAAACGTCAGGGTGACAAGTTCCTCACGGCGCAAGCCAGCACCCAGGAGCAAGCCCAGGACGATCCAGTCGCGCTTTCCTTCCAACGTGTCACCGCACAACGCGGTAATGTGGATCACCTGCGCTTGTGATAGCCAGGTATGCGCCTTCATGCCTTTATGCTGTTTGACAGTGACGGCGTTTTTCATCGCATCGAAGCGATACAGCGCGGCTTGCACATGCCCGATATTGTCCGGGGTCGCGCCCGCCTTCAATGACTGTTCCAGGTCTTGCACCATGAGGCGAAGGGCAGACTTCAAAAACTGTTTGCGGCTTGACTTCAAAGTATCGGCGTAGGCTTGCAATTGGGCATGGTCCGCCGGGTTGATACCCTGGGCGCGCATCTGTTCAATTTCGCGCCTGTACTTGGCTTTGGTGGACGGCTGCAAGGCTGCCCGATCAATGGCGGACAGGTCCAGCGGGGTAGGGGTGGTGAGGGCTGTTGTCATTCATCTTCCCCCTGGTCTTGCTGTTGTTGCTCGCGCTCTGCGATAATTTCAAGGTGTCGCTTCCATGCGCGGGCTAGTCGTGCCTTTACATGTTCGTCGCTTTCGGTGTATCCGTTGTAGGTCGTTTGCATGGCGGTATCTCCTGAATACCCCCATTGTAATACTAGTCTACAATTTAAGCAAGTAAAATAAAGTACATAATTTTACAATTCTAAAGATAGTGCTATTGTGTTATAATTTACAAAACACTGCACACCGGAATGTAACACTAGTTTTTCACTGTTGGAGTAAAATTATGAACGTGCCAATTGACAATAAATTTGGTGAATTACTCGCTCAAAAACGGGCAAGAGAAAAGCGGACTATATCTCTTTTGGAAGTTTCAAAAGAAACAGGTATCAGCCGCCCATCCCTCACCGCCTGGGCAAACAACACTGTGACACGCTTCGATCTGCCAGTCATTGAAGCATTATGTAAATATTTCGGGGTCAATCTTTCGGACCTGCTCGAATACACACCCGATGAACAACAAAAAGCCTCCCGCAAATAGGGAGGCTTTTTTGTCTGATAACATTCATGTTACAGCCGATCAACGGGGGAATGTTTGCTGTGTGCGATCCGTGTATCCTGGTCGGTCTGTGCAAGATAGCGTTTCAATACGTTGATGGATGTATGCCCCAACAGTCTAGCCAGGGTGAATATATCGCCGCCATTGCGTAAATAGTTCAACGCGAAGGCGCGCCGGAAGTCATGCGCCGATGGTGTCTCTTGCAAGCCCGCCTGTTTTGCGCGCCGTCTCAGCATGTCCCGCAAGCCTTCGGGTTTCAGCCGTTCGCCGTGGATGTTTACCCATAGTGCCGGGTTGTTGTCGGCTCTCATCCGCACGTAGGCACGCACGGCGCGGCGCGTCCGTGGTGACAGGTACACGATCCGGGGTCGCCTGCCTTTGGTATGCTTCAACGTCACGCCTGCCGCGTCCACGTCTCCCAGGTCAACGGATAGAAACTCACCAACGCGCGCGCCGGTGTCCAGTAATGCCAGTAACAGGGCGGTGTCACGCGATCCGGCAAGGGACCTGTCACACGTGGCAAGCAGGGCGTTTATATCGTCCAGTGACGCGCCCTCTATTGGGTCCAGTGTCACCTTCGGGGCTTTGACTTTGCGCGTCGGGCTGTTCCATCCTGGTATAACGTCCTCAAGCTCGATCCAGCGAAGCAGGGCGCGCACGGCGCGGTAAATGCCATGCACGCCGCCGGCGTTATGTCGCTCCGCCATAGCCAGCAGGAAACGGCGCAATACGTCCGGGGTCACGTCCTGGACTTGCGTCACGGCGCAAGCCTCACACCATGCAAGGAAGATGTTTAGTTTTTCGCGGTAATACTTTAGCGTGCCTTTGGTCACTCCCTCAGCCTGGCGCGCGGTGAGAAATGTCTCTGCAAGGATGGGTAAATACTGCTCCTGCTCCAAAAAAGTCTGTCGGGTTCGGGGGAACATAAAGCCCGTACAGTACCACAGGGGGGGTGTTTGCGCTCGCAATGACGTATGTGAAA
>DIDP01000045.1 GCA_002418205.1 Anaerolineales bacterium UBA5797 | reverse complement strand
CCGGTCCGCCTCCAACTCCCTCTACCACGGTGACCCCGAATCCAATCGACCACGTGGGTGACCTGGACGGGAGCACCACAACTGCCAGCGGTGGAAAGTGGAACGCCACCATTACGATCACGGTCGAGGATGCTAGTCACAATCCACTTGTCAATGCCACCGTCAGTGGGTCATGGAGTGCGGGCGCGTCCGGCAGCGGCAGTTGTGTGACCAACGGCAGTGGCCAATGCACCATTACAAAAAACAATATCAGCAAAAACAGCAGCAGCGTATTGTTTACCGTGACGGATGTGGCCCACGCCATGTATGCCTATGCATCCGCGGACAATCACGACCCGGATGGAGACAGCAATGGCACGCTCATCACAGTGAACAAGCCTTAAGGAACCCATTGCCCTGAAATTATAAACAGCGTGCTGAATCAGTCCTTCAGCACGCTGTTTATTCGGTGCACCAATGAAAACCTGCAATTCATCCCGCCCTGACTTCCTCCGTTATTTATTGTTGTTTCTGTTTGCCTGCTTTTCTGTCGCTTGCAGGAGCAACACCCCAGCCGCGCCCGCGTCAACAGCCACACATCCCCCAACGCCACCCATCATCACAAGTCCCATTCCCATATCCAATGCAGAAGGGACACCCATTGCCAACCAGCCAGGTTTCATTGAATGGGTGCTGCTCTCGGGCGTGGATGAACACGGCCTGACAGCAGAGCATACTCTGGCACTACTGGAGGATGCCGACCCGCAGGCTGCCAGCCTGGCTGAAATCCATACAGGTTCCCCGGTCATCGTCCTGGAAATTCGCAATGTCAGCCCGCAGGGGCTGCAGCGGTTCTATCATGTTCAAACCCTGGAGGGCATCACAGGCTGGATCTCGGATTATTATGTCCGCCGACAGGCATACGTATTTGATGGCGAAGACACCACGGTCCCGTTATTCGACAGGCCCCGCGGCGCGGAGATCGCCCGATTGGAAAACGTGACCCCCGTTACGCTGAGACAACCGCAGGATCTGGACTGGTGGCAGGTAAGCACGCTGGATGGAAACCTGGTGGGCTGGGTGGAATCCCGGTTTGTCAAGGAATCCCCTGAAAAAGAGTTCCTGCTGGGAAACGATGACCATGCACACCCTTGTGAGAACTGCCCGTATTTCCTGCCCTGATGCAGGATAGGGTATGTTTTGGTTGATCATATTCCGGTACCTTGCACACCCATCATCAAATAATTAACAGAGACTTAGGGATAAGTCGTGCCGAATGCCTCTTTTGTACAAATCGAGGCACATTGTTTTTACATCAACCATCCTCCCATGAAAGGCGCAATGATCGCCAGCGCCAATCTCAGCACAGCCATCACCCCCAAACAAGCCGGCGCGCTGACGCACAAGAGCTACCCGGGCTTCCGTTACCTCCACCACGATCAACTTGAATTCCTCGAATGTGGCGATGCTTGGGTCGGTGAAGATTGCGGAAGTGAGCGAATCCCAAAATTGAAATCCGCCGCTGTCCACAAAGTCGAGGTTGGCGGTCAGGATGTCATACACGAGGTTTGCCGCTGGTGTGTTGAGGTGATCTCCCAGCGCATTGTAAAACCTGCAGGTGATGGGAACATTGTTCGTCGCGTCAAGTGGTACCAGGACGATTGGGATGCCCGACTTAAAAACAATGTTCGCCGCGACAGGGTCGATGTAAATGTTCCATTCGGCATATTTGTTATTTATGCCAACGCCGGGTTGATCAATCAGGTATTTCCGGGAGTGTACTCAAAGGAAGAGTTCGCACAAATAAAGGCAAAAGCGCTCCTTCTTTTGGGAGAACAGGAAGCGATCTATAACAATCTGGAATCTGCGATCCGCTCGGCGCGGGACCTGATTCCCAATGTGGAATAGGTCACGCTTGAAGCATGATCTACTTAATCACCAGGAGCAGACTCAGCGTTCGCTCCTGTTTCATTTACAAGACTCCAAAGCTCTCCTCACTCAACCATCCCAAACATATTTCCATTCTTTCCAATCGAATTTTGGCGATCTCCTGAGCACGCGGAAGTGTGAAGCGACCTTCGATCCCATCGCGGCGTGAAAGGATTCGCTTGTAACACGTCTCCACGTTCTTCGGTCCGCGGGCAAACTCGCGTGCCATGCCCATCACACCGAGGAACTCGAGCATATCTGCTTCACGTAGTAGCAGCGCCTCGTTCGATTGCGTCAGACGCAGATCGCGGTAGTCGTGCAGTTCGATGGTTTCGAGCAGATGCTCTGTTTGATCCGCTGTCAGGGGCAGATGAGGCAGAATGTCAGATTCAACCACTTGTCGGGAACGAACCGCATGTTCCACATCCTTTTGCATATACTTTGGAAACGCCCCCCAATCGTGCATATAGGCGGCCAATTCCATCACTTCAAAATCATAGGATAGGCCGTCACTGATCTGTTTGACGAGTTCGATCAATCGCCTGGCATGGGCAATGGCCCAATCCTCGCCAACTTCCAGAGTCATTTGAACGATATCATCGAGCGACAAACCAATTGCTTTCATCGGTGTTCTCCTTGCGAGTGATCAATTTGCGATAGCGTGCTTTCGAGTGCATCCGGCCGATCAGGGAAAGTATTGCAAAAACTCCCAGCCAGATGGCACCGGCAGTATCTTCAAAATGAACAGGCTGGTAATTTCCGGGAATTTCAAAAGATACAGTATCGCAGACCGACTTTTCTGATCCATCTTTCCACCAAAGCCTGCCCAACAGATGTCTTCCAATCCTTTTCAAGATCGGCATGACATTTGAGGCCCAGCCCGCGCCGTTCATGATGGCAAAAGCGGCATTCCAACGGCTGGTGACCGGTCCCATAGAGTTCACAACGCTCGTTTATCAAAAAGGTACATTTGTTTTGCGCGAACTGATTGGTTGCAATCGATCCTTCACATCCTTTGAATGCCGGAGACAATACACCAAAAGATAACTCGGGCGCGATCTCAAGCATCATGCGGTTTCCGTACCCTGCATCGATGGCGCGGGCCGCCTCTTCCACTGTCCACCAGCCGGGGCGGGCACAATAGGCCAGGCACACATCGCATACACACGGCTCGGAAGGCGGATATTTTTGATATAACGTCCGCTTATTTCCTGCTTTTCTTTTTTTCATGTTGGCGGTCTTCGTCCACATATGCAGCCAGCAGCCTTCGGCGCTTATACCCACCCCACAAACCGACCAGATTGGGAAGGAGTACCCATGAGATATAAGCCCCATAAATATTCCAATACCCGAGAAAAATGGACAGGAGCCAGCCCGCGCTGATGATCATCCACACCTGCGCGGTGATCGTCAACAGGCGCGGATCAGACTCCACTGCAAACTGCTTCTGCCTATTTGTGACGTATGCCCAAAAGGCCCAATTGGTCAAGGCGTGAAGGAAGCTGTTGGCTGAGAAACAGGCGATCGCCAGTTTTTCTCCAGGGAAGCGACCAAACAGGGCGGTGGCGGCAGGGATCAAGGTTATAAAAAGTAAACCCAGTATCGTGAGCCACATCATGGTCGTATCTGCCCTGGTGATATGACGGAACATCCTTTGGTGCACGACCCAATGATTGGCAATGGAATAGAAGGCGATAAAGTAAATGTAAAGCCGCGGCAGCATCGAAAGCAGACCATCTGCCAGATTTTTCACACCTTCCTCCGGTGGACGCAATTCAAGCACCAGCAAGGTGATAGTGATCGCAAAGACACCGTCCACGAGAAAAGTCAGGCGTTCGAGGTTGACGTAGTTGGTAAATTCACTGACGGGAGTCTGACTCTTCTTCATCATAGATCAAGTTCTATTGTTTGCATAAAAGGATGCCAGCAGGATCAAAAGCCACGACAACCTGCTGAGATTTGGGCTAAAAAATGCAATGCCAATGGAGAATAGGAAGATCGCAGAGGTAAGCAATGGTGCAATGAACTGGTCTCTGCGTCGTCTGGCATCCAGGTCAGGGTCAGTGAGGCGGTTGTTATAAGTTGCATACCACCAGATACCCGCGATCAGGAATCCTGTACTCGCCATCGTTAATGCATAGAAGATCGTGGCTGAACGGTCGGGGTATTTGCTGATGATGGAACTGGGAAAAGGAATGAAGGCGATCACCATCAACAACAACAGGTTGAGGAACATCAACCTGTCATCATAGCGTTTGATGTAACGATACTTACGATGGTGCGCCATCCAGAAAGTCCCGATCACCAAAAAACTGATAATGTAGGCAAGATACTCGTGCCACATACCTGACAGCTGGCTCGCCAATTCTGCGTTATCCAGCAACTCTTCCGTCTCAGGCAGGCGGATCTCCAGCGCAAGCAGCGTGATCGCAATTGCAAAGACCGCATCACTGAAAAAGATGAGACGTTCCAAGCCAAGCTGGTTTTGATGATCCGGCCTGGTATCCGCATCATTTCTGGACCTGGACCTGTGTTTCATCATAATGTTTTTTCCGATTAACGTTTTATCATGCATCAACGCGTTGCAATTATGTTGTTAGCCCTTCAATGAAGGGCATACCATATACATAATATTCACCCATAAGCAAAAACTCCCCCGCCGTTGGGAGAGTTTGCACTGTCCACTCGGATAGTGTGTACCCTGGGATAGTGTCATAAATCACTATTGAACGGATTCGATAAACGCTTCCACCATCTTAGCATCCCATTCATCCAAGGGGCCTGCGATCATCACCAAGGCCGGACCGCCCCTGCCTTCGAACTTCGCGGTTGCCATACGGAATTCGACGCCACCAGAAGACATCCCTTCGCTGATGGTGAGTATTACATCCTGTCCGCGAACGGTGACGGGCTTCTGCTCGACGATCTCCGTTTCGGTATCATACCAAATGCTGTTCGGGTCATTGGCGCCTTCCCTGATAATACGCAGCACCTCGTCCAAATTGACACTTGTCCCTTCCGGGAATTGCGCCAGCAGGAGATGAGATCTCTCGCTCGTTGACTTGTATCCGATCAACGTCACATCCCCAAAGTGGATGCTGTACGGAGAGCCGAATCCTTCGGGGACCTCATAATCTGCGATCTCCGCACCGACTCTGACAGCCACCTGAGGGCTTTCGCTCACACTTTCCTCCGCAAAATTCACGAACCTGTTGAATGACCATACCCCTGTGGCAAATACTGCCGTTCCAGCACAGGCACACACCGCGAGCACCGAGCCGAGGATGATCAAAACTGTTTTGGTTGTCTTGTCCATATTAGATCTCCTTTTGTTCTGCGGTCTTCATGATAAACAGATATACAAAAAGACTCCCCCACCAAAGGGAGAGTCTGGGGCTGGTCAAGTGGACAGTTGTTTATCACAGAAAGAACGGCCGGATAAAATTGACGATCGCTTCGTTGCATCTTTCCCACTCATCGCCCGAATGTTCGACAATCAGTTGTTGAATGGGCAAATTGCGTAAAATCTCCACTTCCATCTTTTGGCGCATCTGATAGAACTGGATGACACCTTCATATCCGCTCAAATGATGCGCCTTGCCATACTCCTGCCCGGTTAGATACCATATGACAAAATCCGCCCACTCTTTGGGGCGTTCTGTATGGACGTGTAACAACGCTGCCCTTACATCATGTGGAAAAAGATAAATCACTAAAGGATTCAACTCACGGATAATCTCCGTCAGTTTTTCAATATGTTGACGCGCAAAATGCGGTTCAGCGTTGTGGCGGGCAAGCATCACTGTCAGCGGATTTTGCAAATAAACGCATTCCATCAACGTGACTTCATCCACATCCTTTGCGGCATCACAAAAATCGTGCCAACGGTCAAGCGCAAGACGACAATATTCCTCCATTGGCAGGCCATCGTACGCGTCGAGACGGGACAACTCATCCACCAAAGATCGATCTATTTTCTGCGGGTGCAAGCTTTGAAGTTTTCGATATTTCAAAAGATAATCATCGCCGCGAACAACAGTCTGTTCCCGTATCCGTTCATCCAGTTCCGGGTAACGCGTAAGCAGATCGTCAAACTGTGATTCGCCTAAACGGGCAATCCCTTCGAAATCGGCAGGATGGTCAAAGTCACCTTCACGCCAGAAGCGGGAAGAAATGTTCCTGCATCCAAAAAAACTTTGCAGGGTGGTGCCAGCGGTTGACTTCCCAGAACCAGGGATGCCTTCGAGGAGGATAAGTTTGCTTTGCATGCTTCTATTGAAACCACTGCATTTCCTGCCACATCACGCTCCACGGCTGGCGCGGTTCGCGGCACACATACAAACCTGTATGCCAGGTCGTCTCTTCGTTCTTCACATTATACGAATTTTTCACCGTGCCGCTGTACTGACATGACTTGAAAAAACGTTTTGCATAATCGCTTTCAAAACCAACCACGATCACGGTTTCAGGTTCGGTATCGCCATAGCCGCGATACCAGTAGCTATTCCCACCGCTGATGATGCGCGGCAAACCATATTCATCGCCATATAGATCCAATGCGCCTGCTTCACCGTAGTTGCCAGCGAGGATCACCGTGTTCGGCTTTTCGGATTCGGGTATGGACTGGTAGATCTCCGCGACCTGTTTTGTCATATCCCGCCAGCCGACCATTTCAGTGAACAGGTCATCGGTGATGCCAATTGCAAAATCCCAAAGCGGAGTATTGATGGGCGCGATCGGTTTCATCAGGATGACTCCGATCAGACTCCCGAGCGCCTGCGTCGTCCACAACAAGCCGTATCCAATCTGACGTTTTTTCCCGCCAAGCCTCTCGAACCAATTTATGAACGAAACGCATCCCGCCGCCAATAACATCACATACGCCGGACCTGTGTAATAGCCGCGTCCTTTGTTGAGGAGAAACAACACGAACGTGACAAGGAACATCCAGCCCAAAGTGCGGAAACGTTTCATCGAAGCAGAGAACAGGCACAGGCCGAGTCCGACCGTCCACAAGGGCAGGGAAAGAGGATTGGTCGTGAGATAAATCTGTTCGGGCAGGAAACTATCCGCCCGTCCCCAATCCACATCCCGCGCATGGATGGCGGAGAGATAATCGAAGGCGATGAAGTCATGTTGATATTGCCAGATGAGATTCGGGAGGAAGATCAGCAGTGCCAGCGCCGCGCCCAGATACAACCACTTCGACTTGAGATATTTTCGAGCAGGCGTGACCAGCACCGCCACGACCAAAGCCGCCACAAAGAATCCCATCGTGTACTTGGTCATCATGCCGAGACCAATGCCCGCGCCGATGCCAAGCCAATAACGGGGATCATCGGTGGCAAGCAGGCGAACCATGAAGAACGCAACCAGCACCCACCAAAGATAATCGAAGGCGAAGTACATGATGACCGTGCCGCCAAACAGCGACAGGGGCACGATGAAGACAGCGAAAGCGGTGAGGATCTGCGCATTGCGTTTGCCCCCCCATATCGCGTGCCATGAGCGCGGCAAGGATCATGGCAACACCCTGCGCGATGGCTGGCAATACACGCAGTCCGCGCAATGACTCGCCGAACAACTCAAGCCCTATTCGTGCAAACAACGGTGTGATCGGCGGATATGAAACGTAACCCCAATCGAGTTGACGGGCGTTCATGATGAAATCGAGTTCATCGCGGTGGAAACCATAATGTCCGTTGAGCGCAATGTGGAAGATGACCGCGCCGAGCGCCATTAGATACAGAATGAAGTTGTCTTTTTTCCGTTCACCGGTTAACACGGTATTCATCATCCTTCTTCCCGGCTAGTGAGAGGAGTTCGGTGAAGTTGATAATTTTGTCACCTGCACTGGCTGACGAGTGACCAGGAATAATCCTGCAAGCAAAACAAGATCGAAGACAACGCGCAGCCAAAGCGGAGGAAACAGGAACGTGATCAACAGCAACACCAGGACCGACACAGCACTGAGCACCAGAAGTTGTTTTCCGTCGCTGCGGTTCGCGAACATCACGAGAGCGATCAAACAAACTGCGAGTGCAGTGAACCAAACGATGATCTCAAGCGGTGCGGTGAAATTCGATCGAGCAATGCCTTCCGCGCATTCCTTGACCGTGTTAAGTGCTTTCAGTTCCATCACCGCATCTGGGATCTCCAATGCAACGACAGCAGCGGGAGGCATGAAGGTGTTGTCGAAACTCTCGCGGACGATCAGTCGGGTATGGGAGTCGTCAACGGGAACCAGACCAAACGTATAGGTCCAGACCAGATCGCCGCTGTCATCCAACGCCTGCCAGCTCAGCCAGCGATTCGGCTCCAGCACGGTCACACGGCTGGGACAGAAACTGCTTGACATGCAGATCGGGTCGCCGACCTTGAGGTCTTGATATTCGGGCAGGATTCGGTCAGCGGTATGGATATCGAACCCAAACAGGTTCTCCAGCCAATCGTAGCTGTACCAGCCGCCGCGTCCCTGCCCCCACTGTACCAGCCAGGGCCAGACCTGTTCGGGGGCGGCTTCAATGGTGATCGCACGTGTCCAGCCAATGTGTTCAAGGTCACCAGGCATCGACCGTGATACATCCTCTGTCGTGGTACCCCAGCGCAAATGCCAGGGACGAATAATCAAATAACCCAAGATGAGGACAAGCAGCAGGATTCCCAACCCTGCCAAAAAGCGTTTCGTTCGTGTTTTCTTGGACATGATGTATTCTCCTGATCCCAAGTGTAGTGGAGGAGATATAAAAACTCCCCCATCACTGGGAGAGTTTGCACTGTCCACTCGGATAGTGTGTTTATGGAGTGATCCACATGGACTGGATCAATGCGTCCAATTGGTTGAGCGAGGGGGTAAAGACATCGGGGTTGTGGCATTCAACAGGTCCGCGGCGGCACCGTAGGAGCCTGTCCAATTCGCATTGGTGTCACCCAACAGTGAATGCTGTTCTCCTTTATCCTCCCAAACAGCAAATCCAATTGTTGCGGCAGAGCCTTGCGCCAGGCCCTGCCGGAAATCCATTATCCCCGGTCTGGAGGGAAATCTTTGCGTAAATCAACCGCTACCGTCTGATCGGAGTGCAGTATGGGTTCGCTGATAATGGAATATCCGGCTCTCCGCCAGAAGCGAATTGCCTGCGGGTTATTGATCTGAACACCCGAAAAGATGGTATTTATTGAAGCATCATTTCTGATTTCGCTTTCAACTGCTTCAACAACTGTTTTTCCGATCCCTTGGTTTCGAAATGGAGCGGCGATCATAAGCAAGGATAGAAATGCGGCCTGAGGATTCCCCTGATGATTCTTCGGAACGTAATCTATGACACCGATCATTTCCCCATCGGCTGTGTAGATGCCACAGAAAATTCCTCCCTGTTTTTTGGAAATCTCGATATCCTTCATTACCATCTCCATCGACGCTTCAGCCATTGGACCCAGCGCCAGGAAATCTTCACACTGCCGATATACATCCAGGACGGCATTCAGTTCATCCCTGGAAACGGGCTGAATCTCCAAAACGTGATCTTGAGCATCGATCTTGATCGAACCGTCGTTCATAAGAATAATTCCATATACACTATGGACCGGACTGTTTCACCTGATGATCGCCAGATTGAATCCGATGTCATCAGGAGAGTTTTAGCCATCCAAGTGGACAGTTTCCATAAGGAAAAGATTGGCGAGCAAACATAAGCGCAAAGTATCAAAGCTTTTTAGGAAATATCCGGAGCGGATTGTCCACACCAGAATTTGCCTGCGTCACCGACAGCCAGGCTTGAGCCAGGTTTGCCGTGCCGAAGTAGATGAGGTAACGCGGTGACCATCTCGGGTGGAATTTCTCCTTGAAGTTGTGCAGTCCTTTGAAATTATAGAACTGGTTCACATGTTCGTAGACAAAGCGCATGATCTTTTCGATCGCGGGGTCTTCTGGTTTTTCGCCCACGCCGGAAAGCGCGCTCAAACCCAGGTTGAAGGTGTCGTAGCCACGCTCCCTTGACCACTGGAACATGGAGACAAACAGGAATTCCATCGTACCGTTTTCCATCCCGCGGCGATGCCGCATCAGGTCGATGGTGACTTCGTTCAACTGGAATTCCGTCACGATGTTCGCAAAGGCGCTGATCCAGCCTTCGGGCGCATGGACCGCGGCAATGGGTGAATTGCGGATGTAATCGTCATCGAACCAGCCGAGCGAGAAGCGTTTCTCCGAGCCGTGCATCATGGTCAGCCATTCGTCGCTGATGGCGCACAGTTCCTCCAGCAGTTCATCCGGGATGGGCGGTTCGTGCAAAGTAAATGTGAAACCGGCGTGCTTCAATTTATTGACCGGTGAGCGCAACGCCTTCCCCTCCTTCCCTTCGAGCGTAAACGTATGCAGGTCCACGATGCCTTCGTGACCGATGCATAGCGCGTCGAACCCGGCAGATTTATACGCATCGACCGCCTCCGGCAGAGTCTGGTAAAAGACCGGGAGCCAGTCGTTGCGCTGACAGAGGGAGGCAAAAGCCTGAATGGACGGAAGCAGGTCCTCGGTCGGTCCGATCGGGTCACCCAGGGTAACGGCAGTGCGGCCGACCAATACGTATCCGATGACCGATCCGCCGGGCGTGAAAACGTATCGCTTGTCGTCGAACAGCAGAGGACGCGCGAGCGAGGAATGTCCATATCCCTCGACAATGATGCGGGCACGTTGGCGTTCCTCCTGCGTTGTGGATTCGCGCATAAAGACCGGGCGAAGCAGCATTAATCCCGCATATCCAAAAGTGACCGCGCCGACGATATAGATCGAGTCGGCAAAGAAACGTCCGAAGCGCGTGATGGGGACCAGACCGGGATCATAGAACTGCGTGAACATCACCACTGTCTGCCGCAGTGCTGCCGAAAAGCCGAAGTTCACGCTGTAATGCCGGTCGAGCAAAAAGAAACCGACCACCCCGTAAGCCAGCGTGAACAGGAATGCCACAAAGAGCACGCGCAATCCCTGTTGAATCGAAGGCGGGTCGGAGCGGGCGTGGAAGTGGGCGCGCATCCCCCACAAAATCACAGCCAAGCCGCCCGCCAATAAAGCCTCCTCATAATCCAGCCCTTTGACCAGATGGCTGACGGCCGAAATGCCAAGCACGATCAGGGTTAATATCCACGCCACGCGTTTGCGCCGCGCCAGGTTGCGAGCGAGTACCACCAACGCGAATCCAGCCAGCGCCGCGGTCAAATGCCCGCCATGCCGCACTTCCAACGGTGAATATCTTTCGAGCAGTCTCATCCGGTCTGAGAGCGACGGCGTTACCGCCGAGAGGACGTTGACGATTCCCATCAGTGTCACAAGGATGGCAGAAAAACGCACGCCCCAGGTTTCAGTGAGCGTGCGCTGGTTCGCGCCGAACAATTGCATCCGCTGGACGGCGAAGTAACCAAGCAGCATCGGAATCCAAAACGTCAGCCCGCGAAACGCAAGCACCACCGTTGTTGCAACCGCGCCGCTGATACCCAACGATGTAAATGTCAACGCCATCACACCTTCGACCACACCGATCCCCTGCGGCGTGATGGACACGATCCAGAATAGAATCCCGACCGCGTAGCCCGCAACCAGCACTCCCAGACCGATCGGTTGATTGAAGGCGCGAAACAGGATGTACAGTGTCGTGATGTCCAGTAGATGGGCGAGGAACGCGACCAGGACCGTCCGCATCAATCCCGACGGGGAACCTGCCACCGCCCGGGAAGCCTCGACGAACTCCCCGGCATTATTCCGCGCCCAGTCCTCCTCCAATGGAAGTGAACGCCGCAGCCTCTGAAAGATTCCATTGACCGCACGTTGGAACCAATCGAACACTCGCTCGAGCCAGGCGGGTTTCCAGATGCCCAACAACAAAGTCGCACTCAAGGCAGCGATCACCATCAACAACAATATCGCCGTGACGATCTCGTAGGATTTCAAATCGTGCTCGTAAAAGAGATAGATCAAGCCGGGAACGAGAATGAATACAAAGGCGGTCAAGTCTGCAATCAACTGGAGCAAAACCCCCGTTGCCGTCCGTGCGGAGGATTTGCCGCGCCGAGACAACTCCTGTGCGAAGAGCGCTGTTCCGCCTGCAACCCCTGCCGGGACGACCATGTTCACGAACAAGGATCCCAGCGTGACCGGTAGCAGATCCCGCGTGCGGATACGGATATCCAGCGCGGCGAAGGCGGCTTGATACGAAGCCGTGAACGCGATGAAGTAAATGGTTTGGGATATGAACGCAGCAAGGATCCAGTCCCATTGTCCCTGCTGAAGCGTGTTCCTGAGTTGTTCCAGTTCGGTGAAGCGCGAAACCACCGCCCATAGGAAGAGGACGGTCAGAGTGATGACGATCCAACGGGTTTTCATATCACCTCTTGAAGTCGATGAATAACGATATCCAGCCAAGCGGGAACGCCATCAAATGGGCAAGATCAGCTGAGAACTTGATGCGGGCATCCTCACCAGCCTGGGGCGGAAGGAGAAGAACGGTAAGGAAGATCAGCAGTAAGACCCCTCCGCTTATCAAATTCCACGGGCGTTTTAGTTTCGCGCTGACCAAACCCAGGCATGCAAAATAACCAGCAGAGGGTCCCACATCCCGCGCCACTTCACTGGCTTCCAACCCAAAATTCTTCAGTTGATGAAGCGCCAGTGAAACGATAATGGAGAGCATGACCAGGGTGACAAGATGTATACCCCAAAACGTGGCAGCAGCCCGGTAGGATGAAGTTTGCCATTCTGCCAGCCCAACGGCAAAGGCGATAAAAAAACAATGCCTGCCAGAATACCCATCCGCCCGAAGTGACCAGGGCAGATGTGAACAGGCGCTCGATCCGCCAATACCAAAGGTCGTTTGGTGCGAAGCCCACCAGGTTCATCCAATGTGAAGTGATCTGTTCAAAATATGTGTTGGTAACCACAGCAGCCGAAACCACGCCAATGAGCATGAGGATCGTAAATGGAATTCGGCGAACCGAATCCCGAATCGTCTTAATCATATCCCTTATCGAATCTGGCAAATTCCTCCGCCATTTGAGTCAGGCGTCGATCTGCTCTCCAGAAGAGGCTGTCAGAGACCAGGCTGCCATCTGGATTCCGCCCGGCGGACATGCCGGTCAAAACTTCGATGCCTTCCTCGATCGAGTCCACCGACCAGATATGGAATTTGCCTGCTTCCACGGCATCGAGGATTTCCCGTTTCAACATCAAGTTGGGCACGTTGCTGGCTGGAATCATAACGCCCTGCCCACCGTTCAATTGTAGTGCCTTGCAAATGGCAAAAAAGCCTTCGATTTTTTCATTTACACCACCGATCGCCTGGATCTCACCTTTCTGGTTCACGGAGCCGGTTACGGCAATGCCCTGTTTTATTGGCACGCCCGAAAGTGCTGACAGGATGGCATACAATTCAGTGCTTGAGGCACTATCGCCATCCACGCCGCCATAATTCTGCTCGAAGACCAGGCGGGCATTCAAACTCAACGGTTTATCCTGGGCAAACACTTGCGAAAGATACCCTGAAAGGATCAGTACCCCTTTCGTGTGAGTGGGACCGCTCATTTCCGCCTCACGCTCAACGTTGACCACCCCGCTCCTGCCCAAACCGATGCTGGCAGTGATGCGGCTGGGCTGCCCGAAAGAGATATCGCCCAGTTGCAGAACCGACAAACCGTTCACCTGCCCGACCGTTTCACCGGAGACATCGATTTTGAGAACCCCCTTGGCGATCATCTCCTGAATGCGCTCCTGAATAAGAGCCGAGCGATAAAAGCGTTCTTCGATGGCGCGTCCGACATGAGCAGCGGTGACCAATTCTGCCTTATCCCGCCGCGCGTAGTAACTGGCTTCCCGGATCACATCCGCGATTTCGCCGAAACGGGTGGAGAGTTTGCCCTGATCCTCTGCCAGACGCGATCCATGCTCCACTACGCGCGCCAGGCCCGAGGGGTCGAGATGCGTCAGGTTTTCCATTCGACATAGATTACTGACGAAACTGGCATAATCCTGAACATGCGCGTCGGTCCGATCCATGCGGAAATCAAAATCCGCCTTCACTTTGAACAGCTCATAAAAGTGTTCGTCGTAAGCCAGCAGCAATTGGTAAACCTCATTACGACCGATCAAGATCACTTTGACATCCAGCGGAATGGGTTCCGGGCGCAGGCTTCGGGTGGTGAACACCGGCTGCTCAATGGGCTCCTCGATCGAGATCTCGCGGTTCCGCAAACAACGTTTCAGGCTCTCCCACGTGAAGGGATTCCGGATCACATCCTCGGCTGGCAGGATAAGATAACCGCCATTGGCACGATGCAACGACCCGCCGCGAATCAAGGTGAAATCGGTGACCAGCGCGCCCATGATGGCTTCCTGTTCGATGCGCCCGAACAGATTGCCATATGTGGGATTCATTTCGACGATGACCGGCGCGCCCTGCAATTTGCCGTTATCCACCAGCACGTTGACGCGGTATCTGTCGGTGGGCGTTCTTTTCGGACCCGGAACCTGCCTCTCCGGTTCCCCGGACTCCGGCTTGAACTGGGGAATATTCTCGATGATATTGCGCTCGATCGCATCCAGATGACCGAGCGCATCGGGCATGTTCTGATACTTTCCCCTCAGGGTTTCCATCAAATGATCGAGCACAAAGTGAACGACCTGCTGATCGAGTCTTACAAGAGCCTCCTGGGCGCTGTTATCCAGCGCGCGTGTCTGCCGCAGGGCATTTTCGATGGCATCCTGAACCTTTTCCTGCCTCTGCTTCAAATCATTACGTTCCTTCTCCGAAAGCGCCATGAAATCCTTGTCCTTCAGGGGTTCGCCGTCCTTCAATGGGACGGGAAGGATTCCAACCGGCGTGGCCTGCAGGCCAAAGCCGACCTGCCGGGCAGACTCGCCCATTTCCTCGATGATCCGCTCTTTCTGTTGCTGGAAGGATTTTAACGCCTCATCCCGTTGGGATGCATATTGATCGCTTTCGAAAGCAGATCCAATTTCCTGTGCGACTCCCTTTAGCAATCCCTCAATATCCTTCTGGAATTCGCGCGCCTGACCAGCCGGCAGGGAAATGGCATGAGGGCGATAACCATCTTCAAAATTATGGACATATCCCCAGTCTGCCGGAACGGGCTTTGTGACCGCAAGTTCATCCAGGAAGCGTTCGATGGCTGTCGTACGCCCCGTGCCGGGCTGCCCGGCAACGAAGATATTGAAGCCTTTCTCCTGGATATCCAGGCCAAACTGCATCGCCCTCACTGCCCGCTCCTGGCCGATGATGGTCTTGTCGAAGCCGATTTCGGCGCTGCTTTGATAGTTCAAAACTTTGGGATTGCAAGGCAGGCACAGGTCGTTTACGGAAAGTTCGCGGATCATAACACTCTCCTTCAGTGGATGTGATGGTTCAAGACCACAATATTCCCAAGGTGCCAGTTCATCCCTGGGATTTCAGCCAGCAGATTGTTTGTGAATTGTTGTACAATAATGTTGTCAGGCTTTTTCCTTGAAAGGAGGATCCGGCTGACATGAAAAAAACATTGACGTACATTTTGCTGGTGGGGGTGATCATCTTTGGTTTGATCCAACTGCTTCCCATCGGAAAGAATCACACCAACCCACCGACGGTTTCCGAACCGAATTGGAACAGTCCCGAAACACGCACTGCGGTGAAGGAACACTGTTTTCAATGTCACAGCAACGAGACCGAATGGCCCTGGTACAGCAACATTGCACCTGCCTCGTGGCTCATCTACGCGGACGTGAGGGAAGGACGCGCCCACTTCAACTTCTCGGACTGGGGCGCGCATCCAGGCGAACTGGACGAGATGATTAACGAGATCAACGAAGGCGGGATGCCTCCCATCCAGTATTGGATCTTTCATCCCAACTCCCGACTTTCCGACACACAGAAGCAGTCCTTGATAAGCGGACTGCAGGCGACGCTTCAACGCTAGCCGATACCGGAGAATGCTGATCGGGGGAATTTCCTTTCATTCCTATTCCAATCCCTGACGGTACCGCAGACTGCGGGATTCAAACAGCCTTGCCGTCAAGGCACCAAAAGCGAAGCCGCCGACGTGCGCCATGTACGCGACACCGCCGCTCTGCACCTGCGCCAGCGCGCCGACTTCGCTGAATAACTGCGTCAGGAACCAGAAGCCGACCAGGATAACAGCTGGAATGAAAGTCACGCGTGCGAACCAGCCGAAGAACAGGATGGTTCGGATCCGGTCGCGCGGATATGTGATCAGGAACGCACCCATCACCCCCGCAATCGCCCCACTGGCGCCCAAATTTGGAATGGTGGAGGTTGGGTCGATCAGGATCTGGGCGGCTGTTGCTGCCAGACCACTGAGCAGGTAAAAGGTCAGGTAACGAAGCGGTCCCATCACATCCTCGATCTCGGGACCGAATACCCAGAAGAAGAGCATGTTGCCGAGGATGTGCGCCCAGCCCGCATGCATTAACAAGGCGGTCAGGATGGTGATCCAGTTTCGCCCCGCCATGATGTCCGCCGGGACAAGCGACCAGCGGCTGATGAAGGCATCGCCGCCAACGAGTTCGAGCAGGAATGCCAGTCCATTGAGGAGGATAAGCACCACAGTGATGATTGGGAAACGAACCGGGCGGCGGGAGGCATCACCGAGTGGGATCATGATCTTTTTCTGTCTGTATGCAACTCGGAAATCACTTACTTACTCAGCATCTGACATTATCTTACAACTTATGTTCAGGGGATTCAAGTGCTCATTGTCATGGCTTTCCATGCACGAATGATTTTCACCCATCCCTCACTCCCTGCCTGAATTTTCGTGAGAACGTAACTTGCATAGGATTATTAAAGAACATGCCTTATTCCTCATCACGCCGAAGCCTTGCATAAAACCAGCGCTTGGTCAACTCCGCGGATAGGAAATAGAGGGCAACAATTCCAAAAATGAGGAACAGATAGAGCGGCGGCAGGGGCGCGAATCCCAACAAACCCGCCACGGGCGAATAAGGCAGGGCGAGTGTAACAGCGATCACCGCGAGGGTCATGCCCAGCATGGCACGGCTGGGCTGACTGCGCATGAACGGCAGGCGCGTGCGAACCGCAAAAACAACCACGCCTGCAGAAAGCACTGACTCGATGAACCAACCCGTGTGGAAGATGGCTTCGTTTGCCTTCATCAACCAGAGTAGAACGGCAAAAGTGGCAAAATCAAAGAACGAACTGAGCGGACCAAACACCAGCATGAAGTGGCGGATGAAGCCAATATCCCAGCGGCGCGGCTTTTCGACAAGCACGTCATCCACGTTATCGCTCGCGATGGTCATCTCAGGCAGGTCGGTCAGGAAGTTGATGAGCAGGATCTGCTTCGGAAGCATGGGCAGGAAGGGCAGGAACAACGAAGCGCCTGCCATGCTGAACATGTTGCCAAAGTTCGCGCTCGTTGCCATAAAAACATACTTGAGTGTATTGGCAAAGGTCCTGCGCCCCTGCACGATGCCTTCGCGCAGGATATCAAGACTTTGTTCAAGCAGCACAAAATCAGCGGCTGCCTTCGCCACATCCACTGCATTTGCCACCGAGATGCCCACGTCCGCGCTGTGCAATGAAGGCGCGTCGTTGATGCCATCGCCCATATAGCCGACCACATGTTCGTGCTTCTTCAACGCCAGGATGATGCGTTCCTTCTCGTTGGGGTCCACCTCTGAAAAGATCGTGGTCTCCTCCACTGCGTGCCAGAGTGCTTCATCCCGCAAGGCATTGAGTTCGCTCGCACTCATCACTTTGAAATCGCCCAACCCGATCAATTGTCCGATATGTCGCGCGACAAGATGATTATCACCCGTGATGATCTTCAACTTCACGCCCAGTTTTTCGAGCGCAGCGATGGTCTGTTGGACTCCTTCCTTCGGCGGGTCGAAGAACAACAGGAATCCCGCAAAGGTCATTTCGGTTTCATCCTTTGTGGAATATGGATGTGCCCGGGATTCGACCTCCCTGACCGCGACCCCCAGAACGCGGTAGCCTTGCGCGCTCCACGTTTCGAATCTCTCCCGGATCTGAGCCTGCATTCCGTCATCAAGCAGCCTTTCCTCCTCTCCAGCCTTGACCCGCGAACAGACCGCCAGCACATTTTCCAACGCACCCTTGGTGATCAGGGAATGTAAGTCATGATCTCGCACCATCACTGAAAGTCGTTTTCGGACAAAGTCATACGGGATTTCATCCACCTTGACGTATTCACCCATTCCCTGCGCACCCTTTTGGACGATGGCTTCGTCGAGCGGATTGGGCAGTCCGCTTTGCAGGGAGGCGTTCAGGCAGGCATACAACTGCACCGCAGACGAGGGAGTTCCATCCACATCCAACGCACCATCCAACTGGACGACACCCTGAGTCAGTGTGCCCGTCTTGTCCGTGCAGAGGATATCCATGCTGCCGAAGTTCTCAATGGATTCCAGCCTGCGGACGATGACACCGCGTTCCGCCATTTTCTGCGAACCCTTCGAGAGATTGATATTGATGATGGCAGGAAGCAACTGCGGAGTCAGTCCCACCGCCAGCGCAATCGAGAACAACAGCGAATCCAAAACAGGTTTGTGGAAGAACACATTGAAGGCAAAGATCCCCAGCACCAGAAACAGCATCACTTCGGTAAGCAGATACCCCAGGCGCTTGATGCCGCGCTCGAACCCGGTCTCTGGCGGACGCAGGGTCAGGCGGTCAGCGATCCCGCCAAAGGCGGTGTCCAAACCCGTTTGGACGATCAACACCTTCGCGCTCCCGGTTCGGACGTTGGTGCCCATGAAGACAGCATTTGTCCGTTCGGGGAGGCTCGCGCTTTCCGCCACCACGCCAGGCTTTTTCTCCACAGGGAAGGTTTCGCCCGTCAACATCGCCTGGTTGACGAAGAAATCCCTGGCTTCAAGAACCAGCCCATCGGCAGGGATCAAACTCCCAGCGGAGAGCAGGACCACGTCACCGGGAACAATTTCCTCGGTCGGTATCGAAGCGGGTTTCCCGTCCCGCAATACAATGGATTTGAGCGAGACCTGCGCGCGCAGTTTCTCGGCGGCATTGCTGGCGTTGAAATCCTGGGTGAAACTCAAGAGCGCGCTGCCAAGCACAATGAGCAGGATGATGGCGGCGTCCACCCAATCCTTAAGGAAAGCGGAGACGAGCGTGGCGAAGATGAGGATGAGGACGATCGGGCTTTTGAATTGATTGAGGAACAAACCGATGGGCGTGATCTGCTCCTTTGAATGGATGCGGTTGAACCCGACGCGTTCGAGAATTTCGCGCGCATCGCGCTGACTTAATCCGTTTGATGATGAACTCAATCGCCCCGCAACTTCATCCGCTGGCATCGACCAGTAGGAAAATGAACTCATGCGAACATCCTCCGCACGACTTCATTATACTGCGATGGCTTTGTTTGTCCCATCGAACCTTTAATTGCATGGCCCGATTCTCGAACATCCATCACCCTGACGGGAACGACTGGATCACGCCGGTCGCGGTCAGTGAGCGAATCGTATTTGCGCCTGCAATGCTGTAAAATTACGCAATATCAGGAGAAGCAACCATGGACAAATTCTTCGCCGGCGATTATCCCGGTCCCGCGTTCGAATTCTTGGGGACAGCACATATTACAGCCCTGGCTGTTTTGGTTTTGCTGAATTTGTTTCTGATCCGGTTCAAGGATTCGAGCGGCGAGACAAAGGCAAAGATCCGCTGGACGCTGGCGTTGATCTTATGGGGGAATGAATTCGCCTGGCACTGGTGGAACTATGCCGTCGGCAAATGGACGATCCAGACCATGCTCCCGCTCCATTTGTGCAGTGTGCTGGTCTGGCTGGGCGCACTGATGCTCGTCACGAAGAATTACAGCATCTATGAATTCATGTACCTGATGGGCATCGGCGGAGGGATCCAGGCGCTGGCGACGCCCGATCTTGGGATTTACGGGTTCCCCCATTTTCGCTTCTTCCAGACCTTTATCTCACATGGCTTGATCGTGACCTCCGCCATTTACATGACCGCCGTCGAAGGCTTCCGCCCAACCTGGAAATCGATTCTGCGGGTCATCGTCTGGATGAATATTTACGCCGCGATCATTTTCGTGGTCAACACGCAGATCGGAAGCAACTATCTGATGATCAACCGCAAGCCGGATACCCCGAGCCTGCTCGACCTGCTCCCGCCCTGGCCCATCTACATCCTCTACATGGAAGCCATTGGGTTGATCACGGTCTTATTGTTGTATTCCCCGTTCGCGATCAAGGATTGGCGCAATAAGATCATTACAGGTCGTGAAGCGGCAGCGCGGCTTGAAGGCATTTCAAAATAAGGTAGAATATAAAAACATCGCTCCGGGGCGATGGCGGAATCGGCAGACGCAACAGACTTAAAATCTGTCGGTGGCAACACCGTGAGGGTTCGACCCCCTCTCGCCCCATTTCACATACGTCATTGCGAGCG
>DIDP01000049.1:33404-33737 GCA_002418205.1 Anaerolineales bacterium UBA5797 | reverse complement strand
TTATGGCTGAATATCACCGGCAGGATCTTATCGAACAAATGGAACAGATCCGGCTCGCCGACCGGACGGTCAAATCCCGTTTGCATCGTCCGGGTTTGTTCGAGGCGACCATGTTCCGGCTTGCCAACTGGATGATCGCGACCGGCAGGCGACTTCGCAAGCGCTATGAGATACCTGCCGTAAATTGCAACAATACGACCTCCAGCAGTTTTGCCCACTAACCGACATTTGGAGAAGAATGAACCATTTACTGGCAAAAACACGAAACGTCTATAACGAATATCCGCGCGCATTCTGGGTCTATAACATTATCGTCTTCATCGATCGGCTCGG
>DIDP01000049.1:0-33335 GCA_002418205.1 Anaerolineales bacterium UBA5797 | reverse complement strand
ATTTGACATTGGCATGTCCACCGTGGGCATTCTCTTTGCGATCTTCTCGGTGACCGGCATGGCGGGCAGCGCCCTCGGCGGCGCCATCGCAGACCGCATGGGACGCAAGACCGTGATCATCGCCAGTCTCATCCTGTCATCGTTCAGCGCCCTCGGCATGGGATTCGCCCCATCCATTGGAGTCTTTATCGCGGTCGTGGTGGTGGTTGGCACGCTCTCGAGCATCGGCGGACCTGCCCACGAGGCGGTCGTTGCCGATCTGCTCCCACCCGACAAACGCGCGGAAGGGTACGGCATCATCCGCGTCGTGTTCAATCTTGCGGTCATCATAGCGCCGCCCATCGCAGGATTGCTGATCGCAAATTCATACATCACACTTTTCATCGTGGATGCAGTCATCAGCCTGATCTCCGCGATCATCGTCCTGACCGCGCTGCCTGAAACGAAGCCCAAAGCGCACGCCCACGCCAAACCCGAAACCATGCGACAGACATTCGCAGGCTACGGACGCGTCTTCAAGGATATCCCCTTCGTGACGTTCATCGGCGTCACCGTCATGATGACGCTCGTCTACATGAACATGAATTCGACCCTCGGCGTCTTCCTGCGCGACCAGCATGGCTTGCCCGAATTAAATTACGGCGCGCTGCTCAGCATCAACGCCATCCTGGTTGTAACGTTGCAGTTCTGGATCACGCGCCGCCTTGAAAGATTCAAACCCATGCTGATGATGGCAGCGGGTTCGGTGCTGTACGCGGTCGGCTTTGCGATGTATGGCTTCGTCGCGGGTTTCGCCCTCTTCGTGACCGCGATGGTCATCATCACGATCGGAGAAATGGTCGTCACACCATTCCAGCAATCGCTCGTCGCCAGTTTCGCACCCGAAGACATGCGCGGACGCTACATGGCGGTATCCGGTCTCTCGTGGAGCATCTCGTTCACCGTTGGTCCGTATTTCGCCGGGCTTATCCTCGACAGCGCCAACCCCAACCTGCTATGGCTGCTCTGCGGCTTCATCGGATTACTCGCCGCCATCGGTTTCACCACCCTCAACAAAACACACCGTACATCGGCTCAAGCCCCCGAGCCTGTTGCAACGGACTAACCATCGAATCACTCTCCTCACGAAACGGGACAGGTCTGGCGCATGGACCTGTCCCGCGACGTTTAACGCCTCCTCCCTGGCCGGCAACTGATTCCACCTCGACAAGCCTCCCCTCCACTTTTACAATTCCACCAACTTTTTTCGTCATTGCATGGAGAGGACAACATGGACATTCGCTCATACAACCGCGACGCATGGAACCGGGAAGTGGAAGGCGGTGAAAGCCGTTGGACGAAACCCGTCGATTCCGAGATCATTGCCAGGGCGCGAAACGGCGACTTCAGCATTGTGCTGACAGAAAACATCCCCGTCCCGCATCGTTGGTTTCCACCGCTCAAAGGCGCGGACGTGTTATGCCTGGCATCCGGCGGCGGGCAACAGGGGCCCGTCCTCGCGGCGGTCGGCGCGAACGTGACCGTCTTCGACAACTCCCCCGCTCAATTGGAACAGGACCAACTTGTGGCTGAGAGAGAAGCGTTGACCATCAAAACGGTGGAGGGCGATGCCGCGGACCTGTCCATGTTTACAGACGAATCCTTCGACCTGGTGTTCAATCCCTGCTCGACCGTTTTCATGCAGGATGTCCGCGCGGTGTGGAGGGAATGCGCCCGCGTCCTGCGCCCCGGCGGGATCCTGATGACTGGTTCCATGAATCCCATTCACTATATTTTTGATCTTTTCAAAATGGATGAGGACATCCTCGAAGTGACTCACGCCATCCCTTATTCCGATCTCACAAGCCTGCCGAAGGAGGATCTGGACGAACAACTCGCCAGGGGATTGCCGGTTGAGTTCGGTCATTCGCTTACCGACCTGCTTGGCGGTCAACTGGATGCGGGGTTCGTCATCACGGACATGTATGAAGATTACATGCTCGAGTCGCCACTGCATAATTATCATCCCAGTTATATTGCCACAAGGGCGCTCAAGAAATAAACCAAAAATATAAACAGCCGAGGTCGATGAACCTCGGCTGTTCTTATAACCAGAACCCGGTCCTAAGGACTAGGGACCAACAATACGGCCTTCCACAACCGGACCAACGGGAGAGTTGGCTGCCACATAATCAATGGCAACCTGCAACAGATCATCACCCGGCTGCAGGACGTTCGTCCCCTGCAGGAACACGGTATATCCATCGCCGCCAGTGTACATAAAGTCATTTGTGACGAGGCGAACGGTATCCGCAGGACCGATCGGAATTGCCGGACCGGCAATTCCCTGCGGTGTTTTCCACATGCCGGTTACCACTGGCGTGGTTCCATTGCAAGAGAAGGTCGCCTTCAAGCCAGAGACCTGCGGGAAACGACCGGTCGCTATTGCTGCATTGCAGAACGGCGAGAAACCATTCAGGAACGCCTGCTCAAGTTGTGCGCCGGTCAACGTCAGGATGACCGTGCGGTTGCCAAACGGCAGGACCGAGAACATTTCGCCCCACGTGATCTCGCAGGCCTGCTCTCCGGCACTTGCTGGCAGGCAGTTGAGGTCCGCCCGCAAACCGCCGGAGTTGGTGTAAGCCGCGTCCACGCCCGGGTATTTCAAGCGCATCGCATCCGCCACCATATTGCCCATCGCGGATTCAAAGAGACGGGTCGGCGCGCGTTTGATATCAAACTTTTGCGTCCCGATCACCTGGTTGCGAAGCACGGCTGTCTGCGCATTGGCATCATCCACAATGGCTTTCACGTCGGGGCGCTGGGCTACGCCGAGGTTCTTCGAGATGCGCGTTGCAGCGCCTGCCCACTCGACATCCTGGTTGTGAATGACCATTTGCACCACGGAGTAACTGGCACCGGCATTGATGCCTTCAGCAACCAGGATTTTGCCCACCATCAAATTCGAAACCCGGTGGGTGTGTCCGGCCAATACGAGATCGACGGTTGTATCCTGAATCCCTTCGACGATGGTCATGATCGGTCCAGCCCAGGGGACTGCCGGATTTCCATCCACGGCATTTTGCCCGGCGGCTGTTCCCTGGTGGATCAAAACGATCTGTATCTTGACACCCTGCTTGCGCAGTTTCTCCGATTCCTTCTTGATGGTTGTAATCTCATCGAGGAACTTCAAGCCGGCGGTCGCACCCGCGCTGACCAACTCGGGGGTCTCTTTCAACTCGATGCCGATCACGCCAATCCGCTGGTTGCCATAATCAAATACATGTGTCCCCTGCACCCAGCTGGGATTCTTCATCGTCACCGCATCCACGATATTCGCGCCGAGGAACGGGAAGTTGGCGCGAGCTTGATGCTGGAGCAGCCGGGCAATCCCATAATCGAACTCATGGTTGCCATAGGAGGTGGCATCCAACCCCCAGGCATTCTCGACATCTATGGCTGGCGCATCCTGCAACAAGCCTGAATTTGCAGGGGATGCTCCAACATTATCACCGGAGGCGAACAGGAAGGATGGGACCGGGAATTGTGCCGCCTCCTGATCGAACATCGTTGCCAGTTGCGCAGCACCGCCCACTGAAACATTGCGCCCATCCATCGTGGTTGTGGTGGGATCCAGTTGACCGTGATAATCGGTTAATCCGATCACCGGCACCAAAGTCCGGGCGCTGCCGCCTCGCAACAGATCAAGCCGCACCACTCCCTGGGAATGTTGAGGCGCGGGGATCCCCAAGACATAGGCGATCGTCGGAGCGAGGTCGATCGTGCGCAATCCATCAGCAACCACATTGGGATTTACCGCGCCGCCTCCGGCTATGAATGTTGCGCGCATATTGATGTTGGCATCGAGATCCTGAACATCTGGCACGTAACCGTGTTGACCAAAGAAGGCGGAGAGTGCCACGAGCGTGCCGGGAGTCGCCGCATCGTATTGATAGGGCGGGTAGGCGAACACGACCAGGTCTCCGGTCCGCGTGGGATGCGCCATATCGGCTGTGCTATCCGGACCATTGGGGATGTAACGAGCCTCAGCCTTGGTAAAGACCCTGTCGGTCATCATCCAGCTTTCGGGTTGTCCATCGCCCGTCCAGTCATTCGGATCAGACAAAGTGAGGTAGGCTGCCTTGATCGCGGCAAGTGTCGCCGCTTCATCACCCGCGGCAACCTGTTGGTATCCACCTCCCGCGGGGTCACGACCTGCAAGGTTCAGGTAGATTTGCACGGTGCCGCCAGCCCAACAAGCCTTGGCCTTCCCGATGGTCTCGCCGGTTGCTGGGCGACAGTTGGACGTTTGTGGTTTCGAAAGCAACCCCAAATCCACCAATACTTTGCTGGCATCGATTGCCAGAAATTGAGGAGCAAAGCCATGGTCGGATGCAACAAAGGTGCTTACATTGGCAGGCATCAACGACTGGGCAAGCGCCAACGTCGCGTCCGCGCCGCTGTATGCGCGCTGGATAAAGGCTGTACGCTCTACCACACGACCATCAGGCGTTCCATTGACCTGTACATCATCATAGGCGGGGTTCGCTTCGCCGCCGGGCAATGTGGGTGTGATCAACCCCAGGAACTGGTGTTGGAATTCATCCGTGGCCGGGTATCCCATCATCAGCAGGTCGGGTTGATAGTTCTTTACGATATATTGGATCAACGGATGGTGGGCATTTTCCCAATACAAGCCCTGCTCGACGTAGGTCTCCTCGCTGACAATTCCTGACTCGAGGATCGCATAATCTGCCGCAGTCGAGGTCGGGAATTTTTGCGCCACATATTCAGCAAAGTCGCCGCTGAAGCCGGGTTCAGACCATCCAGCCCAACTGGCGTTTGCGCGTGTCACCGAGGTATGGAACAGGCGCACCTTTGTGAGATCGCCGGTCAATTCCTCGACCTTGACCAGCATACCGCCTGTCAGTCCAGCCAGCGACCCACCCACGATCGTGACTTTTACATCACCCCATTCGCCTTTGCCCAAAGTGGCAACGGCGTTGGCGCCATCTTTGGAAAGTGAGAAGAGCACTTTATCGTAGTTGACCGCGCTGTCATCCGTCGAATCGAAGAGATACGCGTTCAGTCCATATTTATCGGTGCCGAAATCCAGCACACGCAGCCGCATTTCTTTGGCTGGGCTAAAGGAAGTCGGAACATTGGACCAGCCTGTGGCATCCACCGGCGCGGCACCCGGGAAGGGAGCCTGACCCGCAAACCCAGCCGGATGATCGAACTGCAAGCCAAAAGCCGCGACAAACCCGGCGATGTCATCCGGGCTGACATAGTTTGTGGCAACGCCGCGTCCCGAAAGAAAAGAGCGATAGTCGATCGTGGGACCATTGATAACACCAACGCGTCCGCCTGCCCATTCGATCTGGGCGACCTTCTTGCCGCCGCGTTCGGCTGCCTGAGCCAGAGTCTCAGCCTGCACAACACCCGCATCGAACGACGCGGTGCGACTGCTGAATGCTGCGCCATTGATCGCAAAGGTGTTGTTCGTCGAACCATGCACACCAGACCAGGCGCCAGTTGCCAGACTGTACCATCCTGCCCCGGTGTTCGGCGGAGCCTGCGTCAATAAACCGTAACCATCAGCGCTCGCACCAGCCTGCAATAACTTGCCCATGGCAGGCATCAGACCCTGCGCCGCATAAGACTCGACCAGGTCCTGTCGTAACCCATCAGACGCAAAAAAGATCACCTTCTCATTATTCGAATTCGATGCAGGCGCAGGCAATGTTGTTCCGGCGGCAAATGTGCCCACCGGCGAAATCAGCATCGAAAGGATCAACAGACCGGAAAACAAACGGAACAGAGACACGTACCGAACTGCCCTGTCGCGTTCCAGGATCGGGAACCTTTTCATATGTATTCTCCTCTGAGAAATAAAAATAAATCAGACCTTACCACAGCACGGGCAAATGCGTGGCCGTCTCTCCCTATACGTCAATCTTGTTTCGCCCATCACCTCAGCCTTTCTGAAAATCACACGGGATGGATGCCGCACCATCGATCAGATGCAATTTTCATCGACACTGGGAAACGTAAGACGTGCGGCCGAATTATACATGTTTTGGTTAACCAGAGGAAATTGGCGGAATAGCAAAAAGTTACAACACCTGTGGCTACAAGAAAAATCTACAGGATGGACAAAGTCTCCAGCAGCCTGGATTGCCAGTTTTCCCCGAACGAACACCAATAGGACGACCTGCCGCCTCTCACTCCCGGACCCAGGTCTGCCAGCCGTTTCCCATCCTTCTCCTCCGCTGACGTTGGATACCGTAAAACGATCTGCCCGCTTTCCCAACTGACCGCGGACAAACCCGCCTTCTCCGCCCGCAGTTTTACGCGCATTTGAAAAAACAAATTTTGGGTCATCTCCGGCAATTGACCGAAGCGATCCCGAAACTCGGATGCCAGCGCGTCGATCTCCGTCTCATCGCGCAGGTCCGCAATGCGACGATACAACCGCAAACGCAGGTCCTGGTCCGCGATATATTCCGCAGGGATGCCGACCGTCAGAGGCAGATCCACATTGACCGGCATGCTCATAGGTTGAAGATTGAATGTTGAAGGTTGGAAAGCTGGAATTTCATGGGATTGCGAACCTTCAACCTGCAGTCTGGAACCCGCAACCCTCAATCGTCTCACAGCATCTGCCAGCAGCCTAGTGTAAAGATGAAAGCCCACCGCCTGAATATGCCCGGATTGCCGCGTGCCCAACAATTCCCCCGCCCCGCGGATCTCAAGATCGCGCATGGCGATCGAATAACCCGCACCGAGCTGCGTGTTCTCAGCAATGACCTCAAGCCGCTGCTGCCCTTCGATCGTTGGACTCAGCTTCTTGTGGCGGAAAAAGTAGGAGTAGGCGCGCGCAGCCCCACGTCCGACCCTGCCGCGCAGCTGATAGAGTTGAGCCAATCCGAAGGTGTCGGCGCGGTCCACGATGAGGGTGTTCGCGTTGGGGATGTCCAAACCTGATTCGATGATGGTGGTCGAAAGGAGGATATCCGTTTCGCCCGCGTTGAAGCGATGCATCACATCCGCCAACTGCGTCTCCGGCATCTGACCATGACCCACATCCACGCGCGCCTCAGGCACAAGCTGATTGAGATGCGTCCTCATCGCATCAATGGTCTGGACGCGGTTATGCACAAAGAAGATCTGCCCGCCGCGTTCGATTTCGCGCAGGATCGCCTGACGCACCAGTTTCGGCGAATACGGACCGACATGTGTGACGATGGGCAGGCGTTCCTCGGGGGGAGTATTGAGATTGGAAATATCGCGCACGCCCGTGAGCGCCATGTACAACGTGCGCGGGATCGGCGTGGCGGTAAGCGTCAGCACATCCACCTCGGTGCGGAGTTTCTTGAGGTGTTCCTTGTGCGTCACGCCAAACCGCTGTTCCTCATCGATAATGACCAGACCAAGGTTCTTGAACTGCACATCACCCGAGATCAGACGATGCGTACCAACCACAATATCGATCTCACCGGAGGCAAGACCAAATACAATGCCGGTCTGCTCGCGCGGCGTGCGGAAACGCGAGAGCATTTCCACCTTCACAGGAAAGGCGGCAAGTCTCTGCAAAAAGGTTTCGTAATGTTGCTGCGCCAATACGGTTGTGGGGACCAGGATCGCAACCTGCTTTCCATCCATCACCGCCTTGAACGCGGCGCGCAACGCAACCTCCGTCTTCCCATAACCCACATCGCCGCACAACAAACGATCCATCGGGCGCGGCGACTCCATATCGCGCTTGATCTCATTCAAGGCGCGTTTCTGGTCTTCGGTCTCCACATAGGGGAATGAATCTTCCAGTTCCTTTTGCCAGGCGGTATCCTGCGAAAAGGCATGGCCCTCCACCACATTGCGCCGCGCATACAGATCCAGCATTTCCTGCGCGACCTCCAGCACCGCCTGTTTGACGCGTCCCTTTTTCTCGTGCCATTCCTGCGCGCCCAAACGGTCCAAAGCGGGCACGGCGCCCTCCGCGCCCACATAGCGCGTCAGCCGGTCTGCCTGATGGACGGGCACGAACAATTGTCCGCCGCCTTCATACTCCACCGCCAGAAATTCGCGCACGTGATCATCGAGTTCGCGCTGCACCAGCCCGCCGAAGCGCCCCACGCCGTGGTCGATATGTACAACATAATCGCCCACCTGCAGGTCCGCGTAAACAGATTCAGGCGTCTCCGCAACCGGCCGCTGACGTGTGCGCGGCTGGGGGCGCTCCCAGCCAAAGATCTCCGAATCCGTGATGAGATGCAGGCCGTCCAACACAAAGCCCTCGGATAGAGACGCCTCAATGAATTGCGGGTTGTCAGATTCAGACTCATGATGATCGGATTCGAGCCACAACTCATGCAACCGCGTCGATTGGCGCGATACCAGGATGACTTGCCCGCCTCCCTCCACGACCGAAGTTGCATATTCCACGAACTGCTTTAGCCTCCCACCGAACCGTTCATCATGTCCGAAGTTTGCGGCAAAGGATTCTTCCAACTCCCCGGTTTCCAGCATCGCTTCTCTTGTCGAGTAACCCAACTCCACCGACGCGCGGCTGTGCAGATCATCGTGCAACTCAGACCAGGGAATATACGGCAGCGGAAAACCCGCAGGCAGCATCTCTTCTGCGATGCTATCCTGCCTGAACTTGACCGCCTGTTCCTCCACCTCCGCCGCCATGCTCTCCACAATGGACAGGTCATCGACCAGGATAACCGCCCTTTGCGGCAGGTAATCGAGCAAACTCGCTGGCTGCCGATGCAACAAGGGGATGTGAAATTCGGACAACTCCGTTTCCTGTTCAACCGAGGCAATGTATTCGCGCGCAGGCGTGATCAGGACCGCGTCAAGTTTCTCGACTGTTCTTTGCGAAGCAGGGTCGAACCTGCGGATGGTCTCGATCTCATCCCCAAAGAAATCCAGACGGACGGGCAAATTCTCGGCGGGCGCCCAGATGTCCATGATGCCGCCGCGCTTCGAGAACTGCCCCGGTTCCAGCACGGTGTTGACACGCTGGTATCCGATCTCCGTCCAATTATGGGAAAGAGCATCAGGCTGAACGGTCTGATTTACCGAAAGCTTTCTGCACGCCTTGAGAAAATCCCTGCGCGGCAGTGTCCGCGTCATCAACGAACGGACGGAGGTCACAAGGATTGGCGGCACATCAGGTTTCTGCGCAAATGGAAGATGATATTCAGAGAGAGCGATCAATGTCTGCAAACGTTCGCGACGAGTGGCGACGCCCCAGCCTGTCTGCTCATAGAACAATGGATTTGGTTCTGCAAAGTGATAACGCGGGGAATTGACCCAGAATCCCAACTCATCGAACATTGACAAGGCATGATCGGCGCGGTCGGTGACCAACAGAATGGGACGCTTCAAATCCCGATGCAGGGAGGCAAGCACCGGCAAGCGCGCCGCGCGCGGCAAGCCCAATCCTGTAAGACCCTGGGCGGGTCCTTGCAGGTTCTTCAGCAATTGCTGATAGTGAGGAAGGGAATGGATTTTATCTAGGATGAGTTGCATGGGAGCGACTTAATAACCAGGGATTAGAGGGTGGGAGAACAGAAAAGAACTTGAAACCAGCCTCTCAACCCTAGTCTCTAACATCACCGTTGAAATCGTTCATCGCCTTGTTCAAGCCATGAGTGATAAAGGCAAAGACCGCATCTGCGCCGCGATCGAGGATTCCCGAAAGGTCCTTCGTCTCGTCCCGCGAGAAATCCTGCAATACGTACGCGGCAGGATCCATACGCCCGGGCGGACGACCGATTCCAATCCGCAGGCGAGGAATGTCTTTCGTGCCGAGTTTCTCCAAAATGGAGGACAACCCGCGCTGACCACCGGGTCCACCGGAGGCGCGGATGCGGATCGTACCGAAGGGAAGGTCCAGATCATCGGAGAGGATCATCAGGTTTGTAAAAGGGACCTTGTAAAAATGCGCCAGCCCTTGCACGGATTGTCCCGAGAGATTCATATACGTCTGCGGTTTGGCAAGGATGAGTTTTCGTTCATTGTACTTCGAGTCCATGACGATGGCTTTCGATTGCACCTTCATGCCGCGCGCGTTCAACCGGACAGCGATCCGGTCGATCAGCATAAAGCCGACGTTGTGGCGGTTGTCTTTGTATTCGCGCCCGGGGTTGCCCAAACCCACGATGAGGAATGTATTGTCAGGCATATTTGAGTCCAACGGTGGAAATAACTTTCGAAACTTGAATATCATACTTTTTATCTTTGATGAAATGCCATTTTACAGATCGAAGCATTGTGCCGAATGTGGATTCTTCTTCGGGGAGGAATGCAAGTGTCGGCTCGGTCCGCTCATCGATCAATTCGGTGAGAAAGCAATAGCTCTTTCCGTACTCATAATCTTCCTCGAACAACAATCGAACCACTTTTACATCCAGACCTGTTTCCTCCTGCACTTCACGGATTACAGCTTGTTCCAATGATTCACCTTCGGACACTCCACCGCCGGGAAGTGTCCAATAAATTCTCGAATCAGTCTGATGACAAACCATGAGGATCATGTCATCTTTGATGATGGCGGCACAGGCACGTGGACGGTTCATAAAAGCATTTTGGTTATCTGTGGTTTCGATACAGCGGCTATCGCCGCTTACTCAACCACCGAAGATCTGTGTAATCAGTAACGACGGAAGCGAAAGATAATCCCTGCAAAAGCAAACAAGCCGAGGATGACCAATGCGCCGCGCCCAAGGCTCACATAAATTGCAGATCGATTCAACGAGACGGGATTCTCAGGCAGTATGGTCGGGGTGGGATGCGGCGTTGAGGTCGGTGTGGGAGAGGCGGCAACCCGGAACGGCGTAGGGACCTGCTCAACGAGTTTATCCGGCGTGGAGGTGACCATCGGCGTGGGCGTCAGGATCGGAGAGTCGTTTTGAACCGTGACAGGCAGACTCACCTCCTGAACGGAGCCATCGGTCAAAAACACGCGCAGGCGAAGGATGTATTCTCCATCGCTGATGAGCGTCGTATCCCACAGGGCGAGAGGCGAGTCAATGACCGGCTGGGAGGAGGACTGGAGTGTGAACCAGGTGCCGGTGGAGTCTGAAGCGTATGAAAAATCCAACTGCGATGAGGCAAAATCCACAACATCCGTCGTGCCGGTAATGGTCACTTCTCCGCTGATGAAATCGCTGGATGCCGGAAATGTGATCGAGACCGGCGGGGAATCCTGCGCGGCAACGAGAAACAAAACCAGGGGGATGAGGAGATGTGGTTTCATAAAATTGACGGATAAGTCTAACATGAAGAGGGAAGGCGGTCAAATTTTTGGGAGTTGTGTTGATATGCGTGAACGGTAAATAACAATATCTTTACAAAAATCTCCAGGACGGGAGAAGCCCATTCTCCTGCATTTTGAATCATGGTAAACTTTGGCAGATTTCAAACAGGAGAACCCCATGTCCAAATCCCGTTCCGAGCAAATGGTTGAACGATTGCGAAACATGCAGGCTGCCGCACCCGATATCGAAGCCTCGGCTGTTGTTTCGGTGGATGGTTTGATCATGGCCTCGGCTTTACAGCAGGGCGTGGAGGAGGACCGCGTATCTGCGATGTCTGCCGCCATGCTTTCGCTCGGTGAGCGGATCTCCAACGAGTTGGGGCGCGCCGGACTGGAGCAGGTGTACATCAAAGGCGACGCCGGCTCGATCGTTTTGACCTCGGTCGGCGAAGAAGCGGTATTGACCGCGCTGGCTCGTCACGAAGCAAAACTGGGCTTGATCTTTCTCGAGATGCGCCGCGCCGCGGAAGATCTCACCAAACTGGTCGGATGATACAAAATTACGATCAGCACTTTTCACTAAGCAACCCCAATGGGGAGGGCTTCAACGCCCTCCCCATCTTCTTTAATTGTCATTGCGAGTGCAAAGCCCGAAGCAATCCCCTTACAGGGAAGAGATTGCTTCGTGGTCACTCAATTCCTCCTCGCAACGACATAATAACCATGAGGTGAAAATGACCACAAAATATTTATTCTATACTGGCGGTGTTGTTTCTTCGGTTGGGAAAGGTGTGACCGCCGCGGCAACCGGGCTATTGTTGAAGGAGCGCGGTTTCAAGGTGGCGGTACAGAAACTGGACCCCTATATTAACGTCGATCCCGGGACGATGAGTCCGTATCAGCATGGGGAGGTGTACGTGCTCGATGACGGTGCAGAAACGGACCTCGACCTTGGTCACTACGAAAGATTCATTGACATCCGCCTTAGCCGCTCGAGCAATTTCACCAGCGGACAGGTGTATGCCGAGATCATCAGCAAGGAACGGCGCGGCGATTTTCTGGGCGGGACGATCCAGGTGATCCCGCATATCACCAACGAGATCAAGCGTCGGGTGGCTGGGATCGGGAAGGAGACAGGCGCGGATGTGGTGATTGTCGAGATCGGCGGCACGGTGGGCGACATCGAGTCGCAGCCGTTCCTCGAGGCGCTGCGGCAACTCCGCAACGAGGTGGGACGCGAGAACGTGTTCTTCATCCATGTGACGTGGCTGCCATACATCGGCGCGACGGGTGAGATCAAGACCAAGCCTACCCAACACAGTGTGGCGGCACTGCGCTCCATCGGTATTTCACCGAATATGATCATCGCCCGGTCAGACTACCCGATGGATAGAGACCTGTGCGACAAGATCGCCCTGTTCTGCGACGTGGAGAAACAGGCGGTTGTCCCGATGGTGACGAGCGATGTGCTGTATGAAGTCCCTTTGCTTTTGGAGCGCGCAGGTGTGGGCGATTATCTCGTTGAAAAACTGGAAATGAAAGCCACGCGCAAACCGGATATGAAACCCTGGGAAAATCTGGTGGCGCGTGTACGGAAGGAGAAACCCGGCGTGAAGGTGGCGCTGGTTGGAAAATATGTCGAGCTGCAGGATGCGTACATGTCGGTACGGGAGGCATTGAAGCATGCCGCGCTTGCCAATAACGTGGAGGTGGAGATCGGCTGGGTGCACTCCGCCGATTTGGAGAAAGACAAAGGCTGGGACATCATCCAAAGTTCGGATGCAATCCTAGTGCCGGGCGGGTTCGGTTCGCGCGGCATCGAGGGCAAGGTGCTGGCAGCGCGTTATGCACGCGAGAAAAAAGTCCCGTATCTCGGTCTATGTTTGGGGATGCAGGTCATGTGCATTGACTTTGCCCGCGGAGTGCTCAATCACGAAGACGCCAACTCATCCGAATTCGACCGCAGCACCGAATACCCGGTCATCGACCTGATGCTCGACCAACGCTCCATCACAGACCTGGGGGGCACAATGCGGCTTGGGTTGTATCCGTGCGTTTTGCAGCCGGGCACGAAAGCCGCCGAAGCCTACGGCGTGGATCAGGTGGAGGAACGTCACCGCCACCGCTTTGAGTTCAACAACAGGTTCAAAGAGGATTTTGAGAAGGCAGGCATGGTCTTTTCAGGCATGTCGCCCGATGGAAAGCTGGTGGAGATCGCCGAGATCAAGGATCATCCGTTCATGGTGGCAAGCCAGTTCCACCCCGAGTTTCTCTCGCGCCCGATGAAGCCGCATCCATTGTTCGCTGGTCTCATCAAAGCGGCGAAGGAGAGGAACGGGAGGAAATAATATTCATGGGCAATGTATAATTCATGGAAATGCCTGCGACATTTTCAACCCTCTCCCAATCCTCCCTGCAAGATTACGTGGACTGCGCCCGCAGATTCCAACTTCGTTACCTTGAGCGCTTGTCCTATCCTGCGATCGAATCCGAGCCTGCGCTGGAGAACGAGAAACACCAGCAGGAGGGCGAATATTTTCATCGCCTCGTACAGCAATATTTGATCGGCATTCCAGGTGAACAGATCAGCAAGTTGGCAAACACGCCCAACCTGCAGAGATGGTGGGAGAATTTTATTGCGTCTCCAGACTTCCGAGGTCTTGGAGACTTCGGAAGCTTATACCCCGAAGCAACCCTCTCCGCGCCGTTGGGCAACCATCGCCTGCTCGCCAAGTACGATCTCATTGCCATCGAAAACAGCAAAGCCGTCATCTACGATTGGAAGACCTATCGCAGACGCCCGCGCAATGAGTGGCTGTCCGCAAGAATGCAAACGCGCGTTTATCGCGCCTTGCTCGTCCGCGCCGGTACGCACTTGAACAACGGGAGACCTTTCGAGCCGGAACAGATCGAGATGGTGTACTGGTTCGCGGATTTTCCGGATGAGCCGGCGCGCTTCGCCTACACGTCCGCGCAATACAAACGGGATTGGGATACGCTGGTCAAATTGGCGGAGGAGATCCAGAACGCATCCTCCTACCCGCTTACTGATGACCGGACGAAATGCAGTTACTGCCCCTACAGATCCTACTGCGACCGGGGAGTCCGGGCGGGTGATGTGGAGCAGGCAGAGGCGGAGACAGAAGCGGAGGACCTGTTCGATGTCAATTTCGAGCAGGTCGGGGAGATCGAGTTCTAACCTGGTGTAGGGACAGGCAGCCGCCCATCCCTACTTAAGAATCACCCCAAAATGATTTGCCACCGGCCGTTCGCGGCCCGGGATATAGTTATCGATCGGGGAATTCATGATGACCGGTACACCGTCATCCCCCTCGATTACCAGTGTGGATGAACCGCCGCCATCCAGGCTCATCGCGAAGTATGCGCCCTGTTTGACGAGCAATTGCGCCAGCTGAAGGAACGTGGCGCCATCGCTGTAGTAAGGCTGACGCCCATCCACAACGACAAGATAGACATACCGCCCGTTCCGGTTGATGCCGATGGCGGTACGCGGCTCGCTTTCAGAGCCGTCCAAGCCAGCCACCACCTCCCCCTTCTCCACGAGCATACGGTCCCCTGAAATGGCTGTATAGACCCTGCCGGGTTTGCGGTTGAAGGAGGGATGATTCTGCCGGGAGATGTACAGCGTAGGCTCGATGCCAACTTCATTGGAACGCCCGGACGCGTAGATATTGCCACCGGAGGCGGTAAACCCCAGCGGGATCACCGGGTCACCGAGGCGCGGGTAATAGTCCACAGGACTGCGTGACCACCAGGGTTTGAACCCATCTCCGTTGATGGCGACCTGCACATTGAACTCATCGAGGAATTGTGAGGTGGTCCGCGCGCTCAAGGGATATTCTCCCTCCAAATCCGCAGGAGTGACGAGGAACCTGGCCTTACTCTTGGTCCGGTCAATAACGATGACATGGGCGATCATCGGATGCGGCACAATCTGGACCACGCGACGATAGACCACACCGTCATACAAGGTTTGCTTCATTGGGACAGGCGCCGGGCGCCCGCGATCGTAGAGGGCATATCCACCAATGCACATGCCCGTGAGAAGCATTATCAGAACGAAGATCTGTACAGGCCTTCCGGTCTTTTTCATATCAGAATATATAACCCATTTTTGAACGTCCGTGTTCCACACAAAAAACAAGGACAGATTCTCCATCTGTCCTTGTGAAGGTCATTCCATGCCCCCATGTGGAAAACTTTATACTGAAAATTCCTGTTCCGCCTGGCGCATCGTCTTGAAGGATTGGATCGCAACCTCCAGCATGGAGGTGTCGGGTTCGCGCGTGGTCAGGGATTGCAGGGCAAGATTCGGCTTGATGAGGAGGCGCACAAAGGGCGAGTCCAGATGATTGGCGGTCCAGCGGATGTACTCCACCGCGATCCCGGCGATGACAGGGATCAGCAGGACGCGGCTGGCCAGCCGCCAAAAGATGGTCAGATCGCCGAGAGCGCTATGCACAAGGACCGAGAGCAACACAAATGTGAGGATGAACGCCGTGCCGCAACGCGGATGTTCGATGGGATATTTCGACACAACTTCCGGCGTGAGCTCGGCGCCTGATTCAAAGGCGTTGATGGTCTTGTGTTCCGCGCCATGATACCCAAACAGGCGTTTCACGTCAGGCATGAAGCCGATCGCCCAGATGTAACCGACCAGCAGGACGAGGCGGATCAAGCCTTCAAGCAGATTATGGGCAAGGTTCTGCCAGCCGAGATAATGTTCAGCCAGCCCGCCCACGCCTGCAGGCAACAATATAAATAAACCGATCCCTATGGCAAGCGAAGTGAAGAGCGTGAGATACAATGCCGGTCCTTCGAGCTTTTCGTCCTCGCCCGTCTGCGTGTTGGCGGAAAGTGTGAGAGCCTTCATCCCCAGACCCAACGCATCCCAGAGCAGGATCACGCCGCGCAGGAACGGGATTTTCGCAACGCGCGAACGATAGACCGCCGCGAGGTTTTCCCTGTGGACGACGATATTGCCATCGGGCGCGCGCATGGCAACTGCGAACGCATTCCGTCCGCGCATCATCACACCTTCAATGACCGCCTGTCCGCCGTAAGTTATGATCTTATCTTCCATGGTCCTCAAATCTTTGAAACGTCGCGCTTCTCCGTTACCCAGAATCCGTCCGGCGCGATCATCCCAGGTTATAAAAGAAATGGATGAACGAGTCGATGCCCTTGTACCATGTCGGCAGGTGCAGATGTTCGTTCGGTGAATGGACGTTGTCGCTTGGCAATCCCATACCCACCAAAACGGATTCGACCCCGCAGATCTGCTGGAGCATCGCCACCGCGCCGATCGAGCCGCCTTCACGGCGATAATAGGGACGAGTCCCCCAAACCGCCTCCATCGCCTTGTCCATTGCCTTCACGCCGGGGTTGTTCAGATCCGCTATGGCGTGCGGACTGCCAGTCAATTTCTTGACCTCCCAATGGATCGTCTTCGGCGCGTTCGCTTCCATGAAGCGCTTCATCTGCTCCACAACCTCATCATCATTTTGATCGGGGACAAGGCGGCAGGAGATCTTCGCCATCGCTTTCGCGGGCAGGACCGTCTTCGAGCCGGGACCCGTCCAGCCGGAAAGCAGACCGTTGACCTCCAGCGTGGGACGCGCCCCGGTCCGTTCTGCGGAGATATATCCCGCCTCGCCCCATAACGCAGGGACGCCTGTCTCCCCCAAATAATGCTTGTCGTCATTTGGAAGCCGCGCGAAGTCGGCGCGCTCCTGCTCACTGATGGGACGCACGCGATCGTAAAAACCGGGGAGCGTCACACGTCCCTTCTCGTCGTGCATCTTTGCGATCAATTCGGTCAACGCCTGGGCAGGGTTGTGGACCGCGCCGCCGTACAGACCGGAATGCAGGTCGGCTTTCGGTCCCCATACGTGGACTTCCATGTATGCCAGCCCGCGCAGACCGTAGGTGATGGTTGGCATGTCAATGCCCATCATACCGGCATCGGGGTTGAGCGATACATCCGCCTTGAATTTTTCGGCGTGATTTTTAAGGAAGGGTTCGAGGTTCTTCGAACCGATCTCCTCCTCGCCCTCCAGGATGAACTTCAAATTGACCGGCATCCCGCCAGCCTTCACCACAGACTCGATCGCATCGAAGACCGCCAGCACCTGCCCCTTCATGTCGGAGGAACCGCGCGCGAACAACAGGTCGCCGCGTACCTGCGGCTCGAAGGGACCGGTCTCCCACAATTCCAGCGGATCTGGCGGCTGGACATCGTAATGTCCATAGACCAACACGGTCGGTGCGCCGGGCTTTTTGAGATAATCGCCATAGACAACAGGGTGACCGTCATTATCAGTGGGCATGATCTCGACATTTTCCATGCCCAGTTTTTTCAGGTGGTTCGCCATCCATTCGGCGGCTTGCAGGGTCTCACTCTTATATTCCGCATCGGTGGAGATGGACGGTATTTTAAGCACTTCGTTCAATTCATTGATAAAGCGTTCGCGGTTTTGTTTTGCATACTCGAGTGCGTTTTGAAGATTGCTCATTATTCCTCTTTTCATGATGCAAAGTGACAGCCATCTTATGGACAACTGTCACTCGATATTTACGGTGATACTGTTGGCGCAACTTCCTCGTCCAACGCGCGGCGCGTAAGCAGGTACCAGCTTGGCAATGTCGAGAGGCGGTCGCTCGGCTCATACAACGGACCGACCTGCACGCCCTGCACCTGCGAATCCACGCCGTAGGAATACACGGGGACGTACAACGGAAGCGCCGGCAGTTCCTTGGCGAAGATCACCTGAAAGTTGCGATAGAGCCGCGTGCGCAGGGAATAATCCGTGGTGACGCGCGCCTGTTCGAGATATTCGCTGGCGGCGCGGTTGTCCCATTGGGTGTAGTTCTGTCCGCCTACGGCTTCGGCTTGATGCCAGAAGGGGTATGGGTCGGGGTCGGGGGTGCGCGAAAGGTTCAGGTCAACGAGGGCAGCTTGAAAGGCGCGCGAAGCGAGGGTTGCATTCACAAGCTGGTCATAGGGCGCGGCTTGCAAATCCACACGGACACCGATCTTCGCCCATTGTGTCTGGATCGCGGTTGCGATCTGCGAGTGTAAAACGTCATTCGGATGTACCAACGTGAACACAAGCGGGACGCCATCCTTGGCGCGCACATCCCCGCCGTCTGCCGGGATGACATAGCCTTCAGCCTTTAACAAGTTGATCGCGGCATCCGGGTCATATTCGAAATGTTCCGTGCCGTCGAAGTATGCCCACGAACCGGGGAGGATCGGCGTATCTGCAATGACAGCCTGGCCGCGCAGGAACTCGCTGATGAGGCTCGAACGGTTCAGTCCAAGCATGAGGGCGCGCCGGAGTTTCGCATCCTGCAAAAAGGCAACCTGCGGATCGTTCAGGTTGAAAAGAACGAAGGACATCTGCGGCATGAGGCTGGTGTAGACCGAGAGATTCGGTTCCTCCAGGGCGGCTTCCAGCACATCAGGCGTGATCTGGCTGACTGCAAAGACATCCCCCTGTTGATAGGCATCCAGCGCGGCGGATGAGGTTTGGTAATAACGGAAAACAACCTGCTCGATATAGGGCGCGGTGCGATAATAATTATCGAATACAGTGAGCACCACACCCGCGATCTGCCCGTTCTCCACGATCAGATGATCGAAGCGATATGGACCCGTTCCAACGGGGTTGATGTTGAACTCCGCGTTTGCCATCTGGTCCGGCGGGACCGATTCGAGCAGGTGCTTCGGCAACACGCCGAACGCCAGATAATCGAAGAACGGCGCGTAGGGTTCGGGCAGGGTAAACTTCAGATTTTTGTCGTTTAACTTTGTGACTTCCACCCGCCCCCACAAGTCCTTGATGTCCTGCGGGTATAGCGAACCGGCACTCTTCATCATCTCGATGGTGAAGATGACGTCATCGCTCGTCACAGGTGCGCCATCGTGCCAGATAGCATTGGGACGAATGGTGAAGTTATAGATCGTGCCGTCCTGCGAAACGCCCCATGACTCGGCGAGATCAGACTGCGGCAGGCCGCGCTCATCGAAATGGATCAGACCGCTAAACAGCAGCCTGTCCACATCGCGGTCGGCGGAATTGTTCCAATCCAGCAACGGGTTCAACCGTCCCAGCGAACCGACCAGCCCCTCCGTATAGACGCCTCCCTGCTCGGGTTGCTGGGAGATGGTCGCGCCTCCCGGAACCGGTGAGGATTGCTGGGTATAAAGCAGCACAGCCACGATCACCAGGGTCACAACAACAACAAGGATTTGCCAGCGTAATTGTTTCATAAAAGAAAAGAAAGGCTCGTTCCATTCCTGCGGGGGCGTTTGACACCACCGCGTGAATCGAACGGGCCCTTCAGGAAAGTCTCTTCAAGTTAGTTTGTGACAAAGACTTGCACAAGCACCAAAACGAAGAAGATCACGCTCAAAACGATGGTGAGACGGAACAATGTCTGTTCCACGCCGCGGCGGGCGGTAAACACGCTGCCCGTATCGGCTCCCGTCAGACCACCCAGCCCGGCGCCCTTGCTCTGCAGGATCACACTAACGATGAGCAGGACCGAGATTATAATCAGCCCGATATTGATATAGGTTTCCATTTACGATGTGCCTCCTTAATTAAGCGGGAACATTATACCCGCTGGGCGGACGAAACGTCAACTTGAGGTTCCATGCACGAAATTATCGTCAATCTGCACATGCACACCCGCTATTCCGACGGGAGCGGGACACACAAGGATATCGCGGAAGCCGCCATCCGGTCCGGATTGGACGCGGTCATCGTGACGGATCACAACGTCCTTGTCCAGGGCGTCGAGGGATATTACCGACTCGCCTCATCGCCCTCGGTCGGGACCACCCGCGTCCTGCTCCTGGTTGGACAGGAGGTCCACGACCAGGACCGGGTCCCGCAAAAGAACCACCTGTTGATCTTCAATACCAACCGTGACCTTTCCAGTCTGGCGGACGATCCGCAAATTCTCATTAATGGCGTGAACGAAGCAGGCGGACTCAGTTTCATCGCCCACCCCAATGACCCTGCCGCCCCGGCATTCAATGAGGACGACATCTCCTGGGTGGATTGGAATGTGGAGGGCTACCACGGCATCGAGCTCTGGAACGGGCTTAGTGAACTCAAGACGGTCGTCCCAACCAAACTGCACGGATTGTTCTACGCCTTCTTCCCGCAATTCGTCGGGCATCACCCCATCCCTGAGACCGTGCAACGCTGGGACGATCTCATGGCAAAAGGCAAACGCGTGGTGGCGATTGGCGGCTCGGACGCCCACGCTCTCCGCATGAGCCTGGGACCGCTCCATCGAGTGATCTTTCCATATGAGTTTCACTTCCGCACGGTCAATACGCATGTGTTCATCCCCGAGCCGCTGACCGGCGACGCGCCGACCGACAAGAAGATGATCTACGAAGCCCTTGCCAACGGGCATTGTTTCGTCGGTTATGACCTGCCCGCCTCGACGCGCGGCTTCCGTTTCAAGGCAAAGGGCTTTGAGCAATCTGCCATCATGGGCGATGAGATCCCGGTCAAAGGTGGTGTGACCCTGCAAGCCCACCTCCCCGCCCCCGCCGAAATTCATTTGAAGAAGGATGGGACCACTGTGCAGGTTCGGAAAAATGCACACGCAGGCACTTATATCGTTACGGAACCCGGTGTCTATCGTGTGGAGGTCCTGCGGAGTTATCTCGGCAGAAAACGCGGCTGGATCTACAGCAATCCGATCTACGTGAGGTGATTTTATGCCTGTCATTTCGAAGGAGCGATTGCAATTGAGAAATCTTTCCCCCGCGGTAAAAGATTTTCCCCCGCTGCGCGGGTCGAAATGACATCATGGATTCGATGCCAAATTTCCCCTATCATCGTATCGTCATCATCGGGACAACCAGTTCGGGCAAATCCACACTCGCGGAGGGGATCGCGAAAAAGCTGGGTTATGATTTCATCGAACTGGATGCGCTCCACTGGGAATCAAACTGGCAGGAAGCGCCGCTGGAGGTGTTCCGCCAGCGCGTCGAAACGGCAACCCTAGCTCCGGCTTGGGTCGCCGCGGGGAACTATCATGTTGTGCGCGATCTCATCTGGCCCAAAGCGGAGGCGGCCATCTGGCTGGATTATTCCTTCCCGCTCATCTTCGGTCGCCTGTGGAGACGGACCTGGCGCAGGTGGTGGCACCAGGAAGAGCTTTGGAACGGCAACCGCGAGAGCATCTGGTCACATTTTAAGATCTGGTCGGATGAGTCCTTGTTCAAGTGGATCTTCAAGACCTACTGGCGCAGGAAACGCGAGTACCCCATGCTATTGGAACTTCCGGAGCATACCCACCTGAAATTGATCCGGTTTAAAAATCCGCGAGAGGCTGATGAATGGCTGGAAAGTTTGCAGTAAAATGATCGGAGTTTAAATCTTATTGGTTGGGAGCATGGCATGAACCTCGGATTTATCAAACTGACCGAACCGACAAGCGAATATCTGGGCGCACTCAATAAATGGGAAAACGATCCCGCGCTGATACCATTCATACGCGTCTGTCAAAACGAGGAAGACCTGAAGAAAAGGAACGAGATAACGCTCGAAGGTCTTCTGGAACGACTCGAACACGACCAGACCTGGCTGATCCGCCTCGACTCACGACTGATCGGTGAAATGGGTTATCAGGTTGATCCCAAACATCTTTATAAAAAGGAACCTGGAACGGCATGGATCGGTATCACCATCGGTGAAGAAACCGGCAGGGGCAAGGGAATTGGATTCCAAGCCCTTCAATTTTTGGAGGAACAGATCAGGCTGCAAGGCTTGAAACGAATGGAATTGGGCGTTTTTGAGTTCAATACGAATGCCATAAAACTATATCGTAAACTGGGCTTCAACGAGATCGGGCGCATCGAAAATTTTACCTATTGGAACGGGAAAATGTGGTGGGATATCCGGATGGAAAAATATCTTTAGCAGATCGCGATGGGATCCAAGCCTGTTTCTCCAAATACAAACCTCGATCTGCGGGTCATCCTCGAAGTGCCCGTCCGCCAATTTTTCGGCTGGCTGGCGACGATCCTGCTGGTCACGTTTGCAGGTTATCCCGGCGTCGTGTGCGTCACCCCGATACGGAGATGTATCATAAAACCATGCTTAAATTGATTTTGCTCACGTATAATTTGCTTGAAATGTTCTCCATTCCGACTATCCAACCTTTGAGCAAGCCGCAAGAACATGCGGTGTACCTTCCGTCCAAAGATCGCATACAATACATAACGTTCGGACACATTTAATTTTGCACAATCCACCAGTGAGGAAACATGCCAATTCGTGTCAGTCTTGCAGGTGCAACCGGATGGGCGGGTTCTGCCCTGGCTCTTGCAATTGCCAAATCCAGAGACGTCCAACTTGTCTCCGCGGTATCGCGCACATACGCCCAGCGCGTGCTGGGTGAAGTATTGGATGAACCGCTTCTGACCTGTCCGGTGTATGCCACCGCGCAGGAAGCGCTTGCGCATCCCTGTGATGTGTTCTTTGAATTTACCAGGCCGGAGGTCGCCAAATCCAATGTATTGACCGCGCTGCAACATGGAGCGCATGTCGTGATCGGCACATCCGGTTTGACGGACGAAGATTACGCCGAAATTGGAAAGGCTGCCGAGGAAGTGAAGGGAGGCGTGCTTGCCGTCGGCAATTTTGCGCTGACCGTTGTCCTCCTGCAAAAGTTTGCCGAGACCGCCGCCCGTTATATCCCGCAATGGGAGATCATTGATTATGCCAGCGATGCAAAAAAGGATGCCCCAAGCGGAACCGTGCGGGAACTGGCGCATCGCCTTTCTGCGGTCCGTTCGTCGGAATTGACCGTTCCCTTGGAGGAAACGCAGGGCGTTGTCGGGACGCGCGGCGCACGCATGAACGGTTCGCAGGTCCACTCGATTCGTCTGCCCGGATACACAATTTCGGTGGAGGTTATTTTTGGCCAACCGGATCAAAAACTCACGATCCGTCACGACTCCGGGAGCAGTGCCCAACCGTATGTGGATGGCGCTTTGCTGGCGATCCGAAAAGTGAACACGTTGGTGGGTCTGCACCGCGGACTTGATAATGTCCTTGACTTTTGAATCCCATCCCCCACCAAAGGAGGTGCAGTGATGAGCCCAGCCCGGATGGAGAAAGTGGAATCAGCGATTCGCCTGGTCCTTGCGTTCAACGACGCTTTCAATCAACACGATGTCCCGGGGATGATGCAATTGATGAGCGATGATTGCGTCTTCGAGAATACTTATCCGGCCCCCGACGGCACAACGTATTCCGGCAAAGAGGCGGTGACCCGCTTCTGGGTGGATTTCTTCCGCGATTCACCAATCGCCCACATCGAGATCGAGGAGATCTTCGGAATGGGCAACCGCTGTATCATGCGCTGGAGATATGAATGGGTGGATGACACAGGAGAAAAAGGACACGTCCGCGGCGTGGATATTTATCAGGTGAGGGAAGGTCTCATTTCCGGGAAACTGTCCTACGTCAAGGGATGAAGCGGAGACGAACAAACGCTTCGTCTAAAATCTCCTCAGCCGCATCACGAGACGCGTCAATCCCAACGCCGCCAGCAGGATCAATCCGACCGCCACTTCAAATGCCAGCCTGCGCACATGGATGAATAAACTCAATATGGCAAGCCCGAGTCCCAGTGCGGCGACCACGCCGACGCGTGCCAGATGCTTTCGCTCCAAATCTTTGACATCGTCCGTCGGCGCGGCGTAACCCAGACGCCTCGCAAAATCGGACAGGTCCCAGCCGAGCAAGCCGCCCAACGCGCCCGGCAGCATCCAGACCGTGGGGAATTCTCGCCAGACACCGTAGCCTGCCGCGACGATCGCGAGCAACAAGGCGACGGATGAGAACCAATAATATTTCCTCCAATGCGCCAGGAGCCAGACGATGCCCATCAACACGATCCAGCGCGCGGGATCGGTGAGGCCCGCCTGCCAATATCCATAGGCAAGCGAACCGGCCCCAATGATGATGCTCAAAACCAGTGCAACGAGTGTCATAGGACTCCGCAAATCCGCTGGTTGAGTGCCTGAGGCTTCAGCCGAAGGCTTATCGAAACCAGCATGGAACAAAGAAAATTCCTATTACTGGTGGTTTCGATACGTGACGGCCAACAATCTTCGCCACCAATCAACCACCGGGTCACAACATTACCTTCCCACCGCCCGCAGCCATGCAGGCGGACGACTTAACTTCCGTTTCACAACCTGATCGAACGGATCGTCCACATCCCAATTCAGGACCTGAATGCCGGCACGTTGAACTTTTTGCAACAACAGGGTCCGTTCCATTGAGATCACACGCGAAGCCAGCTCGATAGTTCCACCTTGCGGCAAATACGACAACTCGAATTTTACCGGGTCGGGACTGACCAGCAAGACCTGATATCCCTGTGCCCGCAATTGGACAAGCGGCTTCAGATCGTCCTCGAGCAGCGGCGAGACCAGGACGATCTGCGATTCAGGCGGAAACAACCGCGTCGGCAGATGCCCCAGATCCGAAAACACCTCACTGCCACCGGGTCGTGCATGAGCCAGGGAGTGCAGGATCCGCTCCCGCTGTACCTTGCCATACCCTGGGATCGTCCAACTCAGGAACGCCGCATACACCAGCAGGCCCACCCGGTTCCCCTGTGCAAGAAACGCATCCGCCAAAGCCGCCGCGGCTTGCACCGAATGCTCGAACAACGAATGACCGCGCGCAAACTCATTCGTGCGCACGCGCCCATCGAGCACAATGCCCACATCCGCCACGCGCTCCTGTTGAAACTCATTCGAATACAACCCCTCCACACTGTGCGCGCTCGCCCGCCAGTTGATCGTCCGCGGCGAATCGCCCGGTTGATATTCCCGGACGCCGAAGAATTCCGTGCCCGAACCGCCGATGCGCGCCGGGATCGTCCCCGCGTAGACTCGCGTCCGGCGCGGGCGGATCGAGACCTGACGCAGGCGCGTGACCGGCGGAAAGACGAACAACTGTCCCTTCGCTTCGATCTGGACCTCACGGCTGGTCACCGCCAAATGATCCCTGACCCTCATCCGCACCTTTTCAAAACCATATCCGCCGCGCGGACCAGAAACGGTATAGGAAAAGGTGTAGGAAGAGTCCTTCGGAAGCCGTACCAGATGTCGGTTCGTCCCGAAGCGCTGCACAGACGAAGAAGTCGAATCAGCGCGCAACTTCAACTCCGCTGGAACGATGTCCTCGATCAGGACTTCCTCCAATCCTGTCCCACGATTCATGATCGTCACCGTCACAGTGACTTCCTGATGCGGAGAGACGCGTTCCGCGCTCAAGTGCCGCGTCGCTTCGAGTTTGATCTTGTCAGGTGCGAACACATATCCCGCGAGCAGGAACGCGACGAACGGCAGGGCCAGCGCGATCAACTCACCGCGCAGCGTGGCGATGCCGGCGACGATCAGGGAATAGGTGACAAAGCCGAGGATGAGGGAACGCGACATGTGTTATGTCCTCTCCGAGGAGAGAGAACGCGAGGGTTATTTCACAACCGGCACAGGTGTCTTATCGACCGAATCGCGGATCACCTCATCCGCAACCGAAACCGCCATCCAATATTCAGGCTGGAGAATGACACGGTGTCCGAGGATCGGCATGGCATAGCGTTTGATGTCGTCCGGCGTGACGAACTCGCGCCCGGCAAGCGCGGCATTGCCGCGCGCCATCTTGAGGAACGCCAGCGAACCGCGCGGGCTTGCGCCCACCGCCACGCGGCGGTCGGTGCGGGTGGCATGGACCAGCGCCGCGATATATTCCTCCAGGTCGGCATCCACATGGACGGTCTCGACGGCGGCGCGCATTTCGAGCAGTTGTTTTGGCTTGGTGATCTCACTCAGGATCACTTCATCCTGCCGGCGTTCGCGGCGGCGGCGCAGGATCAATTTCTCCTCCTCCATGCTGGGGTATCCAACCTTAAGTTTCAACATGAAGCGGTCAAGCTGCGCTTCGGGGAGCGGGAACGTGCCTTCGTATTCGATCGGGTTCTGCGTGGCAAGCACGAGGAAAGGCTCGGGCAACCGGAGCGTGTCGCCCTCGATGGTCACCTGCCCCTCCTGCATCGCCTCCAGCAACGCGGACTGGGTCTTCGGCGAGGCGCGGTTGATCTCATCGGCAAGCACGATGTTCGCGAAGATCGGTCCCTTGCGCAGTTCGAACTTGTTCTTCGTACGGTTGAAGACATAACCGCCGGTGATGTCGCCGGGCAGCAGGTCTGGCGTAAACTGGATGCGCTTGAACTGCAACCCCAACGCCGCGGCGAAACTGCGCGCCACCAGGGTCTTGCCCAATCCGGGGAAATCCTCGAGCAGGATGTGCCCGCCCGCCAGCACGGATGCCATCATCATTTCGAGCAGGTCGCGTTTGCCTACAACGGCGCGCTCCACCTCGGCGATGACCTGCCTGCCTGTCTGGGAAACTTTTGATATATCGGTCACGATGTTCTCCAGGGTTTATTCGTCCTGCGGGAGGATCTGCATCGACTCCCTCAGACGAAGTTTGGGATCGGAAATAATTATTGCTTCACCTGCGATTCCAGGAATTCGACCACATCGGTCACATTCTGGTCCAACGGAGTTTTCACGCGCTGCGCAAAGGGTTTTCGCGGGGTTGGATAATCCGCGAACGAGCCGTGCAGCCCCGATTCGAGATAAGATTGCAGGGCTGAATCCGGTTTCCAATCGGGACCAGCCAACGGGTCAAAAAAGGAACGCTCTTTTCCCGTCGCGCGCTGTGCAAGGATCTGATGGGCGATCTTTCCGAGCCGGTTGGCGATCAGCCATTTGAAATAGGTCCCATGCTCTGCCTTTTTCATCCAGGCGGAAAGACTCTCCACCTGCCCGATGACCGGTTTGGTCTTGATCGGCATCTTCGTCGCTGGCTTGAACCCCGGCAGGAGACTGCGGATCAAAACATAGGAAACAAACAGGATGATCACGATCCACCAGATCACCTGATGGACGGCGTGATACCACAGTCCCAAGATCCAGAACAGATACGCCAGCGGCACGATGACCGCATCATAGACCGCGTCGCGTAGAGGGAAAGCCAGCATGCCCGAGAGCACGACGATACCGGCAATGATCAACGCCCGCCGGATCATACAGGTTCTCCGCAATATTGCAGTATCGTCGTGAGGCACGCCACCGCTTCATTGATCTCTTTTGGTCCGGGTCTTTGCCCGCCATAGCGCACGCCTTCGAACAGCCGCGTCAACCTCTGCACGGCGTCCCCGGGCAAACCGGATTGCTCCATGCGGATCGCGAATTCCGTGGGCGTCATGGCAAGCCCGCGCTGCAAATTCTTTTTATCGGACACCACATCGCTCATGCGGAAATAACAATTGAGGATCACATCCGTTGAATTTCTCCCCGATGTAAGGTCGCGCAATGAGGAACGCGCGATCCGCGCGATCTCCGAAAGGGGTCGCTGATTGGCGGGGTTCATCTCCCGCCAGGTGCGATAGACCCGCCAGCCGAGATACACCAGCAGCAGCACGATCGCCAGGCTGAGCACATAAGACATCAACGGCGTCGCCTGCGGCGGCGTAAAGACCTGCGACGGAATATCGAGTCCGTTATCCACCGCCGCGTCTGCCGCGCCGGGCGCGGGGTTTAAATTGAACGCCGAAAGGATCTCGGGATACCGATTGAGCAGGAAATACAACGCCCAATAAGTTGCCACCACCCGAATGATGATGCGCAACATCCTCTTTCGCCCCTCCGGCGTGAGCAACAAAGCGATCAACCCAAGCAATGTGATCAATGCCCCCCACAGGACGATCTGGGACAGGAGGGAAAATTCGCCGGTCCCCTCCCTTGTAAAATCCGGGGGAGGCGCAAAGGGCGTCGGCTCTTCGCGACCGATCGGCTGGGCATCGTTAAATGTGACATCCCTCAAGCTGACAGAGAGTACCGTCAGCGCCCCCAATGCAAGGAGCGCCATCAAAAACACCCAGAGTTTGTTTTCGAATAAGGAACGCATACCAGAGAATTAAATTTTACCATCGGGCAATCCAGATCGACCCACTCTCTGGAGGGGTGTTAAGGGACGGAAAATCCTGCGTGATATACTTCGCGGCGTGAGCGATTGTACTGGTCCGTTGCACCCGCAAGCCGCAGAGGGGCTCCGTCTGTTCAACGCCGGAGAATATTTCGAAGCGCATGAAGCCCTCGAAGATGCCTGGAATGCCGAAGAAGGGACAGCGAAGAATCTGTATCGCGGCGTTCTACAGATCGCAGTGACGTACCTGCACATCACGCGCGGGAATTATGCCGGCGCGGTCAAGGTGTACGGTCGCAGTCAAAAATGGCTGCGCAATATCCCCAAAATTTGTAAAGGCATCCACGTTGCCGAACTGCAAAACGACGCGGCGAATGCCATGCGGGAAGTCGAAAGACTCGGCAGGGAAAATATCTCTGGGTTCGATAGGACTTTACTGAAGCCTGTAAAATGGGAGGAGACCAAACATACCTACATTTGCGACCGCTGTGGTCATGAAATGTATGAAAAGAACTGCAAGGTCACCTGCCCCAACTGTGGCAACCGCTTCGATTGCTCCGACCTGAACATCTATTTCGATTGATTACCGCACAATACGAAACGTCAAGATGCTTTGCTCGAACATGGGCAGCAACTCATAAAACTCATTGATCTGGGCGGCATATTCCACATACCAGACCGTGCTCCCGTCGAGGAAAACGTAAGTGAGGCTGTTATCGTCCACGTTATCGATGTGGGCTTCCATCAGAATGCGCCTGGCTTCGACCGAATTCACGTAGATCGCTCGACGGTCCACCACGCGGGCCTGCCCAGGGATTTCCCTCAATTTGGCATCCAAAAACTCATCCAGCAAATTGCCCGTCAGCGGCTCATAGGACACCCCGACCCTCGTTACATAGATATCAGACTTGCTGGGAACCTCGGTGATAAGCATTTCGAATATCGCCGGCGTGGACACATCATTCCTGATCTTATCGTTGGAAAGCCTGTAATTGTCCGGCATCCAGATCTCGACAAGTTCCGACTGGAATTGTTTCCAGCCCGCGGGGATCACTTGTTCATAAGGCATCGCGGTCGGTGGGACTGTTGCCGTCAGTGTGGGAAGTACGAGCGGCGTGGAGGTTGCTGTTGCAACCGGCAGTTCCGTGGCAGGTCTGGAAAATCCGCGGTTTAGTCCTGCCAGCACATACCAGCTGCCAATACACACGACCAATAAAAGCATCCCTGCCAGACCGGCAAGGATGCCAACCTGCTTGTTGGACATGCCAAAGAATTTACGTCCTTCGTTCATCTTTCCTCCGCTTTTCTTTATAATCGTGGAGGAATCTTACCCCGAACTCTGACTTTGCGTCCGTTATAACATCATGACTGAATCAATATCGCCCGCGCCGGCGCGCCATCGGAACCGGCGATCTTGAGCGGCAGGCAGTATAAATCATAGAACCCGCGCACCACCTTTGACAGGTTCAGCCCCTCCACGATGACGATGCCCGCTTCCAGCAAAACCTTGTGCGTCGGTGTGGAATCGCCATATGGCGCAACTGAGAGATAATCCACGCCCACGAGTTGAACACCGTGTTCCACCAGCCACTCCGCGCCGTCCTCCGTGATGGCAACGAAATCGGTCTGAAACTCCTTTTCGCCCTTTGCCCAGAAATGGGAATTGCTCGTGCCGAACAGGATGCGCTTCATATCGGATGTGATCTCGGAACGCTCCAGCACCTCCGCCGTGATCGCATCGATCCCATCCGGCAACTGCAACACGTAACAGGGACCGGTCAGCACCTCAAGCGACAACCCCTCGATCGTGCGGTTGTCGTTGAGGAAATGATGCGGCGCGTCCACGTGGGTGCCGAGGTGTACGCTGGCGCTGATGCGCGTCACGTTGGCGTGCGCGCCGCTGTCCATGGATTCGGTCTGTTCGAGTTCAAGCCCGGGGTCGCCGGGCCAGGTTGGAAGATCTGGTGAAATGGTCAGGGAAATATCGTGAATGGTCATGGTGCGACTCCTTGTTGTAACTTCATCGCGCTCGCTCCGCTACCCTTCGGGTACGATGTCGGCGCGACGGGCTGAGGTCATTGACTCGGTGTATTTGTCGGAAGCAGGCTCGGGGTCCCGCGAAGAGGCGGGATGGACATCGGGGTGAGAGTCGGTGTGATGGTGGGGGTCGGGGTCGGGGTCAATGGCATCCATCCGCTGTAATAAAAATATTCCTGCAGGAAACCGGCGCGCTCTGCCTCATTCATTATACGCGGACGCGAGTAATCTTCAAGCATGGCCGTGATCAATTCGACACTGATGAGTTTCCCGTCATAGATGACGTAACGGTCAAAGAACAGGCGGCGGATGCCGGGCGGCATCCAATCCTGGTCGCCCATCTGGTCGAAGAACAGGTTGCCAAGCCCATAATGGATGAACGCGCCATCATGGAATTCCATCGTTTGCGCGTAATGCGCCTGACTGCCGCTTACGATGCTTGCCCCCGAATCAGCCATCAAACGGAAATCCTTTACCTGCTGAGGATTGGGTTTGTAATCATAGCTTTCGTTCCATTGAAAGGTTGAAATGACCACATAGCCTTCGGCTTTCAATTGATTGATCTTCGCTTCGAGATAGGGAAAATCACAAGGCGCCGCGCCGGGCTGGAAATCGGTGGCGGTCGGGAAGCGCCCGACATCAGGTTTGTTGCACCCAATGAAGGCGATCTTGTTGCCGTTCACATCGAACAACGCGGGCTTGAGCGAATCCTGCAAGTCGCGTCCGCCGCCAAAATAAGGGATGTGGTTCGCGTTGTACATGTCCAGCGTTTCATACATTGCGAACGGACCATAATCGGCGAAGTGGTTGCCGGTTAGCTCGATCACATCCGTGCCGATGTCGGTGATCAGGTCCATGTATTTCGGGTCACTGCAAAAGACGAGCGCGCCTGCTTCGGGCTTGGGGAACGGACAGCCCGTAAAGAACGGGATCTCGTTGCTCACGTGCATGATATCCGCCTCACGGAAGATGTCGCGCACTTTTTCTCCGGGATAGGTCGAGCCTTTGTATTCCATCGTCACGGCGGTCGCGCGGACCAACGCCGTGACACCGGTCATGATGATCGTTGTCAGCTTCGAGGGATCGTAATTGGAATGAATCGACGGATCGACGCCACTAGACGACTGGGTCGTTGAGATTACCAACGGATATTTTGCAACCTCAAAATTCTTGCGGATCGGAGATTGACCGTCGATGGTCAACACTTTCCATATTGGATTCAGGGACTCGAACGGGACGATCGCCCAGGCGGACTCGCTCCACGCAACATCCTGTAATCGCTCCGCATCCACGCTTCGCACAGACCCGGAAGCTGGTTCGCCCCAAATTGCCGTAAACGCCCTCAGAGTGGATTCATCCATCAATAGCGGAGTCCCGCCCGAAGTCCAGAGGGAACGCAACTCATCGGATGTCACCCCGTCTGTGACAGTTGGAAACGGCGCGACCAGCGCGTACACCCGTATGAATGGATCGTCCTGTGAGTTGCTCATCCCTGCCGGATCGAGATTCGTCGCAGGCGTGGAAAACGTGATCTCCGCTGTTGGAACGGACGAGGGACCAACGATTGCTTGTGGAATTGGCGCGGGTGTTGCCTGCGCAAAGCAGGCGGAGAGCGATAAGGCAAATATCAGGATAAAAATAATGATGATGCGTGGGGAATGCTTCATAGGCATAGCGCCCGATTATACTACCCGGCCTTAAATGTAATCTCAGATTTTGTAAATTGTCTGAGCGCCCCTTCATCGATCGTCACACCAAGACCGGGTGCATCGGGAACGGTGATCGTGCTGTCATCGTTCAACACGAATCGTTCGTTCGTTATATCGCGGTGATAATAACGATCGGACGCCGAAATATCGCCCGGCAAAACAAAGCCCGGCAAAGAGGCAAGCGCGAGGTTCGAAGCGCGCCCGATGCCGGTCTCCAACATGCCGCCGCACCATACGGGGATGTTCCTTTCGCGGCAATAATCATGGATCATGATGCCCTGACTCAAACCTCCCACGCGCCCGGGTTTGATGTTGATGTTGCGGCAGGCTTCCATTTCGAGCGCATACCGCGCATGGCGCGGCGAAAGGATGCTTTCATCCAGACAGATGGCGGTCTTGAACTGCGCCTGCAATTTGCGATGGTCCCAGATGTCATCTTCGAACAACGGCTGTTCGATCAACAATAAATTCAAACCGTCCAGCGGCTTTAGCGCATCGGCGGTCTCCAATGTGTAGGCGGAATTCGCGTCCACCTGCAAACGCAAATCGGGATATTTTCTGCGGATGGCGGTCGTCTCCTCCACTTCGCGCCCCGGCTTGATCTTGATCTTGACGCGGCGATAGCCTTTCTCCAGATAGGACTCAACGGTTCGCACCAACGCCGCGGCTGACTCCTGGATCCCGACCGAGACCCCCACTTCGACTTTGTAGCTTACTCCACCGAACATTTCCTTCAGCGATTTCCCTTCGCGCTTGCCGAGCAAATCCCAGATCGCCATCTCGACACCCGCCTTGGCAAGATGATGTCCGCGGATGCGTTCGACGCGCTTCTGGAAATCCAGCGCATCCCGAACATCCTGCCCCAAAATGAGTGGTGCGATGAAATCCTTGAGAATATGCCACGCCGTGCCGGTCGTTTCATAGTTGTAGCCCGGCTCGCGAGTGGCAACGCATTCGCCGTAGCCGGTCCAACCCTCGGAGCGCATTTCAACAATGATACATTCGCGATCCGTCTCACGCCCGAACGAAGTCTCGAACGGCGCGACCAGCGGCATGGAAAGATGATGGAGCGTGAGGGATTCGATCTTCATGTTTTCCTTCCAAACAAAAAGGGATGAGTCTTGTTCAACTCATCCCTTTTTATCATTGATTTGCCTTTTGATACAAGTTTTGCCGAGACGAATCGGACGCGAACTCCTGCTCAATGCCATGATGCCTTAATCGAGTAGGAGGCGGCGACTAACCGCCTCCTCTCACACTGTATTGTTTACC
>DIDP01000057.1 GCA_002418205.1 Anaerolineales bacterium UBA5797 | reverse complement strand
ATGAAGTCTCGTTGTAATATTAGCTTTATCACCTTTATTATTTCCAGCAGCTCAATCGTTTTTGATGCCACCAAGGTCCAAAACCCGCTCCCCTTGGTGATTGTGCCGATCGTTATTTCGCTTTTAACCTTAAGTCTGTTCCTCGCAGACAGTTATTATCAGGTATTACTCCTTGCCGCGATCTTACATGCAAGGCATCTGGAAAATATTCATAAGGAAATCGTCAGCAAGAATACTTCCGGTCAAATGTACTTTGGCCTAAACCTCACCAACTATATTGAGGACAAGGTGCAAAAGACCAGCGCCCACCTTTACACGGTCATTGTTTATATTTTATTCTTCATCATTGCCGGTTTGTTGGGATATTTTTCCCTGTGGGCATATGAAATAAATACTCATATAAATCAAATCGGCAGGTATTTTTGGATTCTCACCGGCGGTCTGGTTGTCGTCGTAATGTTCTTAGTTGTCATCAGTCGTGGGGTCTGGAAACTCCTGAAAGAAATGCGCCAAACCGAAATGATCGATAATAAATTTGTTATTGAGAAGTTGTTTGCAAAGAAAGACATCGAAAAAGTTACCACTGAATTGGCAGGGAAAATCTACAAGGTATATAAAAAAGAAAATTTCAAAGTTCTCACCCTGGGGATGGGAGGCTTATATTTTGCAAACAATTTGATTCGGGAACTAAAGGAACAGGGAATGATCAACGTGGAATTAATATCTGCGTTTACAGAAAGGACAGATGACACGGTAACCATCGAAGAGCCTCAAGAGTCGGATATAAAGGGTGAAAACATACTGATCGTTGATGATCTTGTTTCCACCGGTATTACAATGGTGAAGGCTGTTGAGATGTGTAATTCGCTTGGCGCCAAAACGGTTCGTACCTGCGCTTTACTGGACGCACACAGGAAACGACACTCAAGCGCAACAACTCTGCGTTTGGATTTTCCCGGGCTCAAATCAAATGAATCAATGAGATTTTTTGTGGGCTCAGGATTGGATGGCGGAAAGAGAATGAGCCCGGACGCAAGGGATAAGGTGCGGTTACTCCCATATATCGGCGTATTGGTTGCCCCACATGATGATAACCCAACCTAGTTGCAATTACTGCTTCATATCTTTTCGCACGGATGCCGTCCCCCACGGAGATGCCATCCGTGTTGCGACCGCAGTGAGGGGCGTTCAAGCCCTTCCAGGGTGCTTCGCGAGGAGAGTCATAGGACGATGTCATCAGCCAGCATTATTGTGATCACCGGTTCGACGCGCGGCATCGGGTACGGTCTGGCGGAAGCCTTCCTCCGGCTTGGATGTGCGGTCGTGGTCAGCGGTCGGAGCGAGAAAACCACGTCGGAGGCTGCGAGTCAGCTTGCGGCGAAGTATGAACCGGCTCGTGTGCTCGGTCTCGCGTGCGATGTGGTCGACCCGGCACAAGTCGCTTCCCTGTGGAATGAGGCGGTGGGTCACTTTGGCAGGGTGGACATCTGGATAAACAATGCAGGTCACTCCGGCGATATGGAAATGGCTTGGGGCATTCCTCCCGGGGAGGTGATGTCTGTGATCGACACAAACCTGGTTGGCACGATCCTTGGGTCACAAGTGGCAATGCGGGGAATGCAGGCACAGGGTCACGGCGCGATCTACAACATGGAAGGCATGGGCAGTGACGGGCGCAAACACTCCGGTCTCACCTTCTATGGGACGACCAAAGCCGCCGTCCATTACTTTACCGAGAGCCTGGCGCTGGAGGCAAAGGACACACCGATCCTCATTGGAGGATTGCGCCCCGGTATGGTTGCCACCGACATGCTTCGAGACCGTTATAAAAGCCGCCCCGACGAATGGGAACGCGCCAAAAGGATCTTCAATATCCTTGCCGAACCTGTGGGCACTGTGGCGCCCTGGCTGGCGCAAAAGATGTTATCCAATCAGAAGAAAGGCGCGATCCTCTCCTACTCGTCGCCGTGGAAATTGGTGTGGAAGTTTATCAGCAGTCCGCTTGTGAAGAGACAGGTGTTTGATTGATGGGCTGGCGTTCCTTGTGCAGCATGGCGCCCTCACCCTATCCATTCCCCGCCTTGCGGTTGCCCGAAAGCACCAGATACTCGGTCTGGTCATATTCCCGCCACTGCTTTACATACAGGTCAACCAGGTCTCTGGAGGGCGTCGCGAGTTCCGCCACATAGGATTGTCGTTTCCCGTTCCTGTTCGACGTGTTCACAATGACGTCATACAGGATGTTTGCCGGAAGGATACGCATATCCGCGGCGAACAGGGCATCCGTCGAGTCCCGCCCATAGGAGATATGCTGCCGCGATTGCAGGGTGATGGACGCGTCCTTTTCCAAACGGAGCGGGAACTTTACCTTGCCGCCATGCAGGAAGATCCCATCGAGATAGATGCGGAAGTGCTTCAGATCCAGGCTGTCGTCCACATAGATCGACAGGATGTCGATCGAGACATCCCCGGAGTTGAATAACTGGAAGTTGATCTCAAGTCCGCCCTTTGCCATCAAATAATAGACTTCGTCATCGATGAAGAACCTGCCCCGCTCATCAAAACGACCTTTCATGGCTTCATTATTTTGCATCCGGGTGATATGGTTATCCTGCCCCTCATACGGGTCGGCGACGGAATACCGATACTCGTTCCCGGCAACGAACGAAACGGCAACCCCCGACCGCTTGTTCCGGTCCACAGGGACGGTGACAGCCGACATCTGAATAGCGCGCAACAGGTCACGCCGCTCCAGGAACGCCGCCCAAAGGAAGCCGGTCAACACGATGCACAGACCGAAAACGATGGCGAAAGGGAAAACAGGGAATACGACCTGAATGAGAGAGACAAGGATGCCCAACAGCAGCGAGACGACAAGGACGCGCCTCTTGAAAAGATCAAGGATGAAGTTCCTGAACTCAGAGAACCGGGGTCTGGGGCGCCTGTCCTTTTCTACGGTGGGTTTCATCTGCCTTAGTATAGAACAAAATGGAAAATGCCCAATTTCCAAATCATAATAATTTACGGATGGCATCGCATCCGTTTATAACAAAATACAATCAAACGACGCCAACCCACAGCGGATCACCCCTACCTGCCTGTAATGCCATGCAAATAAGGCGGCGGGCGTCCCTGTGGGGGTAAAATAAGCGGTGACGTGGTCCGGTACCCCTGAAAGGAGCGTACGATGAACCAGCAGGCGAATATGGAAATGTCCCAAACCAACTTCAGAAAGCCCGAACCGTCCTTTTACGTTGGCTGGATCGCTCTCACATCCCTGTCCGTCCCTCTCGCCTTTTTCTTCAGCCTGATCGTTCTGAAAATCGTCACCAACGTGGTTGGGGACTTCATCGTTGTGAACGGCATCCGGCACATCACCGAAGATTATCTGTTGATGTATGTCTTTGTCCCATTTATCGGCTTGTCCACCGGAGCCTTGCAATACGTATTGTTGCGCAAGGTCCTGCCCCGCATGGGTTGGTGGGTGCCCGCCACGGTCGGGGGCTGGCTGCTCGGTGTATTCCTGCTCGCCCTCCCCGGCTGGCTGGGCTGGACAGGCACGCCTCCGGATAACCTGGATCTGGTCTTCCTCGTGATGGGTCTGGCAATTGGCACAGCCCAATGGGTGTTGCTGCAACGCCGGCTGGCTCGGGCAGGTTGGTGGATCGCCGCCAACATCCTGGGCTGGGGTCTGCTGGGCTTGACCATCCCGGGCAACACCCTGGACCAATACGGGTTGTTCACCCTGGGTCTTGTACCAGCCTGTGCAACCGCCGCCATGCTGGCGCTGTATATAAGCCGGGTCCCGTTTCCATCCACCGGACCGGGGCAGTGATGGTCGCTGATGAGTAAAAAGGCATCTCCCTCCCGGACCAGGGAAAAAGTGCAAGTGGATGAGTCTGCGGACGTACCCGGCCGGCTGAAGGAATTCCATATCATCCGGAACCCGCGGGTCCGCGCCGTCTTTGGCTGGATCCCGGCGTTCCTGGTTCTGTTGATCTTCGTGGACTGGCTGATCGGCGGAGGCTCTTTTTCCCGCGACACGTTCTGGATGACCGGCGTGCTGACCGTTGCCGCGGTCCTGCTGTCCATCCGCATCCTTTTCGATCAACTCCCCAAAGCGCTCGAGACGATCTGGAGGCGGGGTCTCATCGAGGCGCCGCCTGTGGACAGCGGCACCACCATCTTCAAGGATTACATCCTGCAGTTCGAGAGGGCGCTGAATGCCAGGTATGAAATTGGGCTGGGGCTGCTCTTTGCAGTTGGCTCCCTGATCGCCACCTATCCGTTTCGCTACTGGATGATCGCCAGGCAGTTCCCGTTCGGGCTTCCCGGTATGCTGGTCTATTATTTTGGAGGGCAGGCAGCCGTCATTGCCCCCGTATTGGGTTTCATCGTGGGGCTCCTTGCCTGGAGGGTGGGCGTCATCGCCTACTTCATCGGCGTGCTCGGCGACAGGTTCCTGCTCAAAATTCAGGTCGATCATCATGACCAGTCCGGCGGACTTAAACCCCTGGGCGATCTGGCGTTCAACATTGCCCTGATCCTGCTCTTCCCCGCCATCTTCCTGGGAATCTGGGGGTTCGTAACCACCTTCTTCGACAATCCGGCTCTTGCGGGATATGTGGTGCTCTGGGGCGGTCTGTTTCGGCAACTGCTTGTGCTGCTCGGCGTCCTTTCGATCTTCGCCTTCATCCAACCCGTCTACAAGATCCACCTGCGAATGGAATCGTATGCGCAGAAGATCCGGGCGGAGCTGGACAGTCTCAGTCTGAAGATCGAAGCGCTGTCCCGCGAACTGCGTTCCGAGGCGGATGAGATCGACCCCCAACAAGGCGAAGAAAAACTGCGGACCATCGAGTTCATGAAAAAGGTCTACGATGCGAACAGTCAGGTGCCAACCTGGCCGTTCAACTGGAAGACGATCCTGCGGTTTGCCAGCGCCCAGGCGATCCCGTTTTTGAGTCTGGTCGGCACGAGCGGTCCGGTCGTTGAGATCATCAAAGGGCTGTTTTCCTTGTCGAATTAGCCCGGGAAGATGTACAGCTCCCCCCAAAAAAGTGATGAAATTAATATAACCGGGCGGGCCAAAAATCCGTAGAATATTTCTATGGGCATGGGTACCGGCTATCTGCTCGTCGTGGAAGACGATCTCGACATCCTGAAGTTCCTCGAAACCACGCTGACGTTCCGGGGCTATCGCGTGGTCACTGCCCGGAACGGCAGGGAGGGGCTGGATGCCGTGCGGCGGGAACGCCCGGCGCTCGTGATCGCCGATATCATGATGCCCCAACTGGACGGCTTCGGCCTCGTCCACCGCCTGCGGATCGAACCCCGAACCCGCGGCATCCCGGTCATTTTCATCACCGCCACCTACGTCGCCCCCGAAGATATCGAGTTCGCCCTCAACATCGGCGTCACGCGTTTCATTCAAAAGCCGGTGGATATGGAAAAGTTCCTGGAGACGATCACCGAACTTCTCAAACAGGGCGAAAGCGCGGCGATGGAACCGCTCAAGGAAGTCAGTTTTTACCTGGGGTATCGGAAAAGGCTCGAAGCCAAATTTATCGAAAAGGAAAAACAAATCACCCGCGACGAGCATCTGCTCGAGACCTCCTCAGGCGGAGAGGGGCAATCCCTGCATGCCTCCCTGCGCCGCACCACCGCAGAACGGGACGAACTCAAACTCCTGCTCGACCAGGTCTATCAGCAATTGGAAAAACTCGGCGGATCACAGTAGTCCCCACTTCCAAAACGCCCCGATCAATTCAATACGATCCCCTCCCCCGTAACGGACAACACATTCCCGCAGTTCAGGCATTTCATCGCGCCAACTGATCGTTCCCATTGAATTTGACCGCAGGTCGAGCATTGCAGCACATCCTGCAGCCGCTTCCTCCCCGCCGGTTCTGACGCGCCGTTCCGGATGGCGATCACGCGGTCGAAGAACTTCCACCACGGGATGATCTCGAACGTCTCGAAATCGTGCTTCGTGAGCATCAAGCCAAAATCCAGTTTGCTCTTCACCTTCGCCCTGCGCCCGGATGCCTCCGTGCCGCGCGAGGTGAGCAGCACACCGCCCGGGGCAAGGACGCGCGACAGTTCCGCCAGCGCCTCGTCCATGTTCGGGAAGAGTTCCAGCACTTCCAGCGCGCAGACCGCGTCGAACGCTGCATTAGGGAAAGGCAGGGGCAGGGTGCGATGGCGGAGGAATTCAACTCTCCCCGCTGGTCGAGCAGTTGCAGGCGTATCGAGGTCCGTCGAAGCGCGGGATAATTTTTCCGCAGCCCGTACCAGCATTCCCTGCGAAAGATCGAGGGCGATGATGTGTCCGTTGAACCCCGGCTGGCCTGTCAACGCATAGGACAACCTCCCCGTGCCGGTCGCAAAATCCAGGATGAATGGTTCGGGAGTCTTCTCCAGCAGTTTCAGCAGCGGCCCGGCAAGCATCTCGGCATCCCGCAACTGACTCTCGCGTTTGCCCTCGTCGTACTTCTTCGACCAGCGGTCGTACAGCCACGCCTGCAAGCGCGGACCCAGATGCACGCCCTCATAGAAATAGATCTCGCGGTCGAGCAGGTAGCCGATCAAGCCGAGGCCGGCGAACAAACTCAGCCAGTCAAACCAGTCCATCATGTCTCCTGTGCATCGGGATATAAAGTTTCCACATCATGCACCTCGCGGAAGAAATATCCCGCGCCGAACACCAGTGCGCCAATGATCCCCGCCGCGCTCAGCACCACGGGGATCGTGCGGGCTTCCGCCAGGTAGCCTGATGCAAGAATACCAAACAAATACGGGATCTGCACCAGCAAATGCCGCGCCGAAAATACCCGCCCCTGAACATCTGCGGGGACCTTCACCTGCCAGATGGCGAGGTTGCCGCCCTCCACGAACGGCTCAAAGAATGCAAAGAAGAAGCTGCCCACCGCCCACAACAGGACCGTATGACTCACGCCCAGCCAGAAGATGCCAAGCAGGCACGCCGCCGCGCCGCCGATCAGGATGTTAAGGACGCGGCGCTTCGTGCCGCCCCACAGACTCAACAACACGCCTCCCGCCACGCCGCCAATTGCCCCCGTTGATTGGACCGTCGCCAACGCCGATTCATCGTTCTCGGTCCCGCTCAACACCAGCGGGGCCATGAGCGTCGCCCCGATCGCAAGGAAGATTCCTGCGGACATGAACAGGACGGTCAAGGCGCGCAGTCCCTGCTGCTCCTTGATATACCGGAACCCGAAGGCGATCTCCTCCCACAACATCCCCCTGCTTTGCAGACCGATCGCCGACCCTTTCGGGTTTGGGACGTGGACGATAAGCAGCGTCCCAAAGGCGAACAAAAACGTGGCGAGATCGATCAGCATGATTCCGCTCAAGCCGATGACGCCCAACAGAGCCGCGGCGAAGACCGGCGCAAGGATACCTGAAAGCGCGCGCGCCGAGCCAAGCATCCCTTCGGCGCGGGCGTAATCCTGTTTCGAGAGCATCGTCGTCACCGCCGCGGCGTAAGCGGGGTACTGAAACGCGGTGAAGAAGCCCGCCAGAATGCTGACGAGATAGATATGCCAGATCTGTAATTCGCCAAAGGTGTAAATGAGGAAGATTGTGAGCGTGCCCAGCGCGGTCGCGAGATCGCTGAGCAGCATCACCAGCTTGCGGTTCCAGCGGTCCACGAACGCGCCGGCAACCGGGCTGAACAGCACCGCGGGCAGGAATGCAAAAAAACTGATCGTCGCCAGCGCCGAGGCTTTGCCGGTCACGTCCCACGCCCAGATGGTGAACGCGAACCAGGTCATCGCGCTGCCGATCAGCGAGAGAATCTGCCCGAGCCAGAGGATGGTGAAGGAGCGCATGGGGAATTACCTGTAATGTGCCATATTCTACTTTTCCAAATTAATCCACCAATAAATCCGATGAGAAATTCAAAAGCAATCCATGGAGGCGCTGAGCGGAACGGAGTACAAGCCGAGGCTCTGATTTGATTCAAGTCACCTCATCCTGCATATCCACGCTTCGTCTACGTCCGACGGACAATCTACTCCGCTCCGGGTGGAGGTTCTCCTCTCTGCCTCACTGCTTCATACACGATCAACGCCATCGAAACCGAGACATTCAGCGAATTGACCATCCCCAGCATGGGGATCCTGACCTTCACATCCGCGTGAGACAGCCAGAACTCGGTCAAGCCTTCGTCTTCTGTGCCGACCGCGATGGCAACGGGTTCACGCATGTCCACGGCGGAATACGTTGTCTCTGCGGAGGGAGTTGCCGCAAGGATGCGGATCTTCTTTTCACTCAACCACTTCAGCGCGGACGCGTTATCGCACTCGACCACTGGCACGCTGAACAATGCCCCGCGGCTGGCGCGGACGACGTTCGGATTCCAGGGATCCACGCGGGGGTCGCAAAGCAGGAAGGCGTCCACGCGGGCCGCATCGGCGGTGCGCAGCATTGCGCCGAGGTTGCCCGGCTTTTCGACCGATTCTGCAAGGATGACCAACGGCACATCGCTGAGATTCAAATCATCGAGAGTTGTACGAGGGATCGGAAAGACCGCCAGCCAGCCATCGGGATGGTCCCGATAGGACATCCTCTCGAAGACCGCGCGGTTGACGGTGATGGTTTCAGCCGCGGTAATGTCCATATGACGGGAGACAAGTTCGGGGGCGGTCAGAAGCGTCTGCGGCGTGTGACCGGCAGAAATCGCAAGCCGGATCTCGTCAAAGCCCTCCACGAGCATCAAGCCGTCCTTCTGGCGCTGGCGTTTATCTTCGCGGAGTTTGACGATGTGTTTGACGCGGGGGTTTTGCAGGCTGGTGATGTCCATCAGCGCACCAGCAGTAAACATGCCGCCGAATGGGTATCGCTGACCTTTTGCAGAGGCGGGTCGCTCAGCTTGCAGGCTTCGATCGCCACCGGACAGCGCGGGTGGAAACGACAGCCTTTGGGCAGATCGATGGGATTCGGCGTTTCGCCCTGCAGGATGATCCGCTTCCTTCTCAGGCGCGGGTTGGGGACCGGGATGACCGAGAGCAGCGCTTTTGTGTAAGGGTGCTGCGGGTCTTTGAGCACTTCGCCCATCGTCCCGATCTCCACAATGCGACCGAGGTACATGACCGCGACGCGGTCGGCAAAATATCCGACAGTGCCCAGATCGTGGGTGATGAAGATGACGGAGATGTTGCGCTTCTGGCGCAGGTCTGCCAGCAGGTTGATGATCTCGGCACGGATGGAGACATCCAGCATCGAGACCGGCTCATCTGCCAAAAGAAGATGCGGTTCGAGCACCAGCGCGCTGGCAATCACCACGCGCTGACGCTGCCCGCCGGAAAGTTGATGTGGGAAGCGATGCAGGTAATCCTCGGCAGGCTTCAGACCCGAATCTTCGAGGGCGCGCCGGACGCGATCGTTCCGCTCCTCCGGGTTCGTGGCGAGACCATGTACGTGCAGGGGTTCGGAGACGATCTCTTCGATGGTCTGCGTTGGGTTCAAAGATTCATAGGGATCCTGAAAGACCATCTGGATGCGCTGGCGGATCTCCTTGCGTTCCTTCGGGCTGGCGTGGGTGATGTCCCTGCCCTCGAACAGGATCGTGCCCTCGGTGGCTTCCTCCAGCCCCATCAACGTCAGTGACAGCGTTGATTTGCCGCAGCCGCTTTCGCCGACCAGCGCGATCACCTCCCCGCGCTTCAACTGCAGATCGACATCATCCACGGCATGGACGAACAGATCGCCGCGCGAGAACCAGCCGGGTCTGCCCGCCTGGAAATACTTCTTCAAATACCTTACTTCGAGAATGTAATCCTGTGCCATGAAACTCTATTTCCCATTCTCGACCAGATGACAACTCACGAAGTGGGCATCGGCAAGTTCGTGGAGTTTTGGAAGTTCTACCGAACAGCGCGCGAATGCCTGCGGGCAGCGCGGCGCAAACCGACAGCCCGGCGGCAGTTCGTTCAATTTGGGCGGGTAACCGGGGATGGAAGTCAGTTTCCGTTCGGGCTTGGAAAGGTCCGGGAACGCTTTGAGCAGTTCCTGGGTGTAGGGATGAAGCGGCGCGTTGTAGATCGTGTCCACATCGGCGTATTCGGCTGTCACGCCGCCGTACATCACGAGCACCGAGTCGCACATCTCTGCCACCACGCCGAGATCGTGCGTGACAAAGATGATGGCAAGTCCCAGCTTCCTGCGCAGGTTATCCAGCAGTTCAAGGATCTGCGCCTGGATCATCACATCCAGCGCGGTGGTTGGTTCGTCTGCGATGACGATCTGCGGGTTGCACGAAAGCGCCATCGCGATCATGACACGCTGGCGCATGCCGCCGGAATATTGATGCGGGAAATGGTCCTTGTGTTCTGCGGCAATGCCCACCAGTTCGAGCAGTTCCACCACGCGCTCTTCCAAAGTCCCGGGCGGATAATTGGGGATGTGTTTGCTGATCGCTTCCCTGATCTGGTCGCCCACCGTGCGCACCGGGTTGAGGGCGTTCATCGCGCCCTGGAAGATGATCGAGATCCCCTTCCAGCGCAAATCCGCCATCTCCTCCTCGGTCAGCATCGCCAGGTCCCTGCCCCCATAATAAACGTGCCCGTTGGCGATCTCACCCGCAGCCGGGAGCAGGCGCAGCAACGCCATCATCAGCGTCGTCTTGCCACAGCCGCTCTCCCCCACCAGCCCCATCAACTCGCCTTCATGCAACTGGAAACTGACATTCTGGACGGCTTTCGCCACCACGCCTTCGTTCACATAATTGACCGACAGGTTGCGGACGTCCAGCAGCAAGGGCGACTCCTTGCGCTTCGTGGGCTTGTGCTCCACAGATGCAGACTCGTCCCCCACCGGCTCGGTCTGGACCGTGGGCCTGCCCGGCATTAAATGATGCGCCTCCAGCCTCGGGTTCAACACCTGCTCCAATCCGTTCCCAAGCAGGGTCAAGCCCAGCACGACCCACACGATCCCGAAGCCGGGAACCACCAATGCCCACCAGGCGCCCGCGCTCATGGCGCCGCGTCCGAAGGCAAAGTTGAGCATCTGCCCCCACGAGATGGCGGTCGGGTCGCCGAGCCCCAAAAAGGACAGGGTCGATTCGCTCAGGATGGCGAGCGAGATCACCAGGATCGCATTTACAACGAGAATGGGCATCACCAGCGGCAGGATGTGGTTCGCAATGATGTGCCAGTTCCCGGCGCCGATGGCGCGCGCCCGCAGGACGAACTTGCGCGATTTCACCGCCAGAGTCTGCGAGCGGACGATGCGGGCGGTCGTCGTCCAGCCGAGCAGACCGATCACAAAGATGATGTTCAGCAGGTTGGGCCGGGTCAGCGCGACGATGACGACGATCAACGGCAGGTCGGGGATGACAAGCATCAGATCGGTGAAGCGCATCAGGAAATTTTCCACCCTGCCGCCGAAGAATCCCGCCACAATGCCGAACAGCCCGCCGATGAAAATGGAGATGAACGCCGCGAAAAATCCCACGATCAGCGAGATGCGCGCGCCGTACATGAAGCTCGAGAGCACATCCTTGCCGGCGTCGTCCGTGCCAAACCAGTGTGCCGCGCTGGGCGCGTTATACACATCCCCGGATTGAATGCCCTCATAGGACTTTGGGTCGTAAGGCGCGAGCGCGTCCGCAAAGACGGCGATGAAAACGATCACGACCAGCATGACCAGTCCCACCACCGCCATGCGGTTCTTCTTGAAGGTGTTCCAGAATCCAAGCAGGGGTGAGGATGGGACAGCGGGTTTTAATTCCAATTCCTGGACTGCCATGAGCTACTCCGAATGCACCCGCGGGTCGAGATAGGAATAGGTCAGGTCGGCGATCAGGTTGGCGATGATCACACTGACCGCGATCAACAGGAACGCGCCCTGCAGCACAGGATAATCCCGCCGGTTGACCGCTTCGAAGATCGCCCCGCCCAGACCGGGCCACGAAAAGACCGCTTCGATCTGGATCGCGCCCGCCACCGTGAACCCCAGGTTGATGGCGATGATCGTCACGATGGGCAGCATGGCGTTCTTGAGCGCATGGTCCTTGAGGATCTGGAAGGTGCTGAGTCCCTTTGCCTTGGCAGTCAGGATGTAATCTTCCGCCAGCACGTCCAGCAGGCTGGAGCGCATCACAAGCATATATTCGCCCATGAAGACGATCGTGTACGTCAACGTCGGCAGGAGCATGTGCTTGAAGACATCCCCTGCCTGATACAAGAACGGATAGGAACTGGTCCCCGGCGTTGCCTTGCCGCCGATCGGGAATCCGTTATTGCTCCCCCAGAACAACAGGATGATCCCCAGCCAGAACGTGGGCAGGCTCCATGCCACCAGTCCGGTGATGAGCGCGCTGTAGTCGATGGTCGTACGCGCCTTCCAGGCGGCAAAGACGCCGAAGGCGATCCCGACAATGATCGAAAGGATCTGGCCGGCGCCGATGAGCAGGATCGTGTTCCACAACCGTTCGAGCAAAACGTCAGAGACCGGGCGGTTCGTATGGAAACTGATGCCAAACTCCCCCCGGGTCAGGTTGCGCAGGTAGATGAAGAACTGGGTATCGAACGGGTTGACCGCGCAATCCCCCAGTTCGATGGGGTTGAGTGATTGAAAGCAGTTGATGACGGGTTTGTCCAACCCAAAACGGACGCGGATCGCCTCGACCGCCTCCTTCTTCATGCGCGGGTCTTTCACGCCCGCACGCGCCGGGTCACCGGGAAGAACACGGAACAGAAAAAAATTCAGAATGAGTACAAAAAAGATCGTAAAGACCGACCAGGCGATCTTTTTCAACAAAAAGCGATAACGACTCAAAGAGCGCTCCTTCGCAAAAGAAGAGGGGCGGCGCAAGGATTCCACCGCCCCTCTGATTACAAGGTTCGGTTATTGAACCGGTTCCACGTAAACGAGCGAAGTGGGGTCGGACAACTCAACCTTTGGCTGGTCGAGGATCCAGCCCGTGAAGCGGTCCTTGCGGAATGCCTGGACGTTCTGGGCATAGAACGGAATGATATACACTGCATCGTCGAAAACGATCTGCTGCATCTGCCAAACCAGGTCCTTGCGCGTTTGCAGATCGAGTTCGGCAGCCTGCTGGTAGTACAGTTCGTCGTATTCGGGATTCGAGTAGCCGGTCTCGCTGCTTCCGGTCGGGATCTCGTCCGTGGTCATCACGCTCAACAGCAGGTTCGGGTCGGGGTCAGACCCCCAGCCCCAGATCATGATATCGAAATCGAACGCCGGGCAGCAAGCCGCGGTCAACGCATCGGGATCCATCGCCTGCGCCTCCAGCTCCACACCGACCTGCCCCCACATCTCGCTGAGCAGTTCTGCCATGCGCGGCGCATCGATGCTGTCGCTGGGCCAGTTGATGCGGAAGGTCAGGGAGCGTGATCCGTCCGGCATGTCGCGGACGCCATCACCATCGGCATCCAGGTATCCGGCATCGTCGAGGATCCGGTTCGCCTCGGCCACATCATAGGCATAATCCTTGATGTCCGTGTTGTACCAGAAACCAAGTCCATCCGGGATCAGGGTGGTTCCGGGTGTGCCCAGACCCAGCAGAACAACATCGATGATCTTCTGCTTGTCGGTCGCGTGCGCCAGCGCCAGACGGACATTGCGGTCCAGCAAGGCAGGATGACCCGTGCATAAGCCGTCATCGGGCGGGCAGTTTTCAGGGGAGACCTGGTTGAAGATGATGTCCGTTACGCCCGGCGAGAACGGGGCACCGGTCACCACCTCCACGTTCGGATCTTCGCGTAAAGTTGCCACGGCGGTGTTGGGCATTTCGGTGATCATATCCACCTGCCCGGTCTTGATCGCCTGGACAAGCGCATCCTGATTCTCGAAGGTCTGGAAGACCACTTCATCGATCTTGGGGACATCGCCGTGATACTCCTCGTTCTTCGCGAGATGCACGAACTCGTTCTGTTTGTATTCGACCATCTTGAACGGTCCGCTGCCGATCATGGCTGTATTCTCGAACTCGACCGGGTCCTCGTTCTCCCAGATATGCTTCGGCAGAACATACAGAAAGACCAGTTGTGCATCGATGTTCGGAATGGCTTCGGAAAGCGTGATGACGACCTCATTGTTATCGGTCGCCTCGATGTTCTCGAAGTAATAGGTGTAGTCCCCCATCCACGGGTAGCCTTCCGTGTTCTGGTAGAGCAGATAGGAATACGCCACATCCTCGGCGGTCAGCGGTTCGCCATCATGGAACTTGACACCGTCGCGGATCTTATAGGTGTACACCAACCCATCGTCCGATACATCCACACTCTCTGCAAGACTTAACTTGAACGAGCCATCGAGTTGCAGATCGTACATCGTATCGTAGACCAGTTCGAACATGGTGTACGATTCCGCCAACACAGCCGCACCCGGGTTCAGCGTATCCGGGCTCCCGGCATATCCGATGCGCATCACCACCGGCTCGGATTGACCAAGCCCTGCACAAGCGGACAACAGCAGGGCAAACATGGTCACGACAACAACGAACGCGTACTTGACTTTCATCATGCTCCTCCTTAAGCAGTTGGGTTGTGTGCCAGCGCACTTAAAACAAAAACTGCATCATAGCCTTCAGAGCCACAATGCAGTCCGAACACCGATAGCAGTGGATTGGTCTTCAGTGTTGATCCATTCAGCGTGGTCCATTCACTTTGATTTTACAATATTTTTTGGGAAAAGGTAAAGGAATCGCTCCAATCCAATATGACCTGATCGCATCTTGCAGAGGCATGCAGGTTGGTTATACTTCGGGTTGTTTCATACAATAATTCGTTTAGAAACTGAACACTATAGTGACTATACGCAAATCAAAGAAACACCAAAAGGAACCCTCATGACAACTTTCTTTCCTTATGAAGAGATGACCTGGGACAAGGTTGCGGAACTCCCGCGCGATACACCCCTCGTCCTGCAGCTCGGTTCGGACTACGACCGCAGCCTGCTCGCCAGCCAATTGAGCGATCCGCCCCGCATCGGACTCCTGCCAGCCTTTCCCTTTGGGTGGCGCGGCAGCGGACTCGAACTCCCGGGACCAATCTTCTTTCAATACCTATCGAACCTGCTGGACAGCCTACGCGACGATGGGTTTACGCGTGTCCACTGCCTGATGCCGCAAGGACTCAACCCGCAATCGTTTCAAGCTTTGAATCCTGCTTCGTTCCTTACATTGCCCCATGAGGCACAGAAACAGGATACCGCATTCGTCCCTCCCGATTCCGAACGCGGCAAGGTGATCCTGATCCCCATCGGGCACACCGAACAACATGGCTATCACCTGCCCCTCTCGGTAGACACGATCATTATCGATGCCATCGCAAAAGGGACGGCGCACAAGGCGCCCACCAGATGCTACACTTTGCCGGTCATGCCCTACGGGGTCAGCACACATAGGGCATCGTTCGCGGCGACGCTGAACGCAGGCGGGCGCGCCTTCGAGGATTTCTGGCTGGCGGTCATTGATGTGCTCGTGCAGCGCGGCTTTGACCGCTTTTATTTCATCAGCGGACACGGCGGCAACACATCCTTCCTGGTCAACATCGTGAAATATGCAGGCGAACGTCATCGCCGGATCTTCTGCGCAACGACCTGGCTGCATACATCGGGGAAGATCGGTGCGGAGGCGTTACAGAAATATCGCACCTCACCAATCGGCGGCATGGGACACGCGGGCGAACTGGAGACCTCGTACATGCTCCATCTTCGTCCGGATCTCTGTCACATGGAGCGTGCGGTGGATGAGACGGACTTCATCTCCACACCGGATTACTACATGGATTGGATCGAAGGCGGCTCCCTCGTGGCGAATCCGCCCTGGGATGATGATTCAAAGACCGGGTCGTACGGAGCCGGGAGTCATGGGACGGCGGAAAAGGGTCGGCTGTGGCTTGAGGCCGCGGTCGAGGAAAAGATCGATCATGTGGAGCAGATCCACGAACAACACGAACGGCGCGAGAAACGTCGCAGAGCAGGCTATGGTTTGTGGGGAAAATAACACAAAATGTGATTCAGCCGACAGGGAAATCCCTGTCGGCTGAATTTCTTATTTGGCGCTTCCCTGCTGTTCCCAAAGACGTCTATCCTTCTTATCTTCGGCATCGAGATAGCGCGGATCGGCTTCCCGGATGATCTTGTGTCCGTGCGACGTCCACAGCTCGCTCGCCAGCTTGCGGGGATTTGCCTTCACGCCTTGTGAACCGAAGTATTGACAGACACGCGTCACATCGCGCAGGAAGATATTCCACGCCGCGGGGTTCGCCGCCGGTGGGACAACCTGTGGAAAATCGATCAGCGTAATGTCACCATCCCAATACAGGATGTTGTACGCGGACAAGTCGCCGTGGATCCGGTCATTGGACAGGAGCAGGTCGATGTTCCGAATGACGCGTTCAAAGAGCGGACGCACCTCATCCTTGTCGAGGGAAACCGAGTTGAGAGTCGGCGCCGCGAAGTCCAGATCCCCGATATATTCCATCAGGATGGCGTTCTTCTCCATCGCATACGGCTTGGGGACATCCGCGCCCCCGGCGTGTAAAAGTTCCAGGGTTTGGAATTCGTACGCGATCCACGATTGGTGACGCAGTTCCTCGCCGTAGTTCGTGCGCTTCCTCATCGCGTGCAGGTCGCCATCGTTGTGGATGATGTTGCCGCCCGCGTCGAGGTCGGCACGCCCGGAGCGATATTGATGATCGTTCCTGAGATTCCGCAATGTGCGCGGACGATAGATCTTTGCCGCGACCAGTGGCGCCTCGACCGCGGACCCGGACCTGCACAGGTAAACCGAGGCTTCCTTGCCAGCCTTGACCTTGCGGAGCACATCGCTGATCCATTGATGTTCGGCGATCTCGACCAATGAACCCAACAGCCAGGCTTCTTCGAAGCGGGCGGCTTTATAGGTGAACTTGAATTCGCGCGAGAGTTCCTGGGCGCGGACAAACAGCTGGGCATCGGCCTCGATCTTTTTCGATTCGCGCTTGCGCGTCATCCGCTTTGGAGGCGACAACGTCCCTTCATCGAGGTCGTCGAGTTCTTCGAAATATTGTAAAAGTTGATTCTTGGTCATTGTGAGAGTACCTTGTTTTGTGCTGGGAAGTTAAAAGAAAAACCGCAGGGCGGCTCGCCTCTGCGGTGGCAGGTCAATCGAACGGAAGATCCGCGATTACACTTCACCTTCAGGAGGCGCGCTCAAGACACAATCTGTGGCAGACAGGATGGATTTCATTTTTTCGTGCCTCCTTTCGAAGAATAAGATGGAATGAGTCTATCACCTGGGTGGAGAGGCGTCAAGATGACCGATCCAAATTCTTAATAAACTCCTCGCCCTTCCTCATCAACTCCTCGTGGTCTTCCGGGGCAGGCAGGTCCTTCAGAAATTCGATCGAATACTCCCGCAGCCACTTTTGTGCGTGCGGCTGACCGGCATCGATCCATTTCTCCATGCTCCAGCGCGGGAAGATGGGGTTGACGTAGTACCCCGATCTGTATTTCTTGAGCGTGGTCGGCGCGGAGATATAACTCTTGCCGGGTCCCACATCATGGATCTCGTTCAAGCCCACGTGCGCCTCGTCGAGTTGGAAGCCGTCCGCGAAGCGCAGTGCCTGGTCGATGATCTCATGACAATAGATGAAGGTCAACGGCGAAATCGCTTTGGAGCCAAGCGTATCGCCCACAAACGGAGCCAGCCCGCCCTTCGTCAGAGCGAACGTGAGGGTGTTCATCCAATACGTCTCCGCGGCGAGCAGGTCCATGCCCCAGCCTGTCCCGCTGCCCGACGTCCCGCAATGCGGCAGGTTGTAGAACTCCATCATCTCCGCGCAGGCAAGGTTGGCAAGGATGGATTGCGGGTCATAAAAGTTCATCAACGTTTTCATGTCGAAGTAGACGGGCAGCATGCCAAGGAACATCGGCGCGCCTTCCTTGAACAACTGTCCGATCACCAGACCGGCGAGCAATTCGGAAAGCAATACGGCAACTGTCCCTGCGGGCGTGATGGGCGTGGTCGCGCCGGACATGCTGTAATTCGAGATGATGACCGGCAAACCGCGCTCGATGGCGGTCTTCATTTTATCCACCGTGCCTTCGTTCATCACCAGGGGCGAGATGGGGTTGAAGTAAGGGATGATGAACGGTTTGTCGCCGAGGTCACCGTGCAACAGTTCGAACATGCGCATCACGTCGTCGAACTTGTGCTCGTCGGAGACGAGCAGCACCATCGGCTTGATCCCGTTCGCGAAATGCTCGAGGCTTCCAAATACATCTGTCAGATGTTCGGGCACATCACGCACGATGCCCACCGTCGAGACCATGTCGTAATGCGGCAGATTGTTCCCGAGCCGCACCATATCCTGCATGTGTTTGCGCTGAAACAAAACCGGCGTGTCGGTCTCCGGCTCCTGATAATACAAGGCCGTCACGCCGATCCCAAAACGGATGCGGTCCTCCGCCTCTCCGATCTGGAACTGCGGATTCCCTCTCCGGTCATGGATTTGGATTCGTTTCGGCGCGACGTTTATCGCCCACTCGATCAACTCCTTCGGGATCCGCACGGTTCTTTCCTCGACCATCGAACTGCCGACTCTTTTCTTCAGCATCTCCAACGCGGACGGCGAGTCCACGCGCACGCCGGTGGTCGAGAGGACCTTCAAGACATGTTGATGGACATCCTGCTTTTGTTGCTCAGTCAATAACGTTAAGTGTGGCCTGACGTTGTTCATGGAGTCTCCTTGACGATCATTTCACATATGTATCGAAAAACTTCAAAACGCGCCGCATGAACACAAACCACGGCTCACCAATGAACGAATGTCCCTGCCCATCATATTGAAACAATTCAACGGGCTTCCCCGCATCGCGCAAAGCCTGCCTCAGTTTTAACGACCATTCCGGCGGCGTGCCGCTGTAGACCTTGCCATCCTCGGTCCCGTAGTGGATCTGGACCGGCGCGGTCACATACTCGAGATGATAAAACGCGGCAACCTGCTTGAGGGCTTCCACATCGGAGGCGGTGTTGTGATAGGCGGTCTGCAATTCGAACGGCAGGTCGGCAGGGACCACGTCCGCCGAATTGCAGCCGAAGACCTGCTCACCCTGGGCAATATCGCCAAAACACCCCATCCCCCAGCGCTCGATGATATCCGCGTCATCCGCGCTGACGGGGGAATACAAGACCGCGGCTTTGACCCTGGAGTCAATGGTCAGCACTTTCATCGTCACTCCCCCACCCATGCTGTGACCCCACATGCCGACGCGCTCCGGGTCCGCTTCAGGGATGGATGGTACGGCGTTGATCAGATTGATCACGTCAATGACCAGACCCGAATAAAAGAAACTGTGATCGATATCCGAACCACCCCAACTGCGATAATCGGAAGCCAGGGTGATGTAACCGTGCTGGGCGAGGAAGGCTGCGGCGCGGTCGGTGCCGTCGCCGGTGTGATAGATACTGCGGGCAAAAAATCCGTGATTCATCAGGATGACCGGGAAGGGACCATCACCCTTTGGAAGCAGCATCATGCCGGTGATCGTCAGTCCATCGCTGGGATATTCGATCAAATACGTGGTGTAGGCTTCGTTCTCTTCCAGCGTTTCGCGGATCTTGATCTCCCCGCTTTGATATTCATGCTGGCGTAATCCATCGATGGTGTAGGGAAAGATCAGTTCTTCCGTTGTCGGTAAGGCTGTGGGCGTAAAAGTTGTCGCAGGGACCGGGGAGGAAGTGACCGTTTCGATGACGACAACCGGCGGAGGCAGGGTCTGTGTCAGCGGCACAGGCGCAGTCTGGCAGGCAGCGAGCAGTAGAAGGATAAAGAGAAAAGCCCGTTTTTGCATGGGCTTGATTTTATCAAAACCACTATAATCTGCGTGGAGGCGAGACTCATGACCAACTCAAACATACTCATTACAAACGCAAGGGTCTTTACAGCAGGCAAAGATGGACCGGATGCGGAAGCGATTGCCATTGAGGGAAACCGAATCGCTTTGGTAGGCAGCAATGCAGACGCCGAATCCCTGCGCGGACCGGACACGCGCGTCATCGATGCACAGGGACGGACGGTGATGCCGGGGTTCATCGACAGTCACTTCCATTTGCTGAACGGCGCAAAGGAATTGCGCTTTGCCCAATTACAGGAGGTCCGTTCGTTGGAGATGCTGAGGGGGGCATTGGTCAATTACGCGGAGGCAACTCAAGGGTCGGAATGGATCGCAGGGATCGGTCTCGTCTATGGCATTTTGCCAGACGGCAGTTCGGTGACGCGTCAGCAGCTCGATGAGATCATCCCAGACCGTCCCGTGTATTTGGTGGCGTACGATGGTCACACCGCCTGGGCGAACACGGAGGCACTGCGCCGCGCGGATATTTTGAACGGTCGCGAGGTCGGGTCTTTCGGCAAGATCGTGACGGACGATGAAGGTCTGGCAACCGGCGAGTTGCGTGAAGGCGCGGCGATGAATCTTGTAGAGGATTTAATCCCTGAGGTCACGGCGGAGGAAACGCTCGACCTGCTGGCACGCGCGGTAAAGATGGCGGCGGGCTTTGGCTTGACGAGTGTCCAAAACATGAACGGCGACCTCAAAGACCTGAGCGTCTATCAAAAACTGGAGGCGCGCGGCGAAATGTTGTTACGCGTGTATGTGCCGTTCCTGGTTTATCCTGAAATGAATCCGTCCGTGTTGAGCGAGGCGGTTGCAATGCGGGATGCCTCATCGAATAAAGTGCGCGGCGGACTGGTCAAGTTCTTCATGGACGGTGTGATCGAATCCTATACCGGGCTGCTGCTCGACGATTATGAGGGCAGGTCCGGCTGGCGCGGCACGGCGCAGTTCGAGCCCGAGCATTTCACCGAACTTGCGCTCGAAGCCGACAAGCACGGTTTGCAGATCGCGGTGCACTGCACGGGCGACGGCGCGGTGCGGCGCGTGCTTGATACCTATGAGGTGATCCGTAACCAGAACGGAGCGCGCGACAGCCGCCATCGCATCGAGCACATCGAACTGGTGGGAGATGCGGATGTGCCGCGCTTTGCGGAGCTGGGAGTGATCGCCGCAATGCAGCCCGCGCACTCACCGCTGGTGGTCGATTCGACCGACCCCTGGCCTGCGCGCGTGGGACCCGCGCGTTACCGCCGCTCCTTCGCATGGACGACCCTGCGCGAGGCGGGCGCGCATCTCGCCTTCGGCAGCGACTGGACGGTTGCCTCCATGAACCCGATGACGGGTATTTACGCCGCGTTGAACCGCGCCCCGTGGCAGGAGGGTGACCCGCATCAAAGCCAGACGTTGGAAGATACGCTCCTTGGCTACACGCGCGATGCCGCCTACGCCGAGCATATGGAACATGAGAAAGGCGTCTTAAAGGAAGGTTATCTCGCGGACGTGGTCATGCTGTCGGAGGATATCTTCCAGACGCCGAAAGAGAAGATGTTACGCGTGAAGGCTGTGCTGACGATCTGCGATGGAGAGGTCATATACGAAGAATAAATCACCTCGTCATTGCGAATCGGGTTTACAACCCTCCTCGCAATGACAGGGGTCACGACATGGTAGAATGACAGCGGGGATTTAACTGGAAAGAAGGAGGTACCCAATGGTTTTACCGACCATATCAGAACGCCGCGAGGAATGCCAGAAATTGCAGGCGGCGATCCTATCCAACCGAAAGCTGATCATCGTCGCCAACCGCGGACCCATCGCATTTCGATATGGCGAGAACGGCGAACGCACATTCACGCGCGGCGGCGGCGGACTCGTCACCGCGTTGACGGGACTCGCCCAACATGTGGAAATGACCTGGGTTGCCGCAGCGGACACTGACGCGGACCGCGAGTTCAAGGCGGGGGATGTGGAACTCGATAACGGGAGCAGGCTCAGGGTCCGGTTTATCGAACCAGGCGCGGAGGCATACGCGGGCTATTACAACGTCATCGCCAATCCGTTGATGTGGTTCCTGCAGCACAACATGTGGGACGGAGTCCGTACGCCGAACATCACGCGCGAAACCTGGCAGGCGTGGAATGATGGTTACGTCAAAGTCAACGAACAATTTGCCGATGCCGTCGCCGAGGAGGTAAAGAACAGCGACAAGCCCACCCTCGTGATGATGCAGGACTATCACCTTTATCTGGCGCCGCAGTTCCTGAGAAGAAAATTGAAGAAGCTCAAGAACAGGAACATGAAGCTGATGCACTTCATCCACATCCCGTGGCCCGGACCCGAAGACTGGGGCATGCTGCCATCGGAGATGCGCGGCGCGATCCTGGAGGGACTATGCTCGGTGGACCTTCTCGGTTTCCAGACGCGCGACGACGCGTTGAACTTCATCCGCACCTGCGAAACCCACATGCCGCGCGTCTCGGTCAACTTTAAACACGGACGGGTGTGGGTGCACAACCATTCGACACACGTGCGCGACTTCCCCATTTCGATCGATGTCGGCGCTTTGCGCGCGCTTGCTGAATCGGAAACGGTCGGTCAATACGAGGAGGATATGCAGCATCTGGCGCGCGACCGCAAATTGATCCTGCGCATCGAACGCACGGAGCCCAGCAAGAACATCGTGCGCGGCTTCGAGGCGTTCGGCGAAATGCTCGAACTGCACCCCGAACACCGCGGTAATGTCAAGTTCCTGGCGCTTTTCGTGCCATCCCGATTGAGCGTGGATGAATACCAGAACTACCTCGATGAGATCATGGCTTCGGCGGGACGCGTCAACGCGAAGTATGGCAACAGCGACTGGGAACCGATCCGCATACTGGTCGGCGAGGATTATCCGCGCGCGGTGGCGGCGATGCAGTATTATGACGTGCTGCTCGTCAACGCCATCGCCGATGGGATGAACCTGGTTGCGAAGGAGGGCCCCATCGTCAACCAGCGTGACGGCGTTGTGGTGCTGTCCGAACGGACGGGGGCGCGTCAACAGCTCGAACCCGGCGCGATCGTCATCTCGCCCTACGACATCTACGCCACGGCTGAGGCGCTCCACAACGCGCTGACCATGTCCGTTGAGGAACGCGCCGAGCGCGCCAGCCGCCTGCGCTGGATCATCGAACGCGAGGACATCGAAGACTGGCTGTGCCGCCAACTTGAGACCCTGCGGGACCTGCGGATATGAAACTGCCACACGCGAGTGACCTGATCCCAAAACTCAAAGGTCAGCACGTTGACCTTTACCTCGATTACGACGGCACGCTGGCGGTCTTCGCCCCCACGCCGGATGACGTCCTGCCGGACGAGCGCGTGATCGGACTGATCTCCCAACTGGCGGATTCGCCAAACGTGCGCGTTTCCATCATCAGCGGCCGCCGCCTCGGACACATCCGCAAACTGCTTCCGATCAATGGCATTCTCCTCGCCGGAACCTACGGCGTGGAAATGCGACTCCCGAACGGCGAGGAAGTCCATCGCATCTCGTACGAAGCCATCCGCCCCACACTGGACGGACTCAAACCGCGCTGGCAGGGATTGATCGAAGGCAAAGAGGGCTTCTATCTCGAAGACAAAGGTTGGGCGCTTGCCATCCACGCCCGCAGAGCCGAAGAGAGCGAAGGCTTACAGGTTTTAGAGTCCGCGGAAAAAATGCTCACCGAGGAATTACTTGGCGAACATCTGCAAAAGATTTTTAGTTACCGGTTTCTGGAGGTCGGTCCCCGCAACGCGGACAAGGGTCACGCGCTGCGATATCTATTCGAGCATTACCACTGGGAGGGCGCGGTCCCGATCTACATCGGCGATGACGACAAGGACGAGGAAGCCTTCCAGGCAATCAATGAACAGGATGGGTACTCGATCCTCGTTTCAAGAGAACCGCGCGAGACGGAAGCGAAATATGTTTTGGAGTCGCCAATTGAAGTCCATCAGTGGTTGAGAGGGTTGCTTCCATAACAACCCTGCTCCCACCGCCCTCCTCGGCGCAGAGAGCATAGTTACAAGCTCGGAGCCTTCCACTTTCTGATCTCATCCACAAAGGGCGGATCGATCTTCTTGCCGCGGAATGGATACCAGCCCAACTCCCCGCGGATGGCTTGTTCCTTCAATTCGGTCGAACCCCATAACAGGGATGCGCCGAACGATCCCAACAGAACCGCGCCCCAATCGCTCGAAAGGAACAGCGAAGCGACCACACTCAGCGCGCCCAGTCCCATCACGTAGGGCCACCACAAGTAACCAAAATACCGTTCCCCGCGGATCACCCAGACGAATCCCAGACCGATGATGAAGAACGTGACGATCCCAACGAGGAAACCGAACCAGTTCATGAGGAAGCATCCTTGAACGAGGCAATCTCATCATTGGAATAGGGAGATCCGCGAGGATCGCGCTCGAGCGGGTCAATGGTGGTGGCTTCAGGATATGTTGCCAAAATTCGGGCGTGACGCGGATTGTGAGGGTTGGCAGGCGCATGTCCGCGCTTGACGCGGTTCGGCTGACGGACTGCCAGTTCGAGCGCATCCCAGAGCAAAGTCACAGCGAGGATTCCGCAGATCGCTGAGGGGATCAGGTTCGAGGTTAAGAATGAAGCGGTCAGAAGTCCAATGCCGAGCAGAAGCGCGAGCATGGCGGGAATCCAGATGAGTTCCACCCCCCTTTCGATCCTCCGCACCGAAACGTGACCGATCCACACACCGAGGAATGTTGCCGCGGCGGAGGCGGGTCCGAGCCAGTTGAGTTCCATGAGTCAAATTATAAGTGTCACCGATGACCATTTGTGAAATCCTTAACGAATACTTATGAAAACCTGCTGAAACTTCTATACAACGATTCAGGCAAAGTATATACAATGTGCGGGTTCCGAGGGAGGAACGCAAGGAGCAGAAATGCATCTGGTCATCATTGGCGGGGGCATCACAGGCTTGAGTGCCGCGTGGGAAGCACAGCAGCGCGACATCCCTTATACATTGCTCGAAGCATCTGACCGTTGGGGCGGCAAAGTGATCTCCTCCGAACTGCGGATGAACGGCGCGCGCTTCCTCGTGGACGGCGGACCCGATACAATCGTCACCCGCAAACCCGAAGCCTGGGATTTGTCAAACGAATTGGGGATTCTCAATCAGGTGGAGGATCCAGGCTCGGAGACGCGCGGTATCTACGTGCTGGACGCCGGTTCACCCCAACCGATCCCCCTGTCTCCATTTCGATTCGTCTCATCCACGCTGATGACGACGCGCGGCAAACTTCGCATGCTGGCAGAGCCGTTCCAACCCGCGCGGGAGGACGAAGGCGATGAATCGCTCGGCGATTTCGTCCGTCGGCGGCTGGGCGGGGAGGCGCTGGACAAGGTCATCGGACCCGTGCTTGGCGGGATCTACAACACTGATCCGAACATCCAGAGCATCATGGTCTCCTCGCCCGTCATGCGTGAGATGGAAAGGGAAGCGGGGAGTCTGGTTCTCGCCGCGTTGAAGCGGGGTCTACGCAGGAAGAAATCGTCCAACGGCATGAAGAAACCGCGATTCATCACCTACAAACAAGGGATCCAGGGGATCGTGGAGGCTCTTGTATCGCAATTAACGGGAGACCTTAGATTGAACTCCCCTGTCCGATATATTCTCCAGGAGGGAGGGAAGTACAAGGTGTACACCGCCGATGGGGAGATCCATCATGCCGATGCCCTGGTGTTCGCAACCCTTGCAAATGCCACAGCAGACCTGTTAACGAACATTGCAAATGAAGCGGGGAAATTGCTGGAAAATATCCGCCACAACCACATCGGGACGGTCTCACTTGTTTACAGGGAATCAGATCTCCCGAGGCTAGAAATCAACGGATTGATGATCCCGCGCCGCGAACAACGCGCCATCGACGCAGTCACGTTCACCTCGAAGAAAATGCCGCAGCGTTTCTCATCCGGTTATGCCGTGCTACGCGTGTTCGTGGGCGGCGGCAGACCTGAAGTGGTGGAATATGACGAGGAAAAGTTGATCGATGTCATCCAGTTGGAATTGCTGGAATTGCTCGGCATCACCGCGCTCCCGCTGACGTACAAAGTCTTCCGCTGGCAGAACGGATTCCCGCAGGCGGAGGTCGGTCACTTGCAATTGATCGATGAGGTCGAAAAACATCTGCCCTCAAATATCGCACTGGCTGGAAGTTCGTACCGCGGTATTGCGGTACCTGATTGTATTCGGCAGGGGCGCGAGGCGATTCAAAAGATTCTTACCACAAAGGACGCCAAGAGAACAACGGTTGGCCAGGCGGCACAACAGGAAGCATACCCATAGATCGTCCGTTGTGACCGTTGTGTCCTTCGCGTTTAAAAACAATGATAAAAGGAGCATGTAATGAAGAAAATCGTTCGGTTTTTGAACAACTTCCGGCTGGCAGGGTTTTCGATCGCCTACGGATTGAGCGGCGCGCTGATCGGCGGCACACTTAACCGCGTCTTGATCGCGGACCTGGGACTACCCGCCTCGCTGGTGGCGTTCTTTTTCGCATTGCCTTTGTTGGTCTCCCCGGTCCGCGTGTGGCTGGGCTACCGCTCAGACGGGTTCCCCATCTTTGGGCGCAGGCGCGAGCCGTATATCGTGCTCGGCGCGTTGATCATCGGGCTGGGGATCGTAGCCGCCGCGAATGTGACCGCCTTGACAACAAAGGTGACGGTCTCGCTCGTGCTGAGCGGCATCCTGTCCTTCCTGCTGTATGGACTCGGGCGCAACCTGGCACACAATACCTACCAGGCGCTCATCACCGACCGATACGACAAAACACAGCGGACACGAGCCGTCACGTTCTATGAGGTTGCCACACTGCTGGGATCCGTGATGGGAGCGGGTTTCATCGGCAGTGCCCTCGAAACCTACGAACCGAATCGGCTGGTGAGCGTGGCAACCGGAGTCGCGATCGTCATTTTCGTGCTGGCAGTGTTCGCAGCAATCAACCAGGAACCGCGCGACTCCGTCAGCGAGAACGCAACCAAACGCGCGCGGCAGACGTCCTTCAAGAAGGTCTTCAAGGAGGTTGTCCTTGCAGACCGGCAGGTGCGCATCCTATTTACGCTGGTCATCTTCACCTTCGTCGGCACGCTCGCACAGGATGCCCTGCTCGAACCCTACGGCGGACTCGTCCTTGGCATGAGCGTCGGCGATACGACCAGACTTACGATGTATTGGGGCCTCGGTGTGCTCCTCTCCATGCTGGCCTCAGGGCTTTTCCTCATCAAGTGGCTGGGTTTCATGAAGCTCATGCGCACAGGCATTATCATGAGTATCGCCGTCTTCCTCGGCTTGATCTTCGTCGGCATGGGTGGGAATGCAGGCGCGTTCAAGGGGCTCGTTTTTGTGATGGGAATTGGGACTGGGCTGGCAGGCGCAGGGATGCTGAGCAGTGTCATCTCGTTCGCCACCCCCATCCGTGCAGGGATGCTGCTGGGGGTCTTCGGTGTGGCAAACATGGTCGGTCACGCGTTCGGCAACCTGATGGGTGGCACCATCGTGGACGTGATGCGCTTCGCAACTGGCAGTGCCTTGGTCGCCTACTCGACCCTATTCGGCACGGAAGCGGTCATCCTGCTCGTTGCGCTGTATCTGACAACCCGGCTGGATATGACCACTTCGCAGGCCTCAATTGAGGAGCGTGAACTGGTCAGCATGGGAGCAAGTGCAGATTAGCTAGTTCGTGTCCAAGAAATCAGTTTTAGCATGATGCGAGAGTGACAGAGCGATGATGCTTGATCAAGAATTGAGCGATGGTGGCGAGATTATTGGCCATCACGCCCCAGCCGATCCAACGTTCCATGCCGACTTCACCATGAGCCAGGCAGCGGTCCAGGTGGCGGGCGCGACGCAGTTGGCTGATGCGGCCTTCGATCCCATTGCGGAACCGTTGAGCGGCTCGAAACCAGGGTTGCTTTTCCTGCTGGCGGCGGCGGTCGGACTTATAGCCGGGTTGAGGCAAGCTCACATGACGCACCCCCAAGGCACGGGCTTGCTGCTCGTTTTCGGGAGAGTGAATGCCGCGATCGCCACAGACTTCCTCGGGTGGTATGCCGAACATCTGGCAATGCTGTTGCAAACTGGGAACAAAAAACTGTGCTTCATCGGGGTTGCCCTTCAGGAGGCGATACTCGCTGATCAGACCACCATCAACTTCGGCATACCAGATCTTGCGTCCGAACTCGGTCTCTTTGGGTTTGGCTTTGCCACGACAAATCAGGGCGGTATGGGGTTCAAACAAACTCAACACTTTATCGCTGGCAGCGGCCGGTTTCCCATGCAACACTCGCTGCTGAGTTTGGGCGATGACTCGCTCGACCAAGGGCAGATAGTGATCCAACTCTGCATGCAACCCATCGGCCGCGGGGTCCTGCAACTTACGCAAGCGGGGCTGGATCTCCGCCACTTGCTGCAGCAGGGCTTGCACCACCACCAGCAGGCGTTTGTACAATTTTCGACTGGATTTCGCCGTGTTTTTGGCTTTCGATCGGCTCAAACGGCTAATATCCCGAGCCAGGTGATGCGCCTGCCGGTGTCGATCCCGAAACCAGATTTTGTCGGCTGCCGAACGGGGCTGCAGCAGATGGCGTGCTTGCTTTACCAGTCGACTCAAGACGCGGGCGGCATCATCCAGCAAGCTGCTGTCGGTCGGATAGTGAATGTTGGTCTCCGTCACCGAGCCATCCAAGCGAAGCTTCTTCGCCTGGGTCACGCCCAGCCGGGTTCCCCATTCCACCACCACCTCATGGATCAGGCGAATGGTTTTGGGTTTCAGCTTGGCTTCCCGCTCCTGGATCGTGCGAAAATTCGGCACCCGCTCCAGATACAATTGGCAGACCCACCTCCAGCCTGCATTCACATTCAACTCTTGCATCGTCGTCCGGTAACTCCAACTCATCAGACGCCTCACGACCGCCACACAGATGGTCACATTCGCCGCCAATGCGGGCGCGCCCCGCGTCGCCGCGTGCGTCCCCCACGGAACCAAGTCATGTCGTACCGCCAGCTGCACTCTGGCATCCGCACAAACCACCTGCAACAGGTCATGCAGTTGCCGAAACTTTGGCGTCCGTCGCGCCAACTCCACCAGATCATTCTCAGAAAACCGGGGCTCCTCCCGGTATGTTATGATGAACATTGGAAGCCTCCTGGAAATAGGTTTGTGGGTTCAGCACCTTAAACCTACCTCCGAGGCTTCTTTTTTTCAATGGCTACATCATATGCTCCCTACCCATTTCTTGGACACGAACTAGCTATTGAAAGAGAAATAAGGTTAGTCCTGCAAGGTCAATGACCTTGCAGGACTTTATTCCTTATCTCGATCGTATGCAAATATCAATAAATACAACTACTCCTGAAACCCCGTCTTATACAACTCATAATACATCCCCTGATTCGCCAACAGCTCGGAATGCGTTCCCTGCTCGATGATCCTGCCATCGTGAATGACCACGATCTTGTCCGCGCTCGTGATGGTCGAAAGGCGATGCGCGATCACAAAGGACGTACGTCCCTGCAACAGGGTTGCCAGCGCCTTTTGAATGATTTGCTCGGTCTGCGTATCCACTGACGAGGTCGCTTCGTCCAGGATCAAAATTCTCGGGTTCGCCAACAGCGCGCGCGCGAACGAGATCAACTGACGCTGTCCCACGCTCAAGGTCGCGCCGCCCTCCTCCACCGCGGTCTCGTATCCGTTTTTCAAGCCCATGATGAAATCATGCGCGCCCACCGCCTGCGCCGCGCGAATCACGTCCTCATCGCTCGCATCCAGCCTGCCGAACAAAATATTTTCCTTCACCGTCCCCGTGAACAAAAACGGATCCTGCAGCACCATGCCCATCTGCCTGCGCAGCGATTGCTGAGTCACTGTACGGATGTCCACATCGTCCACGCGCACACAGCCCGAAGTCGGGTCATGGAAGCGTGTCAACAGCTTGACAATCGTCGTCTTGCCGGCGCCCGTCTCCCCCACCAGCGCCACCGTCTGGCCAGCATCCACGTCTAGATCGATCCCATCGAGGACGAGGGTCGGGTCATCCGAATAATGGAACTGGACATCCTCGAATCGGACTCCGCCGGTTATTGGCTCCATTTCAACGGCATCTTCCGCATCCCGAACCTCGACCGGCGTATTGAGCAGCTCAAGGATGCGTTCGCCGCCCGCCATCGTGGATTGAAGCGTATCGAAACGGCGGCTCAGGTCACGGATGGGATCGAAGAGGCGGTCAATGTACAGCACGAACGCGATCAACACGCCTGCCGTGATGTTTTCTCCCAACACTGCCGTCCCGCCAATGTACACAACCAGCGCAGTGGCGATCGCGCCCAGCACATCCACGATTGGGGTAAACACAGATGCCACCTTCGCCGCATCGAGACTCGTCTCAAGGAAATAGCGATTGACATAACCCCTGAAATTCTCGAAGTTGTGTTCCTGCCGCGAGAACGCCTGCACCACCCTCACGCCGTTGACATTCTCCGCCAGCACCGAATTGGTCCATGAAATGGCGGCGCGCACCTTGCGATAATTCCTGCGTGCGATGTTGCGATATAAAATCGTCGCCAGCGCCATGATCGGAATGACCGCGAACGTGATCAACGACAACCGCAAATTGAGCGAAAGCATGGCGATGAGCGTCCCGATGATCGCAAGGATATTGCGCACGATCGCCAGCACCGCCCAGGTGATGAACTCGCGCAAGGTCCCCACATCATTGATGACGCGCGTGATGACACGTCCCACACTGTAACGGTTGTAGAAGCTCAACGACAGGTTCTGTAAATGATCGAACATCGCCGTGCGGACATCGTACAACACGTGCTGCCCCACACGCGACATGATGCGCACGCGGAAAAAGTTCGTGATGAGCTGCACGCCAGCGACGACGAAGTAGGTGACCGCGATCACACCGAGCGCGTGCAAATCCTTTTTGCCGATCCCATCGTCAATTGCCAGCTTAACAAAGTACGGACCCGATACCGCCGCGGCAGTGACGATGATCATAAATACCAGCGAAATAAGCATCTGCCTTGTGTATGGCTTAACGAAGCGGAGCAGTCCGCGCGCCACTTCGGGGTCATAGCCCTTGTCGTAAAACTCTTCGGACTTGGTTATATATTCGGGAGGGATGATTTTGGTCATGGTTTCAGGTTTCAAGTATCAGGTATCAGGTTTTTATTCACCGCGAAACACGTCAAGGATTTCTTTGCCACAGATTACACGGATTTTTAAAAATTTGTGCTAATTCGTGACATTGTGCCCGAGGGTAAATCCGTGGCTGAAAAGAATTCGAAATCAGGAAAGTGCGTGTGAACCTTCATCAGGTTTGGTCTCTTCAATTGGTTGCAGTTCATCCATCTCTTCTGCAAACTTTACGTGATCCACCAATTGCAGATCGTGGATTTCAGTGTACAAACCTCCAAGTTTTAGCAGTTCCTCGTGCGTGCCGCGCTCGACGATGCGACCCTTGTCCAGCACCAAGATCATATCGGCGCGGCGGACTGTGGAGAGGCGATGTGCGATCACGAAGGTCGTCCGCCCTTCCATGAGGTTATCCAACGCAGCCTGGATGAGTTTCTCTGTTTGTGTATCCACCGACGAAGTGGAGTCATCGAGGATCAGGATGCGCGGATCCATCAACAGCGCACGCGCGATCGCCACGCGCTGGCGCTGTCCGCCCGAGAGGGTCACGCCGCGTTCACCGACAACGGTGTCGTATCCACTGGTGAAACCTTCGATGAACTCGTGCGCCTGGGCAGCTTTGGCAGCGGCAATGACTTCCTCCATGGTCGCATCCGGACGACCGTATGCGATGTTGGCTTTGATCGTATCTGAAAAGAGCAGCGAGGTCTGCAAGACAATGCCAATCTGCCGTCGCAACGTGACCAGGTCCACCTTGCGGACATTGTACCCGTCCACATAGACTTCACCTTCGCTCACATCGTAGAAACGAGGAATGAGATTTACAAAAGACGTCTTGCCCGAACCGGTTGGTCCGATCAGGGCAACAAGTTGATTCGGTTTCACCTGAACGCTGATATTTTCCAGCGAGGCGGTCCTCTCATTCTGATATTTCAGGTTTACATTGCGAAACTCCACTTCACCGCGCAGAGTGTCAAGTCTGATCGCGTTTTTCGGTGAATGAATTTCAGGATGCGTGTCCAACACTTCGAAGACGCGCTGCGCGCCCGCCGCGGCTTCCCCGCCCGCGTTGACGAGTCCCGTCAGAGATTGGGCGGGTTCTGCCAGCATCAGAACGTAGGCATTGAACGCGACGATGGCACCAACGGTCAATGTGCCGTCAATGACCATTTGTCCACCGAACCAGAGAATCAGAATCGTGCTGACAGCGATCAACCAGTTCGTGGTCGGCATGATCTTCGACCATTCGTCGATGACGTGCACCCAGGTGGTGAAGACCCTCCGGTTGGCAGTGTCGAAGCGTTTGATCTCATAGTTTTCACGCGCGAACGCACGCACCACCTGAACGCCCACCACATTTTCCTGCAGGCGGTTCGAGACTTCTCCGATCGCCTGATCGACCGCAAAGAAAAGTTTCCCGATCTTTGTCCCAAAGCTGGAGGTCATCAACGCCAGTGGGAGGATCGGCAGCAGGGCGATCACGGCAAGCCGGGCGTTGTCGGCAAGCATGATGACCAGCACACCCACGGCGAGGATGACAAACCGCACCAATTCCGTGACCGAACTCCCGGCGAAACGCTCGATCGAGCGGACGTCTTCAATGCAACGCGAGATCAACTGTCCGCTTTGGGCATGGTCATGGTAGGTGAACGGCAGGTATTGGATGTGGTCATACATCTTGTTGCGCAGGTCATAACCGACATGGGAGGCGATCCACTCGGAGAGATAGCGGTTGCCCAAATTCAGGATGGCGGAGGCAAGCCCAAGTCCGAGCAAAAGAAGCGCAGAACGGACGAGGTATCCGGTTTCACCACGGGCAAGTCCGTCGTCGATCACGGAACGGATGATGCCGGGCACGACAAGTCCCAACCCGGTGATTGCCAACAACATCAGCAGGGAGGCTGAGATCTGCCAGAAGTATGGCTTGAGAAAAGTTCGTATTCGGATCAGATGTTTCATAGCGGAATGCGAGGATACCATAAAAACAAAGTGATTTTCGTCCATTGATTCGCGGAATCATTCCTTCTATACTAAGAGTATCCATAATCCAAGGAGGAAGCATGAGCGAACGCAAGAAGATCACTTTGCCGTATCTTTTCAAAAAGGTTGCGGACGGCGAACCGATCACCTGGTTGACTTGTTATGACTACCCGACCGCCTATTTGCAGGAGCAGGCGGGCATCGAGATGATCCTGGTGGGCGACAGCCTCGGCATGACGATGCTGGGATACGAATCGACGCTGCCCGTCACGATGGACGATATGATCCGCCATTCGCAAGCCGTGAGGCGCGGCGCGCCGACCGCCTTTGTGGTTGGGGATATGCCGTACATGACCTATCAACCCTCCGTGGAAACCGCCATACGGAATGCCGGACGCTTCATGTCCGAAGCCGGAACTGATGCCATTAAATTAGAGGGCGGCGCCTCGATGGCGGACCGCATCAAGGGCATCGTGGACGCAGGCATCCCGGCGATTGGGCACCTCGGTCTGACACCGCAATCCGTATCTGCGCTGGGAGGTTTCCGCGTGCAGGGCAAAAGCGCGGAGCTGGCGAAGAAGATCATCGACGATGCAAAGGCTTTGGAAAAGGCAGGCGCCTTCATGATCCTGCTCGAGATGGTCCCCGATAGAGTCTGCAAGCTCATCACCGAGCGCGCCGAGAACTGCATCATCATGAGCCTAGGCTCGGGTCCTGATGCGCACGGACAATTGTTGATCTATCACGATATGTTCGGGCTTTACCCGAGGTTCAAGCCGAAAATGGCAAAAGTTTTTGGGAACGCGGGCGAGGTCATCCTGAACGGACTCAAGGGATACCATGATGAAGTCATCGCGAAGAAATTCCCGCAAGAGGAGAACTGGTTCGGGATGAAGGACGAAGAGTACGATGACTTGGTGAAGATGCTTGAGTGATGTCGTTGCGAACGAGTGTGGCAATCTCGTACTTGCCTGCAAGATAAGATTGCTTCGGACCATCGTCTCCGCAATGACATATACGAAAAGGAGAAAGAATGGAGCACAACAAATATCGCGAAATGCTCGAAATCCGTCACAGCCGGCTGGATGCGATCAACGAAGTTTTGCTCGACCCGAACTCGAAGATCATCAACGCCTTTCTGGATGTCGTCGCCAAATACGGCACGCCGGAGGAGATCAACCGCAAAGCCGCCGAAGCGCGCAAACTCGAGAACCTGTATGCAAAGGTACAGGAGAAGAAACCCGAATTTATCAAGGACCTGGATTGGTTGAAGGAACAGCGGGAGGCGAAAAGGTTCATCCCGGTTGCAGAGTATCGGCAGCAGGTTCTGGGCGACACGGCAAGGAACACAAAATTTGCCGACGAATTTGCGGTGACTTTGGAGGTATCCGCTTTGCAGTATTTCCCGTGGGTACGTGAGATGGCGGAGTGTGCGATCCAAAACAGGACACTTGTGCCCGGGCGCTTCATCAAGGTGCGCAAGATGAAGGAACAGGAGGAGGACGGGGACCTGCCCGCCATCGCTGCCGCCATGCAGATCGTCGGCGCATCCTACGTGGAGACGCTCGACACCAAAGGGACGGATGGATCGAATCCGCATCTGAACGGACCCGAAACCATCACCGGTTACTTTGGCGGGATCGGCCAGCCCAATGACCACGCGCTTAAATGGCTGGACGAGAGTCTTTATTACTATACCAATTATGGCGTGAAATCCGTTTTGAACTTCAACGCCGGGACGATATTGCTGGCGTTCCTCCTTTATAAGCTGGGCATCGACAATGAATTCAAGATCAGCGTGTTCTTCGGCAGTGACAATCCCTATCATGCGTTCTGGATCATGCTGGCGGCGAAACTCTTCAGCCGCGACGACGGCACCAGTCCATTGATCGGATTCAACTGGTCGAACTCGGTCAACAACGAGACGATGGAACTGACCGCCCAATTCCGCAAGGGACTCGGCTTCGAGAACGTGATCCGCTTCGAGCATCACATCACCGAGACGTGGAAGTCCATCGTCAAACAGCCGTATGACAGAAGAGATGAGCTTGTGCAACTGGCTGATCATGTGGCGAATATTGCCGCGAAGCACGAAGGTGGTGAAATCGAGGTGGAACAGAAACTCCCCCATCCATCGGATATCCTGGATTACTTCCGCGAGAAAAAGGAGGTCATCGAATCAGGCGACTGGGATGCGATGAGACAGAATTTCATGGAGAAGGTCGCGGCGGCAAACCATACGGCTCGTGCATTGACCGAGAACGGGTTATCGTTCATCGCCGCGCAGAATTTACACAGGTAGGCCTGCCCGTCTGATGTAGAATAAAGTGACGGTCATCTTGAAAATGGCCGTCACTTTTACATAAACGGAAAGGGAACATCATGTACATCGTTGTTGTTCACAGCCACATCCAGCCGGAGCACGTGGAAAGATTCAGGGAGGTGACGGTCGAAAACGCGGAAGCAAGCCGACGGGAGGCGGGATGCGTGCGTTTTGATGTCATCCAGCAGGCGGATGATCCAACGCGTTTCACGTTCATCGAAATGTTCAAATCGAAGGAGGATGGAGCGCGCCATCTCGAGACGAGTCACTTCACAAAATGGCTGGAGGAAGCAGTGCCGCTGATGACCGAGCCGCGCACGCGCGTCATCTATCAGGATGTGTCGCTGACGTAAAAATGAGGGTGGTATAATGCCCGTGCTTTTGAAATCAATCTAAGGGAAGACCATGAAACTTCACGAATATCAATCCAAAACAATTTTTGCAAAGTATGGAATCCCGATCCCGAAGGGACGGGTGGCGGCTACCGCAGATGAAGCGAAACAGATCGCTGAAGAACTCGGTGGCCGCGTTGTCATTAAATCGCAGGTGCTGGTCGGTGGACGCGGCAAGGCAGGCGGCGTGAAGGTCGCCAAGGATGCCGATGAAGCCGCGGAACTTGCCCAGCAGATCCTTGCGATGACGATCAAGGGTCTGCCGGTGCGCAAGGTGCTTGTGGATGAAGCCGCCGCGATCGCGACCGAGATCTACTTCTCGATCACCAACGACCGCGCCGCGAAGAAACCGGTGATGATCGCCTCCGCCGCGGGCGGCGTGGACATCGAGGAGGTAGCCGCGACCACACCGGAAAAGATCATCAAGGTGCACATCGATCCGCTGCTTGGGCTGCGCGATTATCAATCACGCGATATCGCCGCCTCCATTGACCTGCCGCGCGAGCTGTGGCGCGACTTCAGCAGGATCGCATCCGGCTTATGGCAGGCATACAAGGAAACCGACGCGGAACTGGCGGAGATCAACCCGCTCGTGATCACCAAGGACAATAAACTGGTCGCGCTGGACGGCAAAATGTTGATCGATGACAACTCGCTGTTCCGGCATGCAGACCTGGCGGAGATCCGTGACGTGGACGAGGAAGCGCCGGCGGAGACCGAAGCGCGCCGCTACGGACTCTCCTTCATCAAGCTGGATGGCAACATCGGCTGCATGGTCAACGGCGCGGGGCTGGCGATGACCAGCATGGACATCGTCAAGTTGTTCGGCGGCGAACCAGCCAACTTTTTGGATATCGGCGGGGGCGCGGGAGCAGACAAGGTGGCGGCGGCGATGCGCATCATCCTGTCCGACCCGGCGGTGCAGGCTGTGCTGTTCAACATCTTTGGCGGTATCACCCGCTGTGACGAAGTCGCACGCGGCATCCTGACCGCGATGGATGAGGTCAAGCCGAAGGTGCCGATGGTCGTCCGTCTCGTTGGGACGAATGCCGAGGAGGGACGCAAGCTGCTCGAGAACGCGAGCATGATCACCGCAGAGACATTGGCTGACGCCGCGCAAAAAGCGGTTGCCGCGGCAAAGGGATAATTCACATGAGCATCTTAATCAACAAAGACACCCGCCTTCTTGTGCAAGGCATTACCGGTAATGAAGGACTTTTCCACACCACGCAGATGGTCTCCTACGGGACGAACGTCGTCGCGGGCGTGACGCCCGGCAAGGGCGGCGAATGGGTCCTGGATGGAAAGGTCCCTGTTTTCGATTCGGTCAAACTCGCGGCAGAAGCGACCGGCGCGAACTGTTCCGTGATCTTCGTCCCGGCGCGTTTTGCCCCGGATGCGATGTTCGAAGCCGCGGACGCCGGCATCCCGCTGATCGTGTGTATCACCGAGGGCGTGCCCGTGCAGGACATGATGCGCGTCCGCAACTATCTCGATCACAAAAAGGTGCGTCTCGTCGGACCGAACTGCCCCGGCATGTTGACCCCCGGCGAAGCAAAAGTGGGCATCATCCCCGGCAACATTGCGATCCCCGGCAACGTCGGTGTTGTTTCCCGTTCCGGCACATTGACCTATGAAGTGCTGTACGCGTTGAAACTGGTCGGCATGGGCGCGTCCACGTGTGTGGGCATCGGTGGCGATCCGATCAACGGCACGAACTTTATCGACGTGCTGGAAATGTTTGAGCACGATCCGCACACGGAAAAGGTTGTGCTGATCGGCGAGATCGGCGGCACCGACGAAGACAAAGCCGCGGAATTCATCGCCTCCAGAATGACCAAGCCGGTTGTCTCGTTCATCGCGGGTCAGACCGCCCCTCCAGGCAAACGGATGGGACACGCCGGCGCGATCATCGAAGGCAGCGCGGGCAGTGCAGCGGACAAGATCAAAGCGCTCGAAACCGCAGGCGTAAAGGTCGCCAAACACCCGGAAGAGATTCCTTCGCTTCTCAAGTAATGTCATTGCGAGCGAACGAAGCAATCCCCAACAGCGTAGGAGATTGCTTCGGGCGGAAGTTCACCGCCCTCGCAAAGACATAGAATGTTAAACACGTAGAGCCGTCCATTGTCGGACGGCTCTACGGTTATAATCGCAGAAAGATCTGTTATTTATGCGAGTCAATATAAGTAACGGCATCGCCCACGGTCGTGATCTTCTGGGCATCCTCATCGGAAATCTCGGCGCCGAACTTATCTTCGAAAGCCATGATCAGTTCAACCAGGTCGAGAGAATCAGCCTCAAGGTCCTCGCGGAAGCGGGCTTCAGGCGTGATCTTTCCATCTTCAGCGCCAAGCAAATCTTTGATAATCGCCTTTACATCTTCAAACGTGTCAGACATGACAACCTCCTTTAGGTTTTCCCGTGGCGTATGGACGCCATGCAAGGGACTTTAGTCGTGGCAATTGTACTCGGTCTAAAAACCGTGTCAAGCCAGCAATAATAACTCAATCACAGGAACACTACCCCATGCCAAAAGTTGCGCCCATCGACCAGCGAAAAGCGGATCATATCAAGATCAATTTGGAACAGGACGTCCGCTCCGCGTTGACGACCGGACTTGAGAACTATCACTTCACCCACGAGGCTTTACCCGAACTGGACCTGAACCGCATCGACACGACCCTCAACCTGTTCGGCAAAGAATTAGCCGCTCCCATCCTGATCAGTTCCATGACCGGCGGCACGGCCGAAGCCGAGAGCATCAACCTGCGCCTCGCCGAAGCAGCACAGGAATGCGGAATTGTCATGGGCGTGGGAAGTCAGCGCGCCGCCATCGAACATCCTGAACAGGCAAAGACATTTCAAGTGCGTAGAGTCGCGCCCGACATCTTATTATTCGCCAACCTCGGAGCCGTGCAACTCAACTATGGCTACGGCATTGACCAATGCCGCAAAGCCGTGGACATGATCGAAGCAGACGCGCTCATCCTTCATCTCAATCCATTACAGGAAGCCGTGCAAGATGCAGGCGACGTGAACTTTGCAGGTCTCGCAAAAAAGATCGAAGAAGTCTGTAAGCAGATCGAAGTGCCTGTCATTGCCAAGGAAGTTGGTTGGGGCATCTCAGAAAAAACGGCAAAGTTATTAGCTGATTGCGGCGCCTCCGCGATTGACGTGGCAGGCGCAGGCGGCACAAGCTGGTCACAAGTGGAAATGCACCGCGCCCCCGACGAATTTACCCGTCAACTTGCAGCGACGTTTGTCGGCTGGGGCATCCCAACATCAGACTCAATCTTGAATGTCAAGAAAGTCATCCCCGAAATGACGGTCTTCGCCAGCGGCGGCATCAAAGACGGTCTCGACATCACCAAATGCATTGCCCTCGGCGCAACGCTCGGCGGCATGGCAGGGCAGTTCTTGAAAGCCGCAGCAGTTTCGACAGAGAAAGCCGTTGAAATGATGAAGTTGACGAAGAAGCAGATTGAAGTGACAATGTTCAATGTGGGTGCTGGCGAGTTGGCAAGTTTGAAAGTTGGAAAGTTAGTCAGACAATAACAGTATGTCATGCTGAGCGCAGCGAAGTTTCACCACCACAGCAAAAGAGACTCTTCGCTTCGCTCAGAGTGACATGACTAAGGTACCACCATGGCGCGGCAAGAAATACGCTGCGAAGGTTTTCTACATAACCACCCCCTACACTAATAAAAAATATTCGACACAAGGGCGGAAAACTTATGTTATCTGTGGAGATAATCCCCTCCTCAGGATTACCCAATTGCGACACTTTTCACAGGATTCGACGTATGATGAATTGAGCATTAAAATCGAATTGTTTCGCTAGAAAGGAATCCTGAAATGAAGACCCCAACCCGCAAACACCCCCTATTTTTTGCCATGACTCTGCTGACACTCCTGACCGTCACATCCCTGGCATGTTCTCTCAGCGGCATCGGAATTCACGGCACCACACCCGAGGTGGACATCACCATCACCCAGGAGGAGCTCAACAGTCGCTCCGAGCACGGACCCCTGAATGCCGAGTTTCATCTGAGTGGTCCCTGCCGCGACCTGCTGGATGAAGTCACCAAAGTCGAACTGCATGATGGATTTGTCCGCTTCATCGGGACCAAGCATCTGGGGGATGGCACCACAGCCGATGGCACCCTCGACCTGCGCCTGGGTGCAGAGAACGACGTACTCCAAATGGAGATCATCGCCGTGGATATCCCAAACTTTGACCTCACCGATCCATGCATTGCAGAGTTCAATGAAGAAGCCGAACAAGAGATGAGTCGCCTGGTCAGCGACCCAGAAGCACAGGTTCTCTTCAAGGAAGTCAAAGTTGAGGAGGGTATCTTGAAAATGAAGATCCAGGTCAACATTGACGTGGAAACAAAATAGACCGCAAAGTCATTTTTGCAGGAAGCTTATCGAACGGAGCACATTCGATAAGCTTTTTTACTTCTACAAAATGGAAATTCCGAACAAGGTCATTTTAAACCCCAGCAAATATCCCACCGCGACCAATAACGTATTCCACACATACGCCCCGCCAAACGACGCGCCGAAGAACAGGCCGAAATTCATGTGGGTCATCCCCGCGGGAACGCTGACCAGCGTCCGCACCCCGGGCAGGATGCGACCGAACAGCACCAACCTCACACCCCAACGCGTGAACATGGACTCCGCGCGATCAAAGTGACGCATATCCACGCGCAGCCAGCGAGAGAACCTCTCCACGAGGGTGCGCCCTCCAATGCGTGCCAGCCAGTAAGTGATGATCTCGGTAACCACCGAATTAACGGCGATCAAAAGCCCCATGACCAGTATGAACAGAACAGGCTCCCCGACAATGAACCCCCACAACCCGCGGAACCAATTTTCAATTTGAATCAACATCGTACATCTTCCTGCCTGTCGTATTATAGTATGATCGCGTCTGCTGTACATCTATCGCAATGCCCGGGCATTCTACAAAGAACTTATAAGAAACGGATGAGAAAATACATAATAATCGAGAGTTGACGAAGTGGTTGTCATCTTATATTCCCTGATAGAATAACGCAATGACAAATCCAAACATTAAAGCCATCATCTTCGACTTTGGGAATGTCCTGATCGAGTGGAATCCCAGACACGTATACAAGAGATATTTTCCGAACGACCCGGAGGGCATGGAACACTTCTTCAAGGAAGTGGACTTCATGGGCTGGAACGCGCATCAAGACAAGGGGCGCACCTTCAAAGAAGGGGTCGCCGACCTCTCGGCGCAGTTCCCGCAGTATTCCCATCTCATCCAGGCGTATCATGATCACTGGATGGAGTCGATCGGAGAAGCATACTGGGGAACGATCGAGATCGTGGAACAACTGAAGCAAAAGGGATATCCGCTGTATGGGTTGAGCAACTGGTCCGCAGAAACATTTCCTTATGCGCGCGCAAAATATGATTTCTTCAGCCTGCTCGATGACATCGTCATTTCGGGTGCGGTGGGACACGTCAAACCGGAGCCGCAGATCTATCGCATCATGCTGGAGAAGATCGGCAGACCCGCGCAGGAATGTCTGTTCATCGACGACTCGTTGCCAAATATTCTTCAGGCGAATACAATGGGATTCAAAACGATCCACTTCACCTCACCTGGACAATTGAAAACAGAACTAACTCAACTTGGATTGCTCTAAATGGATATCAAACCGCTTCTCTCCGCCATCGAACTGGAACTGCAAAGACAGGTTTCGCGCCTCGATCAGCCGCGCACCAGACCCTTTCATCAAATGTTGACCTATCACATGGGCTGGACGGGGGAAGGAGCCGGACCCGATGCAACAGGCAAACGGATCCGTCCACTGATGGTACTGCTGTGCGCATCCGCTTCCGGCGGAGACTGGAACAATGCATTGCCAGCCGCGGCTGCGGTTGAGTTGGTACACAACTTCTCGCTTGTCCATGATGACATTCAGGATAATTCGAACAAACGACGCGGACGCGATACCGCCTGGGTTATATGGGGTGCGCCGATGGCGATCAATGTTGGCGATGCGTTATTTGTTCTGTCCAACCAGGCGATCATCGATCTAAAGGAGCATCATCCGGCAGAGGCCGTCGTCAAAGCTGCGGAAGTCTTGCATAACACCTGTCTCAATCTGACGCGCGGGCAGTTCCTGGATATGTCCTATGAGGAGCGGGACGACCTGACCGTTGACGATTACTGGCCCATGATCGCGGGCAAGACCGCATCCCTGCTGTCCGCATGCTGTCACCTGGGCGCGATCCTTGGCGGAGCAGACGAGGCAAAGCAGGATGCGTACCGATCCTTCGGGCAGTATCTTGGCCTGGCGTTTCAGGTACAGGATGACATCCTTGGTATTTGGGGGAATGAAGCAGTGACAGGCAAGTCTGCGGCGAGCGATCTGGTGGAGGGGAAGAATTCCCTGCCAGTATTGGCGGGCCTGGCTGCAAATAAAAAATTTGCGGAACGTTGGAGAAGAGGTCCGATCAAGGCGGATGAGGTGGAGGAGATCGCGAGATTGCTCACCACCGAGGGCGGATACGAGATGGCATATAACGCCTCGGAGCAAATGACCGATTTGGCGCTTTTGAATCTCCGTGAAGCCGATCCGCAGGGCGAGGCAGGCGACGCGTTGTTCGAGCTGGCAGACAAGCTGCTAAAACGGGAGCAGTGACCGATCCTGGCTGAGGCGGATTCTTCATCCATCAGAATGGGATAGCGCAATAAGTC
>DIDP01000018.1 GCA_002418205.1 Anaerolineales bacterium UBA5797 | reverse complement strand
GTATCATCTACCGAACGGCTGGGTACAACGTGGGACGAGCCTGCCGGTGACGTTCGTGAATGGGGATCAATTTGGTGTACGTGCGAAGGCAAGTGGGCAGGTGGAGGTATATCGGAACGGGAGCCTGGTGGGGGTCCGGGATGTGAGCGGGTGGCCGTACTATGCGGGGAGTGGGTATATCGGATTGTTCAACATTGCTGCGGGCAACGCCATCTTGGATGATTTCGGCGGTGGCACCGCAAGCAATCTGCCCACGGCGACACCAACACCTCCGCCTTGTACTGATCCGACAGCTTGTAATCCTGTTACCTCGGTGACCGGATACTGGCGCTGTGATATTGCCGGTTGTTCAGGGGCGGATTGGGTAGGTACAGTAATCAATTGGCCTTCCTGGTCGGCATATTCGAATAATGCCCGCACCGGCAACAATTCCAGGACCGTTTATTCGGCTCCCGTGGGCGGCACGCTGCTCTACCCATATATGGGCTCGTGGGCGGATGGTTGTCAAGTCACCGCGGTATCCGGGATCACATTGATTATCGAATGGAAGCGTGGGGCTGACACCTGGCGCGAGACATATTTGTCGCCGGGGCAGAGCCATACGATCGACTTGATCGCCCCGGAGGACGGAGCTTTGATCGAATCTCCGAATGACCCGTCGATATTCAGTGTCTCATTGGCAAATTGTACGCCACAGAACATTTATGGGACTTCAACGCCGACCACCGCGCCTACAGCCACTGCGACCGTCACACGTACGCCCTCGGCTACCCCAACCTTCACGCCTACATATACAGCGACATTTACTTCAACGCCCACAGCCACATTTACACCCACATACACGGCAACGTTTACCCGTACGCCCACATTGACCTTCACTCCGATTCCGTCAACGGCCACGTTTACGCCGACGAACACAGCCACATTTACCCCCATTCCACCGACGGCCACCTTTACGTTGACAGAAACGCCAACACATACCCCTATCTTTACCAACACAGCCACGACAACGTTCACGCCTGTCCCGCCGACCGCGACTTCCACACCGACATATACAGCCACACTTACTTCAACGCATACGGCAACACTCACGCCGACCCATACACCTATCTCTACGAGTACAGCCACCGCGACATTTACCCCTGTCCCGCCGACCGCGACTTCCACACCGACATATACAGCCACTTCTACATTTACTGCTACGGCAAGTTCAACGTTCACTTCCGTTCCGCCGACAGCGACCTTTACACCGACAAGCACATCGACTAGCACACCGGTCCCACCAACAGCCACGGCAACCACTTCCTCGAGCGGTTATCCGGTGACAGGGGTGCTGGATGCGTTCAACCGGAGCAACGGAGCGCTCGGGAGCAACTGGTCGGGGAATACAGCAGGATACGTCATTGCCTCCAACCGGCTGGATGTGGGGACGAGCGAAGACATCTACTGGAACAGTGCAGCATTTGGGGCGGACCAGGAGGCCTTTATCACCCTGAGCACGATCGACCCGAATGCAGGGGAGATCGGGTTGATCCTCAAGGCGCAAAGCACCAGCGGATTGGGTGCAGGTCTCCTGGATGTGTTGTACATTCCATCGGCACAGCAGGTGCAGATCTGGTCGTATCATCTACCGAACGGCTGGGCGCAGCGGGGAGCGAGCCTTCCGGTGACGTTCGTGAATGGGGATCAATTTGGAGTGCGGGCGAAGGCAAATGGGCAGGTGGAGGTATATCGGAACGGGAGCCTGGTGGGGGTCCGGGATGTGAGCGGGTGGCCATACTATGCGGGGAGTGGGTACATCGGATTGTTCAACATTGCTGCGGGCAACGCCATCCTGGATGATTTCGGCGGTGGGAATGTTCTGCCCAATGCAACTCCAACGGCTACGAATACATCCTTGCCTCCAACGATGACCCATACTCTGACCCCAACACCTGTGAATACGGCAACGTTCACTCCGACACCTACAGTTGTTCCGCCGACGGCAACTTTTACCTCCACGAATACACCGTTGTTCACCCCAACGTATACTGCCACTTTCACAGCGACCAACACGCCCATCCCACCAACGGCGACCTTTACCCCAACGCACACTGCCGTCCCCTCGTCAACGAATACGCCAGTTCCGCCAACAGCGACTTTCACGTCCACCAACACTGCTGTTCCTTCTGCCAATACAGGCTTCCTGCCCCCTTCAGCGAACTCGCCTCAAACTTCCAATGCAGGTGATAACAATGGTTATCAGACCAACCCTGCCAGCGTTTATATCAATGACGGCCTCTTTGCTGTTGACCTGAACAGTGGTACGAACACGAACACTTCCTGCACTGATAACGGCAAGGACAAGCACTCCTTCCATGATTTCAATTTCAATGTGCCTGCTAGCGCTGTGATCCAGGGCATTGAAGTCCGCCTTGATGCGCGGGTAGATCGTACCAATAATAGCCCCAGGATCTGCGTTCAGATCTCGTGGGACGGTGGCAGCACATGGACAGTTGCTCAGCAGACCCCAACCTTGAGCACTGTTGTAAGTAGCTACATCCTTGGTGGTGACAACGATGCCTGGGGGCATACTTGGAGTGCAACCAACTTCAGCAACGCCGATTTCCGGATCCGCGTGATCGATGTGGCCAACAGCACTGCGCGAGACTTCTATCTCGATTACATCGCGGTCAATGTCACCTACCAGCCATGAACAGTAATACAATGTCCGTATGAGGATTTGCATGATTCTGCATGACCCCCAGCCCTTTGGCGGATTGGAGGAGTATGCTGCCACACTGGCGGTCGGGTTGCAGCAGCGCGGTCAACAAGTCAGTGTGCTTTCGACGACCTGGGTATCAAAGGATAACCAGTATGTGCGCCGATTAATGGCGAACGGCGTAAAGTATGTGCAGGTTCCCAAATGGCTTTCGCGCCCCGCTTCACATTGGGAGACAAAGCAGGGAATTTTGCAGGTGATCCTTTGGCTTGCCAGCCCGTTGATCCTTCTGCTGACGGTGGGGTTGATGCTTAAAAGGCGCACCGGATTGCGCCAGGCCTGGGCGAGCGCACATGGTTGGCTGCGCGGGCAGCTCCAGTATCGTTATTTTGTACCGAATTACTATCGGCCTCTGACGCGCCTGCTCTTAACCTGGTGGTGCTTACGCTGGCGACCAGACCTGTTCCATGTTCAGGGCTATACTAGTACATTACTCTTTGCCATTGAATGGGCGCATGAAAAGGGCATTCCTGTGGTCTACGAAGAACATCAAACCCCCGATGCCCGGTTCAATTGGTGGCAGGGTTTCGAACACAGTATCAATAAAGCCACACGAGTGATCGCGGTCTCTGAGAAAAGTGCAGATGCGCTGCGTGAAGTATGCCATGTGACGCGCCCAATCGTCGTGCGTAGCCCGCTCCTGCCCGACCCGCTGGCTTCAGGCTGGCATCGGAACGGGAACCCCGAGCAGACCTTACAACTGACCACCGTGGCAAGGCTGGTCGAAGCCAAGGGACTTGGCTTCCTGCTAGAAACGATTGCGAGGGTGAGGCCTGCTTATCCCGATGTCAACTTCAAGGTGTATGGTGATGGACCGTTGCGGCAGGAGTTGCTTGAATACGCCTTACGGCTGGGGCTGGACGGTGAAGCGATCTTTGCCGGTCCTTTCAACGGGCGGGATGAACTATCGCAGATTATGGCACGAACCGATATCTTTGTGATGTCCTCCATTTTAGAGGGGCAGCCACTCGGTTTGGTTGAAGCGATGGCTTATGGGTGCCCGGTTGTGGTCACTACCGTTGGCGGCATCCCCGAACTGATTCAGAATGGCGTCAATGGTTTGTTGTGTCCGCCGCGTGACCCGGATTGTCTGGCAGACAAGATCAAGCTTTTGATCGCCAACCCAGCCCTGCGGGAAAGGTTGGGTCGGGCGGCGCGAAAGTCTTATGAGCAAGGTCCGTTCCAGCCGGCAGCTGTATCCGAACATTTCGTCTCGATCTACCAGGATGCCTTGCGGGAGGGGATTCCGGCATGACGATCGTTGAGGTAAAGACCCGGCGCTCGGAAGCGGACTCGATCTCAGAACCAGTTGCCCATCAGCCTTTGCAGATTACCATCTGCCCGCCGGAGTTGTATCTGCTGAGAAGAGTGATGAGGGGCGAGGTTGCCGATGCGACCTTTATCATTCAAGCCTATATTGCCGAGGGACTGCAGCGTCGCGGTCATTCGTTGAACTTTGTAGGATCCTATTACTCTGAAGGACCTGTATATTCGGGCGAGCTCGAGCGATTGGAACCGGCGCGCCTGACCTGGACGGGCAGTAAGTTGTTTGAATTCGTCAGAAAGGTGACTTGGCAAATACAGCGCCTGTTCGGGATTCCTTATCTGAACATGTTTGCGAATCTGCGCTTGTTGGACGCGTGCTTGCAGCTCCTACCGGGAACCAATCTGGTGTATGAGCGGAGCACCACCTACCGGTTCGGACTGGGTATGGCTTGCAAACGGCTGGGTTTGCCGTATGTGTTGTATGTGGAGGCAGACGATATTCTGGAACACGACATCATGAAAAAGCCAATCACCGGCTTGCTGCGACTGCAGGCGACGTTGGCATTTCGCTACAATCTCAACGCAGCGGATCGAGTCATTTGTGTTTCTGAGCCTCTCAAGGCGCATCTGGTGAAAAAGTGGCAGGTGCCTGCGGAAAAGATTGTCGTCTTTCCCAATGTGGCGGATGTTGAGCGCTTCAAGCCTGATCAGGAAGCGCGGGAAGCGGTACGGATTTCAATGGGGGTTGGAAATGCACCGCTGGTCCTCTTTGTGGGTAATTTCTATGAATGGCATGACGTTGCCGCGTTGCTACGGGCTTTTGCCCTGGTCTTGAAGAAGCATTCGGATGCCCGGTTGGTGTTGGTGGGAGACGGTGCCAAGCGCGAGGCAATGGCACATTTGACGCGCGAATTAGGATTGGAACGGTCTGTTATCTTTACCGGCATGGTAGCACACACGGAAGTCCCGCATTTCATGGCGGCTGCCGATATAGCTGTTGTGCCTTACCCGGTTTTGGAGCAGGATGTGTGGTTGTCGCCGTTAAAATTGTTCGAATATATGGCGACTGGCAATGCCATCCTGGCTTCGAATGTAGGGCAATTATCTGAATGGATCACGGATGAACAAAACGGACTGCTGATTCCGCCCGGCGATGTCTCTGCGCTGGCGGCCGGGATCGAGCGACTCATCGGCGATCCTGCTTTGCGGACGCGGCTGGGACAACATGCCCGCGCCGAAGCCGTGCAAAAACATTCCTGGGACCGATACCTGTCGAATCTGGAACAGGTGTATTACTCGGTGTTAAAGAAAAGGACGCATTAGTTGAAACCGGGGTTGGTCAGTGTCATGATGCCAGCATATAACGCCGAAGCCTTTATCGGTCAGGCGATCGAATCGGTCATTGCCCAGTCCAACCCACTTTGGGAGCTGGTGATCGTAGACGATGGCTCAAACGACCGTAGCGCTGAGATCGCATCAGGTTACGGCGACCCGCGCATTCGGGTGATCCGGCAGAAGAACGGAGGCGAAGCCGCTGCCAGAAATACCGCTCTGAAGCACATGCGGGGGGAATTCCTGGCATTTCTCGATGCCGATGACCTGTACCTGCCAAACCACCTCGAAACCACGGTGGCATACCTGTCATCCCATCCACAGGTGGATGGCGTGTACACCGACGGCTACTACGTCGACCAGACTGGCAGACAATTACAAACCCTCGCCAGCCGACGCCGCGGACCGTTCGAAGGAAATTTATTCGAGGAAGTCGTTTACGGCTCGGATGTATTCGGCCCCCCTGCCTGCGTGGTGCTGCGAACGAATCTGATCGTAGCCCACAGCCTGCTCTTCGACGAAAAGATCATCATCGGTCCCGATTGGGATTTTTTTACAAAATATGCGGAGGTGGGGAAGTTCGGTTACGTGGATGAAATCACCTGCCTCTATCGATTGCATACGACCAATATATCTGTGCGTACCGGGTTGAAGAAACGGGCGTTGGAACTGGCAAAATGCCGGATCAACGCCATTCGGATGAAGAAGTTCCGCAACCTGTCCATTCGCGTCCGGGTGGCGGTCTTCTATGACTTGCTGATCCATCAGTTGATCGATTACCCCGAACGACAGACCGAGATTACCCAGTGGCCGGAATTCACGGATCTGCCCAGACCGGAACAGGCGCGGTTGCTGAGGTTGATGGTCAGCATGACCGTGCTCCATGGGCAGGATCAAACTCACGTGTGGAAATGGCTGGAGGCGACGCGGCAGGCCAACCCGTCGGATTGGCGCGCCGCGCTCTTGAGGTTCCTCTTCCGCATCCATCCAAAGATTCTGAGCGCAGTCTTAAAAATGAAGGAATATCGTGAGGTTGACCCGCGCACGATTCCGCCCTTTGCCGATATGAATTTGGGCGGCAACCGTTGAGCGTTCATGAAAATAGCCATTTTCCATAACATCCCCAGCGGAGGCGCCAAGCGTGCCCTGTTCGAGTGGACCCGCCGACTGGCAGGGCAACATGAGATCGATGTTTACTCTCTGGCGACTGCCGACCACGCTTTCTGCGATATCCGCCCGTTTGCCGCACAGCATCACGTTTTTGAATTTGCCCCGCGCAGCTTGTTCAACAGTCCATTCGGACGCTTGAACCAATTCCAACGCTGGCGCGATCTGGGCGACCTGGAACGCATCAACCGCAGGATTGCCGGGCAGATCAATCAGGGTGGCTATGATGTGCTCTTTGCCAATACCTGCATATTTACCTTTATTCCTGCCCTGCTCCAGTACGTTAACATCCCGTCCGTGTATTATTTGCATGAGCCGTTCGGTTCCGGGTTTTATCGGAGTTTTGAACGCCCCTATCTCAAGAGGGGCGGTTGGCGCGAGAGCTTGAACCGGCTCGATCCGCTGATCGAACTGTATCAGAGCCGGCTGGACTCCATCCAGAGGCGGAGCGTTCGCAAGACGACGCGGCTGTTGTCGAATTCGCATTTCACGCGCGAACGCATCCGGCAGGCATTCGGCGTGGATGCGGCCTTCAGCCCCTACGGTGTGGACTTGACCGGTTTTCATCCCGTGGAAGGTTCCCGGCGTGAAGAGTACGTCGTGTCTGTCGGTGAGATGTCGCCTCGCAAGGGTTTTGACTTTGTGGTGAAAAGCCTGGGGATGATTCCCGCGGAACAACGCCCGCCCTTGAAACTGGCGTGCAATATGGTGCATGAGGATGAGCTGGCATACATCCAAGACCTGGCTCGACAAAATGGGGTTCAGTTGGAAGTGCTGGCGGGGGTGAAGGTGGACGGTTTGCGAGACCTGTACAGCCGGGCGCGGCTATGTGTGTATGCTCCGGTAATGGAACCTTTCGGTCTCGTTCCGCTCGAAGCCATGGCGTGCGGCACACCGGTGGTCGGCGTGCGGGAGGGTGGCGTGCAGGAAAGTATTTTGCACGAACTGACCGGGTTACTGGTCGAGCGCGAGGCACAGCAGTTTGGTGCGGCAATTCAGCACCTTTTGGCAAACCCTGAGTTGGCTGAAACGTACGGGCAAAATGGGCGTGAGCATCTGCTGAAGAACTGGACGTGGGATAGATCTGTTTCAATCCTCGAGTCTCATCTGGCGGACTGCGCCGGTTTGCGTCTCAATAGAAATCAATCAACATCGGAGAAGAAATAATGAGCAAAGTATTGGTCACAGGCGGCGCAGGATTCATCGGCTCGCACGTCGCGGAAGAATTGCTGAAACGCGGTCATCGGGTGGTTGTGCTGGATGACCTGAGCGGCGGCTTCATGGATAACGTGGTGCCCGGGGCGCAATTCGTGCAGGGCAGTATCACCAATCATGAATTGGTCGACCGCCTGTTCGACGAGCATAGATTTGAATATGTCTTCCACCTGGCAGCGTATGCGGCGGAGGGACTAAGCCATTTCATCAAGCGCTTCAACTACACCAACAACCTGATCGGCAGTGTGAACCTGATCAACGCCTCGGTCAACTCCGGCGTCAATTGCTTTGTGTTCACTTCCTCTATCGCGATCTATGGCGCCAGCCCGGAACTGCCCATGACCGAAGCTACACGCCCGCATCCCGAAGACCCCTACGGGATCGCCAAGCTGGCGGTGGAACAGGAACTACAGGTATGCAAGGAGATGTTCGACCTCGATTACATCGTCTTCCGTCCGCATAATGTATACGGCGAGCGCCAGAACATCGGCGACAAATACCGTAACGTGGTGGGCATCTTCATGAACCAGGCTTTGCAAGACCTGCCCATGACCATTTTTGGCGACGGGGAACAGAAACGGGCGTTTAGTTACATTTCGGATGTGGCGCCCATCATTGCCCGTTCCATTGAGACGCCGGAGGCATATAACCAGGTGTTCAATGTCGGTGCGGAGACGCCTTACACGGTCAACGAACTGGCGGAGACGGTGGCACGGGCGATGGGGGTGGAGCCGCAGATCAAGCACCTGCCGGCACGGAATGAAGTCAAGTATGCTTATTCGTCCCATGACAAGGTGCAGAAATATTTTGGCGCACCGCAGCCCGTTAGCCTCGAGGAAGGCGTGCAGAAGATGGCGGCGTGGGTCAAGAATCACGGTGCGCGCAAGAGCCAGAAGTTCGGGGATATCGAAGTCACCAAGAATTTCCCCGTCGCCTGGCTGGACTAGAGTTTGCCGCGACCAGCAATGACCTCTCAACCTCTCGTGATCTCTGTGATCCTCAATACGAACCGGCGCGACGACACGCTCGAATGTCTCGTTTCCTTAAGCCGGAATTCGTATTCCAATCACAAGATCATCGTGTTGGACAATGCCTCCACCGACGGCTCGGTTGAGGCGATTCGTGCCGCCCATCCGGCTGTACAGTTCGTCGCCTTGGAGCGGAACCTCGGCTACGCGGGCAACAACAATGTGGGCATCGAGTTGGCGCTGCAACAAGGCGCGGATTGGGTCTTCGTGCTCAACGAGGACATTATTCTGGATGCTGAATGCCTGGCAAAACTGATCGAGGTGGGGGAGCGCGACCCACAGATCGGGATCCTGGGTCCGCTGGTCTATCATCACGATGAGCCGACAGTCATCCAATCCGCGGGCGGGATGTTGGGAAAATATTGGGAGAGCATCCACCTCGGTAAAAACGAGGCAGATAATGGTCAATTCAAAGCGCCGCATCCGGTGGAGTGGATCTCGGGCTGCGCCATCCTGGTTCGCCGAAAAGCCATCGAGCAGGCGGGCATGTTGGATGCGAACTATTTCATTTATTGGGAGGAGACTGAGTGGTGCATTCGCGTGGGGCGCGCCGGTTGGAAGATCATGCATGTGCCGCAAGCCCGCATCTGGCACAAAGGCGTGCAACGCGATTATCAGCCCAAACCCTCCTTTACGTATTACGGGACGCGCAATTATCTCCTGACCCTGTCAAAACACAAGGCACCTCTGCATGTGCGTTTGTATGTGTGGTTGCAGATCCTGCGCACATTCACCAGTTGGTCCATCAAACCGAAGTGGCGGCACAAACGCGAACATCGTGATGCCATGTGGCAGGGGATTCGCGATTATCTGCGCGGACGCTGGGGACGTATGCCCTCGTCATGAACATCCTCTTTCTCTCACGCTGGTTTCCCTTCCCGGCCAATAATGGTTCCAAACTGCGGGTGGCGGGTCTGTTGCGCGGGCTGGCGAAGCATCACGCAGTGACCCTGCTCAGTTTCGCCGACCAGCCGGAAGTGAGTCCCGAAGCACCCGAACTGCAGTCCCTCTGTGCCGCAGTGCATGTCGTCCCGTGGCGCGAATTCGATCCGCACAGCCGGCGGGCGCGTTTGGGATTGTTCAGCCTGCAGCCGCGTTTTTTGCTCGACACCCATTCTGAAGAAATGGCGAAGTTGATCCGTCAATTACTGACAACGCAAAAATTCGACCTGATCATTGCTTCCCAACTTTCCATGGCGGCGTATTATCCCAATTTTGGAGACGTGCCGGCCATTTTCGAAGAACTGGAATTGGGACATTTTTACGACAAGCCCGCCGAAGCGGTTGGATTCTTGAAACGCCTCCGCCTCAGTTTGACCTGGTACAAGCTCCGCAGCTATCTGGCGCGCCTCTTTAGGTCTTTTCGCGCTTGCACTGTTGCCTCCGAGCACGAACTGGAGATCTTTGTAAAAAACTTTCCGCCTCATGCAAACAAGGTTACGGTCATCCCCAATTGCATCCAGTTCGCGGACTATCAAGCAGTGGAGGTCACGCCGCAACCCAGGCAGTTGGTCTATTCTGGTTCGTTCCGTTTTTATGCCAATTATGAAGCCATGCAATGGTTTGTGCAGTCAGTCTACCCGAAGGTGCTCAAAAGTGTTCCAGACGTGCACCTATTGATTACTGGTGACCATGCAGGTTTGCCGCTGCCGTCTTCTGCAAACATTACCCTGACTGGCTATGTGGAGGATATCAAGCCAGTCATTGCTGCCTCGGCTGTGAGCCTCGCACCGTTGTTGAGCGGGGGAGGCACCCGTTTGAAGGTTCTTGAAGCCATGGCGCTGGGCACCCCTGTCGTTGCCACTACCAAAGGTGCGGAAGGCTTGCGTGCCATTCCCAACGAACATTTTCTCGTTGCGGATTCAGTTGACGATTTTGCGAATTCTGTCATAACCCTGCTTAGAAACCCAGACCTTCATAATAAAATATCAACAAATGGTAAACTTTTTGTAAAAGAGAACCATGACTGGCAATCTGTTACGCCCCGCTTCTTACAGTTGGTGGAATATGGTTGCCGGGTTTAGGATAACGGTCGGAAACTGTTTCACATGAATATAGACATCAACTTAAAACTTCCCTTTCTTCATAAAAAAATCACCATCGGCTGGCAATGGATACAGTTTGGGATAATCGCAACTGTCCTGCTTGCTTCTGCAGTCATTTCCTATTGGGGTTCCATGCAGATTAAGATGTTGATTCCTGCCCTGCTGGGTGGTATCGTCATGCTCCTCTTATTGCTGAAGCAGATCAATATTGGATACATTCTGTTAATGCTGGCAGGCATATTTGTTCCATTTAGCGGCCCGGGGGGAATAAATGCGACAGTCATTGTTTCAGCAATGTTGATCGGTTTATGGTTGATGGATATGCTTGTCGTAAAAAGGCAGTTCCGTTTCGTTCGTTCCCGTGCATTATTGCCTGTTATTGTTTTTATTGTGATTTCGGTTATTGCTTTCGGAATGGGACAATTGCCCTGGTTCCTTTTTGCCAACCAGGCACCTTTGGATTCTCAAATTGGTGGCTTTACAATTTTTTTGCTTTCCTCCCTTTTATTGCTGGCAACGGCAAATCTGATACGGGATATTATGTGGCTCAAGATAATAGTTTGGACTTTTATTGGGCTTGGAGCTATATATGTCTTTGGCAGGTTATTGCGCTTGCCGGTTGACCGGTTCTACAATTGGGCATTTACCGCAGGGAGTATGTTCTGGACCTGGCTGGTTGCTCTTTCCTTCAGCCAGATCGTTTTTAACCGGGAATTGAAGAAGACCATTAAAGGTTTGTTGGTTTTAATTGTCCTTGTCACATTTTATGTCGCCATCATTCAGGCGTATGATTGGAAATCCGGATGGGTGCCGCCACTTGTTGTTGTGGCGGTGATTATTGGTTTGCGGTATCCCCGCCTGGTGGTTTTGTCCATCCCCGTTGCAATAATAGCAGTTGGATACCTGGCCATGAAATTGATAGCGACAGATGAATATAGTTGGGGAACGCGGGTCGATGCGTGGATCATTGTCCTTGCAATCAGTCGTGAAAGCCCGCTTTTGGGACTTGGTTTTTCAAATTATTATTTCTATACTCCACTGTTTCCCATTCGAGGCTGGAATGTAAGTTTTAACTCGCACAGCCAATATGTGGATTTGATCGCCCAGGTCGGTATGCTGGGGCTGGCATGTTTCTTTTGGATATTCTTTGAAGTGGGGCGATTGGGTTGGAACTTGACGAACAAACTAACGGATGGATTTGCCAGATCGTATTCATATGGTGTATTGGCTGGCCTTATCGGTACATTGGTAGCTGCATTTTTGGTGGATTGGGTGCTTCCATTTGTGTACAATATCGGCTTTGCAGGTTTCCGGGCAAGTGTTTTGCCCTGGATATTCATGGGCGGACTGGTTGCCCTTGAGAATATTTCCCTTGGCAAGCAACTAAATATTGCAAGGAGGATGCAGTGACTGAAGAATTGATCGGATTAATCCCTGCGGCAGGGAAGGGGGTGCGTCTCGGACTGCCGTATCCCAAGGAGTTGTACCCTGTCATTCGCAACAATCATTACAAGCCCATCTCGCAATTTGTCGTGGATAATCTGACCAATGCCGGGTTGAAGCACATTGTGTTCGTCGTCAACGAAACCAAGCACCAATTGATGGGCTATTTTGGTAATGGAATAAGATTTGGGTGCAATATCAGTTATGTGGTGCAGGAGATGGTGGAGGGCAAAACCAAGTCTACTTCGCCCGGGCTGGCGCACGCGCTCGATTCCGCCTATCACCTCACCGCGGGCAAGACCGTGTTCTTCGGCATGGCGGATACTTTGATGCAGCCCGGAGATATTTTTAAACGCATCTATGAAGCGTCAACCCCGGATGACGAGGTCATCTTCGGCATGTTTACCACGGAACGCCCTGAAAAGTTCGGCATGGTCAGGCTCGATGGTGGGAATCGCGTTCTTGAGATCGTGGATAAACCAAAGCAGACCACTTTAACAGAGATGTGGGGATGCATCATCTGGCGCCCGGCGTTCACTGAGTACCTCCATCGTTGTGTTTTTGAGGAGGGTATCTCCGATTTTGCGAAGATCATGAACGATGCCATCGCCGGCGGCATGAAATTCCGGGGCGTGCACATGCAGGACGGCACGTATATCGATCTCGGAACGTACGAGGAGATCGCCGACCTCGATCGAAAGTATCGGGAGGGGTAAAGGCGTGTTGGAACAGAAGCAGGCAAAAATCCAGGAAAGAGGCGAAGCAGTCATGAATCCGGTTTTATCCATTGTTTTGGTATGTTGGAATAACAAGGAATATCTCGACCAGTGTTTGAAATCCCTCTACGATACCGGCATGCGGAATTCGTTCGATATCGTTGTAGTGGATAACGGCTCGACCGACGGTAGTCAGCAGATGTTGGCGGAGAAATATCCCCAGGTGAAGATCATCCAAAACGATAGCAACCTGGGGTTGGGCAAGGCGAGCAATCAGGGCATCGAAGCGACGCAGGGCAGGTATGTGTTGTTGTTGAACAACGATACGATCGTGAACGGCGCGGCGTTCGACGCCATGGTGGATTTTTTGGAGCAGAATCCCCGCGTCGGCGCGGTGGGTGGGAAAGTTCTGAACCCGGACGGCAGTGTTCAATCATGCTACAACTACTTTTCCACCCTGTGGGAGGAGTTCCTGATCGCCACACGGTTGGGGGAAATGTTCCAGCCCGGTTATCCTGCCGTGATGCAGGCCGACGCGATCACATCCGTGGATTGGATCACTTCTGCCTGCCTGATGGTGCGGCGTGCCACGCTGGATGAGGTCGGGTTGCTGGATGAAAACTACTTCATCTATGGCGATGAGGCTGACCTGCAATATCGTATCAAAAATGCTGGTTGGGAAATTTATTACCTTCCCGATGCCACCATCATCCATTACGGCGGGCGTAGTATGACGCGTTGGCCCCGCCGCAAACTTGTCTATCGCGGCAAGGTGCTGTTCTACAAGAAACACTATGGAGCGCTGATGACTTTTCTTCTGCGGACGATGCTGGCGGTTGTCAGTTTTGTGAAGATGCTTGTTTGGGGCATTGCCTATCTCCTTCCGGGGAAACGCGAAATTGCAGGCAAGGAAATCCGCTCCAATCTGGATGTGATCGGGCTGTGCATGGTCCTGGCGTAACTCGAATCATGATGACTATTGACCGACCGACTTCCTCGAACACGTGGCCGGGTAAGTTCCGTATCAAGTTGCTCAACAGGTTCTTTTCCCTGCCGGATCGAACAGTCCTGTTGCTGATCATGGCAGTGGCGGTTGGGCTCAGGATACTCTCTGCAGCCTATCAGGGAAATGCTGTCACCGACCTGCCCGGTGTGTTCGACCAGATCTCTTACGATGGGCTGGCGCGCCGCGTCGCCGATGGGCATGGTTTTTCGTTTGCCGAAGGCAGTTGGCCTGTCACGCGTGGCGGCGAACCCACCGCACATTGGAGTTATCTCTATACCCTTTATCTGGCGGCGGTCTATAAATTGTTTGGGGCGCTCCCTTTGCTGGCGCGCCTGATTCAAGCAGTGATCGCAGGGATCCTCCAGCCGCTACTCATCTGGCGGATCGGTACCCGCCTCTTCAACCGGACCGTGGGGCTGGTTGCGGCCGCCCTAAGCGCGGTCTATATATATTTTTTTTATTACGCCGGCGCGCTTATTACTGAGACCTTTTACATTGTCGGCATTTTGTGGTTATTGGATTGTGCCTTCCGCCTGACCGCCGCGGCCCAGACAGACGCAGGCGTTCGCTGGCAGGGATGGCTGGAGTTTGGTCTGGCGATGGGCGTCACGGTGCTGTTGCGCCAGGTCTTTTTGCTCTTTTTGCCGTTCCTTTTTCTCTGGTTGTGGTGGAACCTCCGGGGCAGGGAAGCGGCTGGCTGGCAACGGTTCCTCGGCTGGTCTGCTGTGAAGGGGCTGGCGTTCGCGACGCTCGTACTTGCACTGATGATCACACCTTTCACCATCCGCAACTATCGCGCGTTCGGAACATTCGTGCTTTTGAACACCAACGCCGGTTATGCCATTTTCTGGGGAAATCACCCTGTGCATGGTACACACTTCATGCCATTATTGTCTGGCGGAGCACAGCAATATCGGGATCTGATCCCCAGGGAACTCCTGCCGCTCAACGAGGCTGAACTGGATAAGGCCCTGCTCAAGATCGGCATTCAGTACGTTGTGGATGATCCGGGGCGGTTCGTGCTGCTTTCCATCAGCCGCCTGGAGGAGTATTTCAAGTTCTGGCCCAGTGCAGATTCCGGCCTGGTCTCCAATATTTCGCGCGTAGGGTCGTTTGGCATCTGCCTGCCGTTCATGCTGTATGGCATCTGGCTCGCGCTGGCAAAGACCTGGAAAATGAAAGCTATGAGTGAACGCTGGAACATTGCCCTGCTGCTTATCTTCGTTGTGATTTACACTTCCATACACCTTTTCTCCTGGACCTTGATCCGTTACCGCCTGCCCGTGGATGCGGTCTTGTTGGTCTTTGCGGCGTTGGGCATCACAACCTTGCTTGAAAGAAAACAGCTCGCCAAAGGGAATTTCACTGCTCATGTTTAGTTCAACGATCATCCCAACCATCGGTCGTGCCACACTCGCGCGGGCGGTGCTGAGCGTCCTGGAGCAGGATTTCGACGCCGATGATTTTGAAGTGATCGTGGTGAACGACTCCGGTCAGCCACTGCCAGAAGAAGATTGGCAGAGGTCGCCCCGTGTGCGTGTGATCGAGACCCAACGCCGGGAACGCAGTGTGGCGCGCAACACCGGCGCGGCAATTGCCAAAGGTAAGTATTTACATTTCTTGGACGATGACGATATCCTCCTGCCGGGCGCGTTGAGGGTATTTTGGGAGTTGTCACATAAAAACCCGAATGCAGATTGGTTGTACGGCAGTTGGCGGACGGTGGACAACGACGGGAACCAGGTGGATGAATTTCACCCGGGTTTGACCGGGAACATCTTTGCCCTGCTTGTTTCAGGCGAAGGCTTGCCGCTTCAAGCCTCCCTGCTCAAAACAAGCTCATTCTTCATGGCCGGCGGATACGACCCAACCCCAATCCTAACCGGGGTCGAGGACCGGGATGTCGGGCGCAGACTGGCGTTCATGGGGACACTCGCCTTTGCGCCCATAGTCGTTGCCCAGGTGAGGATCGGCGAAGTGGGAAGCAGTACCAATTGGAATAAGATCGCTGAAGGGGATCGTTGGGGCCGCGAAAAAGCCTTGCAGACTCCCAATTCGTACAGACGCATGCGAGATTCGGCAACATCAAGGTATTGGCGCGGAAGGGTGTCACGGGCTTTTTTTGCCTCCATGGTTTGGAATTTGAAGCAACGCAATCTTTTCCTTGCGCTCAGCAGGTTAACGGATGGGCTGACTATGACCGGTCTTAACCTCTTTTTCCCTGAATTCTGGCGCGGGCTGGGAACAAAAATACAATGAAAATCGGAATTGATGCCCGCTTTTTGACACATCCTCAACCTGGAGGATTCAAGACCTATACCGAAAACCTGGTCGCAACATTGGCAAGGATCGACTCGGAAAACGAGTATGTGTTGTATCTGGATCGCCAGCCTGGTCCGCATGATGTGATACCCGTTCAATCCAATTTCGTTAACCGCGTCGTCTCCGGTTCGATGCCTGTTGTGGGCCTGCCGTGGCGGGAACAGGTGGCTTTGGGGCGACAGGTTAAAGCGGATCGCCTCGACCTTTTTCATTCGCCTTGCCTCACCGCTCCCTTGAACATCTCCTGTCCATTAGTCGTCACGGTTCACGATATGATCTGGGCGTTCCCCGAAAACTTCACCAGCAGGGGATCCTGGTCGCTCAAACGACGCTTCATCGATTGGTATAACTATCTAGTGCCGCGATACGCAATTCCACGCGCCTCTGCGGTCATCACTGTGTCACATGTTTCCCGGGAAGGCATTCAAAAGACCTTGAAAATGAATACAGAGAAGATCATTGTTACCCACGAAGCGGCTGGCACTGCATATCGAGTGGTTGATGATCCTGCCCGTCTGGAGGCTGTGCGTAATAAATATAATCTCCTCTCGAATTATCTTTTGGCGCTTGGAGCGGCAGATCCAAGAAAAAACATAAAGTCGCTCATTCAAGCCTATGGGATGCTCTCCGATGAATTGCGCGCGCAATATCAACTGGCTATTGTTTGGACGCATTCGTTCCTGGCCGATGAGATCTCGAAACTGGTCGAGGAATTGGGGCTATCGAAAAATGTTCGATTCATCCGACAAGTGCCCAATGAAGACCTTGTGTCCATCTACAACCTCGCGTCGCTTTTTGTATTTCCATCCCGGTATGAGGGGTTCGGTCTGCCACTGCTAGAGGCCATGTCGTGCGGCGTGCCGGTGGTTGCCGCGGATAACTCATCCATTCCTGAGATCGTCGGGGAGGCGGCGGTCCTTTTCGACGCACAGGATGTGAACGGCATTTCTGCCGCCATGCGCAAGGTGTTGACGGATGAATCCATGCAGGTACGATTGAAGCGCGCCGGGTTGGAAAGGGCGGCTCAATTTTCGTGGGACAAGTGCGGAGCGGAGACGGTTGCGGTGTATAAAAAAGTAGTGGAAAAGCGACAAGGTTAATGCGCATCCTCTTTGACCAGTCTGTGCACGACCACAAGAATCGCGGCAACAACTCACTGCTGGAGGTGGCGCGGGATAGATTCAGGACGTTCTGGCGCGATGCCCGATTGGATGTGATCTCCATCTCGCCTTATTTTTGCCGGGCGTATCTGGATGACGTCCACCCGGTGGATCCGGCGAGCTTCGTCGAACGAAGGCGGAGGTTTACGTTAATTTTCCAGCTCATTCCAAAACCGCTCTGGCGTCTCATCTTTGAGTTGCGCGAATCGCTCAAAAGAAAAAGTGACGAAGAATCAATGCTAAAGCACGCGGACAGTGGAATGGATCAGGGTGGAGAAGGCGGCTCGGAGGCGGAATCAGCCCAAAGGGAGAAAAGAGCCGTTGATCTTTATCCCAATATCGCCCAATATGACATGTACGTCCCGACCGGCGGCGGCTATTTGTGCGACTCCGACAAGCGCTTCTTGTTTTCACTGTTCGACCGGTTGGAAGCCGCGCAGGCAAGAGGTGTGCTGACGGTCATGGTCGGTCAGGGGATTGGTCCGCTCGAAGACCTGGAACTGCGCAAGCGGGCAAGCGAGGTTTTGCCCAAACTCGATTACCTGTTGACCCGCGAGGAAAAACTGACGCGCCCCCTGCTCGAGTCGCTGGGAGTGCCGCCGGAGAAGGTGTTGATGACCGGGGACGATGCCATCGAGCCAGCCTACCTGGCGCGGAAGGACAGGCTGGGGAACGGGATCGGTCTGAGTTTGAGAGTGGCGGCGTATACGGACTTTCATCGAGTTCATATCCACGCCATCCGACCCGTCATCCTGGCGGCGGCGAAAAGATACAACGCTGAATTGGTCTCCGCTCCGATCGACTCCAACGACGCCGATAAAGAGTACGTGGCGGAACTCATGCGGGGATACCGGCGGACATTCTCGAGTTGGCGAAAGTTCGAGAGCACCTCCGCCGTCATCGAACGCATCAGTCGCTGCCGCATCATGGTCACGGGTACGTTTCATGGAGCGGTGTTCGCCATCAGCCAGGGGATACCCGTGATCGGGCTGGCGAACTCCGTCGAGTATCGGAACAAGATCTCGGGACTGGCGGCAGAGTTCGGTGAGGAAGGTTGTCAGGTGTTGATGCTGAAGGATGAAAACCTGGAGGAAAACCTGCGGAAGGCAATTGATTTTGCCTGGTCGTCAGCGGAACGTTTGCGACCGCAGTTACTGGAGGCGGCAAAACGCCAGATCGAAATGGGGCATGACGCATATCAAAAGATATTTTCATTGGTGGAAGCGAGAAGGTCCCGTTAGCGGACGTGAAGATTTATCGTAACGGAGTCGGTTTTGAAGAAAATCCTGAAAGAGATCAAATATTTGCTATGGGCACTCAACGGCTTTATCGGCTTGAGGCTCCGTTCGAACGCGCCTCAAAAGGCGACGATCCTGTTCACGTATTTCAGTCCCGTGCGGATGAAGCACATCAACCATCAATTGCGCAACATCTTCAAATGCGATTTTGTCGGGCAGGTCATCATTTCCAACCACAATCCAGATGTTGACATCGCCTCGATGATCAAAGTCAGGGATGCACGCATCAAGATCGTCAACCAGCCTGTGCGCCGCGGCTGCGGTCATCGCTGGTTGGTGGCGAACGAATTCTCGCCTGAGTATCTGATCGTGGTGGACGACGATGTGCTGATCTTCCCGTGGCAACTCAGGCAACTCTTCGCGGCGCTGGTCGCCGAACCTGAAATTCCGCACGGCTTTGCTGGGATGGTCCAGCATGAAGACGGTTTTCTGGAATATCGGCAGGAGGAGGAGCGTTCGTTGGATTACATCTGCGAGGTGTACGCCCTTACCGGCGCGCACCTGAAACGCTTCATGGAATTGAGGCATGAGATCGTCAAGGATGAAACGTTGGGGCGCATGGTGGAATCCGCCGCGGATTTTATGATCGTCAGTCGTTCGGGGAGCCGCGCGCCGAAGATCCATGACGCGGGACGCCTGTTCCGCTGTCCCACCTACAATGCGACCGGGGTGGCAGTGCATAAGGATGACGATTTCAGTAACAGCATGATGGGCGTCGCCCGCGCCTTGAATGCTCTCGCCTCCAACCACCCGACGGCTGATTCTGTTCCAATGGGAGGGACTCATGGCTCCATCTAACCCGCGCGTCAGCCTCGGCATGCCCGTGTACAACGGGGAGAGGTACCTCGAAAAGACTCTCGACGCGGTCCTCGCGCAGACGTATAAGGATTTCGAACTCGTCATCTCGGATAACGGTTCGTCTGACCGCACGCAGGAAATTTGCGAACGTTACGCCAAAATGGACCCGCGTGTAAAATATCACCGTAACTCCAAAAATATCGGCATCGCGCCGAACTTCAACCGTGCGTATGAGTTAACCTCGGGTGAATATTTCAAATGGACTGATTACGACGATCTACTTGCGCCGATGTTCCTCGAACGATGCGTGGAAATTTTAGACAAACATCCCAACGTGGCGTGCGCCTTCCCGAAGACCAGGCTGATCGACCAGGAGGACAATCCCATCCGCGATTTCGAGCCGCCGGATGATGCGTGTTCCCCGCAGGCGCACATCCGCTTCAAGAGCCTGATTCTCGATCCTGATCATATTGTGTCACAGGCTTCGGGGCTGATGCGCAGAGAGCAGGTGGGCGGGACGGTCATGCACGGCAGTTATCCCTGCTCGGATGAAGTCTTCCTGGCGCATCTTGCTTTGCTGGGTGATTTCTACGAGATCCCCGAATTCCTGTTCCTGTATCGCATCCACCCCAAGCAATCCACGAAGGGTGTGCTGGCTTCGGAACGAGCGCGGGTGCGGTTCTTTGACACGTCGCTGGAGGGGCAGGTGGTGCTGATTAAGTGGCTGTATTTCAAGAATTGCCTCCATGCCATTAATCACGCGCCGATCAGCGTATACCAGCGATTCCGCTGTTATCTTTATATGGTCAGGTGGCTGGCGGTCGTGCGGAACTTCCGCTCGATTGCCAAGGATGCCATGCTCGCCTTCCATCAATGGATTCCCATATTTCCGCGGTTGTACAAAGAGACTCTCGACGCCTCGGTAAGCGCGGAATATTCAAGTTCGACATAGCCAAATACGAAATTATTTTCAATGGAGAAACACATGCGAATTCTAGTAACAGGTGACAGGGGATACATCGGCACAGTGCTCGTGCCCATGTTGATGGCGGAGGGGCACGAAGTCATCGGTCTCGACTCAGACCTCTACCAGCGCTGCACTTTCGGGGAGGGCTTGCCCGAAAACAAAACCATCCGCAAGGATTTGCGCGATGTCGAAGCGGCAGACCTGGAGGGATTCGACGCGGTCATGCATCTGGCGGCGTTGTCCAATGATCCGCTAGGGAATCTGAACCCGGATTTGACCTATGACATCAACTACCACGCCTCGGTCAAACTGGCGCAACTCGCCAAGCAGGTCGGTGTGCCGCGCTATATCTTCTCGTCCTCGTGCAGTACCTACGGCGCGGCGTCAGGCGATCAGATGTTGACGGAAGACGCTGAGTTCAATCCCGTCACGCCGTATGGCGAGTCGAAGGTGTTTGTGGAACGCGATGTGGCACAACTGGCGGATGACAATTTCAGTCCTGTTTTTTTGCGCAATGCCACGGCATACGGTGTCTCGCCGCGTTTACGCTTTGACATCGTCTTGAACAACCTGGTCGCGTGGGCATATTCCACGGGCAAGGTGCTCATCAAAAGCGATGGCACGCCCTGGCGACCGATCATCCACATCGAAGATATTTCGCGTGCCTTCATCGCCGCGCTTAATGCGCCGCGTGAGGTCATCCATAACCAGGCGTTCAACGTCGGGCGCAACGACCAGAACTATCGCATCCGTGAGATCGCTGATATCGTCAAAGAAACCGTGCCAGGCTGTGAGATCGAGTACGCACAGGACGCGGGTCCAGATAAACGATCCTATCGCGTGGATTTCACCAAGATCGCCGAGAAATTGCCTGAGTTCCAGCCGCAATGGGATGCCCGCAAAGGCGCACAGGAACTCTATGAGGCATATCGCAAAGTGGATCTGAAACTGGATGAGTTCGAAGGTCCGAAATACAAGCGCATCGACCACATCAAACAATTGCTCGGCAACGGCACGCTGGACTCGACTCTCCGCTGGACGAAGGTGGAAGCCTAAATGGATCAGACGAACAACTCAAGCAAATGCCGCTTCTGCGGACAACCTCTGCGCTTCTCTCTCGTGGACTTGGGCATGTCGCCGCTATGTGAGAGTTTCCTCCCCCTCGAGCAACTCAACCAGATGGAGCCGTTCTACCCGTTGCATGTGTACGTGTGTGAGCAGTGTTATCTTGCGCAACTGGAGGAGTACGTCAGCCCCGAGCATATCTTCACCGAATATGCCTATTTCTCCTCCTATGCGGTGACCTGGCTCCAGCACGCAGAGAGGTACACAGATTCAATGACTGAACGCTTCGGACTGAATGACAAAAGTTTCGTCGTCGAAGTCGCCAGCAATGACGGATACCTCCTGCAATACTTCGTCAAGAAGAATATCCCTGTTCTTGGCATTGAGCCTGCGAAGAATGTTGCCAAAGTTGCCGTTGATAAAGGTGTTCCCACGCTCACTGAATTCTTCGGCGTAAGACTCGCCGAACAATTACGCGGCGAAGGCAAAGGAGCGGATTTGATCGCAGGCAACAACGTGCTGGCACAAGTCCCTGATATCAACGATTTCGTCGGCGGGTTGAAGATTTTGCTCAAGCCAACAGGCGTCATCACCATCGAGTTCCCGCATCTGATGCGCCTGATGGAGGAGAACCAGTTCGACACGATCTATCACGAGCATTTCTCCTATTTCAGTTTCATCACCGCCGAAAAGATTTTTGCCGCCCATGGCATGACCCTGTTCGACGTGGAGGAACTCCCCACGCACGGAGGCTCGCTCCGTATCTACGCGCGGCACGCGGAGAATGACGCCCTACCCGTTACCGTCCGTGCCCGCGCCTTGCACGAGAGGGAAGTGAACGCGGGCTTTACCAACATGGAACATTATTCCGCATTTGGGGAACAGGTCAAGGAAACGAAGCGGAAAATACTGGAGTTCCTGATCCAAGCCAAACGCGAGGGGAAGTCTGTTGCGGGGTATGGCGCGCCGGGCAAGGGGAACACACTCCTGAACTATTGCGGCATCCGCACCGATTTTCTGGATTACACTGTGGACCGCAACCCGTACAAACATGGCAAATTTCTGCCTGGAACGCATATCCCCATCTACCCGCCTGAGAAGATTCAAGAGACGAAGCCTGACTACGTTTTAATCCTGCCGTGGAACTTCAAGGATGAGATCATGTCCCAGATGGCAGGCATCAGAGAGTGGGGAGGACGATTCGTGGTTCCCATCCCCGAAGTGAAAGTGTATTAATGATCTTCAAAGAGACGAACCTTCAGGGAGCCTTTGTCATCGAGCTTCAAAGGATCGAGGATGAGAGGGGCTTCTTTGCCCGCACCTTTTGCCAGAACGAATTTCGCGAGCATGGGTTGAACCCGAACCTTGCCCAGTGCAATATCTCGTATAACAAGACAAAGGGCACCTTGCGCGGGATGCACTTCCAGGCGGCGCCGCATCAGGAGGCGAAGCTGGTGCGTTGCACGCAAGGCGCGATCCGTGATGTGATCGTGGACATCCGCCCCGATTCGCCGACCTATCTGGGGCATTTTCCCGTTGACCTGACGGCGGAAGTGCATAACGCCCTGTATGTCCCCGAAGGCTTTGCGCACGGCTTTCTGACACTTGAACCTGATACCTATGTGTTCTATCAGATGTCCGAATTCCACGCGCCAGGCTTTGCGCGTGGATTCCACTGGGACGATCCCGCCATTGGAATCGAATGGGGCAGCGAGGTCAAGGTGATCTCTGAACGGGACGCTAATTATCCTGATTATTCGGATGACCTCTTGAAATAGAAACTTATGGACTCGCAATCTATCGGACAGGAAATTCATCAACTGATAACCGAACTCTACCCGATTTGCCGCAGTATCACGGGGGATGGATTCCGCCAGTCCATGCGGATTCTGCAAAAGCACATTCCGCTTGAGTTGCGTGAAGTGCCGACGGGGACACAGGTCTTTGATTGGGTCGTGCCGCGCGAGTGGAATATCCGCGACGCGTGGATCAAGAACGCGAAGGGCGAAAAGGTCGTTGATTTTCAGAAGTCAAACCTGCATGTGCTGAATTACAGCACGCCGATACATCGCAAAATAAAACTTGAAGAACTCAAGGAGCACCTTTTTTCGCTCCCTGATTATCCCGATTGGATACCCTATCGAACCTCGTATTACAAAGAGAATTGGGGATTCTGTGTCACCCACAAGCAATTGGAAAGCATGACCGACGAGGAATACGAAGTTTGCATTGACACCTCGCTTGAAGATGGTCACCTCACATACGGGGAATGTCTCATCAAAGGCGAACTCGAAGACGAGTTTTTGATCTCGTGCCATAGTTGCCACCCGTCCATGTGCAACGACAATCTTTCAGGGATGAGTGTGGCGGCGCACCTCGCCAAATATTTGAGCCGGCAGAAAACGAGATATTCGTATCGTTTCCTGTTCATCCCTGGCACGATCGGCTCGATCACCTGGTTGAGTCTCAACGAGGAAAAAGCCGCAAATATCAAACATGGATTGGTGCTGGCGTGTGTCGGCGATCCTGGTTTCATGCATTACAAAAAGACGCGGCGCGGCGACGCGGAAATTGACCGCGCGGTGGGCCATGTGCTGAAACATTCGGACGCGGACTATGAGATCAGGGATTTCTCACCGTACGGTTACGATGAACGCCAGTATGCATCACCTGGGTTCAATCTCGCAGTGGGCAATCTTTCGCGCACGCCGCATGGGCGTTTCCCTGAATATCACACGTCAGCAGATAATCTCGATTTTGTGAAGGCGGAAAATCTTGCCGATTCGTATGCGAAGTGCATCGAGATCGTCCACTTGATCGAGCACAATAAAAGATATCTCAACACCAACCCGAAGGGCGAGCCGCAGTTGGGCAAGCGCGGGTTGTACAGCACTACGGGCGGCAGGAAGGATGCCAGTCATTACGAGATGTCCCTGCTGTGGGTGTTGAATCTGTCCGATGGGCAGTATACTCTGCTGGATATCGCCGAGCGCGCGGGCATCCCATTTGCGTCCATTCACGAGGCGGCGCAGGCGTTGCTGGATTGCGGTCTGCTCGTGGAGGCGGATTCAGGTTAAAGTGTGGATTCGGCGACTTAAGCGGGATTCAGCCTCGGCTGGGGATGAAGCGCTTCATCCCGACCCGAAGCCTGAATCCCATCCAATGAAATTTTATCTCCCGTTGAATTTTTCCCGTCGTCATTGCAAAGGAGTGCAAGATGAACTTCGATAAATCGAAAGCGTTGCAAAAGAAAAGTCACGCGTTGATCCCTGGTGGCGCGCATACGTATGCCAAGGGCGATGACCAGTATCCCGAACTGTCTCCTGGGTTCCTCGAACGCGGCAGTGGGTGTCACGTGTGGGACCTGGACGGCAACGAGTTCATCGAGTATGGCATGGGCTTGCGCTCAGTGACGCTGGGACACGCGTACGAGCCTGTGGTGGAAGCGGCGTACAAACAGATGAAGTTGGGGGTCAACTTCAATCGCCCGTCGTCCATCGAAGTGCAATGTGCCGAGAAACTGCTCGGCATCATCGACGGCGCAGAGATGGTGAAGTTCGCCAAGAACGGCTCGGACGTAACGACCGCGGCGGTGAAACTGGCGCGCGCTTACACGGGGCGCGACATGGTGGCTGTGTGCGAGGATCATCCGTTCTTTTCGGTGGACGATTGGTTCATCGGCACCACTGAAATGTCGGCGGGCATCCCCAGGGCGTTTAGCGATCTGACGGTGAAATTCCACTACAACGACCTCGAAAGCGTGCGGGAATTGTTTGCCAAATATCCGAACCGCATCGCCTGTCTGTTCATGGAGGTGGAGCGGCTCGACCCTCCGCAGGATGATTTCCTCAATAAGCTCAAAGACCTGTGTCACGCGAACGGCGCGTTGCTGATCTTCGACGAGATCGTGACGGGCTTCCGCTGGCATTTGGGCGGCGCGCAGAAATATCACGACGTTGTGCCTGATCTTTCCACGTTTGGCAAGGCAATGGGGAATGGCTTTTCCATCGCCGCGCTGGTGGGTAGACGCGAGATCATGGAGTTGGGCGGACTCAGGCACGATAAAGAGAAGGTCTTTTTGCTTTCCACAACCTACGGAGCGGAGACGCATGCCCTTGCGGCGGCGATCGCGACCATGAAAGTGTATGAGTCGGAACCTGTGATCGAACACTTATACCGCCAGGGTGAACGGCTGGCGCGCGGTGTGGCTCAATCCGTGCAGGAACATCATCTGGAGGGGTATTTCGGGACGATCGGAAAACCGTGCAGCCTGTTCTTTTATACGCGCGATCTGGATCATCAGCCCTCCCAGCCCATGCGGACCGTCTTCATGCAGGAGATTATCAAGCGCGGCATCGTCGCTCCTTCATTCATCGTCAGTTACTCCCATACGGATGAAGACATTGACAAGACTGTGGATGCGGTCAATGAGGCGCTTTACATTTATCGAAAAGCGCTGGATGAAGGGTACGAGAAATATCTGGTCGGGGCGCCTGTAAAGCCTGCGGTGAGAAAATTCAATTAATTCGATTGGAGAGCAGTTATGAAGGTTGTATTATTTTGCGGCGGCTTGGGTACAAGGTTAAAGGAATATTCTGATACCATTCCAAAGCCCATGGTGGAGATCGGGTATCGTCCGTTGATGTGGCACCTCATGCGCTATTACGCCCACTTCGGGCATAAGGAATTTATCCTTTGTTTGGGTTACCGCGGCGATTACATCAAGAAGTATTTTTTGAATTATGTCGAATGGCTTTCGAATGACTTCGAAATGAAGAAGGGCGGCAAGGAGATCAAACTATTCAATAACGATATTGAGGATTGGACGATCTCTTTTGTCGATACGGGCTTGCAGTCCAATATTGGGCAGCGTTTGGTTGCTGTGAAGGATCACCTGGAGGGGGATGAAATGTTTATGGCAAATTACACTGATGGACTCTGCAATCTTGATCTGACCTGGTACCTGGATCAATTTTATAACAATGATAAAGTTGGCTGCTTCCTCAGCGTAAAACCCTCTTTCACATTTCACGTGGTATCTTCTGATGAAACTGGACAGGTCAGAAGCATTGCTCCGCAGACAGATGCCGGTATCTGGATCAATGGTGGCTTTTTCATTTTTCGAAAACAAGTATTTAACTACATTCAAGAGGGGGAAGAACTGGTCAATGAACCATTTGCACGATTAATCTCCGAAGAAAAGTTAATGACCCATAAGCATAACGGTTTCTTCGCCAGTATCGACACCTTTCGTGAGAAGGTCATGTTCGATGAAATGTTTGCGCGTGGGGATACTCCTTGGGCTTTGTGGGATGCAAATCCACGGAACGCCCGATTTCGGAAAAACTCCAATGGAAAATAAAGATGCTGAAACTCAAATTAGATGCGGATAAGGAGGATCCTCTCAAGATATTATTGCTGGGGGCGCATAGCGATGACATCGAGATCGGTCTAGGCGGGACGATCCTCAGACTGGCGGACGAATATCCGAATCTCGCCGTGACATGGGTCGTGTTCAGCGCGACAGGCGATCGGGCGGTGGAGGCGAGAAAAAGCGCCGAGGATTTTTTGCAGGGCGTCCCGAACAAACAGATCTTCCTCAAGGAATTCAAGGACGGCTATTTCCCCTCCCGGGTCGCAGACATTAAGGATGTGTTTGAGGAGTTGAAGAAAAGCCTATCGCCTGATGTGATCTTCACGCATTATCGCAATGACCTGCATCAGGATCACCGTCAACTCAACGAACTGACGTGGAACACCTGGCGCGACCACTTCATTCTGGAATATGAGATCCCCAAGTACGACGGCGATCTGGGCAACCCGAACTTCTTTGTTGCGTTGGACGATGAACTTTGCGAACGAAAGACCGACCTCCTGATGCGCCATTTTCAAACGCAATCGAACAAACATTGGTTCTCGCCAGAGACGTTCAACGCCTTGATGCGTCTGCGCGGGGTCGAGTGCAAATCCACGGGCGGGTATGCGGAAGCGTTTTACGGTCGGAAAGTTTCATTTTGAATTCCACAGGTAGATTTTAGGAGAACTCATGGCGATCAGTGCAAAAAGACGGATGTTGATGGGCGTGAATCAGGTGCTTTCCCTCGCGGGTGTCGAGTTGATCCGCAAGGATAAGGAGTTTCAAGATTACATCCCTTTGAAGAAAACGCTGGCGGACGCAGAGCAGGCGGGCATGCCCCTGGGCGACTACATTGATATGCGCTTCAATGTCCCTGGCACCACGCAGAAAACCATAGACAAAATGGCTGAGTTGGATGTGTTTTCAGGAAAAGTGGACAGGGTTTGCGAGATCGGCCCTGGATCGGGTCGGTATCTGGCAAAAATCGTCGAACTCTGCAAACCCAGTTACTACGAAATCTACGAAACCTCAAAAGATTGGCGGGAATGGCTGGCGCAAAAGTATGGCGTTGTGTCGCAAAACACAGATGGCGCGTCGCTCTCGTCCACGCCTTCGCAATCGCTGGATCTTGTTCACACACACAAAGTACTGTATGGCAACCCGATCATCACCATCGGCAGATACCTGCTCGAAATGGCGCGCGTCGTCAAGGATGGCGGTTATGCCGTCTTCGATCTGGTCACGGAGGATTGCCTGACCGATGAACTCCTCGATAAATGGATCTCCTCAGGCGTGGATCATGCCCACAGCATGACCTCGAAACAATATGCGATCGATTTTTTCGCCCGGCGCGGATTTCAATATCTTGGCGGTTTCATCGTCCCGATGGAACCCGGCGTTACGGAGTATTTCGTCTTCAAGAAACAAGCCTGACCGTTTCTTGATTCTTTTGCAGGATTAAGTGCGTCCCGCAGGTTTAATGTCTGCGGGATGACGGTTTTTATATCAAGGTCGTGAAATGAACAAAAGATCCTCGATTTGGTTGATTTTGATGATTATTGCGGGCGCGGCGGGACTGTTCCTGATCTTTGGGATCTCGCCCCGCGAACCTGCCCCGCCTCCTTCCACACCGACGGCTGATACAGCTTCCGAACAACCATCCACGACTGCGATAGCGACCTCCATTCCAAGCCATACGGGTGAGCCCGTGCCCGCACCTACCGTGGGTCCCTTATTCGCTAACCCCGATAATCCGCGTTATTTCACTGATGGCACGATGGAGAACGGGAAGTATAAAGCGATCTACCTCACGGGTTCTCACACCTGGTGCAACTTCACGGATTGCGGCAATACGAATCCTCCGCCTGTTTTTAATTACACGGAATTCCTCGACTTTTTGGAATCGCACAACCACAATTTCTTCCGCCTGTGGCGGGCGGAAAATGCGAGAGGGGGAGAGGGCGGTGACGATTTCTGGTTTTACCCGATGCCATATCAGCGCTCAACCGAATGTTGCGCCTTCGATGGCGGGAACAAGTTCGATCTGGAAAAATTCGATCAGGAGTATTTTGACCGTTTGCGCGAGCGCGTCATCGAAGCGGGGGAGCGCGGCATGTATGTATCCGTCATGTTGTTCGACGGTTGGAGCATTGAGACCAAGTTTCCTGAAACGCACCAGCCATGGAAGGGACATCCCTTCAATATCAATAACAACGTCAACGGCGTCAACGGAGACATTGACGGAAACGGTAACGGAGGAGAGACGCACCTCCTGGCGAGCGCGCAGGTTCTGGCGTTGCAGGAGGCGTACGTTCGCAAGGTGGTGGACACAGTCAACGATCTGGATAATGTCCTGTATGAGATCAGTAACGAAAGTTCGGGCGACTCCAAAGACTGGCAATATCACATGATCAATCTCATCAAGGAGTATGAGGCAGCCAAGCCGAATCAACATCCCATCGGGATGAGCGTGGCGTGGCCCAATGGCAGTAATGCCGATGTGTACAATAGCCCCGCAGACTGGGTCTCGTTCAACGGCGACCTGAACAACCCCCCAGTGGCGGACGGTCACAAGGTGGTGATCGCCGACACGGATCACCTGTGCGGCATCTGCGGCGACCAGCAATGGGTATGGAAAAGTTTCACACGCGGCGAAAACCCGATCTTCATGGATTATTACGATAACGCCGTCAGTGGACGAGGGATACCGTTCGAGAACCCTCGTCAGGATGAGATCCGCGCCAACCTGGGATATACGCGAACCTATGCCGACCGCATGAATTTGGTTGCCATGACGCCACTTCCCGATCTGTGTTCATCCGGATATTGCCTGGCAAACCCTGCCGCGAACGGCGCGGAATATCTAATCTTCCTGCCATCTGGCGCGACGGTCACCAACCTGTTGACCCAACTGGATATCAACCGTGATCTTCAACTCAGTCTGCCCTCCGACAGCAAAATTGAGGTGGACTTGACCGCCTCGCCGATAGAACTAAGGGTGGAGTGGTTTAACCCATCAGATGGCACTATCATTGATGGTGGCAAAGTGCAGGGAGGGTCTCTCAGTTCCTTCACTGCCCCTTTCTCTGGCGATGCCGTACTATATATTTACGATGGTACAAATCGGTAACTTATAAACCGTATAAGGGAACCATATTTCCTCCGAGCCCATTTTGGTGTACTGAGATTTTTTGTGATGGAGTGTGACATGCGAAATTTTCGTTCGATCAACAGAATCTGTTTGCTAATTTTTTTGATTACCATCATCCCCATATCAGGATTCCCGTCGAATTCCTCCCCGTCAGATCTGCCATCCTCCGTATCAATCTACCCTGAGTCGGTTTCAGTTCATGGAATTTCTGGATACACCCAGGCCTTTTTACCTTCCGCACAAACAGCTGCGACAGGTTCTTTGTTCGTCAACCCCGACAATCCGCGCTACTTCACCGACGGCACACTGGTAAATGGAAAGTACAAAGCTATTTTTCTGACAGGATCACATACCTGGTGTAATTTTATGGATTGTGACGACAACGCTTCGATCCCGGCGAAATTCGACTACTCGGCCTATCTTAACTTCCTTGAATCAAAAAACCATAATTTCTTCCGCTTGTGGCGGGCAGAGAATGTACGCGGAGGCGAAAATGGGGATGACTTCTGGTTCGACCCGATGCCCTATCAACGCTCGGCAACTTGTTGCGCTTTCGACGGTAAAAATAAGTTTAATCTTAACCAATTCAATCAAGCCTATTTTGACCGGATGCGCCAGCGTGTCATTCAGGCGCGGGACCGCGGGATATACGTTTCCATCATGCTGTTTGACGGGTGGAGTGTCGAAACCAAGTTTCCGTCCACCCACCAACCATGGAAGGGACACCCCTACAACATCAACAACAACATTAATAACATTGATGGGGATGTGAATAATGACAACCAGGGTGACGAAACACATACACTTGCCATTTCGGCTGTGACGACACTGCAGGAGGCGTATGTTCGCAAAGTGATCGATACCGTCAATGATCTGGACAATGTTTTGTATGAAATTTCCAATGAAAGCCGAGGTGGCGCTGAAAATCGGCTTTGGCAGTATCACATGATTAATTACATCAAGACATATGAATCTGGTAAACCCAAACAACATCCGGTTGGAATGACCATACCCTGGCCCGATGGTAGCAATACTGATTTATTGAACAGTCCGGCAGATTGGATTTCTCCAAACATTCCCAATAATGATTTGAGCAATCCGCCCATTGCCAACGGCACAAAGGTGGTCCTGGCGGATACGGATCATTTGTGCGGCATATGCGGAGATCGCCAATGGGTTTGGAAAAGCTTTACACGCGGTGAAAACCCGATCTTCATGGATATCTATGATAATGCCACCAGCGGCCGCGGCATACCCTTCTACAATCCCAATGAGACCGAAATCCGAAACAACCTGGGATATGTGCGTTCTTATGCCAACCGAATGAACTTGGCAGACATGGCCCCAACTTCAAACACCAGCTTGTGTTCAACGGGCTTTTGTCTCAGGAACGCAGTTGCCAATGGGGCTGAGTACTTGGTATATCGCCCGACGGATGCAGGCGATATCACTGTAAATCTTTCTGCTGTTTCATCTTCAAAATCATTAAATGTGGAATGGCTCAGACCTCAAACTGGTACGATTTATTCCGGAGAAGTTATAAATGGGGGAGGGACGCGGTCTTTCACATCTCCGTTTTCTGGTGATGCTGTGTTGTATATCTATGATTCCGTTACATCGACATTCTCTGATGTTCCGCTCAATTATTGGGCCTGGAATTATATTGAAGGTTTATATGCTTCCGGGATTACTGGAGGCTGTGCGATCAATCCCCTGCGTTATTGCCCCGAATCTGATGTTACCCGCGCCCAGATGGCGGTCTTCCTGCTCAAAGGGGTCCACGGTTCATCCTACACTCCTCCTGCAGTTGGATCAAGCACCGGCTTTGCCGATGTGCCCACCTCCTACTGGGCGGCTCCCTGGATCAAGCAGCTCGCTGCCGAAGGCATCACGGGTGGTTGTGGAGGCGGCAATTTCTGTCCCGACACCCCGGTCACGCGTGCCCAGATGGCGGTCTTCCTCCTGAAGTCCAAACATGGTGTGTCCTACACGCCGCCTGCCGCCACCGGGGTTTTCGCGGATGTGCCGGTCGGGTATTGGGCGGACAAGTGGATCGAGCAGTTGGCTGCCGAGGGCATCACCGGCGGTTGTGGCGGCGGCAACTATTGTCCCGATACCCCCGTCACCCGCGCTCAAATGGCTGTCTTCCTTGTAAAAACATTTGGGATACCATTGCCTTGATCACTCAAAACTTGGTTACTTACTTGTGTCGAAATTAAGATTATTAATGAGTGAATTTTGATCCATGAATGTACTTTTTCTCACTCAAATTGTCCCCTTTCCTCCAGATGCAGGACCCAAAGTCAAGACCTGGCATGTGTTACGTGCGCTGGCTGGCTTTGGTCATTCCATCACCCTGGTATCCTTTGTCCGTCCGGAGGAAATCCAATATCTCTCAACGCTGGAGGGTGTTTGCAGGAAGGTTTATGCTATTCCCATACGCCGGTCACGTCTGTCGGATATCGGGTATATGCTCAAAAGTTATATGACGAATCGTCCATTCCTCGTCGAACGGGACGACCAACGACCGATGCAAGAGATGGTGAACCAACTGGTTCGGGAGACCGATTTTGATTTTATCCATGCCGATCAGTTGACAATGGTCCAGTTTGCGTTAAGGGGCGCATCCATTTCAAAGGGACGAAAGCCCAAAGTCATCTTTGACGCGCATAACGCGGTCTGGTCGATCGTCGAGCGGATGAAGGATACAGCCTCCTCGTTTTTGAAACCAGTTCTCGGTGTTGAAGCCCGACGCGTCAAACGGTACGAGGGTGAGCTGTTGAGAAACGTGGATCACGTCCTGGCCGTTACGGATGTGGACCGGGCCGGTCTGGAGGAGGCGCTCCGCTTCTCGGTGGGAAAGGAGGCGGATCCCGTTGCGCCGATCACTGTCGTCCCGATCGCGGTGGATACGCAGAAACTACCTCCCATCCAACGCAAGCCGGGGTCAAAGAATATTGTTACGCTTGGAACGCTGCATTATCCTCCCAACGCGGACGGCATCCGCTGGTTCTTTACCGAGGTGTTTCCTTTGATTCGCCAGCGTATTCCGGATGCGACGCTTACCATCATTGGAAAGAATCCGCCGCAGGATTTTGTGGAGTATGCAGAGCACAACTCACAGGTTGTGAATCTGACCGGCTATGTTCCCGAACTGCCACCATATCTTGAACAAAGCGCGTTGATGGTCGTGCCGGTCCGCGCGGGGGGCGGGATGCGTGTCCGGATTTTGGAGGCGTTTGCATACGCCATGCCTGTGGTAACCACCACGATCGGCCTGGAAGGTATCCGGGCTGAACCTGGAAAAGATGTGTTCGTTGCGGATACTGCGATGGATTTTGCCGATCGCGTGATCGAATTATTGGAAAATGCAAATTTGCAGGAATCGCTTTCAGCGAACGGCAGGCGGTTGGCTGAGACTACATATGACTGGCAGGTGGTTTTGGCTGCCATGCAGGAGGTGTATACTGCATAAACCATGGCGTGGAAACGCTCCATGCGGACCCTGTTCTCCTTGCCTGACCTATACAACGATCTGGATGCGAAGCCATCCGAGATCGAACTTCCTATGAATGCGATCCACGTTTGGCAGGCGGAATTGAGGAAGAAGAAGATGAAACGCATTGGGTCTTGTGGAATTTTCTGGATGGCGCAGTGCGTCAGCGGGCGCTGCGCCTGAGAAGTGACACGGATTGGAAGTGATTTATATGCACATACGGCTTGATTTGCTTAATTCCTGGCAGATACCTGTGTATGGACTCCGGAAATATCGACTTCTCCTTCAACCGGTTTGGGGAACCTTCAGTAGAGTCTGAAGGTCGTCTTGAATTCAGCATCGCTCATTCGCGTGAATTGACCCTTTTTGCCAAAGGCTGCTAGTCACATTGAGGGGGACGCTGTGGATGTCTTCACTCCAATATCTGGTTATCTCGCCGCCCTGGCAATCAGTACAACAATTGGGACTGTTGTCAAATTCAGGTGTAATCCAAGTGACTTTATTAATTGAAGGGATGACAATGGATTTACAGCAAGAAGCCAATGAAACCGGCAGTTTTACCAACCTGCTGGATTTTTTTGATATGCGGTTCAGCCAATTCCCTGCAAAGGTGGCTGTCATATGTGGAAACATGCAGCTTACGTATCAGGACTTGGATCAACGCGCAAACCGGCTTGCCGGTTATCTTGTCCGCCTGGGTGTACAGCCCGGTATGCTGGTTGGTATTTGTGTGTCACGCTCGGTGGAAATGGTCGTTGCCATTCTGGGCGTGATCAGGGCGGGGGGGGCATACGTCCCGCTCGATCCATCCTATCCAGCGGAGCGCCTGGCATTCATCCTGCAGGATGCCCAATCATACTTTGTCGTGACACAAAGCGAATATCTGGGTTTATTTGCCGGATTGGATATCCGGACGATCTCATTGGACCAGGATGGCAGAGAAATCGAAGGACAACCGGTTATCAGGCCTGAGGTGACGGTCTCTCCTGACCACCTGGCGTATGTGATCTATACTTCGGGTTCCACAGGAAAACCCAAGGGAGTCATGATCACACACTCCAATCTCATCAATTTTATTGAGATTGCCTCCACTGCCCTGGATGTCACTTCAGATGATATCTACCTCCAGTCAGCTTCCATTGCCTATGCTTTGTCGGTCCGGCAGTTGATGATCCCGCTGGCACTCGGGGCAACGGCCGTGGTGGCAGCCTCAGGTGAGATCGCCGATCCGCTCGCATTGTTCAAGCTGATCAAAGCACGCAGGATCACCTTGATGGACGTTGTCCCGTCTTTCTGGCGCAGTTGCGTCCAGCGACTGTTGGACCTGAATGCGGAGGAGCGCGGGGATCTGCTCGACAATTCCCTGCGCCGCATCGTGTCCATTGGCGAGGCGCTCATGTCCGACCTGCCGCGTGATTGGCGTTTCCAGCTTGGGCACAAGGCGACTCTGGTCAACATCTTCGGTCAGACGGAAACGACCGGCGTTGTGGCCACCTACCCGATCCCGCCCGATCCGCAAGGTCCGATCGGAGTCGTTCCCATCGGGCGGAGCGTGCCGCGTACGAAGATCTACATCCTCGATCCTGATCTGCGCCCCCTGCCCAACGGTGAAGTAGGGGAACTGTGTGTCAGCAATCCCTGCCTCGCGCTTGGATACCTTCGTCGGCCTGACCTGACCGCCGGAAAATTCATTCCGAATCCCTTTTCGGATGGCTTTTCAGAACGTCTTTATCGTACTGGTGATATGGCGCGGTACCGCCCCGACGGCACTATTGAATTTCTCGGGCGTGGAGATTTTCAGGTCAAGATCCGCGGGCAACGCCTTGAACTGGGAGAGGTCGAATCAGTGCTTCGCGAACATGAGGCTGTAGGCGATTGTGCGGTGATTGCCCGGGAGAGCAGTCCCGATGAAAAATATCTGGCTGCCTATGTTGTTCCCAATCAGAAGAGGACCATCAGCACCACGGGGCTCAGGAATTTCATGCGCAGCCGGCTTCCCGATTACATGGTGCCATCCATTTTCATTCTGCTGGATGCCCTTCCGCTGACCCCCAATGGTAAGGTGAATCGCCTCGCTTTTCCCGCGCCTGAATCGCTGGGTCTCGAGGAACAGGAATTGTCTGATGAGATGGTCCTGCCGCGCACTCCTGCTGAAAAAACGATTGCTGGGATCTGGAAGAAGTTGATGAAGTTGGACCGAGTGGGGATTCATGACAACTTCTTCGACCTGGGAGGTCATTCCCTGTTGGCGGTTCGCATCCTGGCACGCATCGAATCGGACCTGGGAGTCCGGTTGCCATTAACCAGCTTTTTCCACTCTGCGACCATTGCCCAGCTTGCCGAATTGGTCGAACGGAAGGCGGACGAGGTGCGCGATTGGTCTCCGGTGGTTCCCATTCAAACCCGGGGTGATAAACCGCCTTTCTTCGGGATTCACGCCCACGAAGGCGGTGTGCTCTTCTGGCGTAACATTGTCGAACATTTGCCCCCAGACCAGCCATTTTACGCAATACAAGCCCAGGGTGTGGACGGGATTCGTCCAGCTCTTAATCGCATCGAAGATATGGCGGCTTTATATCTCGATGCGATCCAAAAACTTCAACCGCATGGTCCGTACTATCTGGGTGGATTTTCCATGGGCGGCGAGATTGCCTTTGAAATGGCTCAACAGCTCATCAGGCAGGGGGAAAAAGTGGAATTGCTTGTGATGCTGGATACCAGAAACCCCCAGCGTTCAACCCGACCGGTCATTCATAGACCCTCAGGCGAGACCCTTCCTGATCTCAAGGCTCAGATTAATCCTAATCGAACCTATCAATTTGGAATGAAGGTTCGCTCCCATTTTCTGGAATTGAAAGAACGGGACTGGACTGGAAAGATCAAGTATTTAAGTCAGGCATTCACCTTTCGTTTACAACGGTCAAGCGTTTACTTTAAAGCTAATTTATATCGAAAGTTGAATAAACGCCTTCCAGATCCCCTCTTGTTACAATATTTACGCTATAAACATAGCGAGGCATTAAGGTACTACGTGCCATCCCGATATCTTGGAAAGGTTACGTTATTCCGTGCCAGTGAGACCTTGGATGAAAACCCTGACGATGATCCCATGGGCTGGATGCCGCTTGCTGCCGGTGGTGTGGATATTCATCACTTTGATGCAAGTCATAATATCGTCAATAATGAATACGCAAAGGAAATCGCGTCAAAGTTGACGGAATGTCTTAGCGCTGCTTACAAGTTTTGATTGGATATACATTCTTTCACTATCTGGAATTAATGATGAGAATAGCCTACATCGTTCCGTACGTTCCCAATCTGATTCGTACCCGCCCCTATAATTTCATCTTGCAGCTTGTAGATCTTGGTCACAAAGTTGAGGTCTTTACATTGGGCTCGAACGAGCAGGATCATGCCGACATACAGACATTACGAAACAAGGGTGCCATCGTCCATTATTTCGAGCTGCCGGTCTGGCGTTCGCTGGTGAACAGCGCGCTGGCTGTGCCCGGATGGCAGCCACTCCAAACTGTTTATAGCTGGCATGCAGGGCTGGCGCATCAGATCGCTGAGCGGGCGGCTGATAAGGATTTCGATGTTGTGCATGTGGAGCATTTGCGCGGTTCTCGCTATGGGCTCTACCTGAAATCGAGAATCGCCTCCCAACCGGTGGTATGGGATAGTGTGGATTGCATCAGCCATTTATTTGAACAAGCGTCCAGCCAAAGCCGCAACTGGTTTGGCAGATTCGTGACGCGTTTCGAACTTCCGCGCACACGAAGAGCAGAAGGGCAGTTAATCTGCAGTTTCGATCAGGCTCTCGTCACCTCGGCCGCAGACCGGGAGGCTTTGCTGCGTTTGTTGCCGGCAGGGAAATATCCGGCCCCGATTTCCGTTTTGCCCAACGGCGTGGATCTGGATTATTTTCATCCCAACCCCGATATTGAACGGGATGCGGGTATGATCGTGTTCAGCGGCAAGATGAGCTATCACGCCAATATATCCATGGCGAAGTATCTGGTAGGCGAAATTATGCCATTGGTGTGGAGATCCCGACCTGATGCAAAGCTATTCATTGTGGGCAAGGATCCCACAACTGAGGTTATCGGACTTGGCCAAAACCACTTGATTACCGTGACCGGCACTGTGAGCGATATCCGCCCGTATCTTTGGCGGGCCGCGGTATCGGTGGTGCCGTTGCTGTACGGCGCGGGCATTCAGAACAAGATTCTGGAAGCCATGGCGACCGCGACACCTGTAATTACCTCGCCTCGAGCAATTACTGCGCTTCGTATAGTGCCGGGGAAGGATCTTTCTGTTGCCGATAATGCAGTTGAATTTTCCCAACAAATCCTACGATTGATCGATGATTTTGATCTTATGAAGCAAATCGGTGGCGCTGGCGAAGTATACGTCAGGAAGCACCATAACTGGAGGTCGATCACACTACAACTTCTTGATATTTATATGAAAGTCATAACAAGCTCTGCGACTGCCTCACGTCTATAAGAAAATTCGTGTAACCAGTCTTCCTGTGTTGAAGTTTTGAGTTTACATTAAACAAGTTCAATAAAATGGAGTAACTTATTCGGCAATCTGACGTCTTGTAGTCAATATTTTATAACAGGCTTTTGGCAATTCATGGTACAACCCTCCAAAATGGCACACATCTGTGAATTGCCTTATTCTCATTTGAAGGCAATAATAACTTTCTAAATATGGATATAAGTGTATACCTCAGACCACTCTTAAGATGGTGGCGGCTAATAATGATTGTTACTGTGCTTGCGGTGGTTGCGAGCGCGGTTTCGACTATGTTCCAACCCGAAATTTATGTGTCTAGAACAACTTTGGTGATTGGTACAACCATCCTGGATCCGAATCCAGATTCGGGCCAAATATATATAGCTCAGCAGCTGGCATCCATTTATGCGGATATGGCCCGACGTGAGCCAATCCAACAGGCGACGATGGAGGCGCTGGGAATAGGCTGGCTGCCCCAGTATCAAGCCAAGGTTGTACCCAACACTCAGATGGTGGAGATCACAGTAAGTGATACGGTTCCCAAACGGGCACAAATCATCGCCAACGAACTTGCCAACCAATTAATGCTTCAAAGTCCCGCCATTGGAGGTACGGAAACCGGCGAGCGTCAGGATTTTATCAAGCAGCAATTGGATAGTCTAAAAGTCCAGATACAGGATACCGAAAAAAATATAGAAGAATTGCAAAAAAGCCTCATTGGAATAAACAGCGCCAGTCAGATTGCGAACATAGAAAAGCAAATCAATGAGCAGACACAACGACTTAATAGTTTTCGAGAAAATTATGCGAGTTTGCTGGCAAATTCTCAGGAAGGCGCACTTAATATTTTATCTGTTGTAGAACCTGCAAATTTGCCTTCCAATCCTGTGGGAACAAACAGATTCTTCATCATTGCTCTGGCTGGACTGGTTGGCTTTAGCCTCGGTACCGGGGCTGCTTATCTGCTCGAATATCTTGATAAGACAGTTAAAACAGCTTCCGATGTTGAGAGAATCTTTGGTCTGCCCGTAATTGGTTACATTTCTGCAATTACGGACGATGAAGATAGTGGTACTTATGTAGAAAAGAATCCCGATTCAATACTGGCTGAAAATTTTCGGTTGCTTCACTCCAATATCGAATTTTTCCGTGTCAGCAATCCGATCAGAACGATTTTAGTGACCAGCCCCAACCAGGGGAATGGCAAAACCACAGTCGCATCAAATCTGGCATTATCCATATCCCATGAGGAGCAGGACATTATCATTGTTGATGCTGACTTAAGGCGGCCAGCCATTCATAATGCCCTAAAAGTGCCAAAGAACCCTGGCCTATCGGATATCCTTCGAAATAAGGCAGATGTCAAAAGTGTCGTTAAGTCCTGGAAGGATGACGATGGCATAAAAGTGCTTACTGCTGGAAACATCCCTCCGAACGTTACCGAAGTGGTCGGGTCGAAAAGAATAGCGATGATCCTTTCCGGCCTGGAGAAGGAATATGAATTGGTGATCGTGGATGCGCCGCCATTGATCATTTCTGATGCATATAACCTTGCATCAAAAGTGGATGGTGTGATCCTGGTGATGGAACCCGGGCAAACAACGGAAGCCCAGGCACGGACCATCAAGGAACAACTGGACCGTTCAGGGGCCCGTGTGCTTGGGATCGTTTTCAATAAAGTGACCGAAGAAATGGCGCACAGCTATTACGATTACCGGTATCAGTCTCTTTATTCGCCAAAGTATTATGGTGATTACATTTCGACAGCATCCAGGGAACCGAACACTGGTTCCCGGTCCAGGCAGTTGATGGATTTCTTCGAGCATGGAAAGGTCCCAGCTGATGTGGCTGTGGAGGTCGAACATGCAATCACTGCCATCAAGACGCAGCCGAGGAAAACCATGGAGCGGCTAAGAAAATCGAAGAAGAGCGGTACGGGCAGGAAGAACGGCAAGAACGGATAGGTTCCCGTTTGAAAGTGGAAAGGACACACCAGCGCGTGTGTCCTTTTTTATTTCCCAGTGTATACTTTGCTCCATGAAGAATAGATCTCTGCTTGGATTGTTTATTCTGTTGTTGGCAACGTTTCTCTGCTTTTTTGTCTATCCGTACTTTCGACCGCCTGAACTGCCCGATGTGAGCATGTCTGCTTTGGGAGCGGAGACGGTTCGTGCACGCGTGGTTGAGATCATCGAAGAGGGTGAGATCGATCTCGGCGGTGTGACCCAGCGGTATCAAATCGCACGCGTGGAATTGTTGGAGGGGGAGTATCAAGGCATCGTCATGGAGATGGATTATGGCAGGCGTCAGATCCTTTCGAGTGCCTTATATCTTGAACCGGGGGATCCCATCCTTGTGACGATCGGTTCCCGCCCGGACGGCATGCTGACGGTATATTTTGTGGATTTCATCCGCACCACGCCGATGCTGTGGCTTGCAGCGATATTTGCGGTTGCCATTCTGGTCATCAGCCGCTGGAAGGGACTGCGCTCCCTGCTCAGCATGGCGTTCAGCCTGATGGTCATTATCAGTTTCATCATCCCGCGCATCTTATCGGGCGACGACCCCTTGTTGGTCAGCATCGTGGGTTCGATTGCCCTGCTGGGTGTGACGCTTTACCTGACCTATGGTTGGAACCTCAAAACGCACGCGGCAGTGATCAGCATGATCCTGGTTTTGTTCATAACCGGCGGACTAGCCGGTTTGTTTGTGGTTTTCACGCGTTTAACCGGGGCAGGCGACGAGAATGCCCTGTTCCTGCTCCAGATGCTCGATGCCCGCATCAACCTGCGCGGCTTGTTGCTGGGCGGCATGATCATCGGTGCCTTGGGGGTTCTGGACGATCTTGTTACAACCCAGGCATCGGCGGTGTTCGAGTTGCACCATGCCAACTCAACCCTTGGATTTCGGGCATTGTTCCAGTCCGCGATGCGCATTGGGCAGGACCATGTAGCGGCAACCGTCAATACGCTGGTGCTGGCTTACGCCGGGGCTTCACTGCCCATGTTGCTCATGTTCACCCTTGGGCGCGGCGATTACGGTTACTTGGTCAATTTTCAGATCGTGGCGGAGGAGATCGTGCGCACGCTGGTCGGGTCGCTGGGCTTGATCAGCGCGGTGCCGCTGACCACGGCGATCGCCATCCTCTTCGCTCTCAGGGCTGATTCGCTCGGAAAATGGCGGCAGTTCCTGGGTCCGGAGGGAGGCGGGGAGGGGCATGCACATGTCCATTAGGTGCAACTTTTTCCCGTCCGTCTCGTAAGTGTCAGTAGAAAGTCTATAGGAGCGCGAGTGGAAGACGAAACAACCTGGGTCATCCAGGCACAACAAGGCAGCGACGAGGCGTTCACGAAGATCGTCGAAACCTATCAGAAACCCGTGTACAACTTGTGCTATCGCATGTTGGGTGAACCTGAGGCAGCGGAAGATGCGGCGCAGGAAACCTTTCTGCGTGCCTACCAGAACCTGCACCGCTACGATACGTCACGTTCGTTCGGCACCTGGATCCTATCCATTGCCGCACATTATTGCATCGACCTTTTGAGGAAGAAGAAATTTGCAGTGTTTTCGATGGACGCGGAAAACGAAGACGGAGCGGTTATGGAATTGCCGGACGCCTCCTCCCCGGACCCGGAGGCTGAATCCGTTAAACGTGAACAGCGCGACCGCCTTCACCTTTTGCTCAAGGAACTCGACGCCACCGACCGGGCAGCGGTCATCATGCGTTACTGGTACGATTTCTCTGAAGTGGAAATTGCCCAGTCCCTTAAGTTGACCGTGAGCGCCGTCAAGAGCCGCCTGCATCGTTCCCGGCGGGCGCTGGCCGGCATGTGGCAGGAAGAAACACCCAGGACGCGCCCCGAAAGGAGAATTTATGAAACACCAGCCTTTTGAGGATTGGCTGCTGAATGAAGAGCCGATCACACCTGAACAGAGGCGCGAACTGGATGCGCATCTGCGATCCTGCGCGTATTGCGCCGCGCTCGTTGAAACCGGAAAGGCTTTGCGTTCAGTGAGAATGGCTTCACCCGCTGATGGGTTTACGGCGCGTTTCCAGGCGCGTCTGGCTGAGCAAAAACTGGTGGAGCGCCGCCGCAGATTTTGGGGCGCACTCTGGTTCGTACTTGGCGGCTTGCTTTTATTGGCATGGTTTACAGGTCCCACCCTGGTTGCATTTTTTTCCTCGCCGGCTTCCTGGATCGCGGCATTTGTGGAGTGGGGGATATTCCTGATCACCACCCTGCAGGCGTTGTTCGAGGCGGGGTCGGTATTGCTGCGTGTGGTCCCGGGCTTTTTGCCTCCCTTTGCATGGATGGTCCTCCTCTCGGGGGTGGCGGGGATCGGTCTTTTATGGACAGTATCAATCTGGCGGTTCACCCGTGTTCCGCAAGGAGTGTGATGTATGAAGAATAAATTGCGAACGCTTTCGATATTGCTGTTGTTTACCCTGCTGTTCCTGCCGACGGGTTCCGCCCAGGCGCAGGGACCGGGACCCGGCAACGGGCAGGTCATGTTCGGGACGAACATGACCATCGAGAGCGATGATACCTATAACGGCGACCTGGTGCTCTTCGGCGGCAATGTGACGATCGAGAAAGATGCCACCCTGAATGGCGATCTTGTTGTCATCGGCGGGAGGCTCGAGAGCAACGGCGATTTGGACGGTGACGTGGTCGTGGTGGGGGGGCAGATCAAGCTGGATGAGTCTGCGGTGGTTGCCGGTGACGTGGTCACGATCGGCGGTCAGTTGCAACGCGCGGAGGGAGCCCGGATCGAAGGCGAAGTGGTGAACAATGCCGCGCCCACGATCGATATACCGAATGGGCGCGTCCCGTCCGATGTGCAACCGCCCAAGGTGGAGTTCAACGTTAATCCCTTCTGGACTGCCGCCGGTATTTTTTACCGGGCGCTGATCGTGGCCGCGCTCGCCATGCTGGTTGTTGTGTTCCTGCGCCCGCAAATGGAATATGTCGGCGAGGCGATTGTCCGCCAGCCGGTGATGTCCGGCGGGGTGGGGCTGCTTGCGGTCATTGGTGGTCCGGTTGCCATCCTGGTGGTGACGCTGATTTTGATCGTTACGATCATCCTGATCCCGGTGGCGGCATTGGTGGTGGTGGTGGGCGCGCTGGCGATCGCGCTGGCGTGGTTGTTCGGTGTGATCGCACTGGGGTATGAGGTTGGCGAGCGCTTTACCCAATCCATCAACCAGACCTGGGCGCCGGTATTTACAGCAGGCTTTGGCACGTTCCTTGTGATGCTGGTCGGCGGCGCAATTGGAGAGATCCCCTGTATTGGGTGGCTCTTGACAACGCTGGTCGGTCTGGTGGCGGTGGGCGCGGTGGCGATCACGCGCTTCGGAGCGAAGCCCGCCCAGGGTCCCGCGCTGACCGTTTCCACTCCTCCCGCGGATCCCGGCCAGGTGCCTCCCGCGTCCTAGTGACAAAACATCCGCATGATATAATTCCGCCCGCCCCGCAGAAAGACCGGGGCGGGTTTCATTTTTTTCGTGGAGGATGTATGGCTTTGAAGGAAATTCCGGTTCCGGATACGGTGATCCATAATTCGCCGCCGCCGTTGATCGAAGTGTCGGGAACGCATCGTGAGATGGGGCGGCAGATCGGGGAGGCGCGGCGTGAGCAGGTGCGGCACAGCGTGGAGAATGCGCACGCATTGGTCGAGCAGGCCTATGGGACGCTCGAGTTGACCTGGGATGGCGCCCAGATCCAGGCGCGCAAATATCTGCCTTTTGCGGAGGAACGGTATCCGCAATATGTGGATGAATGGCGCGGCATTGCCGAAGGTTCGAACGTTCCTTTCGATGAGATCGTGACGCTCAATGCCATGGAGGCTGTGACCGTGGATGCTTTGCATCTTACGCGGTGCACCAGTTTTGCAGTGAACGAGGAGCGCACGGCGGACGGGCATGTGCTAGCGGCACATAATGAGGACTGGGTTCCCGAGGATGAGGACGATGTTTATGTGGTGATGGCAAAGCCGGACAAGGAACCTCCGTATCTTGCCATGACCTACGGCGGGCTCCTGCCCAATGTGGGATTCAACGCCTACGGCATTGCCCAATTAATTGACTCGGTGTATCCGAACGATTCACGCATCGGGATCCCGCGCCTTGTGGTTGCCCGGGCGGTGCTGGCATCAAGACGTCTTTCCGGCGCCATTGGGCGGACTCTTGTCCCTCATCGCGCTGCAGGTTACAACCATATGCTTTTGCATGAAAGCGGTGAAATGTATTCGGTGGAGGTTTCGGCACGTAAGTTCGAGATCCTGCACGGCACGGACGGATACGTGGTGCATACCAACCATTATCTTTCCCAGACCATGAAAGCCATCGAGAGTGAGCCGGAGGAGCTGCTTTCGTCGCGTGTGCGTTATTTCAGGGCGAACCGCCTCTTGCGGCAGAATTCGGAGCACACGATCAAATCGCTCCAGGGGATCCAAAAGGATCATGTCAACCTGCCGAACTCGATCTGCAACCATAACATCCAGGGAATCGATCCGCTCGACCGCGAAAGCACGATCTGTGCGATGGTCATCGATGTGACCTCGCGCGAGATGCACATTGCCTGGGGCAATCCCTGCCAGAATGCTTACCATACGTATCATTTGGATGCGTAAAAAGAGGAAAGAAACGATGAAAGGAGACCGAAGGTGGGATGGTCTCCTTTTTGTTTAAATCAAAAGACACCTGGTCGGTGTCTTGTGTGCCCCCACGGAGATTCGAACTCCGGTTTTAGCCTTGAAAGGGCTGCGTCCTGGTCCACTAGACGATGGGGGCGGGTATGTGGCTTTTTGAGCGGGCGGATTTTATCATCCCCTCCGGTAATGGTCAAGCATTTTACCGGCTTATTTATCCTCCTTGGCGCGCTGGTTGAGGAATGCCAGCATGTCGATCTTCTCGCGGTTGAAAAGGATACCCGGGCTTTCGACCCTGAGGTTGGGGAGCAGGATGGCGGTCAACGTGGAATCGAACATGGGGATGAAGTTGCGGGTCCTGTCTGAGATCATGGCAACGAAATCGAAACGGCCGGCCACTTGAAGTTTGCCCTCGATCTCGAAAACATTTGTGGCAAGCCTGACGGGCATTTCGGTGATGTTGGAATATCCGCCGCGTACGATGCCGGTGGGGCCGAGATCCTCGCGCCGTGCCGTGCATACAACCACCACCTGCGATTTGACCAAACGGATGATCTCGAAATGGTCCACCAGTTTGGTGGGCATGTGGATGCGCGCCAGGCGGGCATCGTGAATTTCCAGGTGGGATTTGGTGATGTCGTTCATGATCCCCATGATGCCGTTGGTGGATACCATGATCTTGCCGACAACGCGATAACCTGGTGTGTATACGTCTGCGGGGAGGAAGCGATAGGTTCGGGGTGAGGTATCCATTTGCGACCCTGTTTATGCGGGGCTTATTCCAGCGGCGGGGGAGGGGCGTTCCGTTTGGCGGGATCAGGCCGGGGGGCGCGTTTGAGGCGGCGGGTCGGTTTGCCCGCATCCGGGCTGAGGAGCATGGTCAGCCATGAGATGGCGCGTTCGTCATATTCGCGTTTCCCGCACAGATCACAGACCCAGGCGGGGAAATTGGGGACGGTGATGAGTTCCTCGCCAAGCCATGTGAAATAGGTGATGAGCCGTATGTGCATGACGCCCGCCGGACATTCGTTGCATTGGACTGCGTTGTGTATATTGCCTGCAAGGTGTTCGTACATTTGTGATCCTGTTATTGTGCGTTGAACACTTCTTCGGTATGGTTGATCAGCTTCCACTCGGGCGGGGGCCAGTAGATCAGGATGGCTTTACCGATCACGTTGTCAACGGGGAGCAAGCCCCATTGATGCGAGTCCTTCGAATCGTTGCGGTTGTCGCCGAGGACGAAGAGCTGTCCCTCACCGACCGTCCACTCGCCGTTGTAACGGGGATCCTGCGCGATATACGGTTCAGCCAGCGGGGCATCGTTGATATATACCTGGTTGTCCTGAATTCTGACGGTCTCACCAGGCAGACCGATGACGCGCTTGATCAGGTCCTGTCGTTGGTCGATGGGGAAGCTGAAGACGATGATATCGCCGCGCTGAGGCTCGCTGAACTTATAAGACATGCGGCTGACAAGCACATATTCGCCGTCCTGCAGAGTGGGGTTCATGCTGAAGCCATCCACGCGGACGCGCGCCGAGATCGCATTGATCCCAAAATAAAGCACCACTGCCAGGACAATGGTCTCAAGAATATCCAGTGCAAATCGTTTCCAGTTGTCTGTTTCTTCGGGTTTTGATTCAGGTTGAACCTGCACTTCGGGTTGTGTTGTTTCCAATGGTTCGGTCTCCGTGATGGAAGGATTATACTGCTTTTTGAAAAAGGTTTGCACGTACTTAAGACGGAGTTAATATGGTGTAAGGTTGTTGTTATTTACTGTTTGTTGCAGATAGATCATCCATTTTTGCCCAATTGAGAATGAAATCGACCTGTTCGCGCGTTTCCGGCGATCTTTGATGGATCTGACTCTTCGGGACGGTTCGCCACCACGCTGCAAGTTGATCCAGCGCTTCCTGACCGCTCATGCCATGACGGACGAGATAACAGCCGACCGTGGTGCCGGTGCGACCAATGCCGCCCTGACAATGAAGATAGACCTTCCTTCCCGAGTTCAACGCTTCATCCAGTGTGTCGAGGATCTTCTTCATCCGTTCGGGTGTGGGCAGTCCGAAATCTCCGATGGGAAAGTTGTGATGCTGTACTTCGATCTCGTAGGCTTTGGCTTCATCGAACAATGTGCGGATGTAGGAAACCGTTTCATTGGGTCGCGTCAGGTCAATGAAGGTATCGAAGCGGGCTTCGAGGAGCGCGTCGATCCGTTTGCGCGCGGTCTCGCTGTCGAAATGACCCGGGTATTCACCCGCAAGCAGACGCCCCGGTTCAATCCAATACGACTCAGGGATGGGACGTGAAAGTTCCTTCATTTGGCAAGGTGGATCCAGCCGGCATCCAGCGCATAAAGGTAAAGATAACCGATCAGCAACAGCACCCAGCCGAGCATTTGCAGCCGGTCCATGAGAGTTTCGAATGACAATGCAAAATTCGCCTGAATGGTCTCGACGATGCCCTCGAGGTTGTCGAGTTTGCCACGGATGGCTTTCTTCCATTCCTCCAGATAGAACTCGTCGCGGATGGCGGTATAGAGTTTGGCGGTGTACCAATCACCGATCAATAAAAGGTTCTGTTCCGTGCGTTCGAAATCGAGCATCACCTCCAGCCTGTGTTGCACGATCTCACGGACCGCGCCGCGCGTGGGACGCGGTCGTCGTTTGTTGATGAAGAACGACTCGTTGATGTTATCGAGCATCTCCTCCACCGACTGGTCGAGCATGCGATAACGCAGCAGTTGATAATTGCCAACCTTGAGCAGTTCGATGTCCGATTGAAAATCGCCGTTCGCGGCAATGATGACCGCGCCTTCCCAATCCACGAGAGTGAGGTCCTGGGTGGAATAACGGATGCGCGAACTCAATATCTGTTCGAGTTCGGGCTGATCGAGCACTTCACGTTGTGAACGGATGAAGCGACCAATGTGGGCGGCGTTCCGATCCACAAATTTTTCCGGGGTCGGGCTGGCTTTCGTAAGCAAAAGGATCACATATTCCTCGAACATGCCGCTGGCGCGATGTTCGACAGGCACGAATCGTTCGCGCAGCGTGCGTTCGATCACCTCCCGTTCCTGAATGGCAGACATGCTCAGGTAATCCTCCATCTGAAAGCGGCAGTCCACGATCTGGATGCGGTCATCATACCGCTGGCGCAACACCGATACCTGCACGCCGCCTGCCTGCACCTCGATATGCCCCAGGGTCCTCACATCAACGTCCACAGGTTGGAAGTACGGCGCGTCCTTCAACCCGCGGATCTTTTCCTTGGGCTCGCTGGATTCTTCCGCAGGATCGGGGAAGGCGACAATGTAACAGATTTCTGCTTTTTTTCTGGCTGGCATGGCAGCAGTATATCACTGCTTATTTCCAAACGCGCCCCCATGCGAAATGGGTCGGCACATGCAACCGGCGTTCCCCGCGTTCCCGCGCAGCCTGGTCCATGGCTTTCATCTTTTGGATGTCTGCGTCTTCGACCCATCCCGCCAGATCGGATTCGATCACCGCCCACTCCATTTCCCGTTCCTCAAGCGTCGCTTCCCTTTCGACGCTTTGAATTGTTCCCGTTTCGACGATCTGGATCCCCGCCCCAAAAAATGACTCTGCTAAACGCGCCCCAAATCCCGGGTCTGCACCCTGTCTTTTCAGCGATTCCGTTTGCCACTTTCCAAGGGAAGCAAGTTCTTCGGGCTTGTCGACCCGGTTTGAATAATCGGGTTCCGCGAACGCAATGATGTGTTCCCTTGTCACGCGTTTCATTTCAAGCAATGCCTGCAATGGATCCCGGACCCACAACAATAGGAAGTGACAATACACCACATCGAACGAACTGTCATCGTAGGGGAGTTGCAATGCGTTTCCGCGGGTTAACCAAGCTGACGGAACATGGATCTTGCACTCCGCCAGCGCGGCAGGGTCGATATCCAGGCCGTGGAGTTCGATGTCCGGAGACAATTCCGACAGGATCGCGCCTGTGCCACATCCCACTTCAAGGACGCGTTGTGCCTGATCGAGTTTGATCTTGTTGAAGATATAAGCTCGCAGGTCGCGAGTCCATTTGGCTTGCTGGGTGTAACGGGAATGCCAGTTCATGCGTTTTGCCCGCGCTGAGCGGAGTACGACACAGTCGAAGCGCGGTTATTGATGGAAAATTTCCTTCCATTCATCCTTGAGCAGATTCCCCAGCACCTTCTCCGCCATGCCCTGCGCCGGGAGCACATCGCCATCCGGTTCCACGTACATCCATGACCTGCCCGCGCCAGCCGGGACATCATCCTCCTGTGTTTCAAGCGCAACAGGATTGTACGCCGAATATGGGACGGGCAGGTCGAACCTGAGGGCAAGCCCCAACGCCGCGGCTTTGTCGCGCAGGGTATCATAGGTGTCGTGTAAGGATTGGTCTGCAATCGTCAGAGAGATGTTCTGTACATCGATGCCTGCGAGTCGTTCCAGTGTTCCTTCCGCGGTTTTGATGTTTTCCCTATTCAGCGTGAGATGAACAGTAACAAAAATATCCTGTGGCATGATGATCTCGAGCGCCGCCCAGGAGGCTGGGTTCCCGGGCTGAAGCATGAAGAGGATGTGATCGAGACCCGTTTGCAATAACAGATCGAGATAATCTTTATCCGCAAGTTTCAAGCCGTCGGTGAGAAGTCCGCAAACCTGTCCGTTCTTTTCGGCATGTGCGATCAGGTCGGGCAGGTCCTCGCGCAGCGTGGCTTCGCCGCCTGTAAACGTGATGTGAGGGATGCCTGCCTCCCAGGCTTTATCGAGGATCATCTTCCATTCGTTGCTCGTCAGCTCGCGGTCGACGCGTTTGGTCGGCGCGTATTCGGCTTGTGTATCCGCGGGCAGGCGGTAGGTGAGGGCGCAGTCGAGGCGGAGCGGGGCGTGGAGTTCCGCTGAATGAGGCTGAGCCAGCTCGAAGTCCAGGAATGAAACGGGGTCGAGGTCGGGCGTCGCGATGAGGGTCTGTATCCGGTCCACGAAATCCCTGAAGTCCTCACGCGCCATCCCTTTGCTGATGCGGTAGCGGTCGGCGATCTGTTTTGCGGCTTCCTCGAGGTCAGTCCCTTTGATGAAGTGATAGGCATATTCCGCAGCGGTTGGATTGAGCTGCAAGATCGTCGAGGCGTTGAGGATCAGGATGCCCGAGCCGTCATCCTGCAGGCGCAGATGCATGCGATAGGGGCGTTCGTTTTGCATGGCTTGCAGGTGATGTGTGCCGGCAGGCAGGGGTTGGACTTTTGAAAAGCGATCGGCAAGGCGATTGATGATTTTCATGTGGTTCTCCGTTACGGATTCAAAAATCCGGGGACTTTTGAATTGTATCAAGCCAACGTCTGGAGGCTGGGAACTCCGTCAAACTTGAGCGGACACCCACCGCCGCATTCGGCGATGAGGGAACAGGTTTCGCATTTGGCTGGCAGGTTCTGGCGTTCACGCAATTGGACGGATAATTTGTGGTTCCAGATCGAATCCCATGGGTCGGTGAGAATGTTGCCAAGCGGATGATAATACGACTGGCACGGCAATACATTCCCATTGGACTCGATGCACATGCTGTAAAGCGCAGCGGTGCAGCCTTTGACGCCGAGATTGTTCGCGGTGGGGTCGAATTCGCAATACTGTGTGGGCGTGTACCAGATGAGGCGCTGTCCGCGTTCGGATGCTTTTTGTGTGGCGATATCGAGAATGGGCTGCAGTTCGCTTTCCCGCAAACCCGTTCCCACGGTGAGACCATGACCGGAATAAATGAGCGCGTTCAGCCCGATGGTTGGCACGCCGATCTCCGCCAGGAAATCCAATGTGTCGGGGAGGGTGTGCATGTTCGTGCGCAGCATGGTGGTGTTGGTCATGACGTAAAGTTTGTTGTTGAGCGCATTTTTCAGCCCGGCGATGGTTTGCTTGAACGCGCCTTTGGCTCGCATCATCCCGTCGTGGATACCTTCATTGCACGACTCGACTGTGACCTGCACATGATCGAGACCTGCATCCACGAGTTGTTGCACGTATCGTTCATCGGATAGACGCCGGGCGTTCGTGTTGAGACCTGTGATCTGCCCGTTGGATTCGGCGTGGGCGATCAACTGCGGCAGATCGTTTCGCAACGTCGCTTCGCCGCCGGTGAAGACGATGTGCGGAACGCCCAACTCCCAAAGCTGGTCGAGGACCTTGAACCATTGTTCGGTACTGAGTTCAGGGAAGTCCCGTTCGCGGGCGTTGTAGCAGTGCGCGCAATCGTTGTTACAGCGATAGGTGACCGCCAGATCCATGCGGTAGGGCGCGGAGGGACGCGTGCTGAATGGCATGAGCGCTTCGAGATCGAGTTCGTGGACCGGGCAGGCGCCATCGGGACGGATGAGTTCGTCAAATTGGAAGAGGAAAGAGGAAAGGTCAGAGGCTGCCTGCTCTTTGCTGACTGAGTAGTGAGAGCAAAGTGCGCGAATGCTTTCCTCTTTCGTCTTTCCTTCCAGAGACATCCATGCCATGAAAGTTGCCGTTGGATTCAAGTGGGTCACGCTGTTGGCGTTGACGATGAGCGTGCCGTGCCCGTCCGCGTCGATGCGGAGGTGGATGCGCGATTTTTCGAAATCCGTTTCGCGGGTGTAATGATATAAGCCCGACGATGGACAATGGACGATGGACGATTTGCGAAAGATGTCAGTAAGGAGATTCATAAATCACCTGTAAAAGCTAAGGGCTATCTTCCTCCACCCGCACAGGCGCAGGCACAACCGGCGCAGGCACACGCACAGGCGCAGGAACGTCCGCCGCCGCCGCTGCGACCGCCACGAGAACTGGCTGATGGTTTGGGTGGCGGATTGGTCACGTTCGTGACGCGGCTGGTGAAATCGGTGACATTGCCGATGACCTTCTGTGAAAAAGTCTGCACGCCGGTCACAACCGAGGATGCAAAGTCAGAGCCGGGCAGGCGCGGGACGGAGGGCAGGGAGACCGAGGGCGTGGGTCCGCCCGTTGAAGCGGGAGCAGACCGCGGGAAGGTCGGATCATAGCGTCCCCACCACATCGGTACGAATATCGGTCCGCGGAACACGCGCCGCGTGCGGTCATCGTAATCGCGGTCGAGCATGGTCCATTCGAGGTTCTTATCGTAGAGTTGACTCTGCACTTCGGGGGTGTCCGCCCCTTCCACCTGCTGCCAGGCTTTTTCCATGATGCTCTTGTAATAGGCGATGGTCTCGCGGCGGCTGAAGCCTTTCATCTTTTCAGAGACCGAACGCACGAGCTTGACCGTCATTTCCTGCAACAGGTTCCGGCGGGTCTTTGTGTCGTCATCTTCGAACGCCTTCAAAAAGTTAAGTTCGTATTCGTGCAAGCCCTCGGGCAGCGGAGTTGATGTTGTTACCTTGAGCGGATCGCGCGAGACCACCTGGGCGGCTTTCTTTTTGATGACACCGAACAGGATCATGGTCATCACTTTATCGAGCGGCTCGCCCATCAGGATTGCGGCTTCCACGGCGGTGAGTCCGCGTTTGATGCCGTGCCCCTCGATGGAGATGCGCGGCGCCATGTATTGCAGTTTGCGGCGGCTGCTGGCGATGGCGGTCAGTACCGGGATGCCGAGGAACATGAACCCGAACAGACCGAAACATACCAGGTTGAAAATAACGCCTGGTGAGACGGAAATGGAGGGAGCCTGAAACGTCACGATGCTGTCAGCCGGGATATAACTTTTGGGAAACGATGCGCCGAACTGGTATTGGGTTTCGCCATTGGCGTTGGGGTTGCGCCATGTGTAGGTGATGCGCCCGTCCTGATCGAACCCGGTCTGCGGTTCCGATGGAAAGCCGGATGGCGCGGAGTGCCAGCGCGGTTCCTCCGGTTGGACGCCCGGCGGCAGATGATACGTGACCGTGAGGTCCGTGCTGCCGGTCACAACATTGCTTTGAAAATATAACGGAGCGAAGGCCGCGCTGACGTAGTTCGCGTCGTTATCATCCTTGTACAGGACATCGGAAACGCGTCCAACGAAGACGCGAACTGTTCCCGTTTTACCGGGCGGGATCGCGTACTGACCCATTTCCACGGCAAAACCAGAGCCGCCCATCCCCTGGAAATCCCTCGAGATCGAAAGCGGATTGCCGTTGATGCTCGCCTGGATGCTGTTGAAGTCGAAGTTGCCATTGGGCATGCCCACATCCACAAATTCGATGGTGTGACCGCCGGGTTGGGTGGTGAAGGTCAGCAGGTAATCCAGCGACATGGTGCCGTCGGAGTTCCAGTACACATCAACGACCTCTTTATCGAGGCTGAAAAAATAATCCTGGGCGAACGCAGTGATGGGGATCGCAAGCGCGATAAGAATGACGAGAGTTATTGTGAGCAATCTACGTTTCATAAGTGCTCCTTTGGGTTTCAGATTCCAGGTTCCATGTTTCAGGTTGTCTGGTTTGGAACTTGAGACCTGAAACCTGGAACTTTTCACCATTTCGGTTCTTCGGTCAACTGGTAGGTGGTTCCGCAATAGGGACATTCCACGGTCGGCGCGCCGGCGATCATTTTGACGTTCTCGGCTTTCAACATGCCGCCGCAGTTCTTGCAGGTCATGGCTTCGATCTTCGTCTGCCCGGGCAGGTCCACTTTGAGGGTGACGTTGGTATCCCCCTCCACCTTTGGTTTGCGGCTGGCGAACCAGATCAGACCAAACCCAAACAGCACGCTCAGCGCCCCCCCGCAGACCCATGTCCAACCGCCGCCCTGGTTCCCGCCCGCGCCCCAGATAAAGAGCACGCCGAAGAAGATCAGGATCGCGGCTGCGATATAAGCAATGATTTTCATGTGGAGCCTCCTGCTTTTATGTACGTTTAGTCTAGCATCTTCGTTGCCCCGGGACAATTGACATTTGTCGTGAAATCATCCTATGATTATCCGATTCACCGGTCTGTATTTGCTTTATACTTGCGTTACTCCGTCATTGCGAGCGCAGGCTGCGAAGCAATCTCCTAATTGAGTTTTTGGGATTGCTTCGTCGGGCTAAAGCCCTCCTCGCAATGACATAAAGGATAGGATATGACGCTAAACGATCAATACAACAAATGGAAAGAAACAACTCTAAAGAAATCCTTGGACAGGTTCAAGGAGAGGAAAGAGCGTTTCGAGACCTCGGCAGGGATCGAGGTCCCGCGTGTGGCGATGCCTGCTGAGGTTGATTCGACTGCTGGTTTCGATACGACGCCTTCGGCGCCTACTCAACCAGCGGAGGAATCCTATTTGGAGAAATTGGGCTTCCCCGGAGAATATCCCTACACACGCGGAGTCCAGCCGACGATGTATCGGTCACGGTTTTGGACGATGAGACAGTATGCGGGGTTTTCGACGGCAGAGGATTCGAATAAGCGGTATCGGTATTTATTGGGACAAGGTCAAACGGGGCTATCGGTCGCTTTCGACCTCCCAACTCAAATTGGGTACGATGCGGATGATCCGATCGCGGCGGGGGAGGTGGGCAAGGTGGGAGTGTCCATTTCATCCATCAAGGATATGGAGCAGTTGTTCGACCAGATTCCTCTGGAGAAGGTTTCGACTTCGATGACGATCAATGCGCCCGCGGGTGTGCTGCTGGCGATGTATATCGCGGTGGCGAAGCGCCAGGGCGCGGACGTGAGCAAACTGCGCGGCACGATCCAGAACGATATTCTCAAGGAGTATGTGGCGCGCGGCACGTATATCTTTCCGCCTGAACCGTCGATGCGACTCATCACGGATATTTTTCAATATTGCGCAAAGGACGTGCCAAACTGGAACACGATCTCGATCTCGGGCTATCACATCCGTGAAGCGGGTTCGACCGCCGTGCAGGAAGTGGCGTTCACGCTCGCGAATGGGATGGCGTATGTGGAAGCCGCGTTGCAGGCGGGGCTGAACGTGGACGAGTTCGCGGGTCAGCTTTCGTTCTTCTTCAACGCGCACAATAACTTTTTGGAAGAGGTAGCGAAGTTCCGCGCGGCGCGCAGGCTTTGGGCAAAGATCATGCGCGAACGTTTCAAGGCGGGTAAGCCGTCGTCGTGGCAGTTGCGCTTCCACACACAGACCGCAGGCTCGACTCTCACCGCACAGCAACCCGAGAACAATGTGGTGCGTGTGACCGTGCAAGCGTTGTCTGCGGTTCTCGGCGGGACCCAAAGCTTGCACACTAACTCAATGGACGAAGCGCTCTGGCTGCCGACAGAAAAAGCGGTGCGCGTCGCACTGCGGACCCAGCAGATTCTCGCACATGAATCAGGCGTGGCGGACTCGGTCGATCCGTTGGCGGGATCGTACCTGATCGAATATCTCACGGACGAGATCGAAAAAGGCGCTCAGGAGTACATTGCCAGGATCGACGACATGGGTGGCGCGTTGCAGTCCATTGAAAAGGGATTCATGCAGAATGAGATCCAAAACGCCGCCTATGCCGCGCAGCAAGCGATCGAACGCGGAGAGCAGGTGGTGGTGGGAGTCAATCAATTTACCGTTGAAGAAAGTTTAACGTTGGAACGTTTGAAGGTTGACCCCGCGATCGAGTTGGGACAGAGGGAGAGATTGAAGGAGTTAAGGGAAAGAAGAAAGAAGGAAAGAGTGGACGAACTGCTCGGCAAACTGGTGAGTGCCGCCAAGGGAACGGAGAACCTGATGCCGCTGTTCATCGAGTGTGTGGAGAACGACATCACGCTCGGTGAGATTTGTAATGCACTGAGAGGTGTGTGGGGCGAGTATGTGGCGGAAGGGTTTTAGCGATGAAGATATATTGAGAGTTACAATTATAAAATCTATCTGAAGGACAAATTTATGGCTTTAGTTGAACTCTCGATGGTTATCAGCATGATTCTCGAAATGGGGGTTGACGCCGCAAAAAAGAATCTTGGGCGGCGAGAAACAGTTGTCAGTATACTAAAGCGTCTTAATTTAGATGTTTCACCTCTTGCTAACGACTTTGACGCTATTTATGTTTATACACTTGTAGAATATGGGGCTGATAAACCAGAACCCATTCTGAACTTCTTTCGCAATGAGTTTATTCAAAAGGCTTTCCGTAAGGCATTTTATGAGAATAACCCTGCTATTTTAGATAAAGAAGCGGAGGGGATAATTGAATGGAACAAAGAAACCAAACAATTAGGTGCTATTGATTATGACCCTCGATACGAATTCGCTAGCTTCACAGCAGTGTTTAATCATATAGTCGATAATTTGCGTTCACCAGCAGAGGTTAAACGGGATCAAAAGATCAATGATGTTTATTTAAATACCGAGGAACTTCTCCGAAAACTGAACGTATCCAACAACTTAGATGCGATTCGTGAAGTAGTCCGTCAAGAGTTATCAGGGCTGAATCAAATGACTCAAGCCGTTCTGCGCTCTGAAGAAGAGAAAAATAAACGCAAATATGAATTGCGAAATAAACATGAGTTTGAAGCGCCAAGGGTATATAAGGCAATTCAAGATACAGCTACTGAGTTCAGAAAAAGGTTAGAAGAATTAGACGGTGGATATATAGGTGTTCTTGGTCCGCCTGGTTCTGGTAAATCAACTTTTCTAACACAAACTCTTCGAACATTGCCTGTTAGGTCTGTTCGCTACTATGCTTACGTTCCTGATGCACAGGACCCTTCAGTTCTACGTGGGGAATCCATTAACTTTTTTCATGATACAACATTACAAATCCAAAGATTGAGAAATGGTAGCGAGAAACGTCCCGACCCAACAGATAGGATTGCTCTAAATGAATTTTTCTACCAACAGCTTTCTTTGCTTGGTAAGGATTATGAGGAGACCAAAACAAAAACTATTGTCTTGATAGATGGGTTAGATCATATTGCACGCGAACAACATCCTGATAGATCTTTAATCGAAGACCTTCCCCTGCCTGTAACTATCCCACCGGGAGTTTATTTGGTTTTAGGTAGTCAGACAAAGAATTTACCTAATTTGCCCACAGGTATTCAAAATATTTTATCCCAAGGTAGACATGTAATCAGGATGGGTAGGCTTTCCCCACAAAATGTTTTCGATATTATTCATCAGACTTTACCTGAAATTTCAAATTCCTTTGACCAAAAGATTTATCAACTTGTTGACGGACATCCACTGTCGCTAATATATTTACTGAATTCTCTTTTTTTATCTGAATCCCCAGATGAATATGCCAAAATACTTGATGGAACAATAGCTTACAGTGGGAATATTGAAGATCAATATTTTTCACATTGGAGGAAGATTGAGGACGATTCAGATTTTTCTGATTTTCTAGGCTTGTTGGCAAGAATTCGGGGACCTATTCCAATAAAATGGATCGCAGAATGGCCGATTACAACAAAATCGCTACTACTAAAACTGCAGCGAACCTTTGGGCAATATTTTTCAGAGGATAGCTTAGGCCGATGGGAATTTTTCCATAACAGTTTTCGTATTTTTCTAGAAGCTAGAACAGCTGATGATCTGCCTGGTCGAAAATCCGAACAGATAAATCAGGAAATTCATCTTAGACTCGCCCAATTATATGAAAAATCTGATAACCCATTCAGATGGGAAACACTTTACCATTATTACAAAGCAGGTGAACACAAACAGGTTGTTGAAATTGCACAATATGATTGGTTTAGAACGCAAGTTGAAGTACTTCGACCTATAGATGCAATTGAGACTGATGTCAGATTAGCTATTAAATCAGCAGGCGAATTGTTGGACCCTGTTGCTCTTGTGCGTTACACTTTGGTTGGCGCTTCATTACAGCAGCGTTCAAATGCACTCGAAGATAGTCGACTGCCACACTTGTTAATTGAGGCTGGCAGAAGTGACTTGGCAACTGATTATGCAAGAGATGGAGCACGATTGCGTCTTGAAAAATATGAAGCAGCGTTATCACTTGCTAGAATCCTTTATGCCGTAAACAAACAAGAAGCGGCACGAATATTTGAACTGGCTGAACCATTAGAATATCTTTCTGGACGTTTAATCTCTAGACGAAACGCGCTGCATCAGGATTTGTATGAGCTACTTTCCGAGTGGGTGGAAAGCGCATCCGTCATACGATCACCAAGAGAAACTGTAGAGATTGTTCGAAAAATTCAGATTGAGCCAGAATTAAGTGATAAAGAAAACAACGTAATGCAATCTAGCCTTAATTTACAAAATTGGTTATTACATAATGGAGCATTAGGTTGTTGTGAACGAGATGATTGGGATGGGTGGAATGTGTTTTTTGAAGCCATGGATGAGCAAAGGGATAGAAGAAATCGATATTTCACCTTGCTTCGCACAATAGAATATCTACGGAGAAGCAATGAAAATGATCACGCAAAAGACTTGTTACTTAAGTTGATAAAACTGGAAGAGCCAAATTCATTTGGTTCTGGTCGTAACAGAACATCTAATCTTTTATCAATAGTTGAAGCAATCTATTTTCTTGAAATCGACGATTACAAGACTATCGCTCAAAGCTGGCTCAAAAGAATAGATTTTGTCCCGTTGAGTGATAGAGAAGTGGCTTCATTGGATAAATCGCCGAAACTGTTTGACTTGCATTTCCACTATGCCCGAATGAAATTTCTTCTCGAACCAAATATTACTTCTGAGCAGCTTGTTAAAGATGCAGAGAGTCAAACTACTTATAGGGAACACGAGGAAAATGAAACAAAATTAGCAAGACGCCAAATTGCATTAATTGCCTATACATTAGCGAAATTGTGGGTGGATGGGTATAGCAAGGTAAATGTCTTGCAGCCAGATGTTTTTTTAGGTAAGACTAAGTGGATATTAGATTTAATAGAATCTGGTTGGAACACATCTCCTGCGACATTTCAAATACGAGATGAAGCACCGCGCGAAGATATTTCGAGCTGTGTTGTAGCTTGCTCTACAAAACATGGGAAAGATACCTTAGATGCGGTGAAAAAAGAATTTTCTGCTCGTTGGGAAAATAATTCGAAGGATTGGTGGGCAGGGGCTCAACGTGAAATAATATTGGGTATTGTAGAACACGATGCAGATATTGAATGGGCAAAAATCCGACTAGGGCGACTTGAAGATTTTATGTTGGATGGACAAGATTTATATGGACGCGTAAAAGAGTGTGAAGCTCAGGCAAATGCTTGGTTGGAAATTGGGGAAAAGGCAAGTGCTTTTTCAAACTTGGCGAGGCTAGTCAGGTGTGCTCGAGGGATTTATTCTGAGAAAGATTACCAGTTAAGTCTATGGGCGAATTGGATCCGAAAGACTAACTTATCTTTCAATAACACTACCTCAATATCGGTTATCAAAAAATTCATTCGACAGGCTTTTAGTGTGGAAGAAACAACGTCCAGAGTGGACGATGCACTTGTAGTAATGATTCAGGCTACATTTGATATAAGCCCGCATAAGGCTATATTGCTATATAAGAATTTATTAGAACAAAAATCAATAACATATGATGAAAGCTTAATCGGTTTACTTAAATGTTCCTTGAATTCAGATAACCCTCCTTTTGTTGAGGTGTCCTACATAATAGAAAATTTGCTATTTCCATTTGCTAGAACCAACTCTCCTGAACTAGTTAATTCCTTTATAACCAAGGCTGACTTGATTTTGGGTGCCGAAGTTGCTCTTAAGTTTTCAGAGCGCTTTGTCGAAAGGATTAAGGCAGATGTCTTAGTATTACAACGAGACTTCAT